>NZ_BAAAFG010000002.1:321609-405086 GCF_039523415.1 Gangjinia marincola
TCATGCTGCTAAAATTCCCGATTTCGCAGGAATATTCTACATCATGCCCGGCATACCGCCGCCGCCCATAGGTGGCATAGCTGGTGCATCTTCTTTGATATCTACTAACGCACACTCTGTGGTCAATATCATACCAGCTACTGATGCGGCATTTTCTAAGGCGATTCTGGTTACCTTTTTAGGATCAATGATACCTTCTTTAAGCATATCTACATAGGCTTCGCTCTTCGCATCATATCCATAATCTCCTTTTCCTTCTAGAACTTTATTGATCACAACAGATCCTTCTCCACCGGCGTTTTCAACAATCGTTCTTAATGGAGATTCAATCGCACGATTTACGATTTGGATTCCTGTTTCTTCATCTGCATTTTCACCTTTCACTTTGCTTAAGGCTGCTTTTGCACGTACAAAGGCTACTCCACCACCGGCTACAATTCCTTCTTCAACCGCTGCACGTGTTGCATGCAACGCATCATCTACACGGTCTTTTTTCTCCTTCATTTCAACCTCACTGGCTGCACCTACATAAAGTACGGCTACCCCGCCGGCTAATTTTGCCAAACGCTCTTGAAGTTTTTCTCTGTCGTAATCACTCGTAGTGCTTTCAATTTGAGACTTGATCTGATTTACTCGGTTAGAGATCATATCCTTCTCACCAGCACCGTTAACTACGGTTGTATTGTCCTTATCAATAGTAACCTTTTCGGCAGTACCTAATTGCTCAATAGTCGCATTTTCCATGGTGTACCCTCGCTCTTCAGAGATTACGGTTCCACCAGTAAGGATCGCGATGTCTTCTAACATGGCTTTACGACGATCTCCAAAGCCTGGTGCTTTTACTGCTGCGATTTTCAAGGCTCCTCTCAATTTGTTTACTACTAAAGTTGCCAGTGCTTCACCGTCTACATCTTCAGCAATAATTAATAAAGGCTTTCCTGTTTGCGCGACCGGCTCAAGAACAGGTAGTAAATCCTTCATCGTAGAGATTTTTTTGTCTACCAGTAAAATATATGGATTCTCTAACTCTGTGGTCATCTTCTCACTGTTGGTAACGAAGTAAGGAGATAAATATCCGCGGTCAAACTGCATTCCTTCTACTACATCATTGTAGGTTTCAGTTCCTTTTGCTTCTTCTACCGTGATTACTCCTTCTTTTCCTACTTTGCCAAAAGCTTCGGCAATGAGTTCACCGATCACCTGATCGTTATTGGCAGAAATAGAAGCTACTTGTTTGATTTTTTCAGAAGAGCTACCTACTTCTTTTGTTTGTTTTTCAAGGTCTTTAGTAATTGCTTCAACAGCTTTGTCGATTCCGCGTTTTAAATCCATTGGATTAGCGCCGGCAGCTACGTTTTTTAATCCTTCTTTTACGATTGCTTGCGCCAATACGGTAGCAGTAGTCGTACCATCACCGGCGAGATCATTGGTTTTAGAAGCTACTTCTTTTACCATTTGAGCTCCCATGTTTTCTAATTCATCTTCAAGCTCAATTTCTTTGGCTACACTTACTCCGTCTTTGGTTACTGTTGGGGCACCAAAGGATTTCCCAATAATTACATTACGTCCTTTAGGACCTAAGGTTACTTTTACTGCATTTGCCAATGCATCCACACCGCGTTTAATTCCGTCACGTGCTTCTATGTCAAACTTTATATCTTTTGCCATTTCTATTTAATTTTTAATGGGTGAACGTTTCCGCGAAAGCGAAATACGTATTTATTTTTGTTGATTGATTATATATAATGGGATTCCCGCCTACGCAGGAATGACATTATACGATTGCGAAGATGTCATCTTCTTTCATGATAAGGTAGTCCTTACCTTCTAACTTTAATTCTGTCCCGGCGTATTTACCATATAATACAGTATCACCTTCTTTAACGGTCATGTCATGGTCTTTTTTACCGGCACCTACTGCGACCACAGTTCCTTGCTGGGGTTTTTCTTTTGCAGTATCTGGAATGTAAATTCCTGAAGCAGTTTTAGTCTCAGCAGCCTGTGGTTCTACCACCACGCGATCTGCCAACGGTTTAATGTTTAAAGCCATAATTCTATATCTTTTTTTTAGTTAAATTAATTGCTGCTAGCCTAATTTCGAAAACTGTGCCATCCCTTTGAACATGACATATTGAAACAAAAAATGCCAGCTTGTCATAAGCCGGCATTTGATCTGTATCTTAATTGTATAATTTCCCTTAGTTGGCAGGAGTTTCTTCGGTTGAAGAATCATTTTGATCTGCAGCAGGAGTTGCCTCTGGAATGGTATTTTCAATCGGTTGTGGCGCATCTTCATCCAATACTCTGGACTCTGTTACCCCTTCACCACCCATAATGGATACGTTAGATAAAAGGATAAGTACCAATAGTAATGTTGCGAGTGTCCAGGTAGATTTATCTAAAAAGTCTGTTGTTTTTTGTACTCCACCAAGCTGCTGACCACCACCTCCACCAAAAGATGATGAAAGACCACCGCCTTTAGGGTTTTGTACCATAATTACTACAACCAGCAAAAATGCTACAATAATAATCAATCCTAAAAAAATGCTGAAAGTTCCCATGCTATGCTTTATTCTTCTTTAACTGTTCTATTTCCCGAATTCGGTCTGCAAAGAAACCACTTTTTTCGGGATTTTTCAAACCTAAAATTTTGTACGCCTGGATGGCTTTTTTGTAATTATTTTGCTCTAAGTAAACCCGCGCTAAGGTCTCTGTCATTAAGGACTCGGCCGGTAATACACGATCTTCTGCAATGTTAACCAGCAGACTTTGTTTTTGAGGTTTGATCTTAGGTTTTTTCTCAATAAAGGCATCGATCAAATCAAATTTACTCTCTGTTTTCGTCTGCTTTTCTTCAGGTAGATCTAAATCATCTTTAGCCTGTTGATCCTCATGAGAACGATCAATGGGTTCTGCTTTAGTAAGTGTAAGCCATTCTGAAAATGAAAATTCTTCATCAGGATTAAATTCCAATGGAGCACCAATGTCAATGTTATCCTTTTTATGAACGAATTCTTTTCGTTCAAAGAGTGCAGGATTAAGCACTTGTTCAGATTCAATTGATCGCATTTTAACCGCATCATCTACATCCATCGTTTTACTCGCACTAATATCTTCATATTCATTTACGCGAATGTTCTCTAAAAATTTCTCCTGAGAGGAGATATGATCTGATATATCGTGTTGCGTAAAATTAGGCGAAGTGATATACTCAAATAAGATACTACGGTCAATGGTGTGAGCAGCCGCAATTTTTAAAGCTTTATTGTAGGAAAAACTACGTTTATGCTTGAGTCCTTTGAGGTGTAAGGCTCTTGCTGCCTGAAAATATGGATACTCATCAATCAACGCATCTAGATGATTCGTCTGTGATGGTGAGATAGGTGTACTATCCTTTAAAAGTGCTATGAATTCTGTTTTATTCACCTACCAATTTGCTAAGGATTCGTTGAAAATATCTTGCGTAATTCTTGTAAAGACTTCATCTAATGCCTCATCAAGAGTGGCGCCGATTAATTGTTGGTTGGCAGGAAAATCAAAATAAAAAGAAAAGCTCTTTTCAAAATCACTCGTATCATCTAACCGATTAAAGAAGCGGCAATTTACAGCGACCGTCAATCTGTTTTGCGCTGCTGTGTTATCTGCCGTTGCAGAAATTGGCGAAATGTAATACCGCGTGATTTCTCCTTCATAAATTAAATCCCCATTTTGGTTGGTCAAAGCAAGATTAGTTTGTTGCAAAATTAAATCTTGTAGCCGGTTTGTAAATTGTTGGTCTATTCCCGGTTCTATGATCGCCGCTGTATTTTGAAAGAAATTAACCTGAAAATTTTCGGCATTACCCGTATTTGCCCCTGTAAATGAATAAATACCACAAGAATTTGATAATGAAGCAACTATGACAAACAAGACAATATATAAGAATCGTTTCATACCTATAGATTACTTTAAATCGTATTGTTTTATTTTTCTATATAGCGTTCGCTCACTTATACCAAGCTCATCTGCTGCAAGCTTGCGTTTACCACGATGACGCTCCAGGGATTTTTTGATGAGTTCAATCTCTTTATCTTGTAAGGATAAAGGTTCTTCTTCTTGAATTTCTTCCGCGAAAGCGTACTTATCTTCTTTAGGGGTCACCGTGCTATTTTCTGGAATATGAAGAATTCTTGCCTTTTCTTCCAGCTCTTCCTCAAACATTTCGATCTCCTCATCATCGCCGTAAATCTTATTGATCAAGCCCTGATTCTCATCTTTGACTTTTTCTGAATCGTTATGCTGGAGCAACTCTAAGGTAAGTTTTTTGAGATCATTGAGATCTCCTTTCATGTCGAAAAGCACTTTGTACAGTATTTCGCGCTCATTACTAAAATCTCCTTCTTTTTTATCTGAAGAGACAACAGCAGGTAATTGGCTTGTCCGGTCCGGGAGGTATTCACGTAGTATGTTAGCGTCAATCGTACGCTTTTGTTCAATGACCGAAATTTGCTCTGCTATATTTCTCAACTGCCGAATGTTACCAGGCCAGCGGTGACTTTGCAACAGTCGCACGGCATCATCTTCTAACCGTATGGTAGGCATCTTATACTTGAGTGCAAAATCTGAAGCAAACTTGCGAAATAACAAATGGATGTCTTCATCGCGATCTCGTAGCGGAGGTAAATTAATATCTACCGTACTCAATCGATAAAACAAATCCTCCCTAAATTTTTCTTTTTTGATCGCATCAAACATATTTACATTAGTCGCCGCGACAATCCTAACATTGGTTTTTTGAACCTTGCTGGAACCTACTTTTATAAACTCTCCATTTTCAAGTACTCGAAGCAGTCTCACCTGCGTGGTTAGAGGTAGCTCCCCTACTTCATCTAAAAATATGGTTCCGCCATCAGCCTCTTCAAAATATCCGCTTCGAGTAGCTGTAGCCCCGGTGAAAGCACCTTTTTCATGACCGAATAATTCGCTATCAATCGTACCCTCTGGGATGGCTCCACAATTCACTGCAATGTATTTGGCATGCTTACGGTGGGATAAAGCATGAATAATACGCGGAATACTCTCTTTACCTACTCCGCTTTCTCCTGTGACTAATACCGAAATATCTGTGGGTGCAACTTGAATTGCTTTTTCTATCGCACGATTTAAAGCGGGATCATTACCAATAATCCCAAAACGTTGTTTTGTGGCTTGTACTGATTCCATAAATGGTTAACTTGTAATGAGAGTTGCAGGTTCATAACCTTTAGCATAGCTCACTGCTTCACCTAATAATGTACTTTTTGTAGCGTCTGTGATTTTAACCATCACAAATTCGCCAATTTGATAGTACTCTTTTGGGAAAACAGCTACCGTGTTTTGCGTAGTTCTTCCGCTCCAATGCGCATCAGACTTTTTAGAAGATTTTTCAATGAGAATTTCTACCGTTTTTCCAATAAATTTATGCGTATTGTACTTACTATGCTCTAGCTGTAGGTCAATAATTTCTTGTAAGCGCCTTTTTTTGACTTCATGGGGCACATCATCTTCCATCTTACGTGCAGCCATCGTACCTGGACGTTCTGAATAAGCAAACATAAACCCAAAGTCATATTTCACATACTTCATGAGACTTAGCGTGTCCTTATGATCCTCTTCTGTTTCAGTTGGGAAGCCGATGATCATATCTTGTGAAATACCACAATCAGGAATTCGCTTTCTAATCTCATCAATGAGGGTCATATACTCTTCACGGGTATGTTGGCGGTTCATTTCGTTTAAAATACGATCGCTACCACTTTGTACAGGCAAATGAATATAGTTACAGATATTCTTATGTTTAACCATTACATCAATCACATCCAGGGTCATATCCTGCGGATTTGAGGTGGAAAATCGAATGCGCATACGTGGATGAGCCTTCGCTACCTTATCTAATAGGTCTGCAAAGTTCGTTGCGGTTGCTTTTTGAAGATCAGATGCTTTCTCAAAATCTTTCTTGAGTCCGCCGCCATACCACAAATAACTATCTACATTTTGACCCAGTAACGTGATTTCTTTGAATCCGCGCTGTTCCAGATCATTGACTTCTTCTAAGATGCTTTGGGGATCTCTACTGCGTTCTCTACCACGAGTGAAGGGAACTACACAAAAAGTACACATGTTATCACAGCCACGGGTAATGGAGACAAAGGCTGAAACTCCATTACTTTGTAATCGTACGGGAGATACATCCCCGTAAGTTTCTTCTTTAGACAAAATTACGTTGACCGCCTGTTGGCCGGCATCAACCTCTTCAATTAGGTTTGGTAAATCTTTGTAGGCATCTGGCCCCACGACAAGATCAACCATTTTTTCCTCTTCTAAAAATTTGCTCTTAAGACGTTCTGCCATGCAACCCAGTACGCCTATTCTCATACCCGGATTGACTTTGCGTTTTACCGCATTATATTTCTCAAGACGTTTTCTAACGGTTAGTTCAGCTTTTTCTCTAATAGAGCAGGTATTTACTAAAACTAGATCTGCTTCTTCTAAATTTTGGGTAGTATTAAAGCCATCTTTTTCAAGAATTGACGCTACAATTTCACTGTCATTAAAGTTCATTTGGCAACCGTAACTTTCAATAAACAGCTTGCGCGTATTTTGATTGTTGGATGCTAACTCAAGTGCACTTCCCTGGATGCTCTCGTCAATTACTTTCTCCATAAATCTATACTCATTTTAATCGACAAAGATACTTGATATTCACCCAATGACAAAATGACAGAATTTATATTTCTTCTTCTAGTACAGGCATAGAATTATTTTATTGCATTAGGTAGTTATAGCGCAAAGGTTCTCTTATTTTTGTAAAAAAATAATCATGAGCGACTTTACGGTTGAAGCAAAAGAAACCAATCATTCTTCTATCTATAAATTTGAAGCAAATCAATTTTTGACCAAGCATGTCAACTACGAGTTTGCTAACATTGACGAAGCAAAAAACAGCCCGTTGGCACAGCAGCTATTTTACCTCCCTTTTGTTAAAAAAGTATATATAGCCGAAAATTTTGTCGCCATTGAAAAATACGATATTGTAACTTGGGATGATGTCAAGGAAGAAGTACGTGATCAAATTCAAGACTATCTCAATCAAGGTGGTGAGGTTGTGAACGATGAAAAAACACCCAAGAAAATCCCGGTTACGGTCTACGCCGAAAGTACGCCCAACCCTTCAACCATGAAGTTTGTAACCAATAAAAAAATTGTGTTGCAATCGGTTGAATTTAGGAATATTGATGAAGCAAAACACGCACCATTAGCACAGGAATTATTTCATTTCCCGTTTATCAAATCGGTGTTTTTAGATGAAAATTATATTTCTATCACCAAATATGATGTAGCTGAGTGGAATGATATTACTATTGAGATTAGAACATTCATCAAATCGTTTATTGAAGAAGGAAAAACGATTTTAGATGAAAATCATGTAAATCCTCAGCAAACTCTGGCTCAACCCACTGAGGAAGGTTCACCATTTGAAGGTAAATCCATTGAAGAGTACGATGACGTTTCTAAAAAGATCATTGCTATTCTAGATGAGTACATCAAACCGGCTGTGGCTAGTGACGGTGGAAATATTCTATTTAAATCGTATGAGTCTGAAACAAAAAAAGTCAATGTAATTCTACAGGGAGCATGCAGCGGTTGTCCTTCATCTACAATAACATTAAAAAACGGTATTGAGCAAATGCTTAAAGAAATGCTCCACGGCCATGTAGAGACCGTGGAAGCAATTAACGGGTAATTACTCTTTGATCAGCTTTCTTACAATTCTTCCGTTAGTTGTTTTTATAAGGATAAAGTACGTAGCAGGAGATAGCATAGAGACATCTAACGATGTATTTACACCGGTACGTTTTAGTAACTCCTTTCCTGTTATGTCGTAAATCGTAATTTGCTCTAACGTCAAATTTTGGAGATTACTAATTTGTAGTGCATCTTTCACAGGATTAGGGTAGATCGTAAGTTCGTTTATTTCATTAGCGGCATCGTCAATTCCTAAAACGTTTTGAACTGTCAATACAAAAGCACACTCTTGCGTATTACTGGCGTCATCCTCTACTGTTATCACTATTTGATAGTCTCCTGGAGATAAGATTGTTCCCGGTGCAGGATCTTGGGAAACAAAGTTCACAGGATCGGCACAGTTATCTGCTCCTTGTACTTCCCCATTGGCAAAGTAGTCCGGCAACACGAACTCCCCGTTATCATCTGACACCACAATAGTTTCTAGTGGGCATGATGTGATCACAGGAGCCTGCATATCAACTGAAACATTAAAACTGTTAATTACATCTGGAGCAAGAAAATTAACACACCCTGTATCTGTATCTTCTAACCTTATGAAAATGGTTTGTGGGTTTACTGTATTTTCAAAATCTGATGCGTTTATTATTGGATCATTTCCATTAGCCGCGTCATCTAAAGATAGGTGGTAGGTTAAAACTACGTTTGCCTGCCCATTAATAATTTCGATATCATTTTGAGTCAAATCAAAAGATGAGATTCCGCCGGTTCCTTCACATGAAAATAAGTCATAGGTGCCGGAAGCAGGCACTCCTACTTCTGGACTGGAGATCGTTTCCAATTCATAAGGACGAACTACAAAACAGCCTGTGATATCATCGGTTACTCGTACGAATAAAGTTTGTTGATTAGGAACCGTATTTGTAAAATTAACTGCTGTGTTTATTTCATTCGCTAAACCTTCTGCATCAGTTTCAGTTAAATGAAAGGTGATGGATAATAAGGGATCAGACGAGATTAAAGCGATTTGCGAGTTAAGATTAAATAATGATGAAAAACCGTCATTATCATCATCACACTCCTGATAAGGAGGGAAAGTTGCTGCAACATTAGGTAAGTCTTCGACCTCAAGCACAAGTGTGGTCACCTCTGTGCACCCATTTAAACCTGTAATACGTGCCACAACAGTTTGAGGGTTTGATGTATTCTCAAAATCAGTAGGATTAGCTATTGGTTCATTATTTATTTCATCTGCAAAAGACTCAAACCATATTAGAGATGCTGTAGGATTAGTTTGTAATATTTCTGCATCTTTTTCTGTTAAATCAAATGTTTCTGTGTCATCACCATCTTCATCACATGCGACAAAGGGAGTAGGCTGAATAAATGTAGGAGGAGATAAACTCGTTATATCAAACGTTACTATTCTTGCGCATCCTAATGTATCATTTACATCTGCGACTCGAACAAAGATAGGAATCGGATCTCCTGTATTTTGAAAAACGATTAAATCTTCGGGGCTGTCAATAGCATTTACATCATCATCTGCGTCATCAAAACTAAAATAATAAGAAACAATATAGTCTGCAGGATTTAAATTTTCAAAAAGATCTGCTTCAACTAATGTAAGGTCAAAGGTGGCTGATATATTGTCACTGCATGATTCTAAATTAGAAGGATTTGATACTGGTGGTACTCCAACTGCAGTCAAATCAAGTTCAAATATTTCGAAACAATTACTATTATTATCGTCTACGCGTGCAAAAATAGTTTGGACATTAGGTGTCGTATTTTGATAAGGTAAATCTGTGATAGGATTAGTTTCATTTTCTGCATCGTCTAAATCTTCATAATAGACCACCGTCAAATCAGGATTACCTCCTGTTATCTCATCGTCCTTATCCGTTAGATTAAATTGGGTTATACCTGTATTATTAGAGTCACACTCAGATAACGGGCTGGGTGCAAAAAAGTCTGGAGATCCTGTAAACTCTACTGTAATATCATCTACTAAAACACAGCCTGATGTAATTTCTACTTCGACTTGATAGGTTCCTGCTTGTGTGACATCTAAGGTAGGATTTGTTGCTCCGGGTATGACTTCAAATAGCCCGGTATCTGGATTTAGTACAGACCAGATAAAGTCACCCGTGGTATTTAAGTTTGGATTAAGGGTGATCACATCTCCTTCACAAACCGCGTTGCCATCTGCTGTAATAAAATCATCTGGTAAAGCGACTCCGGTTTGAAAACTTCCTGCCTGGAAAAAAACAGCTGAATCCAATACCGTATCCCCACGATCTGCAACAACTAATTTAATAGTGTACTGCTGACCGGGAATAACATCTGCACGGGCTGTTAAAATTTCAGTATACCCGTCATATTGAACAACATTTTGATTATTAGCTCCGGAATTACTCACATACAAATCTGGAAAATAATTCACTCCCAGCTGTTCATCGCCACATAAAAATGTATCTGCATGAATTGTGGCAGTACTTACAGGAACATTATTAGAACCGGGTATCGCAGCAATATTAGTTCCGCCAAAAGGTGTTCCTGAATCATCTGGTAAGCCTGGTCCTTTGAGTAAAAAAGCAAATCCATCCCTAACGGCATCGGCACACTCAAAATCAGCTTCGTACTCCTCTGATGCAAATACGTAGTTAAATGAGACTTCACACCCAATGGGTACAAAGGTAAATTCCCAAAAGGTAGCATCATTCGTGGGCACCGTTGTACCGTATTGATTATCCAAAACCGCTTGAATATCAGCGTCTCCTGCCCAGCCTGAGCCAGATGCTCCAGAATCATTGTTGGGTCCTTCAGCTGTGTTTGCAAAACCACTTGATAAAATAAGCCCTTGTCCAAATGGAAAATCTCCTCCAGGGTTTAAGAATACTCCCCAGCTACGTTGATTAGGCGATGTATTAGTGTTTCCTTGAAAGCCCTCTACAATAACATCTCCATTTCCTGCACTGGTTAGAAAGAGAACCTCTTCAATCAATTGCTCAACAGTAAAATCTGTACGTGGATCAAAAGGCTCATTCACTAAGATAGATTGAGCGTTAATGACAGAGGTAAGTATGAATACTACAAACGTAATTTTTTTCATATGATCTATTTTTTGTGAAGGTCAGTGGAAAAGAGAATATTAAAAGTAACAAAAAAGTCTGATACTTAAGAAGTTATTTTAACTCAATCCATTCAAATACTATAAAAATAGACCCCTAACGCGAAAAAGTACAGAAATAAACTTAAAACTGGCGCTGTGCATCCTCATAAAACTCCTTGAATAACTCCAGTAAATTCATCGCTGATGAAATTAAGTCTTTTGTTTCCAGTAATATTCCAAAATATAACTTAGTGTTTTTTGGACTTGTCTCAGAAGTTCTAATACGATCAATTTGTTTTTGAATTAAAGCAGAAACATGATCAAGGATTTCCTGTTTTTCAGCAATAATCTTAGCAATATCCCTAAAGCGATGTTCATCAAATGTAACTTTAATGTCACTAAAGAATGTTTGAAGTTGATTATCAATAGACTTTAAGTCCCTAATCTGGTTAAATTTTAGGTTTTTATGATTATTGTTTACGTGCTTATAACTATTGCGAACTATGTATCCAATTGACTGGGTCATATCCTGCAAATAGTCTAACGTAAGAATATAAAATTTACTTGCCGCGACAGAATTCTCTTCCAGGGAACGTATATAGTAAAAAACATTATCTTTAAGTTCATCCACTTGTTCATCAAGAGCATCTACACTTTTGTTCACTTTCTTCAAACGTGTCAAGTCGTGATACCCCAAACCATCAACAGCTTTAGTATACCTTGAATTGATCCCTTCAATAACAGAAGAAATATTCTTAGAAGTCTCAATGGTAATTTCATTGATGGTAATCAAGTCCTGGCGATTGTATCTTTTCTTACTTCTGGATTCTCTGGCTTCCTTAGCATGACTCACCGCACTTCGTATAATTAATCCTGCAGCAATAATCAATAAGGCGGTTATTGCCCAGATACCTCCCAATGAGATGACTAATGCAAAAATACCGGCTGCAGTAAAGGCCACCAATGCCGTTACAAACCAACCTCCTACTACATTTACCACTCCGGCAACTCTGTAAACCGCACTATCCCGATCCCACGCACGATCAGCCAACGAAGTTCCCATCGCCACCATAAACGTGACATAGGTAGTTGAAAGCGGAAGCTTGAGATTGGTGCCAATTGAAATTAAGATACTAGCGACCACTAAATTGACTGATGCACGCACCATGTCAAAAGCCGGAGCATCAATTTTCCTAGATTCATTGAGGAACGCAGAATTATCAAAGCGTTTATCAACTTTGTTCAACACTTTGTTTGGAATCGCCGTTGAAACAGCATTACCCAGTAATACTGAATATCGCACAATAGCCCTGGAGATAAAGTTAGGTTGGAATTTTTCTTCGCCTTCACCCTGTCGCGATAAATCCACCCCGGTATCAACCACAGAGCGTGCCTTACTAGAGAACCATAAAGTTACCACCATGATCGCCCCGGCAAGGATGAGTAAAAATTCAGGGGTTTGCACACTACCTGATAGTCCTTCCATAGAAAAAGCAGAAGGTAGCACTCCCGTTGTTTGGTAGGCAGATTCCCACAAACCATAGGATTGCCATGCGGCAATCGGCACCCCAATAAAGTTGACTAAATCATTTCCTGCAAATGCTAATGCCAACGCAAAAGTCCCTACGACAATAATCGTTTTAAGGATATTAACCTTAAATACAGACATCAAAACCTGCGAGAGAATGGTCCAAAAACCAAAGCTAATGAGAATGACAAGCCAGGTATTTTCGGTAACGCTGTTTTTTACTTCTAAAGGGATAAACTCAATCGACTTGAGACCCTTGATAAGAATAAAGTACGTAATAGAAGTCATTGAGATCCCGCCGAATATAGCTCCTATGTATTTGATCTTTTTTTCATACTGAAACGTGAACACAAGCCTGGTGATATATTGTATTAAAACACCCACCGTAAAAGCGATGAGCACTGCGAGAAAAATACCTATGATAATATCCGAAGCCGTTTCAGAGTTAATGTATTCCAACAAAATAGAATAATCACCAGACCCTCTGTAAATCTTAAGCAACGCAACGCTTACCGCTGCTCCCAATAATTCAAATACAATAGATACTGTAGTAGAAGTGGGTAACCCCAATGAGTTGAAAAAATCTAACAGCAAAACATCGGTAATCATAACTGACATAAAAATGATCATGATCTCATCAAAATAAAACTGACCGGGAACAAAGATTCCTTTACGGACAACCTCCATTAGTCCACTTGAAAAAATGGCTCCTACAGCGACTCCCAGACTCGCTACGATCATAATGGTTCTCATTGAGACTGCCTTAGATCCTATCGCAGAATTTAAAAAGTTAACCGCATCATTACTTACACCAACAACTAAATCTGTCACCGCCAATGCAAACAAAGCGATTAACATGATTAAATAAATATTCTCCATTCAGGTAAATTTCTTCGAATTTGCAAAAATCATTTAATTTTTAAGAATAATTGGCGAGTAAATGTTACTAAACCATTAATAAATATCCTTAACGTTTTCTTACCAGATTACTACTCATTGATTTTGTATTTTGTTAAAAACTAAAATAACATATTATGTCTGTATTAAAAGTAATAGAAATTTTATCAAATTCTGAAACAAGCTGGGAAGACGCCACAAAAAAAGGCGTTCGTAAAGCTGCAAAATCCCTTAAAAATATTAAATCTGCCTATGTCAATGAAATGTCTACTGTTGTAAAAGACAATGAAGTCACAGAATTTAGAGTGAACTTAAAAGTCACCTTTGAAATTGATTAAGCATTAATATTTATTATGTAGTTAGAACGCTTCAGTTGCTCTGGGGCGTTTTTTATTTCTGCTTATGGATTTTAAACAAAACAACTTAACTCAAGAACGTAGTCCTTATTTACTTCAGCATAAAAACAATCCCGTTCATTGGCAAGCCTATCTTCTTAAAACACTTGATCATGCATTAACCAATGATACATTAATCCTTATCAGTATTGGTTATGCCGCCTGCCATTGGTGCCACGTTATGGAGCATGAGTGTTTTGAAGATGAAGAAGTAGCCGCGATCATGAATGAACACTACGTCAATATAAAAGTCGACAGGGAAGAACGACCAGATGTAGACGCGATTTATATGAAAGCACTTCAACTTATGACCGGGCAAGGCGGTTGGCCCCTTAATGTAATTGCACTACCCAATGGAAAACCTGTTTGGGGCGGCACCTATCTCAATAAAAAACAGTGGATGGGTATTCTGCATCAATTGGCTGATTTATATCAGACCGATCCCGAAAAGATGCGCGAGTACTCCCATAAATTGTATAAAGGGATTAGTGACGACGGACTTATACCAGCGATTCAAGCATCTGATGTACTCAAAGCAGATCTCATTTCATCTGCGGTAGAACAATGGTCAGCTCATTTTGATCATCAATGGGGCGGACTCAACTATTCACCTAAATTCATGATGCCGGTCAATTATGGTTTTCTTATGCATTATGGTTACAGATCAGGAGATAAGATGACTCTGCCGTACACCCTAAAAACCTTAGATATGATGTCTTACGGTGGCGTATATGATCATTTGGGTGGCGGATTCTCTCGCTACAGTGTTGACGAACGCTGGCATGTGCCCCACTTTGAAAAAATGCTGTACGATAATGCACAATTGGTGACCTTATACTCCAATGCCTATAAACTCACTAAAAATGAATGGTACAAAGACGTTGTTGTACAAACCCTACAGTTTATAGCACGGGAACTCACGCATGAATCCGGAGCTTTTTACGCCTCTTTAGATGCCGATAGCTTAAACGCTGAAGGAAATTTAGTCGAAGGAGCGTATTACGTTTGGACGAAGGCCATATTACAGGAACTGCTTCAAGAGAATTATGCGCTATTTGCGGATTATTATAATGTGAATGACTTCGGAAAATGGGAAGATGAGCACTATGTTCTGATTAGAAAAGAAACCCTGGAAGAAATTTCAGTCAAGCACAATCTTAGTCAAGCCGAAGCTGAAGCAATGCTTAACCAATCAAAACAGGTAGTATTAAACCACCGCAATACTCGAAGCAAACCCCGACTTGATAACAAGTGCTTGACTTCTTGGAATGCGCTCATGAGCAGCGGTTGTCTGGAAGCCTATACAGCAACTCAAAACGATTCTTACCTTGAAATTGCACAAAGAAACATTTCATTTCTATTAAAAAACGTATCAAAAAAAGACGGGGGACTTTTTCATACCTGGAAAAAAGGTAGGGCTAGCATCAACGGATTTTTAGAGGATTATGCCGCGGTCATAGAAGCGCTCATCAATTTGTATCAGGTAAGTTTTCAAGAAAAATGGTTGCATGAAGCTGATCGCTTAGCTCAATACTGCCTGGATCAATTTTATAGTGAAGAAAAGAAGCTCTTCTATTTCACCCCAACAGATCAAAAAGACCTCATCTCTAGAAGTATTGAACATGCCGATAATGTGATCCCCGCTTCTAATTCTATCATGGCAAAGAATCTCTGGAAGCTATCGGGTTTTTTTGGAAATACTTTATATCGTGATATAGCGAGAGCTATGCTTGAAGCCGTCACGCCCCTGATTGAAAAATATCCTAGCTCCTATGCCAATTGGTTGGATCTCGCCCTATTAATGACAACACCTTTTTATGAGATCGCCATCACAGGGAAAGATGCTTTTTTGCAGGCACAACGACTAAATATGCAGTACATCCCTCATATAATTATTGCGGCTACCGAACAGGAAAATGAGTTGCCCTTATTACAGCATCGTTTTAATGAAGAAACTACATTTTATATATGTCAGGATTTAGTATGTGGTTTGCCTAAAGATTCGTTGGCAGAGGTAATGAAAGAAATCACCCCGCCACAAAATCCTTAAGATAATACGGCTCAAAATAAGCGACATCTTCAGATTGGGAATTTTTTGTTTTTTGATCGGCTAAGGCGATCATCTCTTTGGCAGACGGAAGTGCTTCGGGATAAAACACAGCATTTTCATGGGTGCAGATTTCTTGAAACTTAGCTACGCCGTTTCCGATAAAGTGCACCTTACCTTTGGTGAGTTCTGTTGCAAACGAATCTTGGGTTAAAATTTCTGCCTTAATTTCTCGCAGTAGTTCATTTTCCGAAGAAAAAACCGCACTATATACTTCCATTCTGCGGGCATCCAACATTGGGATCACCACATCAGTTGGATTAGCTTGAACCTGTTTAGCTAAGGCCTTTAAGGTGTTCACCGCATACAACGGCTTATCCAGTGAGTAGCACAATCCTTTTGCAGCAGAGACGCCTATTCGCAAGCCGGTATATGAGCCCGGTCCTTTACTCACCGCTACAGCGTCTATCTCTCTTAAGTCAACATTTACTTGGTTGAACAATTCCTGGATGTACACGTGCAACCGTTCTGCATGGGAATATTGCTTCCCATTATCCTCTTTGAGTGCAATAAGCTCACCGTCCTGACCAAGCGCTACAGAACAATTGGTGGTACTGGTTTCAATACAAAGCACACGACTCATTACTCGTCGGCTGGTTTGGCTTCAGGTTGATCCTCGCCTTTGACTTCAATTTTGTCACCTGCCTTTAGTGTTTTGGAAACGGTATTATACGGTCCAACAATGACATTTTCATCGCCAGATAATCCTTTCGTGATTTGAATGAACTCGTCGTCTTGTATTCCGGTTTTGATCACTTGCAATTTAGCTTCGTCACCATTTTTTAGAAACACACATTCAAATTTCTCGTCAGACGTTTCTACGGTCGCTTCAGGTTTTTTATCCCCTATTTTTTTGGCCGTTGTATCTGTTTTGATCACAATAGCACTAATGGGAACGGCGATAACCTCTTCGGCTTTATTGGTAATGATATCTACTGTGGCAGTCATACCCGGTCTAAAAGGGGAATAGTACTCTTCTTTTCCTTCCAGTAAGTCTTTGTATGATTTCTCCAGAATGCGCACTTTTACTTTAAAGTTTGTGACCTGGTCTGCCGTTAATGAACTCTCTGCCGAGTTGGCGATCTCTGTCACTATTCCGCTGAATTCTTTCTTTAAATAGGCATCTACCTCAACTTTGGTAGAATCACCTACGTTCACTTTTACGATATCATTTTCATTTACATCTACCTCAACCTCCATATTAGAAAGGTCAGCCACACGAAGAATTTCTGTTCCCGCCATTTGAGCGGTTCCCACTACGCGCTCTCCTAACTCTGCGCTTAGCTTTGAGATGGTCCCGTCCATAGGAGCATAAATGGTGGTTCTCACCAAATTGTCTTGTGCTTGTTTTACTGAAGCTGATACACTTTGTACATTGTAATATGCCGCCTGTCGATTAGCCTGTGCCACTTCAAAATCTGATACCGATCGATCCCAATCTGCTTTTGAGATCACGCCTTTATCAAATAAAGGTTGGTTACGATCGTAATTGAGTTTGGCTACTTTTAGGCTGGCCTCTGCCTGTGCAAGACCAGATTTAGCATTTTGTAAGGATGCTCTAACCTGGCTGAGTGCCGACTGAATCAAATCTGGATTGATGCGTACCAGTAAATCTCCTTTTTTGACCTGCTGACCTTCAACCACAGGAAGTTCAATAATTTCTCCGGAAACCTCTGAAGAAAGACTTACTTCAATCTCTGGTTGGATCTTCCCGGTAGCAGACACTGTCTCTACAATCGTCATACGCTCAACGGGCTCAACGTCAACTTGTTTGAAATTCCCCGATTTCCCGAAGAGTCCTGCTTTCTTACCTACGATAAGGGCAACAAGCAATACAACTACGGTAATAATGATAATCCAGGTTTTTTTACTCATGGTGGTGTAATTTTGTACGTATGGCTAAATTAAAATTTTAATGATGTTGGTTCAACCCCAAAGAATAGCTCCAATACTTTGAGCCTGAAAATATAATCATATTTTGATCGATTTACCTCGATTTTAGCGTTATCGTAGCGTAGTTTGGATTGGCTAAAGTCAAATGCATTGGTGAGACCAACATCATAACGATCTGTTGCGTATTGATAGGCCAATTCTTGAGATTCTAAGGCAGTCAAAGCGGCCTCATATGATTTTAAGGCTCCTTGTGCATCGACATAGGCCTGATATACATTGGACTCCAGATCCAATTCTGTTTGTTCTAACTGGTATTCAGCGTTTTTTAGTGCTATCTTTCTTCGTTTTACATTATTACGGGCAGCAAATCCATTGAAGATAGGAACATTAAGCTGAAATCCATAGGCTAAACCGTCATTACGCCATAGTTGTTCTATAAATGGTAAAGGTTCAATTTCATTAAAAATAAAATTTGGACTATTGGTAAATACAGCTTGATTTGTACCATCTACAAATCCTATTTCAACTAATTCACTTGGATCATTGGGGTCAACAACTTGATCGACTCTATTTCTATCTGATTCCCTGGTATTATAACTCATAAATCCACTCAAGGTAGGATAATATGCCGCACGAGAAATTTGCAAATCTTTTTTTGCCAACTCGGCGTTTTGCTCTGCAATTTTAATCTCGAACCTGTTTTCTCTGGCTGATGAAACAATTTGACCGGCTGAGTTAGTTAATATTTCAGCTCCAGATACCTCATAATCCGTATCTACAACATCAAAATTCTCGTAGTCTTTAATAAGAAGTAATTGTGCAAGACTAATCAATGAAACTTTAAGCTGATTTTCTGCTACGACAATCTGCTGAAGTTCATTGGCATTTGTAGCTTGAATTTCCAGCAAATCTCCCTGAGGTAGCACCCCGCCTTCAACTAAATCTGAGGTTTGCTGAATTTGTTGTTGGGTTACCTCATTTTGAGCTTTAATGACCTTTAAATTTTGTTTGTTAAGCAATGCTTGCAAATACGAATTGGCTACATTGAGCGCAATGTCATTCTTCATTTGTTCCAGATTATAATCTGAAGCAAGCTTGGCAATTTTTGCTCTTTGATACTGACGTTGATTTTGTAGTCCCCTAAAAATATCTACTCCTACGTTCGCCCCGGCAGAAAAGTTTCTGGTGGTTTGAGTTTCTAACACACCGGTAGTAATATTTTGCGTTAAACCAGACTGCCATGCGTTAGAAGCGTTTGCGTTTAAAGTAGGCAGAAAATTACCAAAGGCATCAAACTGATCTACTTCTGCCTGTTCTACATTAAGCTCACTCTGTAAGACAGAAATGTTATTTTCTAGTGCATATGCCACACATTCTTGCAGGGTCCATTTCTTTTGTTGTGCCGTAGCGGTTAGTCCCGTCAATAAGGCTATGATTAAAAATTGATGAAGTTTCATAAATAATTGATGTAATCTGGTTGATAAGTAGGTGAAGTAATCGTAATGTTACAGAAAAAATGAATTATCCTCTTCCTTGGAAGTTCTCTTCAGGTTTAAGAGCGTTCCACACCTTGATTTTGTCGTCTTGATTTAGCCCGCTTTTTATTTCGACAAGGATACCATTGCTTACGCCCAGTTCTACTGCTTTTCGTTCAAACTGTTGGTCACCTGTGGCAATTTCTACAAAAGGCTCTTTGGTTTCCGGATCATATTGAACCAAAGCTTCACTAATCGCCAATACACTATCTGCTTTAGCCAAAATGATGGCTGCATTTGCACTTAAACCAGCCCGTATAAAAATAGAATCTACTTTTTTGAGTGTTCCCTTAATTTCAAATTGAATGGCACCATTTTCTTCTAATCCCTTTGGGGCGATATAATCCAGCACCGCATCAAATTTGGCATTTTCAATCGCTCCCACGGTGATTTCCAGCGGTAGGCCTTCGTTGATTTTGCCTACTTCACTTTCATCTACTTTCCCTTCAAAAATCATTTTCTCAACATCAGCCAAGGTTGCGATGGTGGTTCCATCATTAAAGTTATTGGCTTCAATCACCTGATTTCCTTCTTTAACCGGCACTTCTAATACCATCCCAGATACGGTGGAGCGAATAGAGGTTTGTGCTGCTGTACTCATCCCACTGGTTGTTCCCGTCTTGATGATCTCATAATTTTGACGGGTGCTGATGAGGTCTTGTTTTGCCTGCTCATACGCCACGTTGATCTGGTCAAAATCATTGGCCGAGATAACTCCTTTATCAAATAAGGCTTTTTGGCGGTTGTAAATCTTCTCCTGATTATCCAGTGCAATTTGGGCAGATCGAATCTGGTTTTTGGCGTTATTCAAATTGGAAACATTCGGGACCACTTTAATGGTCGCAATAAGATCTCCTGCTTTGACCTGGTCTCCTGCTTCTATAAAAATTTTGTCGATAATCCCAGAGATGTTTGGTTTGATTAAGACCTCTTCTAACGGGACAATGCTTCCGGTGGCAACCGTTTCTTTTACGATGGTTTGAGTAGAAGGAGTTTCGGTTTCGTAGACTACGGGATCAACCTGATCCTTAACCCATAAATATCGTATGCCGAAAATAAATGCGACAACAATAACCAGTAAGATGATGATAGTACCTGTTCGTTTCATTCGTAATTAATTTGATTGATTTAAGTTATTCCATGCGCAAGGCATCGATGGGTTTCATTTTGGTTGCTTTGGTTGCCGGAATAAACCCGGCTAATAATCCTGAAATAATGAGTATGACCAGTGCAATGAGTGTTACATTTACGTTGACGGAAGGATTCGCGAAATTTTCTACTCCGCCGGGACCCAATAGGTAATTCATCAGCCAAATCCCACCTGCTGCCACGGCTATACCAAACATACCGCTTAGCATTGTTAATACTACAGCCTCTTGTAATATTTGTGCTTTTACATTCCATGGTGTTGCACCAAGTGCTCTTCTTACTCCAATTTCGTTGGTGCGCTCTTTGACCACAATAAGCATGATGTTGCTGATACCTATGACTCCAGACATTAAGATTAAGGTTCCTACGATGTATCCTACTAGAGTAAGAATATCAAAAAGCCCGTTGATACGCCCAAATGCTTCGGCGCGATCAAAATTACCGATTGCTCTTATATCTTCAGGATGAATGGTGCGTTGCTCACGCATGATCTCCAGGATGGTGGGTTTAAGCGACGTAATGCTTACTTCATCATTGGCGGTGATTGCCATCCAGCCTACATTATCGCCCCGATTAAAGGCTTGTGAAAATGTAGTAAATGGAACAAAGATGGTGGTTGCTTCTTCTTCCTGATCGCCTCCACTGCTTCCGGCAGGTTTAAATACGCCTATGACCATAAAGTTAATGCCATTGATCTTGATATATGACCCAATGGGCTCTTCGCCTATGTCATATAATCCTTTCACGACATCTCGCCCTATGACGGCCACCTTCCGCTTTGCGTTAATATCAGAATAGCTTAAAAATCTTCCCTTGGTGATGTCCATGGGTTCCTGATTGATGTATTCAGGATAATCGCCAAAGATTCCGTAAGCGCCGGATTTTTCATTTCTAATTACGTTATTTGCTCCTTGAAATCCGCCTAATTGATTTCTGGGAGAGACATATTTTAACGCGGGTAATTTTCTTTTGAGTGCTTCAACATCGGCCAGTTTAAACTGCACTCCTTTCCCTTTAGGGTTTCCTTTATAGGGTTTAGAGGTAACTTGACCCCACATAAACATGGAGTTGGTGGCAAAATTGCCAAAATCTTTAGAAACTCCATTGCGTAACCCTGTGGTCAATGCTAACAAAAGCACCAAAATAAAAATACCCCAAAACACCCCAAAAGCCGTGAGTAAGGTTCTAAACCTATTGGCATTTAAGGCTTCTAATATTTCGCTCCAACGTTCTCTGTTAAACATATCCTTTTATTCGTCGCGTAAGGCTTCTATAGGTTTTATATTAGCGGCTCTGCGTGCGGGAAAATATCCCGCTAATGTGCCCGCTACAATGATAATCACTACGATGGTAATGGATGTCGCAAAATCTACTCGGGGAAATTTGATAAAATCATTATCCAGCATGGGACTTACAATATTCAAGGCGATCACGCCTAAGAATAAACCCGTAAATCCCGCAATGGCCGTTATAAAAACTGCTTCTTGAAGAATCATGCCTATGATTGAGGAAGGTAGAGCTCCCAGGGCTTTTCTAACTCCTATTTCTTTTGTACGTTCTTTCACTACGATTAACATAATATTGCCAACGCCCACAACGCCGGCAATAATAGTACCTATCCCAATAAACCAAAACACTGCGCTAATGGTGTCAATAAGTCCATAGATTTTTTTGGCCTCCTCTAGGGTGTCGTACACACGCACCCCGTTCGTATCATCTGGGGCGATACTGTATTTATTTTTGATGTCATTCTCTATGCTTTGCGCCAGTGATGCGGAAAGTGCCACCGCATCGTCAAAATTATCTGACATTTGGATGGTATATGCCAATGATCTAAGATTATCTGCACCGTTGAATACGCGTTGAGCTGTGGGAAGCGGAATAAACACGCGTGTTTCTTCCCGTTCTCCCCCGGGATCAGAATATACCCCAATGACCCTAAAATTGATGTCGAAAATTTTAATGGTTTTACCTACTGCATCTTCTTGTTTAAAAATATCTGATTTGACCTGATTTCCAATGACCGCCACTTTGCGCGATTCGGTGATATCTTTTTCATTCAAATACCTTCCTGCAATAAGTGATTCATTTTCTATAAATTGTTGATCTGGATTGGCACCTTCAATGCGGTAATTTCCGGTTTCTTTGCCATAGGTAACTTGTCCGCCCCACAAATTATAAACACCTGTTTTATATTCCAGGTCATCTTCGTATTTGCGATTAATATCCTGAAAGTCTTGATTTCTAAGCTGAATGTATCTCCCCGGGTTTAGACCTTTGTACTCCTTAGTGGTCACTCCGCCCCTTATCGCAATACGATTAGTGGCATCTTGCTCAAACTGACTACGTACGCCATTTTGAATACCGGTACTAAAACCGATGAGTATGATGAGAATTAGCACGCCAGAAAAGACCGAAACCATCGTTAAAAAGGTTTGCAGTTTGTTCTTTCCTAAGGTCTGAAAGATCTCTTGCCAGCGTTCTATATCAAACATGTGCTTTAGCCTTTACCTGATCGACTAAGCGATCATCGATAATTCTTCCATCCTTTAAGTCTACAATACGCTTTGTCATTTGTGCAATATCATGTTCGTGGGTCACCACTAAGATGGTTTTACCCTCATCATTAATGCCCTGGATAAGCTCCATGACTTCATAAGAGGTTTTAGTGTCTAATGCTCCCGTAGGTTCATCTGCCAACAACACCTTGGGTTCGCTGGCTAAAGCTCTGGCAATGGCGACACGCTGTTTTTGACCACCAGAAAGTTGATTAGGTAAATGTGTTGCCCAATCTGCTAAACCCACTTTCTCCAAGTAACTCATGGCTTTATCTACACGTTCCTTACGCTTAATCCCTTGATAATATAACGGCATAGAAACATTATCTAATGCAGTTTTATAACTGATTAAATTAAAGGATTGAAAAATAAAGCCCAGGAATTTATTGCGGTATTTTGCAGCAACTTTTTCAGTGAGGTTTTTTATGGGGAAGCCGTCCAATTCGTACGTGCCTTCATCAGCCTCATCCAACATTCCAAGGATATTTAAGAAGGTAGATTTTCCGGATCCCGAAGATCCCATGATGGAAACTAACTCTCCCTCTTTTGCAGAAAAATTGATTCCTTTTAAAACATGCAGCGAATTCTCTCCTGTTTTATAGGATTTGTGAAGATCTTTAATTTCGATCATAGTGGTTAGATTGATTGATGATATGCCCTTCCTGCTAAGAGAAAGCATACCTTATATGACCTCCAAATTTTAAGATTGTTACAAGAAAAAATGTTATAGAAACGTTAAAAATCATTCTTCTTCAACGGTTCTACTTCTATACATGCGATATACAATGTATCCTACGATACCCACAAGTATATATGGCCATACCATTAAGTACATGATACCATCGTTGATTCCTTCAGCTACACCTTGATTTTCTTCACTTTCCAACACTGCACGGCACATGGCACATTGGGCTTTTCCCTTTAAGGAGAAGAGAATAGAGAAAAGAAAAAAGAGAAAAATACGCTGAGTATTAGACATAATATGGAGAGATCATTAAGTAAACAATTACTCCGGTTACCGCAACATATAACCATAGGGGGAAAGTAATCCTGGCAATTTTCTTATGCTGCTCAAACCTGCCTGCCCAAGCTCTTAGATAGGTAAAAAGCACAAATGGAATGACCACGACAGATAAAACGATATGTGAAATTAAAATGGCATAGTACAAAAATTTGATTTCGTTGATTGCTTCTGCCTCTGTTGCAGACAATACCCCATCGTGATTGGCATCACCAAACACCGTTGGATCTGCTGTGGCGTGGTAGGACACATACATCAATAAAAAAAGTACACTCAATACCATAGAAGATTTAATCAAACGTTCATGATTTTTTCTATTTCCTTTTTTAATCTGAAGCACAGCAACAACCAGAAAAATCGCTGTCAATCCATTAATCCCTGCGTAAATAGGCGGAAGGAAAGTTAGGGGTTCAACTCCAGGCAATCTTAATCTGAATAAGGCTGCCACGGCAATCGGAATAATCACTGAAAGCGCTATAATCCATTTTTTGACCGTCTTTTCGCGTTCTATACTTATGCTACTCATCGTTTAATAGTCGATTTATATCTTCAATTAACTCTTCAATTTGCGGAGTCTCTTCTCCTTCTAGTACATTGGCATCATGCGCAATAGCTCCGCGATAATAGATAATAGGATTACCAAAGCGATCTATACGCGAACGAATGTATCCTTCCTGATCCACTAAAATAAAATGTCCCAGGTGTTCAAAGCCGCCATCGACTTCTGGATTTTCTGCTGCATAAATAGAAAATCCCTGATTGGCTAATTGGTAAATTTCTTCCTGATCGCCGGTCATCAAATGCCAGTTAGGGTTAGTAACCCCATAACTATCTGCATAGGCTTTTAATACTGCAGGGGTATCTGTTTTAGGGGTAATGCTAAACGAAGCTATACCAAAATCCACCGTATCATTAATCTTATTTTGGACCTCAATGAGATTACTGGTCATCACCGGGCAAATCGTAGGACAAGAAGTGAAGAAAAAATCTGCTACATACACTTTACCTGCGTAATTTTCATTAGAAATAGTATTGCCATGTTGATCCACGAATTCAAATTGTGGTGCTTTTTTGAGCTTCCCGTTAATTTTAAGAAAGCCGAGTTCTCGCTGCTCTTCTTCGCGTTCTGTCCCTTCAATATTGAGTCGATCTTTTCTGGTGATATCTCCCTCGCTTACACGATCAATGATCTTCGGGATAAAAATAATCCCCATCACTAAGATAACAAATGATATGCCTATGTATGAATAATTCTTCATTGCTTAATTCTTACGATCTGCCTTATACTTTTTGAGTGCAAGCCTATATTCTGCCAGGATAACTTTTATATCATCATTAAACTTATCGCTAATCTCCCCAACCGATGCGGTATCATACCCATAATGGATGGGTTTTTCCTCATCATCTCTGCCACGCAGATTGACATCTTTATCAATAATGAATGCAAACGGAGTCGCTAAGTCGCTGTTGAGTTTCAAATTGGTTTGCAAACTTTGAAAGAGATTATTTATTTGTGCCGAAGTACCAAAAGCAAAACGCCATTTTTTAGTATCGCCGTACTGCTCCAGTTTGTCTAAGATTTCTTTAGCCTCTTCTTGATTACCTTCGGGGAGTACTACCACAAACTGAAAATCTTGAAATTCACTATATCGCTTATAAATCTTTTCATTCACGTTAAACATATTTCCCTGCATTTGCGAAGGTTCGTTACCGAAAAAACTTAGAATTGTTATGTGATCTTTAAAAGAAACCGGAGTTCCATCTAGTGTTTTAAAAGAATCTACAGAAGCAATATTTTGGGTTACTACCGGAAGCTTGGCAAAATTATTTACCCCTGAAGAGAAGAAAAGATACGCCACAATAGGAAGCGCAAACAATACTACAAGTACAAAAGTCTTCTTCATAAAAATCTCCTCTTTATTTCTATGTGCAAAAATAAAAAAAGACGGCCTCAATTGCCGTCTTTTCTATTACTTTAATTTACCGAATCTTGAAAGATAAGAACCCCAAACAAGTTGTGGATAGTTGACTACATCTTTTAACTGTGCCGAAGGCTAGCTAAGAAAAAGTTTCGTTTGATGAGATCCCCAATCAAGTTTAGGATAATTCGACTAGTCAGTTTTACATCGCCGAAGGCTAGCTAGATAGTACTTACACTTCAAAAGATCCCCAACCGAGTTGGGGATAGTTCGGCTTTATCTTTTAGCTGCGCCAAAGGCTAGCTAAAAGATAGTCTCACTAAAAGTCCCAAGCTTTGTATCCTTCTTTGTACACACTGTACACGTAATCACCTTCGGTTAAGAGAATAGCGATTAAATAACAGATCAAGAAAATTGCTGTCCAAACTACTGCACGACGTAATCCTTTGGTTTCATGCTCCATGTGCATGAACGCCCAGGTAATATAGTATGCTTTATATAAGGTAAGAATGATGAAAATCCAGTTAAGAAGTTTCATCTTTACAAAATAGGTCTCAACTAAAACCGCTGGTTTGATGATACCTAAAACTACCTCTACTAAGGTTACTACTGATAATAGCGCGAAAACAAACCAAATTCTTTTTACTGCGCCGCTATGTGCTGTATCGTGTGCCATACTATTGAACTGCTATAACTTTTTTAAACGAGGTAGAAAAATGTGAATACAAATACCCAAACTAAATCAACAAAGTGCCAATAGAGTCCGACTTTTTCTACCATTTCATAACTCTTTCTTTTTTCGTACGTTCCAATAATCACATTAAAGAAAATAATGATATTGAACATTACTCCAGAGAATACGTGAAACCCGTGAAATCCTGTAATGAAGAAAAAGAAATCTGCAAAGAGCGGAGTCCCGTATTCGTTTCGGGTGAGGTTTGCACCTTCAACTACGAGTACTGCATCGCGTTCAAGGCGCATCTCTGACATTTCTCTATTATAAATTCCTTTGGCTCCAACCTCATCCGCATTAATCAACTCACGTTCTAATTTTTCCGCGTAAGCGACATCTTTAGGATTTTTAGAAGCTTTCAATTCCTCAATATTAGGCACTAAGATCTGACCTCTCACCAACACATCTTTGTTTTGCATGAAGCCTTCTTTTACTTCGGTAATTGAATAGGTAGGCAAGGAACCTCCATCTTCATACCACACCCCATTTTTATCTAAATGCTCTTCACGAACATCTGGATTCATCACAGCAAATTCTTCTAATCCAACACGCTCACCTTCAGCATCTACAAACTGAAGAATATTACCTGAACGAGTTTCTACTGCTCCATACTCCCCTTTGATAAAGTTTTTCCACTCCCAGGCTTGAGAACCAACAAAAATAGCTCCGCCAATAACGGTGAGAAACATATAGATGATTACCTTTTTTTGTTGCATTTTATGACCTGCATCCACGGCAAGAACCATGGTAACCGAAGAGAAAATAAGGATGAACGTCATTAAAGCAACGTAATACATAGGAGCATCTACTCCATGTAGAAACGGAAAGTGATTAAACACCTCATCTGCAATAGGCCAAGAATCGATGTATTTGAACCTTGAAAATCCATAGGCCGCTAGAAAGCCTGAAAATGTCAAGGCATCTGAGAGGATAAAGAACCACATCATCATTTTACCATAACTGGCTCCAAGTGGCTGATTACCACCACCCCATACTTTATCTTCTGTGCCTGTGCTTACCGTAGTAGCTTCCATATATTAACGTATCAGTATAAACTTGGACAAAAATAGCGAATTAAATTATTTCACGAAAGCGAAAAAGAATAACAATAGCACCCACAAAATGTCTACAAAATGCCAGAAAATCTCTCCTAATTCAAAACCTAACATTTGTTGAGGGGTGTACTTGCCCCTTAATTGATTCGTCATCACGACAAGAAGCACGATAATACCTGCGCTTAAGTGAAGAAGATGTAATAATACAATGACGTAAATAAATGAGGTCGTAATCGTACTTTCTGCCCCGGTTACATAGTACCCCGATGAGATGAAGTTTTGAAATCCTTCTAACTGAAAGAAAACAAATACCAGTCCAAGCACCACGGTAAGTCCCAAAAATAGTGTAGTTTTTGAACGGTCATTTTTCTTTAGAAAAAATCGTGCTGCTATGATGGTTATACTACTTAATACTACTGCTACTGTTGAATAAATGAATGGCATGGGTAAATTAAAATCGCTTATCCAGTCCGGGCGATTACTACTCACGATATACGCACTGGTCAATCCTGCAAAGGTCATGACCATGCTGATAATACCAAACCATAACATCATTTTTCGCGATCTGGCGTGTTTCTCGTATTGTGTCCCTTGGGTTAAATCCATGTTCTAATTAATTTATCTCCTACGTAAATGATTTGCAATAGTGTAATGTAAGATACACTGGCAAACATGAGTGATTTTGCCGTTTTTTCATCTCTTTTTCTATACAGCATGATTGCATAATAGAGCATCCCGCTACCAATAATAGCGATCAGAATTCCAGAGATTGGCGTGAGGTATAAATCGCCTGTTACTCCCAGTGCTGGAATAAGGGAAGCAATTATGGTCCAAATGGTATACAGCACAATTTGAATCGCCGTTTTTTGATCTCTTTTACCCGTGGGTAACATAAAAAATCCCCCGCGTTTATAATCATCATACAACCACCAGCCTAATGCCCAAAAATGCGGAAACTGCCAAAAAAATTGGATCATAAACAAGGTTCCAGGCTCTATGCTAAAATCATCAGTCGCAGCTACCCAACCCATCATAAATGGTATTGCCCCAGGAATAGCACCTACAAAAACACTCAACGGAGTTTTAGTCTTTAACGGAGTGTATACACTTACATACAGAAAGATCGAAACTGCACCAAAAAGTGCGGTGGTAGGATTGATAATATATAGAATCCCCAATCCAAGCGCAGTGAAGATACTGGCAATGATGAATGCGGTTTGAACCGACATACGACCTGAAGGAATCGGTCTATTTCTTGTGCGATTCATCAATATATCCAAATCCTTCTCAATGATTTGATTATAGGCATTTGATGCACCCACCATAAAATAGCCGCCAATGGTGAGCAAAAGTAGCGTGACAAAATTGATGGTATCTGCTCCTAAGAAATATCCTGCGATAGCCGATAGCACGACACTCATCGCCAATCGAATCTTGGTAATTTCTTTAAAGTCTGTGATGAAAGAAATGGACGCTTTATGTACTGCTGTATTACTCAAAAAATCTTCGTATCAAATTTTTTGCAAAGATACTGCACAAAAGCCATTTAGGACGAATGAACGCGTGTTAATTTACAGGATAAATAGATTTGCATCTCGCTCCTATATTTACTTTACTGAATCTTTATGTTTTATGTTTGATCCTACTTTAAATAAATTGAATAAACGTTAATATGAATATTATACACCTAGATCCGCCGAAGTAGCGAAATTAATTCAATTTCTCTTTTTGATAGCTTTTAAAACGACTTATCAAAAAGAGTTTCACTAATAATCATAATACCAATTAAAGATATCTGTTCTTAACCCAAAATTTATCCATGTGGTGGAACTTTCTTGATTAAGCGCAGTATTTACTTCAGGATTAAAGTCACGGTAGATCACACTTCCATAAAGTTTTAGGTTAGTTGCGGGATTGACTAAATAGCCCACTTCTAATTCTCCAAAGAAGGAATCGGTAGTGTTTCCTTGACCGATTTCAATACTCGTATCGCCTGGTCTAAATTCTTCATCACGATAGATATTTCCACCAAAATAAACTGCATCATCTTCATCGCTTAAATCAAAGCCGCGTTTGCCAATTATAGCTTTAGCGTGTCCAAACCAGCGCTTGTTTCTGTAACGTGCAATGCCCACAAATTCGCTAAAGTTTGCACCCCATAAATGCGCCATAGGTTGATTGGCGTGTCCGTAGTTTAATACAATCGTGTTGTGCGAATAGGTATACGGCCGAACGCGGTTATACTCTGCTTGTAAATGAAGGTTATTGATTTTGAAAGCATTAAAATATTTAAGTCCCAGTTGATATCCCAATTTATTTTGCCAAGCTCCGTCATTGCTAAATACAGCGTCACTAGAAAACTCATCAATAATAAATTGCCCGTATGCATTGATCTGATCGGTAAATTTAAACTTAGAACTCAGTCCTATAATCGCATTCCCGCCACGTGAACCGGTAGAGAATTCTATAGCTCTATAAAAAATTACCGGGTTGAGATAGTTAAAATCGAAGCCACGTTGGTTGTCATCCTGCCAGATAACTGATTCAAATAATCCAATGTTTAATCGCTTAGACACATTATAACTCAAATAGTGATTGGCGATAAATTTTGTTCTAAATGAACCATTCTCGGTTACTTCTGGTCGTACATCTCTCAATGACATCCAGGTATTCGTATATTTTATTTTCCAAAAGGTTGTATTCAGTTTTAAAAATGGATGCGGGCTGGCGACATCACTTAGCAATAAGGACCTGTATCCATCACCTATAAAGTTGTTTCCATGACCCAGCTGTAGATTAAAGAACTTACTTGGCGAATACGATATATGACCTTCTGCCACAGGGTAATCGTAGGCATCCTCTTTAAAGCGCTTTGCTATACCACGACCAGGGATAATTGCCGGGTTACCCCCATCTGGCCGAAGGGATTCTGCTATCTCATTAAAATATCGGGCGAATCTTCCTTGACTCTCTTGTACAGTTGTCCAAAAACTAATCTTCTTTCCAATCCCCCCTTGCACGATAGCAGCACGCGTATTATTAAAGGTATAGTCATTTGACTCACTATCATTCCCCAACTGTAAGTCCGCAGCAATATCTCCTGTAATCCAATAGTCCTTTCCCGTAACGCGTATCAAATGTTCGTTAAACACTTTTCGCCCCAGCCATGAATCAATCTTTAGAGCTATTTTTTCTTGCTCTTCTTCAAACTTGTAATAACGATTTACATCTTGATAAATAAAAGGTTTTGAAGCAGTATGGCTGTTGGTGCCGATCGCATTCATTTCATCATCAAAACGACTGTATACCTCATGAGACAGCGGAATGTTAATTGAACTTGTTGCCTGCTGATTTTTATACGGAAGGTTTTTAACCTCCTCAAATTCTTTGGTTGCAGATGTAGCAGTAGAGCCAGATGAGTTGGCTGTAGTTGTTTTCTGAAACGTAAAATCTAACGGAATCTTAATCGGCATACGGTATTGCGCATACGTTGGATTGCTGTTATAGGTAGCCGGCTGAATCTGCGGAAGCTCCTGAAAAATTCGTTTTAATTCTGCTTTTACGTCTTCATGAAATGCATCTATGTACAAGATGTTGAATGTTCCGGTTTTATCTACTTCAAATAAAATCGTGGCTTCACCCTGATAGTCTTTTTCTTTTACTACCTGCGGAAGCTCAAAATTCTCTTTGATATATGCTTTGAGGGTATTATTAAAGCATATTTCCTGATCAGCATACGCTACCTCACCACACTGCGGAAAAACAGGATAGCTTTCGTAAGAAGAGGTAGTGGTTTGAGCAAATATAGAATGGCCTACAGCTAAAAGAAGGCAAAGAAATAACTTCATTGGGGGCTTTGTAACATTCATAAGACGCCTGAAAGATACGGTTTTTGATAAATTTGGTCTATGGTCTAAATAAAAAAACCCCAAGGATTACCTTGAGGTTTAATTGAAATAATTTGTTTGCTTAGCGCTTGATCACTTTCAAGGTAATCTGTTGATTTTCTGTTGCTATTCTTGCCATATATACGCCTGATGATAAATTACTTGCGTTAATTTTACCATTTCTGGAAGAAAGAACACGCTTTCCTAAGACATTATATATTTCAACGCGCTGTATAGTTTCTTTGCTTGACGAGAACACCCATTGATCAGTAGTTGGATTAGGAAATACACGTACCGTTGTGGCATTATCTACCTCATCAACAGATAGTGCACTATCTGCAAAAGAGAACGCCCCGGTTATACGATTGAATGTGATATCATAAACTCCGGGAGGTACTGCTATATCGGCACCATCTTGAACGCCAATACCGCTTGGAAAATCATCACTCCCCCAATTGGTTGTCCAATCAAGATTATATCTAAATTTTACGTCACCTCCATCAGTTTCAAAGTTTTTTAAGGTATATTCTTCCAGATCACGGGAGTTCAATCCAATATCAGTAGCATTATTCCCATTAGGCCACCCATTTGCACCAGGCCCTACCAATCCTACTAAATTATCATCTTCTTCAAACGTGTATTCTGCGGTTTGACGATTAAAACGTATTTTCCAATAGCCAGGCGGTATTGCTACATTTTTGCCAGATTCATCTGCTGTACCAGATGGAAAATCATCAGCACTCCACTGTACATCCCAACTTCCATCTTCTCTAAAACGCGCCTCTCCACCGTTAGTGTAAAATGCATTGGTATAATATTCTATATTGTCATCAGTATAGAAAATGAGATCAAAATCAACAATATCTGTATTATATTGATTATTACCATCATTTCCGTTATTCGCACCGTTACCATTGCTATTCCCTTGGCCGTTGCAGTTCCCATTCCCATTATTCATGCATTCTTCATCCATAAATATGTCGTCTGGCCAACCATTCACAGCAGAACCCACCAAGCTAATAGATTGGGCGTTAGCTGTATATAACGTACTGATAAAAAATAAAAATAGAAGTAAATATTGTTTCATAGTAAGCAAATTTTAGATTATTTTGGGGGCATTCGTACACGCGAAAGTATAAAAATTATAGATATGAAGAAACGAGATTTAACAAAAATTTTCTTTTCCATTGTAATTCTAGCCTTAATTCTAGCACTCTGTTACACCATTTATACTTACGCTATTCTTCAAGATTCTTCAGTATTGGTTGTACAATACATTGTGAAAGTGGTTATCTGCTTGTTGTTTGCCGCGTATTTTCTTAGAAAACCTAAAGAAGAAAAAAATTATTGGCTATTAACCCTCATACTTACATTCACCTTAGCGAACGCATGTTATTTTTTATATTACTATGTTAATCCCACTAGAGAGTCGAATAACTTATTCTGGTTAAATAATGTTGGAGGAATTTCTCAACTTGTGGGATATGCTTGTATTTTAGTTGAAATTTTTCGTCATCAAAAACTTAATTTTTATAAAAATAATTGGCTCTATGCGTTGGGAATAGCCATTATACTTGGATACACTTCTTACTTAGTCATTAGTTTTCTCCCTTCCCCAATCTTTGATGTTAGGAATTTAATCACACTTATATATATAATAACAGTTAGTCTACTCTTGTTCTCTTCTTTTGTGAATTTTGTTTCAACCTCTTCTCCTAAGGGCTTAATTATGTTTATCGCCTGTATATTGTTTTTAGTTGCCGAATATGTATCAATCCTTGCCTATACGTATTTCATAGAAAAAACAGGCAGCTTCATTCTAATTTTAATGTATGACATCCTTCCTTTTGCAGCCATAGGTCTACTTATAAGATATACCTCTTTTAAAGGTCTTATACGTGATAATTTTAATTATTCCAGTGAATTGTAGCAGGAGATAAACCTATTTTAATTAAGATTCAATCGAATGGGTACACTGTACAGCACCTCAACCGCATTACCATTGTGATTGCCCGGCGTCATGACCGGTATTTTACTAATCACCCGCTTTGCTTCTTCTTCTAACTTTTTATGAGGCGCTCTGGCTTTAATTTTTACTACCTCACCTTGTTGATCTATGCTAAAAGTCGTGTAAATTACATGTTCTCCTTTTAACCCCAAATCTGCACCCAGATCAGCATTGAAATATTTTTGAATGATCGATGTAATGTTCTCTGAAAGACATTGGATTCTGCCCTTATTATCGGTCATGGTTTCACACCCCGGGAATATGGGAACTTCTTCTACTACAACAATACTTATAGGCACCACAGATTCAGGGATTGGTTCGTTAAATTTAGGCTCATCTGTAGTTGGCTGATCTTGATTTAGAAAATCATCAACATCCACATCCGGCGTATGATCAGGCACCACGGTAGGTGGTTTTTGAGAAGGAGCTTTCTTTTTAAGTTCGTTTTGTTTGAGCTGTTCTTTTTTTTCTTTTTCGACCCTTACCTCGGTCATGCTGTAGGGTGTATCATCTGGATCAATCTCAACTTTAGAAGTAATTGGACTGGCAGAAACGGTTTTTAGATTTAGAAAAAATATCACCAGTAACATACTGGTTATAAGTCCCACTTGAAAATTGATGATTCCGTTTGATTTTACCGTGAGGTCGTGCTTGCTGCTCATAACAAGAATTTTTAAGTGAATAATTCTTCTAGATTATCAACAAACATTCCGAAAATAGAATTACACAGATTTTTTTGTTAATTGAGCTAAGTATTTTTAAAATAAATCTCTTTCATATATCATATTCAAGGTAATCGTTCAATTTTATGATAAACATGATAAGGCCTTAAAAACAAAAAACCCATTTGATTGCTCAAATGGGTTTTACTATAGTTTATCGTGAGATTAATCTTGCACCTGAAATACGATAGGTAAAGAATATAATACCCCAACAGGTTGCCCACGTTGCTTACCAGGTGTCATACTCGGTAATAATTTTACCACGCGCTCAGCTTCTTTCCCTAATCTGGGATGTGGTGCTCTTGCCCGTACATTGACAATATTTCCTTTTTTATCAATTTTAAAGGCAACAAAAACACGGTTAATCCCGCTAAGACCTAATTCTGCTCCAAGATCAGAGTTGAATTTTTTCTTGATAAATTTATCTACTTTTTCACTCATACAGGCTTTACGCTCTGCATTGGTTTTCATTTTTTCACACCCGGGAAAAACAGGAACATTTTCAATTACTGCAAAAGGTACATCGGCAATTTCTTCTTCTACCTCTTCTACAATTTCTTGAACCTCAACAATTTCTTCTTGAGAAGATTCTGTGGATTCAATAATTGTTTCTTCTACCTCTTCCTCGTCCTCTACTACTTCAATGACCTCTGGAGCTGGTGGTGGAGGCGGTGGTGGAGGTGGGGTATTCAATTGTTCTGTAATTGGAATATCTTCATCATCCAAATCGCCTAAATCAAGCTGACCTATATCGATTCCTTCGTCGTCATATGATTTCCACTCTATTGCTCCGTACGTAAGAGCTAAAATTAAAGCCAGTCCTATTTGAAAGAAGAGCATGCTTCTTTTGCTTAGGTCTGCTTTAGGATTTTTCTTAGGTTCCATATTCGTTTAAATTACAGGTTTGCTAATGTACTTATTTTTTATAAAAATCTAAATTAATTACACGAATTAACGTTTTTCGAGTTTATTCTTCTTCCGCGAAAGCGAAATTACCAGTATTACTGCAATAATCACTCCAATTAAATTCGCTAGCATATCGTATAGATCCAACGACCGATCGACCGTAAATTGCTGTTGTAAAAACTCAATGATTATGCCATATGTTATAATCAACAATGCAATAAAGGTTATTTTTAATGTAGAGTGAACGATAAACATCCACAAAAAAGAAAGTACGAAATAAGCTCCTATGTGAAATAATTTATCTGCATACGCTGTATGGGCAGCCGGTATTCCAGATATACTTATCAGCGAAGCAATGGTGAGTAAGGTGGTATATCCTACTGCGACTGCAATCCTGAGCTTATCCACCCACCAATTCTTGATAGGCATCGCTTTTCAATAATTCTTCAACCTGATTTTGATCGGCGATTTTCATCTTTATCATCCAACCTTCTCCATAGGGATCTGTATTAACCAATTCAGGCTCATCTTCTAACGCTTCATTGAACTCTAGAATTTCTCCAGATAACGGCAAAAAAAGATCAGATACTGTTTTCACCGCCTCAACGGTACCAAAAACTTCTTCCTGATCCATGGACTCTCCCACAGTTTCTACTTCAACATAAACGATATCTCCTAACTCGCCTTGAGCAAAATCAGTAATTCCAACGGTCGCAGTATCACCGTCAATTTTAATCCATTCGTGGTCTTTTGTATAGTGCAGATCTGCAGGTATATTCATGATAAATAGTTTTTGTAAAAATAAACGATTCTACCTGATTTGCAATGCTGCTCTCTTAATTTCCAAAATTATATATCAACGTGAATCCTCCTCTAATCGTGGTTTGAGGAAAAGCGGTAGAAATAGCGTAGCTTGAGAAGGTATGGTCATAGTAAAATAATGCCTCCAGATTGGTCGTAAGTGCGTACTGCGCTCCAAGATTAATGGACCATAAATCCTGACCTGCCGTGGTCTGACTGTCTTCTAAATCCAAATAACGCACTATAGTCTCATTTTGGCGCAGGGAAACATCTGCTGTCATCCTTAGATCACTGCTTAAAATTCTTTTCTTACCGCCAAAACGAGTATTGATTTTTAAATCTTTAATTCGATATCCCAATCCTAAAATGTATTCATTTCCTTGAATCTCGGTTAATAGATTATTGTCAAAACTCAGTGAAAGAGCTCTATCCTTACGCATCTCTGCTAAAATATTAACAGAATTTTTCATTTCCATATCTATTCTAAGGAGAGGTGAGAATTGTTCTGTTAAATTAATGGCGGAATATAACACCCTGTTTTTGAAATTCCCGTTTTGATCCTTATTGCTCTCTGCAAATGGAGCTCTGCGATTAAAATCGAGGTTGGTCTGAAACTGATTTATAGAATACGTAGACCTGTATCCATGCTGAAGACTAAAACGCTTAAATCTCTTTTTAAACCATTTTTTACGCATAAAGCCCGTATACTTTATGTCCCAATTAGGTAGTGGTACATCCCTGGTAGCTCCTAAACTAACATTAGATGCATCACTCCCTGAATATGCCGCCACAAACGCAGGCAGAAGCACGCGCTGGCTGGTTTGACCAAACCCTAGAGGAAAACCATCATCATCCAAATTATCGGGGTTACCAGTATCAATTCCTGCCTCCTGAGCTAATCTAAACGCAATCTCCCTTCGGTTTTCCCTAAAGTCTTCAAATGGAGCAGAATTTTCGGCATTACTTTGTGAAAAAGCTGTCCTGATTAAATTTGAAGAAATACTAAAGGTACCAAAAGTATTGGGCGTGAGTGATTGATACTCCCCAGAGTCTAACACCTTATAATTCTCGGTATAGGACTCATTATACAATCGATTTCCATTCACATCGATCTTTAAACCCGGGAGAAGATCAACTGTAGCCTGCAGGTTTAAGTTACGGTTTTCTACCTCTGTATACTGTTCATTAAATTGATCGTACAAGGTCAGCCATCCTCTGCGAGCAGCCTCATTTCTAATATCTGCCTGGCTTCCAAACGTAAATCCTAAGGATGGTTTTAGGGTTCCTACAAATCCTATATCCTGTAAATATCCCGGGACAAAGGTTCCCTGAGATTCTTCATAACTCACCTGAAGTTTTTTCACCGCTGTCAAGATCGAAATAAAGGTATTTCTTGCTTTGTCACCACCGCTTAATCCTACCCTGGCTGTAGGTTTATTGTCCTGGGCGGTTTTATCGTCTGCTCCCGTTAAGGTGCCAGGTTTATTCCCATCTCCATCGCGGACACCTTGCTTTTTAACGTTTCTATTAGATGACCTTCTATTTGCCCGCTTTTTCTCTAATCCCGCGTATTTGTATAAACGATTAAAGTCTAACGACGCATTAATCTGATGTTGATTTGAGTTTTGAATCGTATTCCCAAGATCAGGTATACCTTCCAGATCATCCAATATTTCTGAACCCCGTTGCCATTGAAAAGAACCTGTATACGAATAGGTCGCCTTTAAAAAACTTAATGCCGGAATCTTAGACAGTGGCAATTCGTAATTTGCCTGTAAGTTTTGGTAGTGTTGATTGGGTTCTCCCACATCAAAGAAGCCATCCCAAATGCCTATTTCTGGTCTTGGCTCATTTTCTTCGTTGATGAAATTTCGAACAATTCTGTTATTTGAAGCAGTAAAGTTAACATTCAACGATTGGAAAACTTTATAATCAATTGCATACTGCCAATCAAACAGATAATTGCGTTGTTGAAGTAACGGTAATGTAACTCCGCCAGTAATTGATCTAAACTGTCGTTCATTATAATCTCTTAAAATATTAGAACTGGCAGAAATACTGGTTGGCAACAAATTAACATTAAAGTCCCTTATGATATCCAGGTATTTGCTTGGACTTATAGAATCAGCTACTTTTTGTAACGGTTCAATGGTAATCGGCTTAAAGTTATGACCATACGTCGCTCCCACATTAACATTTTGATCCAGCGCTTCTTCTATCTCAAAATCCCTGTGATCCTGTTGACTATAACTTGCGGAAAATACAAAGTTCTCAATATCATAAATTCTGGCTTTATCTTCTGGATTAACGCGATCTTTACGAAGACCAATTAAACTCACATTTTGCCGCCTGGTGTAATTTTCAGCTTGTTCTAAAATCTCATCTTTTGTTTGGATATTACTTCCGTCAGGAGGATTTACCGGTGCAACATCTGGTGCCGCATCAATTCTATTTTCCAGCTCAAGATCTAAAAAAATAGGATCAAACTTAGGTGTAATCAATTCTTCTCCTCTATTATAACTCAAAGGAATGTTAATACCCCACTTTTTTGGTAATAGTTGCCCTGCATTTACACTGGTTACCACGTCGTATTGTTGTACATCCTCCAGGCTGCGTTGATTAGGACCTTGTTCTAATGAACCAAAGCCTATCGTACTCATTCTTCCCGTTGCAGAAATTGTGGCGAAGTCTGCCAGATTTGTATCCATGCTTACCACACTTGCCCATCCACCTTCATTCTCAAGTCCTACTAAGCGTAATTCATTGAACCATACATTTCCTGAAATATCGTTCTCCCCGGGATCATTAGCATTCTTGACACCCAGCATAATAACCCTAATGTTTCCAAAACTTGGATTCCCTTTGATCCCTACGCGTAATTCACCTGGGATGTCATTCGTAACTACTTCAGCGTTTCTATTGTAGAACACTAAATCTGTAGGTATGGTTCCATCTGCTATTGCGATGGATTTAATTTGCTGTAATAATTCCAGCGGTACACTCATCTCATTTGCCTCTGGCCACATTTCTCTGGCACTGGGATTTGTAGAAGTTTGTGGACTTACCTCCAGGGGCAGTTCAATTTGGTAAAAGTTCTCGGTAAAATCAATCCCCATACGAATGAAAGCTACCATTTCATTATCCTCCAATGCATCTGCTGTTTGATCCAAGCCTTCAAACGATTCTGCATGCAAAAACATTTCAAGACGTTCGTATTGTCGCATATCTACCTGAAAATTCTTGATCACGGCCCGTGAATCATCGGGTTGTAAGTCTTTGATATTAATCGCGAGAGATTGTTCGTCCTCCCTTATTCTAGTGTTATTGTTAATCACTTCTTCCCGAACAATCCCCGGTGGAGTGCGATAACCGGGAGTAACTTCTTCACTCACTGCTTCTACCTCAAATGTGGTTTGAGTAACAACATCAGGATCTGAGCCATCAGGTACGATAGCTTCAGTATATCGTCTGTAATCTCCACGTACTAGATCTAAAGTTCCAAATCGCAAGACTAAATCCTGTTGAAAACCGGTAAGAAACATTCGAATAAATCGAATGGAACGCAAATCACTAATACCTCCAATAGAATTACGAAGCGGGGAACGCAATGGAACCCTGTATTGTATCCATCGCACCGGTAATTCTTGCCCGTTAGCTAATACTATACCATCACCCGGTGCTGTTTTGTCAATGACTGCTGAAACGAAGCCGGTATTATCTTCAGGTGTTATCCCTGGATAGATCGGTACTTCGTATTCAAAATAGCTGTTAATCGTATTCATGGTATTATCACGATTGACATCTTCTACTGTGGGTACTGTAGTACTGCCACGATTGGTTTGAGTTACCTCTGTGGGTGAATTTCCCTGGGTATTATTATAGCGTTTGTAGCGATCTACGATTCCACCACTTTCAGCTAAATAAAAAGCATAGTTATCATTGGCAGGATCTTCGGGATTACCGTTAGGACCAAAACGATCTAACTCTGTTGCATCATCAATTCCATCAAATCCTACATCCTGATTGGTTCTCGCGGCACCTTCAGTATCAAAAGCATATACTAAGGATTGACTGGTAGGCACCTTACCAAAAATAGTTTCGATTGTATCTTCGTCTGATCCGTCGTCTGGCAAACCATTTTCAAACTGTTTACGCCCATCTGGTAGCACATCTTCACTTATGTTCCCTAAGTTAAACACGATTTTACCGTCATTCCCTGCGGCAGTATTATCGTCATAAAGAAATGGATCCATTACCCAAAACTCAATAAACTCTACATTAGACTGTTCAAAATTTGTCGTATTAATTTGCCGCGTTATTCCTCCAAAATTTTCTCTGGGATCAGTAGAGAATGTATTATTAGTGTCATAATTATATTGACCTTTTTCTTGCGGAAAATAAGCCAGATCTAACGAAAAAATCGCTTGGGTTTGACCAGCAACAATATCGGTCACAGGGAAAATTTCATCAATAAACACTCTTCGCGCATCGTATCTGGATAAATCTTCGTCACTAATACCATCCGGACGCTGATTACTGTAAAAGATAGGATCAATATTATACCACGCTAAACGCGCACGTTTGTTATTACTACTGATATCCCCAGTGATCTCACCTCCAAAATTAAGCGGTGGAGAAGATAGTTCCCAAGACAAAGGGGATAACATTGAAATGGAGGTTTGAGACGCCTCAAAATCGTCTACGTAAGATGTTGTCTCTCCTCTAAAATCATCAGCATCTGGGGATCCTGGTAAGAGGTACGCGAATTCTCCTCTAAGAGAAAAGTTTGATTCTACATCGGTATCAATATTAGGAAGTTTGTTTACCAAACGGGTTAAAAAGGGAACCTCTGTAGCGTAGTTCAAATTTACGCCAAAAATGGAGTTGTTGATCGGTTCCACCCCCACATTTGATTTTTGTGTAATAGGTCGTTCATTCAAACTTAAGAACGTTCCTCCAACAATGAAATCTTCATTGATTTGATGCTGAATATCAATCCCTGTAAAACGTTTTGTTTGCTGTCCAAAAAGTGCATTATTTTCTGTTGAAACTTGCACGGGAGTGTTTGAAGCTAGAAGAGATTGATCCAATATTTGCACTACTCCGGCTTGATAATTCACTGTGTAATCCACCCCTTCTTGTAGTACACGACCTCCTGCAGTAACGGTAACTGAGCCTGGGGGTACATTAAAAGCTCCCAATGGTATTCCATTAATTTGCGAAGATTTATAACGCCCTTTTATCTGGAACTTGTTCTTATCTGCTGCTTGATTTTCAGCATCAATTTTTGTGGTTTCGTACATCTCTCTATAGACATACTCCTGTTGAAATTCATTGTATGTGTTTGGGTCGTTATAATTCCCCGGTGAACCATTTTCTGGACCAAGCTGATTAAACAGGTATTCGCCAAAAGGCTCTACACTGGTAAAGATCATATTCCCATTTTGCGGATCTATCGTTAATCCAGGAACAAAATCAAAAAAACCATCTCCCCCATTAATGGGATCATTTGTCGCATTTAAGTTATCTAAATTAAATACGCGTAGTAAAGCCTGATCTCTTACATCGCCGGCGGTAGGATCTGGCTCTGGAATATTCTCTAGATAATTCAAGGGTTGTGGATCAGTGTATAAGACATTTAGTCTAAAACCATCTTGTTCTAATCCTGAAGCTCCAAGGTTGTAAATATTCTTCATCATTAAATCCCAGCGCGGTTCATTGACCAATACTAATGGACTTTTTAGCATTTTTACAATCAAGCTTTGATTAATCAGTTGTGGATCATCATCACCATCATTAGGTTCCAAATCTCCATTAATACCCTGAGCATCGACCCCATCATTAGCAAATTCACCAACCTGATACACTCGACCGTTTACCGTGTATTGAAATGCCACCCCTAGAATCTCGTCATTGACTAAACGTTGATTCAAACTGATATAACCTAATTGCGTATTTAAACGATATTCATTTGGTCCTAGTTGACGTGCATTTTCTAATATACCGTAATCAACACCCTCTTCTACTGCTCCTTGAGCTGCACCAAAGCCAGTATTATTCACAAACGCAATATCTCGTATGGATTGAGTTAATACAGACTGTTCTGGTCCTGTAATGCCAAATGGATTAAAATCATTATTGCTATTAGAAGGAAAGGCAGATGAGGAAGCGTTGACAAATCCTGAGGGTAAATTGGGATTATTTGTTTGAAGATTACCATTTGCATCCAGCAGTACCCCAATGTTAGAAGGATCAGCTTCTCCTAAATCCTGAATAGCTACTATATTTCTAGCATCTAACAAGGTTTGGGGGTTTGTTGTTCTATTGGTAACCCATACTTCTAGACGAGTGATCTGTACGTTACTATTAATGAAAGGATAGTTCTCCAGTGCTCTGTCATACACATCTCTAAAGTAATGGGATAAGAAAAAATGTCGATCCTCATCGTAATCTAAAATGAAGCGTTCAAAATTTTGTATCGTAGCTCCACCCTCTACATTGACTGATTGGCGCTGCGAATTTTGTTCAGCAAAAACACCTGTAATTGTAGTACGACCAAATTGGAGCTGTGTCTTTAGCCCAAAAAGTGCTTGCGCTCCCTGAATAAGACTACTGTTTAAAGGCATGTTAACATTACCTGCTTCAATTTTTTGAATAATGTCGTCTTCGGTGGGGGTATATTCTAATTTTATCTGATCTTGAAAACTAAAGGTAGCTTCAGTATCATAGTTCGCAGTTACCTGCAATCGTGTCCCTACTGTTCCCAGTAAACTTAAGCCAATACGTTGATCAAAGTCAAACGTAAAATTGCTTCGGTTACGAGGTGAGAATGAGGGATTATCCTGTCTTGTAAAAAGCACTCCCAGATCCATCGCTACCTGCCCGGTGGGAATAACTTCAATTTCTTTTCCGCCAAAAATACTTTCAAACAACCCGGATTTTACGTAAAATACAGGAAGAAGGTTTTTACGTTCTTCCTCAGCACCTTCTTTTTGACCACTTACCGCATCGAACTTTGTTTTAAAGTAATCTCGCATTTGCTCTTTAAGCAAAAGATTCTGATATTCTGTTGGGGTTAAAATTAACGGATAGGATATATTAAATTCCCCTAAAGTTTGTTGGTAAATGTAACGGTCCAAGATTGGATCGTAGGTGTATTTGTATTGAATACTGGTAGGATCTGGTAATTCAATTTTACCTAATTTAAATCTCGTTTGCGTGCTATCCTGCGGTTTAGTTACCTGCGATATTCCTGTTTGTACCCACATTAGTACTAGAAAAAGCATCGCGCATCTTTTCATCTTATATGACCTTGGAAGAGGTAAATTCAAGCGACTATAAATTTTGAAGAGCTAGCTTAATAATTTGTTCTACAGAAGCTTCAGGATTGTTCTTGAGTAATTTATCGATCACTTTATCTGCTTGTTTTCTATTAAATCCTAATACCTCTAGAGCAGATAACGCTTCATCCTTGTTTGTATTGCTTGTAGTTTGCATTACTTCTTCTAATCCTGAAACTTTTAAGATTTTGTCTTTAAGGTCAAGAATTACGCGCTGGGCTGTTTTTGCTCCTATACCCTTTACACTTTGAATGGTCGGCACATCTTCTTGAGAAATTGCTTCGGTTATTTGCCGGGGTGTTAACGAAGAAAGCATCGTTCTGGCTGTACTCGCTCCAATCCCTGAAACTGAAAGCAACAGCCTAAACACTTCCCTTTCGGCTTTTTCTACAAATCCGAAAAGTGTATGAGAATCTTCTTTTACTTGTAAGTGCGTATAAATTGCAATAAGCTCCTCGCTGGGAAGTAAGGAATAGGTGTGTAATGAAATATTCACGAAATATCCTACACCGTTGCATTCTACAACTATATCTGTAGGTGATTTCTCTACTAATTTTCCTTTTAAATGTGTGATCATGCTTCCCCTTAAATCTTAAGCGGTAAATGTACTAAAATCTATAAGATGTTAAAGTTTTTATGATACAGAAGCTTGATCTTTTACAGCTTTTGCTGCCTTTTGTTGCGCATCTACCACTGCAACTGCCGTCATATTCACCATTTCTTCTACACTCGCCCCTAATTGCAACACGTGCGCAGGTTTGTTTAATCCCATCATAATAGGTCCGATAGAGTCTGTTTTATAGAGTTCTTTAATAAGTTTATAGGTTCCATTAGCCGAGTCCAAATTTGGGAAAACCATAGTGTTAACCTTTTTCCCAGCTAATTTTGAAAATGGAAATTTATCCTGAAGCATTTCTTTATTCAACGCAAAATCGGTTTGAATACCACCGTCTACATCTAAATTAGGATAATAGCGATGTAAATAGGCGACAGCGTCATTCACTTTTTTTGACATTTCATCACCCGAAGAACCAAAGTTTGCATAGCTCACCATAGCTACAACAGGCGTAATCCCAAACATTTGCGCAGTGGTCGCGGTCATTTGTGCAATTTTCGCTAAATCTTTTGAATCGGGATTAATATTAATGGCTGTATCGCTAATAAATAAAGGACCACGATCAGTATTCATTAAATTTGTAGTAGCAACCCGAGAAACTCCGGGGGCAGTTCCAATCACCTCGAAAATGGGTTTCACCGTAAGAGGGTAAGCCCTTGAGTATCCCGAAATCATGGCATCCACATCACCAGACTGCAGCATCATCGCCGCGAAATAATTACGCTCTCGCATTAGTTTTTTTGCATCGTATTCTGTAACCCCCTTACGCTTACGATGCTCCCAATAACTTGTGGCGTATTCATGTCTGGTGGCTGTAAATTCATCATCTTTGGGGTCAATGATTTCAATATCTGCTGTAAATTCAAGCTCCTCCATCAACGCCTTGATCACGTCCTTTCTTCCTAATAATACGGGGATGGCGATTTTCTCTTCGTGTACAATTTGTGCCGCTTTTAGCACATCCAATTGATCTGCCTCTGCAAATACAACACGCTTAGGATTGAGTCGCGCACGATTTTGAAGCAAGCGTGTGATTTTGTTATCGTTCCCCAGTCGATCCAATAAATCCTGTTCGTACTTATTCCAATCTGTAATAGGTTCTTTAGCCACACCACTTTCCATCGCCGCTTTTGCTACCGCAGGTGGGACAATAGCGATTAATCTCGGATCAAAAGGCTTAGGGATAATGTAATCCCGCCCAAAGTTTAATCTTGTTTCACCATAGGCTACATTAACCTGCTCTGGTACGGCTTCTTTGGCTAAATTAGCCAGGGCATAGACTGCCGCTAATTTCATTTCTTCATTTATTTTAGTCGCTCTTACATCCAGCGCTCCGCGGAAAATAAACGGAAAACCAAGCACATTATTCACCTGATTAGGATGGTCACTTCGGCCCGTAGCCATAATAATATCCTCTCTGGCCTTAATGGCTTCATCATACGGGATTTCAGGATTTGGATTCGCCATCGCAAATACGATAGGGTTATCTGCCATAGATTTGATCATTTCTTGCGAAACGATATTCCCCACTGAAAGTCCTAAAAATACGTCTGCTCCTTTCATGGCTTCTGACATTGAACTGTAGTGTTTTTTTGATCTGAATTTATCTGCTGATGCCGGTAAGTCTACACTAGAATCATCTACTACACCTTCGCTATTAAACATCACGATATTTTCAAGCTTGGCCCCAAGGGAATGGTACAAGTTCATACACGATATAGCAGCAGATCCTGCGCCTGATACTACAAACCTCACCTGATCAATTTTTTTGCCTGCCAATTCTAACGCGTTTAGCAAGGCAGCTCCAGAAATGATGGCTGTGCCGTGCTGGTCATCATGCATGACTGGGATATCTAATTCTTCTTTGAGGCGTTGTTCAATTTCAAACGCTTCGGGTGATTTGATATCTTCAAGATTGATGCCTCCAAATGTTGGTGCAATGTTCTTTACAGTAGCAATAAACTCTTCTACGTTCTTGGTGTCCACTTCAATGTCAAACACATCAATATCTGCAAAGATTTTAAATAATAAACCTTTTCCTTCCATAACGGGTTTAGATGCTTCGGGACCTATATCACCTAATCCCAGAACAGCAGTTCCATTGGTAATTACAGCCACCAGATTTCCTTTAGTAGTGTATTTATATACATTGCTTTTATCATTGGCAATTTCCAAACAAGGTTCGGCCACACCGGGAGAGTACGCCAAGGTTAAGTCGCGCTGGGTAGCGTACTTTTTAGTAGGGACTACTTTGATCTTTCCGGGAACCGGCTTAGCGTGATAAATAAGTGCTTCTCTACGCTTACGTTCTTGGTTATTCATAGATTGGATTTATGACCATTACAAAAATAGCAGAGTAAAACGGATAAGTACCGGTAAATAGAAAAAATATACGGTTTGGTTAAGAGTCTTAATGCAATATCAATATTTCAACAAACTAAGATTAAGATAGAGAGTAGAAGAATTATTCTTCAGATAAAAAAGCGATGTTCCGTTTTAGCCCGTCAAACTTGGTGCGTTTGACAGCTGATTTTTTAAAGATCTCTTGAAACACCTCTTTTGTTAGCTCCTGCCATTCTTTTTTTGAGAAGGTAAGCAAAAGCGGGTGAGGGTCAAACAGCGGTTCCCGATGGGGTTTAGAAAATCGATTCCACGGGCATACATCTTGACACACATCACACCCAAACATCCAATCATCAAACTGCCCGGCATAGGAGCCGGGTAGTTGATCTTTTAACTCAATCGTAAAGTAAGAAATACACTTATTACCATCAACCACATAAGGCTCAGTGATGGCTTGTGTGGGACAGGCATCGATGCAAGCGGTGCAAGATCCACAGTGATCGGTAACGGGTTGATCGTATTCCAATTCTAAATCAATAATTAGCTCTGCAATAAAGAAAAAGGATCCCACTTGCTTTGAAAGTATATTAGAGTGTTTTCCCATCCATCCCAAGCCACTCTTCGCCGCCCAGGCTTTGTCCATCACCGGTGCAGAATCTACAAATACTCGCCCATCGACTTCTCCAATTTCTGCGTGTATAAAATCCATGAGGTTTCTAAGCTTGTCTTTGATGACAAAATGATAGTCTGTACCGTATGCGTATTTTGAAATTTTGTAACTGTCCTCGCGTTGTTTTTCTTCAGGATAATAGTTGAGTAGCAGCGATACTACACTTTTAGCACCATCGACCAATTTGGTTGGATCCAATCGTTTATCAAAATGATTCTCCATATAACTCATCTGGCCGTGTTTTTGAGCATTGAGCCATGCTTCAAGACGAGGGGCTTCTTCTTCTAAAAAGCCTGCTTTAGATACTCCGCATGACATAAACCCCAAGCGCTTGGCCTCGGCTTTGATTAGTTGGGTATGATGAGCGGTGTTCATGCTCTTGGCGTAAAGATCAAAAAGGCCTTGTGAGGTTTGAGCGTAATCAGAGGATTGATCGCAATCTCTTTCTTTTCAGTAGAAACGGTATAGGTTTTAAAAATTTGTTCTAGCACAAGAACCATTTCATACATGGCAAAATTATTCCCTATACACATGCGTGGTCCTGCACCAAAGGGGAAATAATGATCAGAGTAGGCCTTTTTCTTATCGGTTTCAAAACGTTCGGGTTGAAAGGCTTCAGCAGCATCCCAAAATTTAGGGTCGCGATGAATCTCGTAGAAAGAGATTAAAATCTGTGTTTTAGGTTTAAGGTGCATTCCCTCAAACTCATCTTCATCCAGGTTTACTCTGTCGGAAAAATACCCGGGTGGATACAGGCGTAAGGCTTCTTCCAAGACCTGCATGGTGTACGGCAAGTTTTTGATTTTCTCCAGCGGATCTGCCGAAGCATCCAACGCATCAATTTCGGTCAATACTTTTTCCTGCTTATCAGTATGTATGGCCAGTAACCAAAGGGCGAAGGTCAATGTATTTGCTGTAGTTTCATGCCCGGCAACAAAAAGTACCAGAATCTCATCAATCAATTGTTTATCGCTCATACAAGTGCCGTCATCGTACCGGGCTTCTAGCAGCATGTCTAGCAGATCGTGTTGCTTTTTATCGCTTTCTCTGCGCTCATTAATGATCTCTAGCAACATTTTGCGCGCGCCCTCAAGCTTGTCTTGCATTTCGCTTATGCTACCATTTAATCTAAACCACCACATTTTATAGGGCTGGCGGAGTTCTTTGACCAAATTTCTCTGTGCCTGCTCTGTGATGTGTTGGAGTTTGGGGATATAGCCTTTTTTATCCTCATAAGTAAACAGCGCCTGAGCGACTACATTAAAGGCAAGATTCCCCATGCGTGGCAAAACGTGCAGTGTGATGTTTTGAGGTAAATCTTTTAACTGTTTAGAAATAGTGTTTTCCATTCCCTCCAACAAGGTGATCAGCTCCTTTTTGTGAAACGCAGGCTGAATCATTCTGCGTTGTTTTAACCAAGTATCTCCATTGATGGTAAGTAATCCATTGCCAATGTAGCGGGCTAAATCACGGGTTTGAAGCTTGGATTTTATGTAATTGCGATGATTTTTTTGCAGCATGTGTTTTGCAAAGCCTGCATCACGGGTGAAAATTACTTCGTTCCCCGGAGCTACCTTGGCTAAAAAACTATCACCGTGCCTGGCAAAATTCTTTTGATGAAAGGGCAACGGATTTTTAAGAATCGAACCTGCGTGGTAGAGAATATTGAGGAAGGAGACTGTGGGTATTTTTTTAGTTATGCTCATCAGAATAATCCCCCTTGTACGTTTCCTTTAATTCGGCCTAAGTGTTTATACGCTTGCTCAGTGACTTCGCGACCCCTGGGAGTGCGCATAATAAACCCTTGCTGGATTAAGAAAGGTTCATATACTTCTTCAATAGTTTCGGCGCTTTCTGAAACAGCAGTAGCTATGGTGGTGATCCCAACAGGACCTCCTTTAAATTTATCGATAATGGTTTCCAGAATTTTATTATCCATCTCATCCAGACCATGCGCATCAACGTTTAATGCTTTCAATCCATATTTAGAAATGGACAAATCGATCTTTCCGTTCCCTTTGATTTGTGCAAAATCACGTATTCTTCTTAATAAAGCATTTGCGATACGAGGCGTACCTCGACTTCTACCTGCAATTTCACCCGCTGCTTCATGCGAGATGGGTACATTGAGAATATCTGAGCTTCGCTCAACGATAGAAGTCAGCAAATCTGTGGTGTAATATTGTAATCTACTGCTAATCCCAAATCTTGCCCGCATAGGAGCAGTTAGCAATCCCGATCTGGTGGTTGCCCCAACTAATGTAAATGGATTAAGGTTAATTTGAACGGTACGCGCATTGGGACCGGTCTCAATCATGATGTCAATTTTGTAATCTTCCATCGCAGAGTATAGGTACTCTTCTACTATTGGACTCAACCGATGAATTTCATCAATAAATAGCACATCGCGTTCTTCAAGATTGGTGAGTAAGCCTGCCAGATCGCCGGGTTTATCCAGTACAGGACCCGAAGTTACTTTGATCCCCACGCCTAATTCATTAGCTAAAATATGGGCCAAGGTGGTTTTCCCTAATCCGGGTGGACCGTGAAAGAGTACATGATCTAAAGCTTCAGTCCGTAGATTGGCCGCTTCAACAAATATCTTAAGATTCTCTAAAACTTGATCCTGACCGGTAAAGTCTGAAAACTCCAGCGGGCGTAACGCCTTTTCTATATCCACCTCTTCTCGTGAAAAGTGTTCTCCTGTCGCGTCTAGATGTTCGTTCATGGTTCCTTCCTGCGAAGGCAGGAAACTTTTTAATTCTTCGAAAAAGTTGATTATTTATTGCTTCGCCTGTAATTAATAACGCAAAGCAATACGATTGTGATGCTACGCAACGATCAACTCAGTTTACACAAATATAAATCAATTCGTGCCTACTTTCGCGAAAGCGGAAACAAAAAACCCTCCGTCGCTAAAGCTATGAAGGGTTGAAATTTATATTACTCAAATTCTTACTCGAAGGAGAGAGATTCTCAGTAGAGTGGATGAGATTCCCACTTTGTGCCACCGCTAAAGCTATGGTGACAAGCGGCGGTCACGGGAATTTTAGTGATTTAGTTCTTCTTCGTTGTCTTGAAGCGGTACAATTTGCGGAACAAAATCTTGTCCCGGAATCACATAATCAGTTTCATCTTCATTCAATTTACTGTAGTCATACGCCCAACGGTGTACATGTGGGATGGCACCTAGCCAGTTTCCATGCATGTGCTCAACAGGTGTAGTCCATTCCAGCGTATTTGAATTCCATGGGTTTTGGGTTGCTTTCTTTCCATAAAACATAGAGTGGAAGAAGTTGTACAAAAACACCAATTGAACTGCCGCTGTAACGATTGCAGATACAGAGATAATTACCTGTACATCTAATAAATCATCAAAATACGGAAAGTTAGAGTTGGTATAATAACGTCTTGGTAATCCTACCATCCCAATAAAGTGCATGGGGAAGAATACCCCGTAGGCTCCAACAGCGGTTACCCAGAAGTGCACGTATCCTAAGTTCTTATTCATCATACGCCCAAACATTTTTGGGAACCAATGATAGACTCCCGCGAATAATCCATATAATGCCGATATACCCATCACCAGGTGAAAGTGAGCTACTACAAAATACGTATCGTGAACATTGATATCTAGTGTGCTGTCTCCAAGGATAATTCCTGTTAAACCTCCAGTGATAAACGTAGAAACTAATCCAATAGAGAACAACATCCCGGGGTTCATTTGGAGGTTACCCTTCCAAAGCGTCGTGATATAATTAAAAGCTTTTACACCAGATGGAATTGCGATCAATAAAGTCGTAAAGGTAAACACCGATCCAAGAAACGGGTTCATCCCAGAGATAAACATATGGTGACCCCAAACAATGGTTGATAAAAATGCAATTGCTAAAATGGATGCCACCATCGCACGATATCCAAAAATGGGCTTACGTGAATTTGTTGCAATTACTTCTGAGGTAATTCCTAATGCTGGTAAAAGTACGATGTATACTTCGGGGTGACCCAAGAACCAAAATAAATGTTCGTACAATACAGGCGAACCTCCTTGGTAACTCAATACCTCACCAGAAATATAAATGTCACTTAAGAAGAATGACGTTCCAAAAGAACGATCCATTAACAATAACAGACCCGCTGATAACAATACCGGGAATGAAATAATACCAATGATTGCCGTTACAAAGAACGCCCAGATCGTTAAAGGTAGTCTTGTCATGGACATTCCTTTAGTTCTAAGGTTAATGACTGTTACTACGTAATTTAATGATCCTAATAAAGATGACGCGATAAAAATGGTCATCGATACTAACCATAAAGTCATCCCGGTACCAGATCCACTAATGGCCTGGGGTAATGCACTCAACGGTGGATAAACTGTCCATCCTGCCGATGCCGGTCCTGATTCTACAAAGAATGAACACACCATAATGACAGAAGAAAGAAAGAACAACCAGTACGACACCATGTTCAAAAATCCAGATGCCATATCACGGGCTCCAATCTGTAATGGAATCAATAAGTTACTAAAGGTACCACTCAATCCTGCCGTTAGTACAAAGAATACCATGATGGTACCGTGAATGGTAACTAAGGCCAAATACATTGATGGGTTCATAATTCCATCTGGCGCCCACTTATCTCCTAAAAACCATGAAAATACTTGAAAAGATTGTTCTGGCCATGCTAATTGAATACGCATAAGCAAAGACATCCCAATACCGATTATACCCATGATTAGACCAGTAATAAGATATTGCTTAGCAATCATCTTATGGTCCTGACTAAAAATGTATTTAGTAATGAATGTCTCTTTGTGATGATGATCGTGGTGATCGTCGTGTGCATGTACTTCTGCAACTGCTACTCCCATAACCTAATGTTTTTAATTTTCTTTTTCTTTCAATTTTATTTACTAGCAATTTCTTTTCCGAACTCTGTCTGTTTTGCCATCCAGGCGTCAAACTCTTCTTGCGGCTCTACCACAATTTTGATCTGCATGTTGTAATGTGAGATTCCGCAAATTTTGTTGCACAAAAGATAGTACTCAAACTCATATGTGTCAAGTCCTTCTTGTCCGTCAGCTATCAATTCTTTGCTTCGTTCTCTTCTAATCTTATTCAGCTTTCTCACCTTATCTACCATGAATTCGCTGTTCCTCATTTCTTCGGAAGTAATGGTAGGCGTAAATTTAAATTGGGTAATCATCCCTGGCACAACATTCATTTGCGCTCTAAAAAACGGCATGTAAGCGGAATGTAATACATCTTGTGATCTAAACTTAAACAGCACAGGACGATCTACCGGAAGGTGCAACTCTCTTGCCACCACATCATCCATCGCATACGTATCTGTTTCATCAATACCTACGGTGTTAATTCCTTCGATAAAACGAACGTTCGCTTTTCCTAAGGTATTATCTTCTCCAGAGTAACGAACGATCCATCCAAACTGATATGCATATACTTCAACTACTAGTGGGTCATCATCATCATTGATATTCATGATATCAGACCAGGTGTATAATCCATAGAAGATCAATCCTGAAAGCACAATTACCGGAGTAATCGTCCAAATAAATTCTAGCTTATCATTATCTGCTAAGAAAAGTGCACGATTCCCTTCTTTCCCCTTGTATTTATAGGCGAAGTAATGCACCAAAAACTGTGTAATGATCTGGGTAATCATAATCACCACTAAGGTGATAAAGAAAAGACTGTCATACTCAGATCCATGTTCTGAAGCCGCCTCTGGTAGATAGAAATCGCGGTAAGCAATAAAGCAATAAATCGTGATGGCGTAAATAAATATCACAAACGCCAACATTAAATATCCATTATACTTATTATCCTTATCGTTAGCGACCTGGTTATCAGAACCACTGGCAGATGTTTGAGACATCTTGAATATTTTAGATAACTGCCAAAGCGTAATCCCAAATAATGCTACAATCGCTATAATCAATAATACGGTCATAAATCAAATATCCTTTTTAACTTAATAAATTTTAATAATGGAAATGCTTACTTTCCTTTATAAATGGGTTTCGTTTAGCTAATAGTGGTGCTTTGGTTAAGGCATTAAATACCACATAGGTAAATAGCCCTCCAAAGAACAACACTGAACCAATTTCTGGAATACCAATAAACCACGACTCACCAACAGTTCCCGGCATCACCATGTTGAATATATCCATATAATGCCCTGCAAGAATAATGACTCCTGCCATCACCACGAACCAGTTTACACGCTTGTAATCACTATTCATAAGGACCAATAACGGGAATATAAAATTCATGACGACCATCCCAAAAAATGGAAGTTTATATTGTTCAATTCGCTGGATATAATAAGTTACCTCTTCAGGGATGTTAGAATACCAAATCAGCATAAATTGAGAGAACCATAAGTACGTCCAGAATATGCTAATTCCAAACATAAACTTTGCCAAATCGTGAATATGACTATCATTTACGAAGTCTAAATATCCTCTTGATTTTAAGTAAATGGTAATCAATGCAATGGTCGTAATTGCACTCACAAATAAACTTGCAAATACATACCATCCAAATAAAGTACTAAACCAGTGTGGATCAAAACTCATGATCCAATCCCATGACATGATAGATTCGGTAACAATGAATACCACTAAAAATGCCGCGGAAAGCTTAAAGTTCTTTTTATAGTAGCTGTTATTATCAGAGTCATCCTGCTTTAATGAATTCTTACGTAGTAAGCTTCTAAAGATGTTCCAGGCTGCAATGAAAATTCCGGCTCTGATCAAGAAAAAAGGAACATTTAAATATCCTTGCTTCCCTTGGAGTAATTCATCGTGTGCGACAACTTCAGCATCCATCCATACAAAAAGGTGATTAAGATGTAATCCTGAAAGTAATAACAATCCAAACATGATTAAACTCCCGGGTAATAAATAGGCCGTAATTGCTTCCATCACTCTAAACAATACAGGAGACCATCCTGCTTGCGCTGCATATTGAATAGCGTAAAATGCCAATGCGCCAAATGAGATCATGAAGAAAAAGAATGCCGCTACGTATACCGCTGCCCAAGGACGATTTGCCATTTGATGTAACAAATGCTCTGCGTGCTCTTTCTCGTGAGAAGCAGCTTCAGCCTCAGCAGAATCTACTAACGTATGATCATTGGTATCGTGAGTAGCATTATCATGCGTATCGTGTACCGCTGCTGCGCCATGCCCCTCGTCGTGATGTGACGCCATAATTTCTTCAACCTCTTCAATAGAGTGTGGTGCTGTAATAAAACCGTAAAAGATTCCTATGGCTCCTACCACCATAAAAATGAGGGCTGTAAGTTTTAGTTTATTTGATAGGGTATACATAAAGATTATTCTTCAGTTTTATTAGCTGTTTGTTCAGTTTGGTCTTGCTCCAAGGCTCCACCAGCCGGTTGTTCGTCATTTAATATATTGGTCACCGTTCCATACTGTACATCTTGTACAATTGGAGGTACGCTATCTAATTCTACACGGGGTTCCTTTCCTTCAAGGGCTCCTTTTAGCTTCATTACGTAGTGACTAATTTGCCATAGCTCTTCTTCGCTTGTTTGCGAGGCATATGATCCCATGGTATTAATGCCGTGATACATCACGTGATACACACTACCTTCTGTAATCGCTCTCCCTTGATCATCATACGCAGGTACACCTAAGATTTTCTCTTGTTGAACCAGCCATCCTTGACCATCACCTTTATCTCCATGACAAATTGCACAGTAAATGGTATACAGCTCTGCTCCTTCTGAAAGGTTTTCTTTTGTATAATCCAGCGGATTCTTTAGTTCAGCTTTTGCCGCCTGATAACCTGCTAAGGAATCACCGTACTCATAAGGTAACCATCCACGAATAACTGTTCCTTCTACAGGAAGTTTAGCTTCCTGCCCGTTTTCAAAGATGTCACCTTCACCGTAAGCTTCGTAACCTACCGGGGTGTACATATTAGGCATATATTGATAGTTTCTATCGCGCTCATCACTATTACAGCTAAGAATAAGTAATGCCATCGCAAGAACTAGTATGTTTGAGAATATCTTCATTCTATTAATGTTCTTCGTCTTTATCAACTATTTTTATTTCTACAGCTCCAGTTCTTGAAAAGAAAGACGCCATAGATTCTAAATCATTGTTTGCTACATCAACTTCCATCAAGAAGTGATCATCTGTAGTACGTACATCTGGATTTTCGGCTTTTTTAAAGGGCCATAGTTTGCTTCGCATGTAAAACGTGATCACCATTAAATGCGCAGCAAAAAATACAGTAAGCTCAAACATGATGGGTACAAAGGCCGGCATGTTTTCGATAAATGAAAAACTTGGCTTTCCCCCAATGTTTTGAGGCCAGTCTTCAATCATGATAAAATTCATCATAGCAATCGCTACTCCTAATCCTATAATTCCATATAGAAATGCAGTAATCGCTAAGCGTGTTCCTGCTAACCCCATTGCCTTATCTAACCCGTGAACCGGAAAAGGACAATATACCTCTGCGATTCTGTATCCTTCTGTACGAGTCTTTTTGACCGCGTTCATTAAGATATCATCATCGTTATATAAAGCATGTACTACTTTTGAAGACATAGCTTATGTATTAGTTATTGTTTGTATTTAATTGCTCTGCTTGTCCCGCCCAATCATCACGTTCTGCTCTACCGGGAAATGCTGATAAAATCGTATCAAGCATCGCATATTCATTGGATGACATTCTGCTTACCTGGCTGTAGGTATAGATACCCAATTGATGTAATTTTTGCTCCATCACCGGTCCAATACCATTAATCTTTTTAAGATCGTCTGCTTGCTGGGTTTGTGGATCAAAAGTTCCAATATTTCCTAACAGGTTTTCAAGCTTGCGCTTATCTTCTTCATTATCTAATAGTGCCTCTGCGTGAACGCTATCCGGCAAGTCATCACTGCGTCCATTAGACGATCCGTTTGATCCGTTAGAACCATTACTTCCGTTATTCCCCTGCACATAGTCAAAATTCAACCCATGTACTGCCGGCTCTCGTTGGATGGTATCAAAATGATCTACATCATCTCCTTTTTCAGCTCTTAAGCGCTTATAATTATCCCCGGATCCTTTAAGGATAGTTTTTACTTCTGCCTGTGCAATTACCGGGAAGGTTCGTGCGTATAGTAAAAATAATACAAAGAAGAATCCTATCGTTCCTATGAATATCCCAATATCTACAAAAGTAGGTGAGAACATCGTCCAAGAAGATGGAAGGTAATCACGGTGTAACGACGTTACGATAATCACGAATCGCTCAAACCACATCCCAATGTTTACCACGATCGAAATAAAGAACGAGAACATAATACTTCTTCTCAATTTAGGAAACCACATAAACTGTGGCGAGAATACGTTACAGGTCATCATTGCCCAATAGGCCCACCAGTATGGTCCTGTTGCTCTGTTTAAGAAAGCATACTGCTCATACTCTACACCAGAGTACCAAGCAACGAATAATTCGGTAATATAGGCTACCCCAACAATAGAACCCGTGATCATGATCACGATGTTCATTAATTCAATATGCTGAAGGGTAATATAATTTTCAAGGTTAGACACTTTTCTCATGATGATCAACAAAGTGTTCACCATGGCAAATCCTGAGAAGATCGCTCCTGCCACAAAATAAGGCGGAAAGATCGTGGTGTGCCATCCAGGAATAACAGATGTAGCAAAGTCAAAGGATACAATGGTGTGTACAGAAAGTACCAACGGAGTTGCCAATCCAGCAAGAACCAAAGATACTTCTTCAAATCGTTGCCAGTCCTTTGCTCTACCGCTCCATCCAAAAGATAAAATGCCGTAGATCTTTTTATTAAAAGGAGTAATCGCTCTATCGCGAATCATCGCGAAATCTGGGAGTAGTCCTGTCCACCAGAATACTAATGAAACCGATAAATAGGTTGAGATTGCAAATACATCCCATAATAGTGGTGAGTTAAAGTTCACCCACAATGAACCAAATGCATTAGGAATTGGCAGCACCCAATAAGCCAACCAAGGTCTACCCATGTGAATGATTGGAAATAAACCCGCCTGGATAACCGAAAAAATTGTCATCGCCTCTGCAGAACGGTTAATCGCCATTCTCCATTTTTGACGGAATAACAGCAGTACTGCCGAAATCAGCGTACCGGCGTGACCAATACCTACCCACCATACAAAGTTGGTGATATCCCAGGCCCATCCCACTGTTTTATTTAATCCCCAGACACCAATACCCGTTGAAATGGTATATATAATGCATCCAAGTCCCCATAGAAAAGCAATAAGGGCGATTGAAAATACAATCCACCATGATTTATTTGCTTTGCCTTCTACCGGGGCAGCCACATCCACAGTAATGTCGTGATACGACTTGTTACCGGTTACTAAGGGCCTTCTTATAGGTGCTTCGTAATGAGACATAAAAAGTTATTTGTACTACAAAAATTAGTTAGTTTATACTTCTGCTGTATTTCTCACTTTTACGTGATAGAATACATTAGGCTTCGTTCCCACGTGTTCTAGTAAATGATACATACGATCACTTTCTTTTTCTTTATACACCCGCGAATCTTTATCATTAATATCTCCAAAAGAGATCGCATTTGATGGACAAGCTGCAGAACAAGCCGTAGCAAATTCACCATCTTTAATGACTCTTCCATCAAGTTTAGCGTCTAGTATTTGACGTTGTGTCATTTGAATACACATAGAGCATTTTTCCATTACCCCACGTGAACGAACCGTTACATCTGGATTAATCACCATACGACCTAAGTCGTTATTCATGTGGTAATCAAACTCATCATTCTGGTTGTATAAGAACCAGTTAAAACGTCTTACTTTATACGGACAGTTATTTGCACAGTATCGTGTACCAACGCAACGGTTGTACGTCATATGGTTTTGACCTTGACGACCGTGAGCTGATGCGGCTACCGGGCAAACTGTTTCACACGGTGCGTGGTTACAGTGCTGACACATCACCGGCTGGAAGGCTACTTGAGGATTATCATCTGGACGCTCTAACTCTCCAAATCCTGAAAGGTTGTCACTCAAACCATCAAATCCATGCTTCTTGTTATTGTCGAGATCGAATGACTCCTCAGCAGAGTAGTATCGATCGATACGCAACCAGTGCATATCTCTTGACTTTCTTATTTCGCGCTTACCAACAACAGGTACGTTATTTTCAGCATGACAAGCGATCACACATGCACCACAACCGGTACAAGCATTTAAGTCGATCCCCATGTTGAAATGGTGACCAATAGAACGATCAAAAGAATCCCAAAGGTCAACTTCTGGAGAAGTAACCGCTGTTTCTATGTGGTTTAAAGAAACTTCAGGAACTTTATTCCATTCTTCTTTAGGTTGTTCTTTATACTGTTTAAGTGTGGTTTCTTTAATAATATCACCACGACCCATCAAAGTATTTTGCAACTGTACGCAAGCAAACTCATGGGTTCCCTCTTCCTTTTGAAGGGTTACCGTTTGCACACGATCAAAATCTTTATATAAAGGATAAGCGTTTACCCCTGTTTGCATCTCTAACTGGATACCTTCTTTACGACCGTATCCTAAGGCTAACCCTATTGTACCTCTTGCCTGACCGGGCTGAACCATTACAGGCACATTAGATACTGTAACACTTCCAGCTTTAATCGTTACATAACCTCCATTTACCGCTCCATCTGCTACATACTCATTAAGCAGATCCATCTTTTCGGCATCTGCTCTAGACATGGTCACGTAGTTATCCCATGATGCTCTGGTAATAGGATCTGGCATTTCTTGCAACCATGGGTTGTTGGCTTGTTGACCATTTCCTAACGCTGCATTGGAATATAGCGTAAGTTCAAATCCATTTGATTTTGATGCTGAAGAAAGCTTTCTCGCAGCACTACCCATACTTAAAGAAGATGTTGAAGCTACAGTTGAAGTTTCTTCAGAAGCATCTGATGTCGACGTTTCTGCTACCTCGCCTTTGTATTCAAACACCCCATCCTGAAGCGCCTTATTGAACGAAGTCGTTCCTAATTTACCCTTCCAGTTTTCTTTGATGTAGTTATAATAGGTTTGATCCTTATCAGACCATTTTAATAAACAATCCTGAAACTGCTTAGTATCAAATAAAGGCTTGATCGTAGGCTGCATCAAACTATAGTTATTTGCAGTCATTTGAACATCACCCCAGCTTTCTAAATAGTGAGGCGTAGCCGCAACATACTTACATTGTAAAGCCGTTTCATCTGCGCTCATTGTAAAATCCACAGCGAATCCTACTTTTTTAAGCCCTTCAGCAAACATCTTAGTGTTTGGAAATGCATACACAGGATTCACTCCTGCCATCATCAATCCACCAACTTTACCGGCATTCATATCATTCACCAACTTGGCTACCGCCTTGGCATTACCTTGACGCGTAGTACGTGGGTTTTGCGTATCCATTGCCTTGCTGGCTAAGAATTCATTGATCGCAAGCACTAAAGATTGTGCGTCCTGATCATCAATCCCTGAAACCACAACTGCTTCGCTGCCGGCTTTTTTTAGTTCACTTGCAGCTTGCTTTACCGCCTCGTCTAATTTCTGCGGAAGCTTTGCATAACTACCACCAACTACATAGCCATAAAGAGAAGCTAAAGCTACTTTTTGCTCTGTTGGCGTAAGTGGCACACGCTTATCTGCATTCGCACCAGATAAGGTCATGTTAGACTCAAACTGAATATGACGCGACATTTTACCTTTCTTAGGCACACGCCCTGCAGAATATCCTTGCGCAAATCCACCACCTTGCCAATCTCCTAAAAAGTCGGCTCCTACAGATACAATGACCTCTGCCTTCTCAAAGTCATAACTTGCTAATGCGCGCTTGCCGTATTTTGACTGAAAAGCATTGAGTGCAGCATCTTCAGCTATGGCATCATATACTACATGGCGAGAGTTTGAATAGTTCTCTTTAAACTCTTTAATCAATTTGGTCGTAGATGGACTTGACATGGAGTTCGTCAAGATCACGAGTTCTTTTCCGCCTAACTGATCTAATTCTTTTTTTACTTCTTCATCAAACTTGGTCCAGGCCACCTCTTCACCAGAGATCATTGGGCGCTGAATTCTATTTTTGTCATACAATCCTAATACAGATGCAAAAACACGTGCGTTTGGCATTGCTGTTTGAGAAGCCAGATCATTCTTTTGAATTTGAATAGGCCTTCCTTCGCGCGACTTCACCAATACACTAGCGAAATCATATCCATCTGTCATGGTGGTCGCATACATGTTTGAGATACCGGGAACGATACGCTCTGGCTGCACTACATAAGGGATGGACTTAATCACAGGACCCTCACAGGCTGCGAGTGATGCTGCAGCGGTACTAAATCCTACGTATTTTAAGAAATCACGTCTAGAGGTATTAGAATTCTCTAGGGTTTCTTTATCGCCTAAAAACTCATCAGTAGGGATGGGTGTAGTAAATTCATTTTGAGCCAGACCTTCAGCGATTTTGCTGTCGGGGTTAAGCTCTTCTACACTTTTCCAATATTTCTTCGTTGATGACATATAGTAAAAAGAATTACTTCAAATTATTAATAGTGACACTTACCACATTCAAGTCCGCCCATTTCAGCAGCTGTGAGTTTATCTACACCATATTTTTTAGATAGCTCAGCATGAATTTTTTCATAATACTCATTGCCTTCTACCTTGATATTTGTTTCTCTATGACAGTTAATACACCACCCCATCGTCAATGGAGAATACTGATACATGATCTCCATCTCCTCTACTTCACCGTGACACTTTTGACAATCGATTTGACCTACCATCACGTGCTGGGCGTGATTGAAATACGCAAAGTCTGGAAGGTTATGTATTCTCACCCATTTAACGGGCTTAGTTTCTCCTGTATATTTTTGCGTAGATGGATCCCATCCTGTCGCTGCGTATAACTTTTGGATTTCGTTATCGTAAAACTCTTTAGAATATTCATCGGTCACAGGACCATTGTATTCTGCAATCTGCTTGTGACAGTTCATACAAACATTTAGCGATGGAATACCAGAGTGCTTAGAAACCCGCGCAGAACTATGGCAGTACTTACACTCGATTTTGTTTATTCCGGCATGTATTTTATGTGAATAATGAATAGGCTGAATTGGAGCATATCCCTGATCAACACCTACCTGCATTAAGTAACCATACGCGAAGTATGCACTTGCTAATAACAGCACTACGGTTGATGCAAACACTAAAAATTGATTTTCAACAAATGCCTTCCAAATAGGCTTCCCGGTAGATTCAGTTTGTACTGGCGCTAACTCTACTCCGCTAGCCTCTGCAAAACGTTGTAAAGTTTTGTTGACTAAAACCAAAATCACGATAAGCATAAGCAGTACAAAGGCTAAAATTCCCAGCACCAAGTTTGTGGAAACTCCACCGACTGGCACTACTTCTTTGTCAGTTATAACCTTCTCCTCCGGCGGAGCTTGTGGAATCATCACATAGGCCAAAATATCGTCAATGTCCTCATTGCTTAATTGCGGGAATGCATTCATATTGGACTGGCCATACTCTTCATATAGCGCAACCGCTTGAGCATCACCAGAAGCAATCATCTCTGCACTGTTCACAATCCACTTGTACAACCATTCTTTACTTCTTCGCTCAGTTACACCGTATAATGCTGGCCCTGTGGCACGTTGATATCTTTTGTGACAAGCCGCACATAAAGATTTGAAGAGTTTTTCGCCATTTTCAGCATTACCATCTTCTTGCGCTGCTTCTACCGCAGCTTCTTCTACTGCCGGAGTTTCACCCGCTTCAATTTCTTGAGCAAAAGTATTGGGAGAAAGTACGATTAAAGCAACTAAAAAAAGAGAGGAAATTGTGGTGACAAACCAATGGTTTTTCTGTCTGTTCATATGAATATGATATTTGCTACTCAATTTTGGTATGATTTTTATGCTAATCATCAAAAAAAAGGCGTTTTTAAAACAACTTTATTTTGGCTCACAAAGGTAATACTTAAAGAGCATTTAAGGAATCTTAACAATCCTGAAATGCTAATTTATAATTATTCTAAATAAGTATTAAAGTGTATCCCAATAGATTGTTTTACTTTTGCTTACACAAGCCACATATCATGACTAAAAAAACATTTGCGATAGCAACTATAATTCTTAACATTTGTTTGATGCAATCCTACGCTCAGCAGGGGACGGTAACGATTGAACAAGACCCTCAAATCATGAATCTTATCAATAAAAGGACAGAGCTCAATAAAGCTAATAAACTAGGTACGACCTATAGAGTTCAACTTTATTCTGGTACAAATGGAGGTGCAAGCGGGGTGATAAAAAATTATACCTCGTTGTTTTCAGAATGGCCGGGAACCGTAAAATATGACACCCCAAATTATAAAGTCTGGGTAGGAAAATTTTCTGATCGATTAGCAGCAGAACGCGCACTTATGGCAATTAGAAAAGAATTTCCTAATGCCTTTTTAGTCAAAGAAAACCGAAGTCGTTGATCTAAAAATTAATTCACAAAAAAAGGGTCGCAATTGCGACCCTTTTTTTCTATAAGCTATAATTACTTAAGCTTTTTCTTTACTTCGACCTCTGTGAAGGATTCAATAATATCCCCTTCTTTAAGATCGTTGTAATTCTTAATTTGAATACCACATTCGTAGCCTTTGGCCACTTCTTTCACGTCATCTTTAAAACGCTTAAGTGCCGCTAATTCTCCTGTAAATACAACAACACCGTCTCTAATCAAACGAATACCATTATTTCTAATAATCTTACCATCAGTTACCATACAACCTGCAATGGTACCAACTTTAGAGATCTTGAATAGATTTCGAACCTCAGCGTTACCTGTGATCTCTTCTTTAAGCTCTGGAGAAAGCATTCCTTCCATTGCATCTTTAAGATCATTGATAGCATCGTAGATAATTGAATACGTTCTAATATCAATTTCTTCTTTCTCGGCTACTTGCTTGGCATTTCCTTGCGGACGCACATTAAACCCGATGATAATTGCATCAGAAGCTGAAGCTAACAATACATCACTTTCTGTAATGGCTCCAACTGCTTTATGAATAATATTCACCTGGATTTCCTCGGTAGAAAGCTTCTGGAAACTATCAGTTAAGGCCTCTACAGAACCATCTACATCACCCTTAAGAATAATATTGAGTTCTTTAAAGTCACCTAACGCAATACGTCTTCCGATTTCATCTAAGGTTATATGGCGCTGAGTTCTAACACTCTGCTCACGCTGCAGCTGACGACGCTTAGAAGCAATATCTTTCGCTTCACGCTCATCTTCCATCACTAGGAAATTATCTCCTGCCTGTGGTGCCCCGTCCAGCCCTAATACAGAAACCGGCGTTGAAGGACCAGCTTGCTCAACATCGTGACCACGTTCATCCTGCATGGCCTTAATCTTACCACTTGTAGTTCCCGCTAAAACGAAATCTCCAACTCGTAAGGTTCCTGTTTGAACTAAAATGGTAGAGACATAACCCCTTCCTTTATCCAAGAATGCTTCAACCACTGTGCCAGAGGCATTTCGTTCTGGATTTGCTTTTAAATCTAGTAGTTCTGCCTCTAATAATACTTTTTCTAGAAGCTCTTTAACTCCTAAACCTGTTTTGGCGGAGATGTCATGTGACTGTATTTTACCTCCCCAATCTTCTACCAATAAATTCATATTGGCCAAACTCTCTTTTACTTTATCTGGATTTGCCGTGGGTAAGTCCACCTTATTGATTGCAAATACAATAGGAACTCCTGCTGCCTGAGCATGAGATATAGCTTCTTTAGTTTGTGGCATCACGTCATCATCTGCAGCCACAACAATAATAGCAATATCGGTTACCTGAGCACCACGTGCACGCATCGCCGTAAAGGCTTCGTGCCCCGGTGTATCCAAGAACGCAATTTTTTGCCCTCCATCCAGCTGCACCCCGTAGGCTCCAATATGCTGTGTAATCCCTCCACTTTCGCCAGCAATTACATTTTCTTCTCTAATATAATCAAGTAATGAAGTTTTACCGTGATCTACGTGACCCATTACTGTCACGATAGGAGCACGAAATTCCAGATCTTCTGGCGCATCTTCTATCTCTTCAATCGCATCTTCTAAATCTGCCGTTACAAATTCTACATCATATCCAAACTCATCGGCAACGATGCTTAAGGTTTCAGCATCAAGACGCTGATTCATTGTTACCATCATTCCTAATGACATACAGGCCGAAATAATTTCGGTTACAGAAACGTCCATCATGATAGCAACTTCACCTACGGTAACAAACTCTGTTACCTTAAGTATTTTGCTTTCTGCTTCAGCTTGAGACAGCTCTTCTTCTGTCTTTTGACGATGGGTTTCACGCTTGTCTCTACGATATTTAGCTCCCTTACCTCGCTTAGATTTACCCTGAAGTTTCTCAAGAGTTTCTCTAATTTGTTTTTGTACTTCTGCTTCGGTAGGCTCTTCTTTTGTAATAGGAGCTCTTCCCTTTCTTCCTGCGCCGCGATTATTATTCCCTCCACCACGTTGCTGTCCAGTTTTGTTGGGAGCTTCCTTACTTATTCTTCTGCGGCGCTTTTTACGCCCGGCATCATCTTTCTTATCGTCCTTTTTCTTTTCGGGCTTCTTGAATTTGCTTAAGTCAATTTTCTTACCTGTAAAATTAGGACCGTCTAATTTTTTATACTGTGTTTTAAGCGTCTCATTTTCGGGTTCACCCGTTTCTTCAGCAGGAGCATCAGCCTTCTTATCTTCGGTTTTGGTTTCTTCGACCTTTGCCTTAGCCGGCTCCTTCTTCTTTGCAACAGGGGCTTTTTCTGTAGCCTCTTTTTTCTTAGTTTCTTCTTCTACCTTAGTTTTGGCAGGAGCTTTTTTCTTGGCAACTGGCGCAGGCTCTTTCTCCTCTTTAGCAGGGGCTTTTTCTTCCTTAACCTCTTCCTTAGCAGGTGCTGGCTTTTTATCTAAGTCAATCTTCCCTACGGTGGTAGGGCCATCTAAGGTAGCTTTTGCTCTTATGACTTCAGCCGGCTTTGATTCTTCTTTCTCCTCTTGCTCCTTCTCAATCGCCTGGCGCAATTCTTCCTTCTCTCTACGTCTTTCCTCGCCCACTTCTTTAGAAGCTACCTTTTTACTTTTATCTGTTTGAAATTCTTCAAACAGAATCTGGTAGACATCTTCAGAAATCTTGGTTGTAGGTCTTGCTTCCACATCATGTCCCTTAGAGCTAAGAAATTCCACAGCCCGGTCCAACGAAATGTTAAATTCGCGCAACACCTTATTTAATCGCATTGTTTTTGTTTCAGCCATAAATCGCCTCTAAATTAACCTCTTTATTTTATTTATTAAAAGGTTATACTATTATTCTTCAAATTCTTCTTTTAGAACTTGAATTACTTCACGTACAGTCTCTTCTTCAAGATCCGTACGACGAACAAGATCATCTAGTTCTTGCTCTAAAATACTTTTTGCAGTATCCAATCCAATTTTCTTGAATTCTGCAATTACCCATGGTTCGATTTCATCAGAGAATTCGGTCAATTCTACATCTTCTTCTACTCCTTCTCTAAAGACATCGATCTCATATCCTGTAAGCTTCCCAGCCAACCTAATGTTATGCCCACCACGACCAATTGCCTTAGAGACTTCTTCTGGGCGTAACATTACCTCTGCCGTCATATTTTCATCGTCTAACTTAATTGAAGTAATACGCGCAGGACTTAGTGCTCTTGTAATATAAAGCTGTGTATTATTGGTATAATTGATCACGTCAATATTCTCATTACCTAACTCACGAACGATGCCATGAATTCTGGATCCTTTCATCCCCACACAAGCTCCCACAGGATCAATACGATCATCGTAAGAATCTACGGCAACCTTAGCTTTTTCACCAGGTACACGAACTACATTTTTAACTGTAATTAAACCGTCAAAAACCTCCGGAATTTCAGACTCAAATAACTTCTCTAAGAACAATGGAGAAGTTCTGGACATAATTATAACCGGCTTTGTTCCGCGTAACTCTACGGTCTCTATTACACCGCGTACATTCTCTCCTTTTCTAAAAAAGTCTGATGGTATTTGACGATCCTTAGGCAAAATAATCTCATTCCCATCATCATCCAATAATATGATAGCTTTATGACGAATGTGATGCACTTCGGCAGAATAGATTTCCCCTTCAAGGTCTTTAAATTGCTTGTAAAGAGCCGTGTTGTCAAATTCGTGAATCTTAGAAATCAGATTTTGACGTAGTGCTAATATCGCGCGTCTACCTAAGTGTTCTAATTTGACCTCTTCAGACACATCTTCACCCACTTCAAAATCCGGTTCAATTTTTCGGGCTTCAGTCAACGAAATTTCCTCATTGTCATCTTCTACCTCACCATCTGCAACCACCACTCGATTTCTCCAGATCTCTAAATCTCCCTTGTCAGGATTAACGATAATATCAAAATTATCATCTGTTCCGTATTTCTTTCTCAACGCACTTCTAAACACATCTTCAAGAATAGCCATCAAGGTTACTCTGTCGATCATTTTATCATCTTTAAACTCTGAGAAAGACTCAATTAACGCGATATTTTCCATATCAGTTAAAAATTAAAATGTTATAATCACTTTTGCTTGTTCTATTTCGTCTATGGGTAAAGTAACCTCTTTATTTACAGTAACTTTACCTTTTCCAACCGGCTTTGGTTCTCTGGTTTTCCACGCCAATTGTATGGACTCCCCTTCTACATTCATGAGCTTTGCTTTGTAGTGATTGTCTTTTGTTCTCACCTCAAGCTGCCTGCCTACATTCTTTTCGTATTGGCGTAAAAGCTGTAAAGGCGCCGTAGCACCAGCTGATTTTACCTCTAACGAAAAATCTTCTTCTTCACGATCTAAATTATGCTCAATTTGCCTGCTTATATAGATACAATCTTCTACCGTGACTCCGCGATCACCATCAATGACAACATTGATCTTGTTCGCATCATCCACACTAAATTCTAAAAGAAATAAATCCTCACGTGACTCCAGCGCTCTCTCTAAAAGTGTATTTACCTTTTCTCGCAACATGAATTGGGTATAAAAAGAGGGGACTTATCGTCCCCTCATGTAAATCCTTAAATTCTGTGCAAATATAGTAATTAATTAGGATTCTGAAAATTATCGTTACGTTGATTTTTTTTGTACTTTTATAAAGAATTGGATATGAGAATACTCGATGAATTGCTCTATTCATTGGCTGAAGGATTGGTGCCGAAAACCTTTAATCGAAAGTTAAACCAAAAACTAACCAATGAAAAAAATTTTAGTCCCTACAGATTTCTCTCCTGAAGCTGAAAATGCACTACAAGTAGCAGCCCATTTAGCGAAAAAACATAACGCCGAAATCTACCTCACCCACATGCTTGACTTACCTATGGATCTTATTGATCCAATGAGTGATGGATCAGCCTCAGACTTACCTGAAGCTATTTTCTTTATGAAACTTGCCCGTAAACGCTTTGACGAAATACTGTCTAAAGATTATCTTCAAGGAATAAGCGTTCATGAAACAGTGGACTTTTACGATGCATTTGATGGAATCATCGCTGTAAGTCAAGAAAAAGAATGTGATGTGATTATCATGGGATCTAGAGGGGCTAGTGGTCTAAGAGAGATATTCATAGGTTCTAATACTGAAAAAGTAGTGCGTCAATCACCCATCCCGGTCATGGTTATCAAAAACGAACACAAAGAAAAATTTGACATCCAAAAATTTGTTTTTGCCACCGGCTTTAATATGGATACCGTTGAGACCTGCAGAGCAGCAAAAGCATTTGCAGAAAACTTAAATGCATCCTTTGAGATTTTAAGCATTAATATTTCTGGAAAGTTCAAAACTTCAGGCGAAATTCAGGAACGCATTAATACTTTTTTAGTAGCACTTGGTGATACCAATGTGAAAGTTACTATCTATAATGACAAATCTATCGAAAAAGGAATCATTCATTACGCCAATGACAATGCCGTAGATATGGTGGGAATAAGTACCCATGGGCGCAAGGGTATTGCCCATTTCTTTAATGCAAGCCTTAGCCAGAGTATGGTAAATCATGCAAAACGACCTGTCGTTACCTTTAAAATTAATGCTGAATCTGCTTAAACTAAAATCTCCAGAGTATCTTTAAGAATAAATAGTTCAGTACGTGTTAGTTTTTGCAGCTCATCCATACGCGTACCGCCCTAAGTAAATAAAAATGCTGGGCAGTTCCGACGCCTCGGGATCGCATCTACACTTTCTATAAAACAAAAATCCTGACTTCGTATTGAAATCAGGACTTGCTTGTTGGCCTACTAGAGCTCCCCGCATCAAGTGCGGGGCAGGCTTCTCGCATTTACACTTTCTATAAAACAAAAATCCTGACTTCATATTGAAATCAGGACTTGCTTGTTGGCCTACTAGGGCTCGAACCTAGACTCTTCTGGACCAAAACCAGACGTGTTGCCAGTTACACCATAGGCCAGCATCTTAAACGCGGATGCAAATTTACTACAACTTTTGAAGTACGCAAAACATTCTTTAAAAATTAATTTAGGCATACGAATTACTTTTATGCTGCGTTGTTACATCAATCCTTAATTATTCTTAAATTCGTGCCCTATTATAAAAATTTACATGATCGATCTCAATTTTAAGCGTTGGAATACTATTTTAGGTTGGTTTTCATTTGTAGTGGCTCTCACAACCTATGCACTTACCGTTGAACCTACAGCAAGTTTTTGGGATGCCGGTGAATACATCGCCACTTCATCCAAATTATTGGTAGGACATCCGCCGGGAGCACCTCTGTATCAAATGCTGGGTGCTTTTTTCTCTATTTTCTCTTCAGACCCCAGTAGGATTGCCATTACCATTAACTTAATGTCTGGAGTAGCAAGTGCATTTACCATTCTTTTTATGTTCTGGTCCATCACGATCTTAATTCTTAAAATCGCCGGCACACCTGAAGAACTCTCCTCTTCAGGAAAAATAGCCGTATTAGGCAGTTCTCTCGTAGGGTCACTAGGATTCGCGTTCACAGATAGCTTTTGGTTTAGTGCTGTTGAAGCCGAAGTTTATGCCATGGCAAGTTGCCTTATGGCTGTAATGTTTTATGTGGGCTTACTATGGGAGCGAGATATGCTGAATCCGCGCGGTAATCGTTGGTTGATTCTATTATCGCTAATTATTGGGCTGTCTTTTGGAGTACATTTTATGGGACTTCTTACTATTCCTGCCATAGGTTTTTTGTACTACTTTAAACACTATAAGGACATTACGATCAAAAGCTTTTTACTGGCTAATGTCGCGGTAGTAGCTATACTAATGTTCATTTTTAAATTTTTACTCCCGTATACGCTAGCTTTATTTGGCAAAGCCGAAGTATTTTTTACCAATTCATTTGGCTTACCGTTTAATAGTGGGACCGTTATTATTGCTCTCCTTATTATTGCATTATTCTACTTTGGGATTCGATATACCCGAAAAAACCACAAACCTCAACTCAACACCTTGCTATTATGTGTGCTGTTCATTTTTATTGGTTTTTCCAGTTGGATGATGCTACCTATTAGAGCAAATGCCGCAGTCACCATCAATGAAAATGACCCCAAAAATGCGCGCGAACTCCTTGCGTATTACAATAGAGAACAATACGGAGAGTCTCATTTATTTTACGGCCCACAGTTTACTGAAATGTATGGAGGTTTAGACCAATCCAATCCTTATAAAGACGATAAACCCATCTACGAACAAGATGAAGAATCGGGTCAATATGTGATCGTGAATGAATATAAAAATACCCGCCAGAATTTGGAAGAGAGACACAAAACTTTTCTTCCAAGAATGTGGAGTAGTGAACACAATACCAATTATCTCAACTTTACAGGTCCATTAGATATTAGTATAAAACCCGAATTTTCAGGAGAACAGGAACTTATCAATCAATTAGCAGAATTTAGGAAAGCCTATGCACTGGGACAGATTGACAATAGCGATTATGATAGTTTCCTTAAACAATACAGTGAGTATCTTAATGTAGAAAAACCCTCATTTTGGGATAATATAGGTTTCTTGTTTGAGTATCAAATAGGATACATGTATTGGAGATATTTTATGTGGAATTTTGTCGGAAGGCAAAATGATATTCAAGGAGAACTTACTGATCTCAACGGAAATTGGCTTAGTGGCATTGGCTTTATAGATGAATTGCATTTAGGTCCTCAGGATAACTTGCCCTCTGACATGGCAGAGAATAAGGCCCGAAACACTTACTACTTTCTTCCGCTCCTCATAGGGCTAATTGGCTTCTTTTTCCATCTCAACAAGGACGTAAAGAATTTTTGGGTACTTCTGGTTTTCTTCTTGTTTACGGGTATTGCATTAAAAATATACCTTAACGAACGCCCCTTTGAGCCTAGAGAACGTGATTATGCACTCGTTGGGTCATTTTATGTCTTCGCCATATGGATAGGTATTGGAGTCTATGCGCTCTATGATTCACTCAAGAAATATGCAAGCCGAAAAATACTTGCGCCGGCAATTACCGTCATATGTTTATTAGCCGTTCCTGTTTTATTGGCAGCCCAAAACTGGGATGATCACGATAGATCGGGTAGAAAAACGGCTTTATCCATGGCAAAAATGTACCTGGATAGCTGTGATGAAAATGCGATTCTCTTTACTATTGGAGACAACGACACCTTTGCACTATGGTATGCCCAAGAAATTGAGGGCTATCGCACTGATGTGCGCGTGGTAAATACCATGCTCTTTGGCACAGATTGGTTTATTGAACAAATGCGTAATAAGGCATACGAGAGTGACCCCTTAAAAATGTCAGTTGATCTTAAAAACTATGAATACGGAGTAAACGATGCTGTTTTCTTTCAACCCAATCCACGTGTAAGGGATACTATGTTACTCACGAATTGGTTAAAATATATTAATAGTGATGCAGATATTACTAAAGGTGAACTTCAAAGTGGCCAGACGATTAATACATTCCCCACAAAAAAGCTACTGCTTCCTGTAGACAAAGAAAGGGTACTCAAAAATGGAATAGTATCTCCAAAAGATGCCGATAAGATTGTCTCTGCTATAACGCTTGAGCTCAATGGTAATATTCTTTACAAGCATCGTCTTGCTATGTTGGATGTAGTTGCTAACAACAACTGGAAACGCCCCATTTATTTTACAGGTGGCGCTTTTGGTGACGATGATTATTTATGGATGAAAGACTACCTTCAGCTTGATGGGGTATGTTATAAGCTTGTTCCTATTGAAACACCTATAAATCCAAGAAATCCCTATGAAATGGGAAGAATCGATACCGATAAGATGTACAGTATAGTGATGGACTGGGACTGGGGCAATAGTGGCGATCCGGACATTTACCACGATCCCGAAACTCGTAGAAACGGAATATCCTATCGCTCCAACCTTGGCCGACTGGTAGAAGAATTAGTAAAAGAAAAGGACACTGTACGTGCTAAAAAAGTCTTGGACTTAAGTATGGAGAAAATGCCAGTCGAATACTTTGGCTATTATTCTTTACTTGATGATTTTATCAATGGCTATTACGATATTGGTGAAGATGAACGCGCACGTGAAATATGGGAAAAAGTTGTCACCAAATATCAAGAGCAGCTGATCTATTTTAGCAATATGGAAGAAGGAGATCAAATGCGATTCACCAATGAAATCTTATCGAATCTAGAACAATACCGAAGCTTTGTTGATCTGTTAATTATCAATCAAGATGAAAAGATTGTTGAGGAAAAAGCAAGCGAATTCAATGACTATTTGAGTTTATTTGGACTAGATCAAAGTGATGCTCCAGAAGATGACGAGATTTTTGATGGAATTCCAGATACTATAATTCAAAATCCTGATTTTCCTGCGGAAGAAATTGAGTTCAATGAGTAGCTTATGAAACTATACACCTCAAAGACGCCTACCTTTATACGGTATTTATATCCTGAGCGTCTTTGGCGTGTAGAAACAGCTAAAAAAGAACTGTATCTCACTTTTGATGATGGACCCATCCCTAAAATTACCCCATGGGTATTGGGTCAATTAGAGCAATACAATGCCAAAGCCACCTTTTTTTGTATAGGTGAAAATGCGAGAAAGTATGCAGAAATTCTACAACATGTCATCGACCGTGGACATCGCATTGGCAATCACACCCAACACCACCTAAATGGTTGGAAAACCAGGCATAAGACTTATCTTCAGGATGTGAAGGATGCTGAAGCATATCTTCCGTTAGGAGAAGAAAAATTATTTAGGCCTCCTTATGGTAAAATGACTTCCGCGCAAGCGAATAAAGTCAAAGACCAGGACTATAAAATTGTAATGTACGATGTAGTGAGTGGTGATTTTGACGCTTCAATTTCTCAACTCAAATGTTATAGCAATGTAATTAGAAAAGCCCAAAACGGAAGTATTATTGTCTTTCACGATAGCCTAAAAGCAGAAAAGCACTTAAGATATACGTTGCCCAAGATTCTAAGATACTACAATGATCTTGGATTTAGGTTTAAGTCTCTTTAATCTTTTTCAAGAAGGACCTGAAATTTTCACGATGTACAATATTAACTTTAGCATTGTAAGTCTCCATGAAGCGTGAAGGCTTTTTTATTTTTGTGACATCTTTCCATTTAAACTCAAATCCAGTAACCTTGCCATCTATTTCCTCAACGTAATCTATTTCTTGTTGATCTTTAGTTCTCCAAAAAAATGACATTGCATAATTACGATGATATAGGTTTTGTTTCATGCGTTCTACGATTAAGAAATTTTCCCAAAGTGACCCTTTATCTGGCCGAGAATCTAAAGGAGAAAAATCTCCTATGATCGTATTTCGAACACCTAGATCATAAAAATAAATTTTTTGATTTTTTTTAATCTCATTCCGAAGATTTCTGCTAAAACTAGGTAGTTTGAAGATCACAAAAGCCTGAGTCAACAGATCTATATAAGCTGAAACAGTATTTTTATCCACACCAACGATCTGAGATAATTCGTTATAACTGACTTCATTCCCTAACTGATACGCTAGTGCCCGGAGTAATTTTTCAAGAATTTCAGGCTTTCGGATTCCGGAATAAGTCAGTATATCCTTATATAAATAACTACTAACCAACTCCTGCAAAATGTCCCTTTCGCTACCCGTGTTATTAAGAACATCAGGGTACATCCCGTACAACAATCGCATATTTAATTGTTGTTCGCTTACCACATATCCTACCTTGTCTTCAAATTCAGTCCAAGAGATAGGTAATAATAAATATTCCCATTTTCTCCCTGTTAAGGGCTCATTGATTGAATTATTGAGTTCAAAGGATGATGAGCCGCTCATGATTAATTGCTTCGGCTTAATCTGATCTATAATAATCTTGGCAGTTAGTCCTACATTAGTTACACGTTGGGCTTCATCAATAAATATAATTTCATTTTTCCCAATAAGACTTCTGATTTCCTCTGTATTAGCATTTTTAAGTAAGTCTCTAACTGTAGGATCATCTCCATCCAAAAAAAGGTATAGTGAATCCTTTAGCAAATTCTTGATTAAGGTTGTTTTTCCTACTTGGCGTGGACCAAGTAAAATTATCGCCTTACCAGAATTAAATTTAGAAGAAAGCTGTGATAATAATTGTCGCTCAAATAACATTTTAGTGATTGTATTCACCAAAAGTAGGTCTTTTTAGTGATCGTATTCACCAAAAAGCGTTAAAATTCTTTAAACATATTGCTGAACGATCCCAATTAAGGTGTTGGCATCTTGCTCTCCGCTTTGCCTCCATTTCATCTCACCACTTTTGTAAATCATAAGCGTAGGTAAGCCTTTGATTCTAAGAGCATCAGCGAGTTCTGTATTTTTATCCACATCAATTTTGATGACCTTAGCTTTATCTCCAAGGGCGGCAGCAACATCTTTTAAGACAGGATGCATGCTGGTAGAAGCTTCATTCCAATCGGTATAAAAGTTGAGCAGTACTGGAACCGATAGATCGATTAATTCTCCAAATTTTGACATCAAATTCGTTTTTTGATATAACGCTAAACTACTCAAAGATAGTATTTTTAACCAACTAGCTTGTTTTTGCTTTCTTTCTCAGCTCTATGACTGACACTTCTGGCCAAATTCCCACTCTCCCGGGATATCCTAAAAAACCAAAGCCGCGATTTACATTAATGTAGCGACCAAGATCTTCATAAATACCCGCCCACTGCTCATAGCGATATTGAACCGGACTCCACTTAATGAGTCCAGGAATCTCAATACCAAACTGCATCCCGTGGGTATGTCCACTTAATGTAAGCTGAAACTTTTTAGCATCATCTTTAATCTTTTCTGCCCAATACGAAGGATCGTGACTCAACAGAATTTTAAAATCTTGTTCGGTTAGACCTGCCGATGCCTTATCCAAATCTCCCATTTTTTTAAATCCGCCGGCACCCCAATTTTCTACGCCCACAATTTTAATGGTATCATTTCCTTTTTGAATGGTGTCATGTTCATTTAGCAAGAGCTTCCACCCCATTTCTTTTTGTAATGATTTGAGTTGATCGAGGTTGTCTACTTTTTCTTCTTTGGTGGGCCACTGTACATAATCACCATAATCGTGATTCCCCAATACCGAATAGACTCCGTCCTTAGCGTCAAGCGAACCAAAAAGATCTTTCCAAGGCAGCATTTCTTCGGCCTTATTGTTCACCAGATCACCGGTAAATAAGATGAGGTCACTTTTTTGCTGATTGATTAGATCCACCCCATAGGCCACTTTCTCCTTGTTGTTAAAGGAGCCACTGTGCACATCACTAATCTGCGTAATGCGATATCCATCAAAGGCTTCGGGCAGGTCCTCATATTCTAAGACATAATTAAGTACCCTAAATTGATACTTCCCCCTATATATTCCGTAGAGAAGAGAAGCAAATGGAACAGCCGCCAGACCCAAGGCAACCGCGCTTACAAACTTTCGGCGTTCAGGAAAATGATAGCTCCCTTCACCCGAAATAAACTTATTGAAAATTCCCACGAAAAATCGTACAATATCTTCTCCAAACATGGCGATGATCAGCAGCAATTTAGGTGCAAAGAGCGAGAGTAAAAAACCAAAGGCATAACTCAATCCGCCAGATGCCATCCCGCTGGTAGAGGTACTTACCTGATAGATCATATTGCCTAATACCAGGATGGTGAACAACCAATACAGTCCGTAAATCCATCGACTAGAGGTGATGGTTCGTACCGCTTGAAAAGCATAAATATCCACCAACACATAAATTCCTATAAAAATGATCCAACGCATAGTAATCCTTGTATTCTGCTATTATTATTGCCGCAAGTTAGGCGATATTCCCTTAAAATCATATTTGCAGCTTTAGTTGTAGGGGTTCTGAGTAATTCCTGTTATTTTTGAAAACTTCAACTTTATTTTTTGCATTTATGGCCGATCAAAAACGTCTTTTCTTGTTGGATGCTTACGCCCTTATTTTTAGAGGGTATTACGCACTCATTAAAAATCCTATTGTCAATTCAAAAGGACAGGATACTTCTGCTATTATGGGTTTTATGAATTCACTTTTTGATGTGATTCGTAGGGAAAAACCAGATCATCTTGCGGTTGCTTTTGACAAAGAGGGAAGTACAGAACGGGTAGAACTATATGCAGACTATAAAGCCAATCGTGATGAAACACCAGAGGCGATCAAAATCGCGGTGCCCATCATTCAGGATATTCTTAAAGCCATGCATATCCCCATTATTGAACGTGCGGGGGTAGAAGCAGATGATCTCATTGGGACCTTATCTAAACAAGCCGAAAAAGAAGATTTTAAGGTTTTTATGGTTACCCCAGATAAGGATTACGCCCAATTGGTAAGCGAAAACATCTTTATGTATAAGCCTTCTCGTATGGGGAATGGCATCGAAATATGGGGTGTCCCAGAGGTCAAGAAAAAATTTGAGGTTGAGCACCCAGAGCAGGTAATCGATTATCTGGGGATGATGGGCGATGCCAGTGATAACATTCCCGGCTTACCCGGTGTAGGTGATAAAACGGCCAAAAAATTCATTGCCCAATTTGGCTCTATGGAAGGTTTACTGGAGAATCTGGATCAGCTCAAGGGCAAGATGAAAGAGCGCGTCACTGAAAATGCCGAATTAGGATTATTGTCAAAACAACTCGCCACGATCAAATTAGACTGCGATGTTCATTTTGATGCCAAGGACTACGAACTCTCTATGCCTGATACTGAAAAAGTACAGGAGATTTTTGAAGAATTAGAGTTTAGAAGAATACGCGATCAATTTATCAAGTTATTTTCGGGTGAAACCGAAACTCAAACCCAAATAACCAGCACGCCAACCGCTAAAAAACAACAGCAACAAGCCGGAGCCGGGCAGTTTTCCTTATTCGATTCCGCGGAAGCGGTAGAGGAAACTTCCAGCAGAAAAACCTTAGAAGAAACTTCGCACTTCTACCAACAAATATCAACTCCAAAAGCTAAGGAGCTTTTTCTGGAGAAATTAATGAAGCAAAAATCAGTGTGTTTTGATACTGAAACCACCGGACTCAATCCACTCACCGCAGAACTTGTGGGGATCGCATTTTCATGGAGGGCAACGACTGGATTCTACCTTCCCTTTCCCGAAGATAAGAAGGATGCAAAAGAACTCATTGAGGAATTACGTCCCTTCTTTGAGTCAGAGCAGATTGAAAAAATAGGTCAGAACCTCAAGTATGACATCAAGGTATTAGATAAATATAAGGTTGAAGTAAAAGGACCTTTGTTTGACACCATGATTGCACACTATCTAATCAATCCGGATATGCGACATAATATGGATGTACTTTCAGAAACCTATTTGAATTACAGCCCGGTGAAGATTGAAAGCTTAATTGGTAAAAAGGGGAAAAATCAGGGATCTTTTAGGGATGTTCCGCTAGAAAAACAAACCGAATACGCGGTAGAAGATGCAGACATTACGTTACAGCTCAAGCAGCATTTTGAACAGGAGTTGACAGAAGCAGACACCAAAAAACTGTTTAGAGAATTAGAAATCCCATTGGTGGAGGTTCTCGCTGCCATGGAATTAGAGGGAATCAATTTGGATGAAGATTTTTTACATTCCCTTTCGGCACAACTAGAAAAAGATATCGCTGCGCTTGAAGCGGAAATCTACGAACAAGCCGGGGAAGAATTCAATATAGGGTCACCTAAACAACTGGGCGTAATACTGTTTGAAAAACTAGCCCTTGTCGATAAACCTAAGAAAACCAAAACAGGCCAATACTCTACGGCCGAAGATGTGCTCTCTTATCTTGCGAAAGACCATCCCATCATCGCTAATGTACTTGAGTACCGCGGACTCGCAAAACTCAAAAGCACCTATATCGATGCGTTACCTACACAAGTAGAGGAATCCACCGGCCGAGTGCATACTGATTATATGCAAACGGTAGCAGCCACGGGTCGATTAAGCAGTAATAATCCTAACCTGCAAAATATCCCCATTAGAACAGAACGTGGCAGGCAGGTTAGAAAAGCGTTTATTCCACGTGATAAGGACCATGTTTTGCTTGCAGCAGATTACAGTCAAATCGAATTGCGCATTATCGCTGCTTTGAGTGAGGAAGATACCATGATCGACGCCTTTAAAAATGGGCAGGATATTCACGCATCTACGGCAGCACGGGTATTTAATGTCCCGATTGAAGAAGTTACACGCGAACAACGAAGCAATGCAAAAACAGTGAACTTTGGGATTATTTATGGAGTTTCGGCTTTTGGACTAAGCAATCAAACCGATCTATCGCGAAGTGAGTCCAAAGAATTGATTGAGACCTATTATAAGACCTATCCTAAATTGCGTAGTTATATGAACGACCAGGTGATGTTCGCGCGAGAACATGGATATGTACAAACCGTTTTAGGCAGAAGACGCTATCTAAAAGATATAAATTCCAACAACCAGATGGTACGTGGTGCGGCAGAACGTAATGCGGTGAATGCTCCTATCCAGGGAAGCGCAGCAGACATTATCAAACTTGCCATGGTGAACATTTACAAGAAACTGGAGGAAGAAAACTATACGTCAAAGATGTTGCTTCAGGTTCATGATGAATTGGTCTTTGACGCACACAAGTCAGAACTTGATCAGCTTAAAGCAATGATTAAAACCGAAATGGAGAAGGCTTATACGATGCAAGTTCCGTTAACAGTAGATATTGGAGTAGGTGAAAATTGGCTAGAGGCGCATTAGCATTCCCACAGAAGTGGGAATCTCTTGATACACTCCTATAATCCCCTCAAGGGGATACTAATTCCTTATAAACTAAAAAATGTTCCCTCCTTGAGGAGGGTTAGAGAGGTGTTTCATTTAAATTTAAGTATCCATTGCCTAATAAAATAATTCCATATAAACCCTCTTTAAGAGAGTTCGCAAGATCTTTACGGCAAAATTGCACGTTAAGTGAAGTCCTACTTTGGGAAAAATTAAAAAAAAAAAGTTTGGGAGTTCAATTTCACAGACAAGTACCAATGCTAGATTATGTTGTGGACTTTTATTGCCACGAGATTGGTTTAGCCATAGAAGTCGATGGTAGAATTCATGAATACAAATACTTTTATGATGCGCGACGTCAGGGTAGGTTAGAATCTGAAGGAGTTACATTTTTAAGATTTTCAAATGACTATGTAAAATATCATTTATCAACAGTCATTAATGAAATAGCTGAAAAAGTAGATGAATTGAAACTTTGAACACCCCTATAATCCCCTCAAGGGGATATTTATTCCATCTAAGCTAAAAATTATTCCCTCCTTGAGGAGGGTTAGGGAGGTGTAGAAAAATACAAAAAAACACCCTATGATCCCCTCAAGGGAATACGAATACTTGTTGTTACAAACGTATATCATTTATAAATGTAAATCTCTAATAAACTTAGAAATAACTCCCTTCTTTTACTTGCCACCTACGAATTTACGTTAGCCAATGAGAGGATGGCATGAGTCAGGGATGGATATTTAAAAAAGAAGTACAGTACCCATCCAAAAAACAGCCCTAAACTCACCTTATCAAACCCCTAAAAATATCTTTTCAAGTCTATTTGCCAGATGAATAGAATGTTGTACATTTGCAGCCCTGTTTCCTAGAGGTAGGTTATGGGATTGGAATGTTTAATAAGTTCGTCATCGCGGCGAACGCAAATTTAATTAGTGTGGACACATTAAGCTACAAAACAGTATCAGCTAATAAAGCTACAGTAACTAAAGAATGGGTACATATCGACGCAGAGGGTCAATCCTTAGGTCGCCTTTCTTCTATTGCTGCACAATTTATTAGAGGTAAGCGAAAGCCAAATTTTACCCCACACGTTGATTGCGGTGATAATGTCATCATTACGAACGCAAGCAAAATTGTTTTAACCGGTAACAAATGGTCAGATAAGAAATATATCCGCCACACAGGTTACCCCGGAGGACAACGCAGCTTAAGCGCTCAAGAAATGTATGATAAAGATCCTACGCGCCTTGTTGAAAAGGCAGTTAAAGGGATGTTACCCAAGAACAAATTAGGGGCGGCTTTATTTAGAAATTTAAAGGTATATGCGGGAGCAGAGCATGACAATGCTGCGCAAAAACCAAAAACGATTAACATTAACGAATTAGTGTAAATGGAGACAATTCACAAAATTGGTCGTAGAAAAACTGCCGTTGCACGTGTGTACCTTAGCGAAGGAAAAGGTAACATCACCGTGAACAAGAAAGACCTTAAGGATTACTTCACAACAGGAACATTACAGTATAAGGTAAATCAACCTTTAATGTTGACAGAAAACGAAGGAAAGTTTGATGTTACTGTAAATGTTTTTGGAGGAGGTATCACCGGTCAAGCCGAAGCAGTTCGTCTTGCGATCTCAAGAGCAATGTGTGCTTTAGACGAAGAAAATCGTACCGTTCTTAAGCCAGAAGGATTACTTACCAGAGATCCTAGAATGGTTGAACGTAAGAAATTTGGTCAAAAGAAAGCACGTAAGAAATTTCAGTTCTCTAAACGTTAAGAGAGAACCTATTAAATTATTTAAAAGTATTGTTGTTATACTCATTGAAACGTATAAACGGTTTCAAAAGATCCCAAAACAAGTTTGGGACTGAGGTTAGTTTAGCATCTAAATAGTCAAGGCGAAGCTTAAGCAGACCACTTGATTATTGCTTACTACGACAGAACGTAAACTATTACAAAAATGGCAAACAAACCAGAAGTTAAAGAATTACTAGACGCAGGGGTGCATTTTGGTCACCTTACCCGTCGTTGGAATCCAAACATGGCTCCTTACATCTACATGGAGCGCAATGGGATTCACATCATCAACTTATACAAAAGTGCTGCAAAAATGGAAGAGGCTGCAGAGGCTCTTCATAAAATTGCTTCCAGTGGTCGCAAAATTCTTTTTGTGGCAACAAAGAAACAGGCAAAAGAGATTGTAGCTAAAGAAGCTGCAAGAGCTAATATGCCTTACATTACAGAGCGTTGGCCTGGCGGGATGTTGACTAACTTCGTCACTATTCGTAAGGCAATTAAGAAAATGAGTTCAATCGATCGTATGAAAAAAGACGGTACGTTTAATACACTTTCTAAAAAAGAACGTCTCCAAGTTGATCGTTTAAGAGCTAAGTTAGAGAAGAACTTAGGATCTATTGCAGATATGACTCGTTTACCGGGAGCATTATTTGTAGTGGATATTACACGTGAACACATCGCGATTAAAGAAGCACAAAAATTAAACATTCCAATTTTTGCAATGGTAGATACCAACTCTGATCCAAGAGAGGTAGATTATGTTATCCCTGCAAATGATGATGCTTCAAAATCAATCGAAAAGGTGATGACTTACGCAGCAGATGCAGTCCTAGCTGGACTAGAAGAGCGTAAAGCAGGAAAAGAAAGCAAGGCCACTAAAGCTGACAAAGAAGAACCAACTCCTACTAAAGAAGTAAAAGGTTCTACTAAAGCTGAAGTAAAAGCAACTAAAAAAGTAGCTGATAAAAAGCCTGTTGCTGCCACCGAAGAAGAGTAGACATCAAATAGAATAAATACATTACATAGGGTCGTTTGGTAAGGTTTACTTCTAAACGACTCTCTTTTTTAAACTTAAAAAACACATAATATCATGGCAAAGATTACTGCTGCAGATGTAAATAAATTAAGAAAGGCTACCGGTGCCGGAATGATGGACTGTAAAAAAGCCCTAGTTGAAGCCGATGGTGATTTTGACAAAGCAATTGAGATTCTTAGAAAAAAAGGACAAAAAGTTGCTGCTAAGCGTGCCGACAGAGACTCATCTGAAGGGGCTGTTATTGCTAAAGTAAACGACGCAAACACTAAAGGTGTGATCGTTTCTCTCAACTGTGAGACTGATTTTGTTGCAAAAAATGAAGACTTTGTAAAAATGGCTCATGATTTAGCAGAACTAGCCTTAACTACTTCTTCTAAAGAAGAATTAATGGCATCTGACTATAACGGGATGACTGTTGAAGAAAAACTTACTGAACAAACCGGTGTTATTGGTGAGAAAATTGAAATAGGTGATTACCGTACTCTAGAGGCTCCTTTTGTAGGATCTTATATCCATGCGGGTAACAAGATTGCCGTTCTTACGGGTCTTTCTAAGCAAGTAGATGGCGCAGAAACCGTAGCAAAAGATGTTGCGATGCAAGCTGCTGCTATGAATCCTGTGGCCTTGAACGAAGATGGTGTTGATCGAAAAACAATCGATCAGGAAATCGATATTGCAAAAGATCAATTACGTCAAGAAGGTAAGCCAGAGAATATGTTGGATAATATCGTAAAAGGTAAGATCAAGCGTTTCTATAAAGATAATACCTTAGTAAATCAGGACTTTATAAAAGACAGTAAACAAAGTGTTTCTCAGTATGTAAAAACTCTGGGGAACGATGTAGAAATTGTTGCTTTTGAGCGTAGTGCATTAGCTTAATACATAATTTTATCAATACAAGTCAATCGACTTGAATAGTTAACCCTCCATAGCTTTAGCGAAGGAGGGTTTTTTTCATCCTTTTTTGAAGCGCATATTTCTTATATTTGCGCAAATCTAAACCCAATGTATAAAAGAATATTGCTTAAATTATCTGGTGAAGCACTCATGGGAGACCGTCAATATGGGATTGATCCAGATCGATTAGCAGACTATGCAAAAGAGATAAAAACGGTTTTAGATCAAGGCATAGAAGTTGCTATCGTCATTGGGGGAGGGAATATTTTTAGAGGTGTTGCCGGCGCAAGCAAGGGCATGGATCGTGTACAAGGAGATCACATGGGAATGTTAGCCACTGTAATTAATGGACTGGCCCTTCAGGGAGCTTTAGAGGATCAAGATATCCCAACACGCTTGCAGTCTGCAATTAAAATTAATGAAGTAGCAGAACCCTTTATTAGGCGTAAAGCAATGCGTCACTTAGAGAAGGGCCGCGTAGTGATTTTTGGAGGAGGAACAGGAAACCCTTATTTTACCACAGATTCTGCAGCAGTATTGAGGGCCATTGAAATTGAGGCTGATGTTATTTTAAAAGGCACACGTGTTGATGGAATTTATAACACAGATCCTGAAAAAGACGCCAAAGCAACTAAATTCGATTACATCACGTTTGATGACGTATTGCGAAAAGGGCTTAAAGTAATGGATACCACAGCATTCACACTTAGTCAAGAAAATAAACTGCCCATCATCGTATTTGATATGAATAAACCGGGCAACCTCCTTAAAGTCGTTAGTGGCGAAAAAATAGGAACAACAGTAAATTTATAATCACATTTATTTAGTGTACCAATGAACGAAGACATTAAATTTATTCTGGACAGCACAGAAGAAGACATGAAGGCTGCGTTAACGCACCTTGAAAAGCAATTATTAAATATTCGTGCAGGCAAGGCATCTCCTGCCATGTTATCCAGCATTATGGTAGAATACTACGGCTCCATAACCCCATTAAATCAAGTGGCGAATGTAAACACACCAGATGCACGCACGATCTCGATTCAACCGTTTGAAAAGGCGCTTATTCCAGAAATTGAAAAAAGCATTCAAAATGCGAATCTTGGGTTCAACCCCATGAATAATGGAGAGAGCGTAATCATTAATGTACCGCCATTGACTGAGGAACGCAGATTGACCTTAGCCAAACAAGCCAGAGCTGAAGGTGAAGAAGCCAAGATAGGGATTCGTAATGACCGAAAATCAGCCATGAATGAAGTCAAAAAATTAGAGGTTTCTGAAGATTTGACTAATAATGCAGAAATCGACATTCAAGCACTTACCGATCGATATATTAAAAAAGTAGACGAGATGATCACTGTAAAAGAAAAAGAGATCATGACGGTATAAAAAAAG
>NZ_BAAAFG010000002.1:405156-488793 GCF_039523415.1 Gangjinia marincola
TTTTTTTGGTTCTCGTTCTTTATAGTACATTTACAGTAGCTAGCTAACACTACTCAATGGCCAAACTTTTTACCTACGGTTTCTGGAATACCCTTGCCGGAATTATTTTACGTAATCGCCTTGCCATTATAATTGGAATTATCATTGTTACCGTATTGTTCGGTTTTCAATGGAAAAACATGCGCTTTAGCTTTACGGAAGCGAACTTACTACCAGATGATCACCCGGTAAATCAAGAATATCAAGAATTTCTAGACCATTTTGGTGAAGAAGGAAATCTCATTGTCATTGCAACCAATGACCCAGATCTCTTTACCCCCGAAAAATTTAATGCGTGGAATAAACTAGCAGATACATTGCAGCAGTTTGATCAAGTCGAACAAGTGATCGGGCTAGGGAATCTAAAAACGCTTGAAAAAAAAGAAAATCCAGGTAGGTTTGAGTTTACTCCTTTTCTCACCAAACCACTCAAAACCCAAAAGCAGGTTGATAGTATAAAAAAAGTACTCTTTGAAAATCTTCCGTTTTATAAGGGATTGGTGTACAGCAAGAATACCAAAACCGTACAAACAGCCTTATATATAGACAAAGCGATTGTTAATAAAAAAGGGAGGCGCGATTTTATCGTTAATAAACTTCAGCCCACCTTAGAGAAGTTTCGGAACTCAAATGACCTGGAAATTCATGTGTCTGGTATGCCCTACATACGCACGCTTAATGCACAAAACATCATTGATGAGATTGGGATTTTTGTGCTGTTAGCCTTGCTGGTAACTTCGGTTATTTTCTTCTTTTTCTTTAGAAGTTTTAGGGCGACATTTATATCGCTTCTTACGGTCATTATTGGGGTAATGTGGTCCTTTGGAGTCATTGGCCTACTCAATTACGAGATTACTGTACTCACTGCTATTATTCCGCCTTTAATCATTGTGATTGGGATACCTAACTGTATATTCCTGATCAACAAGTACCAACAAGAAATCAAAAATCACGGGAATAAGGCAAAATCATTACAGCGCGTGATTGCTAAAATTGGTAATGCTACGTTGATGACGAACGTCACTACCGCTTCGGGCTTTGCTACTTTTATCCTCACTGAAAGTAAGCTGCTTAAGGAGTTTGGTCTTGTCGCCTCCATCAATATCATCGCGATTTTTATTCTGTCTTTGCTTATTATACCTATTGCGTACAGCTACATGCAACACCCAAAACCTAAGCATCTAAAACATCTGGGGAAAACCTGGCTGGATTCTTTTGTGCGTTGGATGGAGCAGAAAGTACGGTTTCATCGCATTACAATTTATCTTACCTCAGTTGGTTTGCTTATTGTGAGCATAATTGGGATTTATCAAATAAAAGTTTCAGGAAGCATCTTAGACGACATGCCCAAGAATACCACCTTCTTTAAAGACATTCGTTTTTTTGAGGAAGAGTTTGACGGTATTCTTCCGTTAGAAATTATGGTTGACACCAAGCGAAAAAAAGGCGTGCTTAAATCGGCAACTTTGAAGCGAATGGAGCAGTTTCAGGAACTCATCATAGATGAGGAAAAATTATCTGATCCATTGAGCGTAGTCAACGTGGTAAAGTACAGCAAACAAGCTTATTTTAATGGTAATCCTAAGTATTATCAACTCCCTAAATCCAATGAGCAAAACTTTATTTTGTCCTACGCTAAAAATATGAAAGGCACTGATAATTTGCTCAATGCCTATGTAGATTCAACCGGTCAGTACGCCCGTATCACAACCTTTATGAAAGAGGTAACTACTGCAGAGATTGAGCGAATTGAAGCCAACCTACTTGAAAAAACCGAGAAAATTTTCCCTAAAGAACGCTACACTATTTCTCTCACCGGTAAAGCACTTATTTTTCAAAAAGGCACAGATTATCTTATTAAGAATCTTATCGTATCCTTATCACTAGCCATACTACTTATTGCTCTGTTCATGGCCTGGATGTTTAGATCGTTTAGAATGATTTTGATCTCCATTATACCAAATCTTCTTCCGCTGCTTGTAACCGCTGGAATGATGGGCTTTGTTGGGATTCCTATCAAACCTTCTACTATTTTGGTATTTAGTATAGCCTTTGGAATTTCGGTAGACGACACCATTCATTTCTTGGCAAAATACCGTCAAGAATTAAAAGCCAATCATTGGAAAATAAGACGATCAGTATACGCCGCCTTACGAGAGACTGCGGTAAGCATGTTTTATACCTCTATCGTTTTGTTCTTTGGGTTTTCAGTCTTTATGACCAGTAGTTTTGGGGGCACGGTGGCGCTAGGGGGCTTAGTTTCTGCTACCTTATTATTTGCTATGCTTTCTAATTTGCTTCTTTTACCCTCCCTACTCCTATCGCTTGAACGTAGTATTGCCAATAAACGTGTACTGCGTGAACCAAGCTTAAAAATCATCGAACCAAAGGATGACGAAATTGAGGAGGCAGAGAACGACATTTCCACATAAATTAAGTAATCCAAACTTGCCGACCTTAGCCCTAAAAATTATCTTTACCGCGATAAAAAAATTACCATGCAGCACACCTTAGTGAAAAACGTTTTAGCGAGTGAAAAAATCCACCAAGAATATACTTTAAAAGGTTGGGTACGTTCCTTTAGAAGTAATAGGTTTATTGCACTAAATGATGGTTCTACCATTCACAACGTTCAATGTGTGGTCGATTTTGAACAAATGGATAAAGACATTTTAGATCAAGTGACTGTGGGTGCTGCAATTGAAGTCAAAGGGACACTAAAAGAAAGTCAAGGTTCTGGACAACGCGTAGAAATTGAGGTAGATGAGATCACGATTTTGGGTACTGCAGATCCAGAAGATGTAAAACTAACTATTTTATCTCCTAAACGTCATAGTCTTGAAAAGCTGCGTGAACAAGCGCATTTACGCGTAAGAACGAACACATTTGGTGCAGTCATGCGTTTAAGGAGCATGCTCTCTTATGCAGTCCACGATTACTTTACAAAAAACGGATTTTACAACGTACACACTCCAATCATTACAGGTAGTGATGCTGAAGGTGCAGGTGAAACGTTTAAAGTTACGACTATTGATGCCGCGAATCCCGCTAAAAATGAAGATGGAAGCATCAACTACAAAGAAGACTTTTTTGGCAAGGAAACTAATTTGACGGTTTCCGGACAGTTGGAGGCAGAAACTTTTGCCCTTGGATTAGGAAAAGTGTACACCTTTGGACCCACCTTTAGAGCCGAAAATTCTAATACTTCTCGCCATTTAGCCGAATTCTGGATGATTGAACCAGAGGTTGCATTTTGCGATCTGGCCGGCAATATGGATCTAGCTGAAGATTTTATCAAAAGTGTAATTTCTTACGTCTTAGAGCATGGTAAAGATGACCTGGAGTTTTTAGCCAAGCGCCAGGAGCAAGAGGATAAGCAAAAGCCTGCTGATCAAAGAGAACCTATGTCGCTATTAGATAAGCTCAATTTTGTCGTAGAGAATAATTTTAAACGAGTAAGCTATACAGAGGCCATTGAAATCCTCAAGAATTCTAAGCCCAATAAAAAGAAGAAATTCAACTACCTTATTGAGGAATGGGGCGCAGATTTACAAAGTGAACACGAACGCTTTTTAGTTGAAAAACACTTTAAATGCCCTGTCATTCTCTTTGATTACCCGGCAGAAATCAAGTCGTTTTACATGCGTTTAAATGACGACGGCAAAACCGTTCGTGCCATGGATATTCTTTTCCCGGGGATTGGGGAAATTGTAGGCGGCTCACAACGTGAGGAACGCCACGATGTGCTGCTTGAAAAAATGAAAGCACTTAATATCCCCAAAGAAGAATTATGGTGGTACTTAGAAACCCGTAAATTTGGAACCTGTATACACAGTGGTTTTGGACTTGGATTTGAGCGTTTGGTACTATTCGTTACCGGTATGACAAATATTAGAGATGTGATTCCTTATCCGCGTACTCCACTCAATGCCGAATTCTAAGGGATTATGCTTATCTTAAGATGATCTCATACGGGAATTAATTATTTTTGGAAAAACTCAGTTGAATCATCTATGCTCAAACAGCAGCTTAATTTTAAATTATCTCAAAAGCTATCGCCTCAACAAATCCAGTTGATGAAGCTTATTCAATTGCCTACGCAGGCATTTGAACAACGCGTAAAACAAGAACTGGAGGAAAATCCGGGTCTTGAAAACGGAAAAGAGGAGTCGCAGGATTATGAAGATGAATTCTCTAATGAAGACTTTGACGATGATTATGGAACTGAAAGCATAGAAACCGATATCAATGTTGATGAATATTTAAGTGATGACGAAGTTCCTGACTATAGACTAAGAGCAAATAACTATAGCGCAGATGATGAGGATAAGCAAATCCCGTATGCTTCAGGTACATCGTTTACTCAACATTTAAAGACACAGCTGCAAAACTTCCGCTTGACGGATCAACAAATGGAAATTGCTGAGTTTTTGGTTGGAAGCGTAGATGACAGTGGGTATATACGTAGACCTATTCCTGATATTGTAGATGATTTAGCGTTTACTCAAAATGTTTTTGCCGAAGAAGATGAAGTAGAAAAAGTATTAAAATTGGTTCAGCAATTAGATCCCGCTGGTGTTGCAGCCCGATCGTTGCAAGAATGTTTATTGCTTCAATTAGAGCGCAAAACTCCGACAGAATCTGTTGAACTGGCGGAAGATATCCTAAGTCAATCTTTTGATCACTTTTCAAAAAAACATTACAAAAAATTATTAGCGAAATTCAATATTACTGAAGATCAATTACGTGCTGCTATTGACGAAATTGAACATCTCAATCCAAAACCCGGGGGGAGCTATGCCGGCAACACGCGCATTGTAGAACATGTTGTACCAGACTTTGCGATTAAAATTGTAGATGGCGAATTAGAGCTCACCTTAAATGGTCGTAATGCACCAGAATTGCACGTATCCCCTGCGTACAATAACATGCTTAAGGGCTATAAAGAATCTAAGCAAAAGTCAAAGGAGCAAAAGGATGCCGTCATGTTTATTAAACAAAAGCTGGATTCTGCTAAGTGGTTCATAGAAGCGATAAAACAACGACAGCAAACGCTCTTTGTAACGATGAGTTCGATTATGAATCATCAAAAAGAGTATTTTCTTACAGGTGATGAGCGTAATTTAAAGCCTATGATTCTCAAGGATATTGCAGATGAAATAGGGATGGATGTATCAACTGTTTCGCGTGTGGCAAACAGTAAATACGTAGATACTCCTTATGGAACTAAACTAATTAAGGAGTTCTTCTCAGAATCGATGAAAAATGATCAGGGGGAAGATGTCTCTACCCGAGAGATCAAAAAGATTTTAGAAATCACCATAGGTGAAGAGGATAAGCGCAAACCCTTAACCGATGAGAAATTAGCCAAAATTCTTAAGGAAAAAGGCTATCCAATTGCTAGGCGTACAGTAGCTAAATACAGAGAACAGTTGGATATTCCGGTTGCACGTTTGCGTAAGGAAATCTAATGTCTCCTTTTATTAAAATAGCTTCTTATCTCTTTCATCCCATCTGGATGCCGTTAGCAGGAACGGTATATTATTTTATTCTCACTCCCAGATATATCCCCGCTCCATACATCAAAGCTAAGATACTGGCGATTTCAATCATTACCGTATTTTTACCCGTAGTATTGCTTTTTTTTATGAAAACCATTGGATTAATTAGTTCAATCAAATTGCCTATTACAAAAGAACGAAAGCTGCCTCTCCTGCTCTTCTTAATCCTCACTATTCTTGCGATGAGAATAATTGTAACCCCTGAAAATTATATGGAGCTCTATTTATTCTTTGGGGGCATCTTTTTATCTGGTGTAATTGCTTTTATAGGTGTTCTATTAAAGATGAAAATTAGCCTGCATACTATAGGCATCAGCGGTATTGCTACATTTATTGCAGCCCTTAGTATTCATTTTGCGATTAATCTCAATGCTACATTGGCATTTTTGGTTTTTTGTATAGGCTGGACGGCTTCAGCCAGATTACAAGCTAAAGCACATACGTTGACTGAGATTAGTTTAGGGCTTCTTTCTGGAGTTATTCCACAGCTTGTTCTGTGGAGTTTATGGTTAAAGTAGATAAAAAATTAGGCCAACTTTTATAGGCTGTAGTCCTATTTGTTCTCCATCAATCTCGGCATCAAACAAATCATTGAGTGCGTAATACACTTGGAAATTTACTGCGTTAAAACCAAATGAAAAGCTTGTTCCCAAGCGAAATCGCTCAAGTTCTGGCACATCAGTTTGCCTAACTGTATTATTTGACTGATTAAAATAGGATGAAAAATGATAGATATATCCAAGCTGTAGTCCCGTATATATACGCCAAAACTTATACTTCTCTATATTAGAAGATCTCCATCTAAAGTGAAAAGGTACTTCAATGAGGTACGTAGAGAAACGATTGGTATCAAAGGTTATAATATCTCTGTCTAAGGCACGAAAGATTGTTGTTTCGTTTTGGGCTTCTTCACCAATAAACAAGTTTTGCACGTATGTATTGACTGACAATCCTAGGCCAACTCCAATTCCCAGGGTTCGCTTGTTATTAAATGGAACATCGCGTATAAATCCTAGATTTAATCCTCCTGAAAAACCTGTTTGATTCACATTATCAGGACGATCAACTAATACATTATAGGTGAACCCAATGTAGAATTGATCTTCGCGATAGCTACTATCAATTGGCGTTGTGAATATATCCTGCGCTAAGCCTGCAAAGCCAGCGCCTAAAAACACTATGATAAAGAAGGATCGCATTTGCATACGTTCAAATATAGCATAAAAAAACCTCCATCGCCTAGGCCATGGAGGGTTTATACTGGATTAAATAGTCCTTAATTCTCAAGATTCTGCATGGCTGAACCTGATCGCGTCGTATAATTAATTTTAAGTGCTTCTGCTTCTCTAAGCTCTTGCTTAATATCTGAAACTAATCCCATGTTTGTTTCTTCATCAACCTTTAATGCGGTTGTTAGGTAAGGTATTAGCTCTTCACGTTTAGAAGCTCTTTCAGCAAAGATAAACGCTTTTACCTCTTCTACCGTGGCAAACTTGTCATTAAGCTGTATCCTAGCCTCAGTACCTGCACTAGCTTTATAACGATCACTTGGCTTACCCGCGTAAATATACATGATCATATCTTTTTTATCCAACTTCTCAGTTTGATCAGCATATGGCAATGTATTTTTAATCATCAACGTATTTTGACGCATTACAGTAGCCACCATAAAAAAGAAAAGCAACATAAAAACAATATCTGGTAAAGAGGCCGTTGAAATTGCCGGCAATTCTTTTTTTCCACCTTTTCTAAACTTTGACATATTAGCTTGTTTTTTTAGGTTCTGCCTCAGATAATTTTTGAGGAATCATGTCCTTAATCTTATCAATCTTCTCTTTTAGTGCATCGCTTTTAAAACGTGGTGATTGAGGATTAGCGTAGTCTTTTTCCATTGCGGTGAAAAGTTGACCATAAAGACGTTGTGCTTCACGATCTCTCAATTCATTGTACGCTGCAACCAATTCATTCTGCACAGCGATATAAACACCATACTCAGTTGCACGATCATTTTGTAGCGTAATTACAGCTTTCTCTGGATTATCTGATGAGTCCGGGTCACGTGCACCTTGACAAAAGGTACATTTTTCCTCTCCGGTTCCACCTCCATTATCTAGAAATGCTACAGCTTCCGCACGTAAATTCTCCAGCTGAAAGGGCTCATCCTCTACCAGTAAATCACCATTACTATTAACAAGGACCGTAAAAACATTTCGCTGTTTTAAAATCGGTGGAACGATATCTTCAGGTTGTATTTGTGGCAACTTTCTACTTATCCCACTATCAGTTTCAATGGTTGTTGTTACCAAGAAAAAGATGAGCAGAAGAAAGGCGATGTCTGCCATTGATCCTGCGTTTACTTCTGGTGCTGATCTTTTTGCCATAATTATCTTGAAATTGCTTTTTTAGCTCCAGAGAATACCATGGATAATATGGCTGCTGCTGCGAGAACATAAAAAACGATTAATCCTGTTCCTACCCACTTAGAGGTACTTTCGGTTACATCTTGTCCTTTCTTTATAAAAGGTTCAAGGTTAAGATTATCACCTGATGACAACACGTATCCTAATGCAAATACGGCCAGAAAAAGACCAACCGAAATAAGTGTTTTCTTGATGTCACCACTAAACAATCCTTTAATTACGAACACAAGAACCAAGCCAATTACTACGGCTAAGACAATGTAAGACACATACATGAATGGATCTACCACACTGGATTGAACATCTGCTGATTCTTCAATAGTCGTGTCACCTGTTATGATTACTCGTGCCAATAAAATCGCACCAATCACGCCAAGCGCTAAGGCTATATATTTAAAAATTTTATGTAAAGACATTCTTTGCGTTTAAAGATTAAACTTTTCTTTTGTTCTTGTAAGCAACTAACATATCAATCAAGGTGATTGAGGCATCTTCCATATCATTTACAATACGGTCAATTTTTGCAATGATGTAGTTGTAGAAAATTTGCAGGATAATTGCCACAATAAGACCAAATACTGTTGTCAAAAGTGCTACTTTAATACCACCCGCTACTAAGGACGGCTGCATATCTCCTGCTGCTTCAATCTTATCAAACGCTTGTATCATACCAATAACTGTTCCCATGAAACCAAGCATAGGTGCAAGTGCAATAAATAAAGAAACCCAAGAAACATTACGTTCTAACTGTCCCATTTGAACTCCACCATAAGCGATTACTGCCTTCTCTGCCGCATCTATATCTTCATGCGCTCTATCCAGACCTTGATAATAGATAGAAGCTACTGGTCCACTTGTATTTCTGCACACTTCTTTAGCTGCTTCAATACCACCACTATTAAGGGCATCTTCTACATCTTGTGCTAACTTCTTAGTATTGGTTGACGCAAGATTTAAATAAATAATACGCTCAATGGCAATGGCTAATCCTAAAATCAAACAGATTAATACGATACCCATAAAGCCGGCACCACCTTCAATAAAACGTTTCTTTAATTCTTGATGGAAGTTTAGTGTTTCTTCGGCATCATCTGCACCGGCAGCTTCAGCGTCCTGAACGAATGTTGTAGAAGTAAAAGCTTCTGTAGTATTAGAAGTATTTGCATTTACAGTTCCAACAACCATAAGTGCAGCAATAGTCAAGATAGAAAATAATCTTTTCATTATTTCTTAATTAAAATTAGTTAAAGGTTAAATATATAAAAATTAATTTATTAAAATTTAGGACAGGAAGGTATCTTTAAATTTACTCTCCCCAAACTATATTACTGTAACATCCTTTTTTAAGTTCATACCGAACTTTAGAATGCCTTTAATAAGAGAGCAAGAGATTAATTTACTGATACCCACTCCTACTCGTTAGCTTATCAAGCATACAATCTAATAAAAGCTCTACGCCTTTACCTTTTTATGCAGTAGAAAATAAGTTGAACGTTACTTTCTACTTCCTCAAAAACGAGTTATTCGTTGAATCGTTTTTTAGCAGAGAGGAAGGGATTCGAACCCTCGAACCGCGGTTAGCGGTTACACACTTTCCAGGCGTGCGCCTTCGACCACTCGGCCACCTCTCTGAATATCCTCTCAAAAAGGAATGCCAAATAACAAAAAAAATATGTCCAATTCAAAGAACGGGCGTTAATTTTTAAGACATTTCTCCTCTAAGCGAAGTTTCAAACATCTGTTTAAACCTTTCTCTATCCTCTAAATTGCTTAAAAGATGCATCATTTTTCCAAGAGCTGCTTCGGTCGTAATGTCTTTACCATTAATAACTCCAATACGTTTTAATTGTACGCTTGTTTCATATTGTCCCATCGCAACGCTACCCCCACTACACTGAGTCACATTGACCACGGGAATATTGTTTTTAATACATTCCTTAATCTTAGTAATAAACCATTCTGCTGTGGTGGTATTTCCACTTCCGTAGGTCTCCAGGATTATACCTTTGAGTGACTCTGCGCTTATCATAGCATCAAATACTTCGGGCGTAAGACCCGGAAACATTTTAATCACTACAATACGCTGATCAAGCTTTTTATGCACCCTAAGTTTTTTTCGTCGGTTTGGAATGAATAAGGCAGGATGATTAATGGATAAATGTACTCCTGATTCTGCGAGTGCAGGATAATTTAGTGAAGCAAACGCCTCAAAATGCTCTGCGTTAATCTTTGTTGTACGATTCGCGCGGTATAATTTATATTCAAAATACAATCCTACTTCATTAATTACAGATCGTCCTCTGTCTTTTAGCCCGGCTAATTGAATGCTGGTAATTAGATTTTCTTTGGCATCGGTTCGTAAATCACCAATAGGCAGTTGAGACCCTGTGAAAATAATGGGTTTTTTGAGATTCTCCAGCATAAAGCTTAATGCGGAAGCTGTGTAGGACATCGTGTCACTGCCGTGTAGAATAACAAAACCATCGTATTGATCATAATAGGTTTCTATAAGAGCTGCTATCTGAAGATAATCTTCTATCTTCATGTCTGAAGAATCTATGGGATGCTCAAAACTAATCGTGTCAATTTCATGATCCAATAGCTTAATTTCGGGGATGCGGAGTAATAGCTCATCAAAATCAAATGATCTAAGTGCTCCGGTTTCAGGATCCTTAACCATCCCAATCGTTCCACCAGTGTATATAAGGAGGATGGTAGAATTAATTACTGGACTTTCATTAGACATTAAATACCTCTTTAGAATTAGCTGTTGTGATTGTGGCTATTCTTGCCGGAGTAGTTTGGTATAGCGTTGCCAGCTTTTCAATCACATTTAGAATATATTTTGGATCATTTCTTTTTCCTCTATATGGTGTGGGTGCTAAGTATGGAGCATCTGTTTCAGCTACGATATGCTTTAGGTCAATCTCGTTCAAAAATTGATCGATTTTTCCGTTTTTAAAGGTTACCACTCCCCCAATGCCCAGTTTCATGCCGTACGAAATGGCCTGTACTGCTTGTTTTTTATTGCCTGTGAAGCAGTGAAATATTCCGCGTAAGCGATCATGCTTTTCTTGCTCAAGTACCTCAAAAACTTCATCAAAAGCATCGCGGCAATGAATTACAATGGGAAGATCTACCTCTTTTGCCCAGCGTATTTGTTGTGCAAAAGCCTCTTGCTGAATTCCTAAAGTCGACTTATCCCAATATAGATCAATCCCTATTTCACCCACCGCGTAAAATTTGTTTTGCTTTAATTGTGAATATACATGATCTAATTCATCCTGGTAATTCTCTTTAACGTGGGTAGGATGAAGCCCCATCATAAGAAATATCTTATCGGGATAAGAGTTTTTCAAATCATGCATGCGCTGAGTGTAGGTAGAATCTATTGCCGGTATAAAGAATCTATCAACCCCTGCATCAACCGCTTGTTTTATTACTTCATCTCTATCTTCATCAAATGCTTCACTGTATAAGTGAACATGTGTATCTGTAATTACCATGTGGGTAAAGGTAATACCATAAAATATTTATGACAACCTTCAATCCTGTTGATTATATAAGGATCAAATTCATTTAAGGTAGTACATTTGATCAAAAATTGATGAGCAGTTTACTTCAACTTCTAAACGCAAAAGGATATCATCGTATTAAATTTGCGCTTATCTCTACCAATCACTTAGAACTAGTGGTTGCCGTTAATTCAATCGAAGGTCGTTTTATATTAGACACCGGCGCTTCCAGCAGCTGTATTGGATTTGACAGTGTAGCTCATTTTGAATTAGAGGCTGAAGATAGTGATATAAAGGCAGCTGGAGCTGGAGCTGTAAATATGTTGACGCAGGTTTCGACAAAAAATGAGCTTACCATTGGCACGTGGAGAAAACGTAAAATTGATTTTGTTTTGTTTGATCTCAAACACGTGAATCAAGCGCTTGAAGAACATAATGCAAAAAAAGTACATGGTATTTTAGGAGCAGATGTCCTTAAAAAAGGAAAAGCCGTTATTGACTACAGCAAAAAGAACCTTTATCTTAAGTAGAATTTGGTGTAAAATTTCCCTAAACTTTTCTTATAAGTTAGGACGAATTAAAATGAGAAATTAACTTTATACTATAATCGAAATTATGAAGAAGATATTACTCCCTTTAATTTTTCTCTTAACGGGACAATTACAAGCACAGGATTTACTCCCTATTGCTTTTGAAGACTGTGAAATACGTGATTTTATTATAGAGAATGATGTAGAAGTTGCACGTAAAGATCCAGAGGCAATTAAAAAAATTATTGTAGAACACCTCAACCCCAGAGCCCGAAAAAAACTTCGCGGCGAACTCATGTTTCAAATTTTGGTCTATCAGGGTGGTAGATCATGTTTGTTGAGTGTTGATAACGATACCAAATTCAACAAAGATGAACTCGATCTTGAAACCGTAAAGTTTGCTATTGATGAATTGTTACTTTGGGAGGATGTTGAAGATAAGAATGTTTCGGCCATGGTCTTGCTAAAATTTAAGCGCAGAGGTAAAGTAACATTACGTCGTCTGGGCATTGGTCCAGACCGTGACGTCCATGAACTTAAAAGGCCGGATGTCGTAGCTGCGACTGTAAATCCTAATTAGATCATTAAGATATCTTAATAAACCTCTCTCGTTTTTAGCAAATCCATAAAAATAAGTAGTGAATCTAACCTAAAGTTTTATAACTTATTGTCATTGCCTAAGTTTGATCTTAAATCACGATTGAGCACATATGAATATAGGTATAGACGCAATTAGCTTTGACATCCCTTCCATTTATCTTCCCATTGCCTCCTTGGCAAAGCACCGCAACATAGAACCCGCCAAATTAGAAAAAGGATTAGGCTTGCATAAAATGGCTTTTCCAGATGTACATCAAGACAGCGTTGTATTTGCCGCTAATGCCCTAAAAAAACTCATCGAACAGCACGAGTTAACTCCGATGAATATCGACCGAATTTATGTAGGTACAGAAAGCGCCGTAGATGGCTCAAAGCCAATCGCCACTTACGTACATTCATTGATGGAAGAAACCTTGTTTACAACTGGTGCATTAAGCCATTGCGATGTAGTGGATCTGATGTTCGCTTGTATTGGCGGTGTAGACGCTTTACAAAACTGCCTGGACTACATCAAGGCTAATCCCACGAAAAAAGCGGTAGTCATTACCACAGATATTGCAAAATACGACTTGGCCTCTACTGGAGAATATACTCAAGGGGCAGGAGCGGTTGCATTATATATTACTGCAAACCCAAGAATCATGGCATTTAATGAGGATTGGGCAGTGAGCACACAAGGTGTCTTTGATTTTTTTAAGCCGCATCATACCGTTTCAAAAGAGAGCATCGGAATAAAGAATAACGATCCCTGGCAAGATGTGTTAGAAACCGAAATAAGCATCCATAAACAACAGCCTGTATTTGATGGACAATATTCTAATCAATGTTATTTAGATCGTGTTAAAGACGCGTATACTAGGCTGAAGGAAATGAAAAACAGTGAAGGCTCTCTACACGAAACCTGGCATAGTGTAGTCATGCATCTACCCTATTGTTTTCAAGCCCGAAGGATTTTTACGCAGCTTTATATAGCCGATTCTAGTCATGCTAAAGCGTACAAAACAGCTGAAGATCCTAAGGATTTTTTAAAGACCTTTTCCAAATCTGAAGAGTATGAGAATTTTATCCAGCAAAAGATTTATCCTACAGAGATTGCTTCGGGTCAAATTGGTAATATGTATGCCGGTTCTATTTTTATGGCCTTACTTTCTGCCTTAAGCCATCACGAAGAGCAAGATGATGATATCACAGGAAAGACCTTTGGTTTCTTAGCGTATGGAAGTGGCTCAAAATCTAAAGCCTTTGAAGGAGTTATACAGCCGGATTGGAGAGATGCTTTGGCCCCTACAAAGCTATTTGAAACACTAGGTAATTGCACTCCAATCACCGTTGAACAATACAAACAACTGCATAAAAAAGAATTGGATCAATCCATTTTGACGCTGAAGAATGAATTTGTCTTAGATTTTGTTGAGCAAGAAAATCCTGTATTAAGAGGGGCTAGGTATTATAGGTGGAGTAATTAACCTTACAACCCATACCCCACAACCCGCTTAATCGCCGCTACATGATAAGCGATTACTTTTTCACGGCCGGTCTTAGAAAGTAAAATGCTTAAGGCTTCTTCTTTGTTATCCATAAAGAAGTTTTCGGTTAGGATTGCCGGCATACTCGTTTTGGTTAGCACATAAAACCTGCGCTCTTTGTCCAGGTCTCCATCGCTAAAATCTGTTCTAAGTTTTCTTTCAGGAAAAACCTTCTTGTATTCTTCCCCAAAAATCGTCGCCATTTGATCTGCTCTAGTATTACCGGGTGATGTGAAAATTTCGCTTCCTTCTCCGCCACCAGCATTGGCATGTATGCTTAAATAAAAACATGGTTGATCATTATATTGATTTGCGCGATTGATACGAGTGGCTAAACGCACATCGCGATACTCGGGCGCTAGAACTACATAAGGTATATTAAGCACCGTAAGCTGCTCTACAACTCCATTTACGATGGCTCTGTTAAATTCTCCTTCATAAATGATGTTTCCGTTACCGTGATCGAAACGTTTTCCGGCGGTTTGATAGCTTCCATTAATTAATCCGCCGTGACCATTATCTAATAAAACTAACATGTTTCAATTTTACTGGTTAAATTTACATCTTATATCAAAACTTGATATGTATAAACAACTCTATTACCTCGTTATTTGTTGTCTTTTAGGCATAGCTTCCGCGAAAGCGCAAGAAGATATCAAAGCAGAAAAGGAAGAACGGATTGAAAAATCTGCCATGCCTGCAGCTTCATTAAAAACTTTACTGGCGTTCCCGTTTGAGAGGTACGCCTATTATAAAGAAATTGATGGAAACATTGTAAGTTACGAAGCTAAAACCAAAAGAACCGATCCCGATTACAGCATAGAGTTTGATGCTAAGGGCAGGCTTGAAGATGTAGAGGAAGAAATAAAAAAACGGTCTATGTCTAAAGCTGAAAGAAAATTACTCCAGCAGAAATTAGACAGCATAGATCAACAAAATAAAATAGAACGAATTCAATTGCAATATTTGCCTAATGAAAATATCAATGAGCTCAACAAGCGTATTGCCAATAAGAATTTTGATCATTATGAGCTGGTCGTCGCTTTTAAAAATAATCGCACTATTTACCGATTAGAATTACTTTTTGATCGCCAGGGAAAATTGCTCAAATCCAGAAAAGTAACCCGTATTGCCTATGATTTTATCTTATTCTAAGAGCACGATTCTCATTTTTGTTTTGTTATCCACCGGGATATATGCACAAGTTGCAGATCAGATTCTCGTTGAACCGGGAATGAATCTTGCCTGGCCTTCAAAGGGACGGTGGTCGTTTAATACGGCTATTGAAAATAGAACAGAAGTTGAAGAAAACAAGGAAGCGCTTCATGTGCAACTAGCCCATTTTACAAGTTATGAAGTTGGTTTTTACGGAAAAGTAGCCTTGGGGATCATGTATAGAGAACTATTTGACAAAGATCGCCCGGAAGAATTAAGAATAACAGAACAATACAGTTACGGGAAACGATATAATCAATTGAGATTAGTGCATCGTGCAAGAGTAGAACAACGCATAAGAGAAAATGATATAACGCATCGGTTGAGATATCAATTCTCTGCAGATTTACCGCTAGAAGGATTAGAATTAGATGCCAGAGAGTTTTATATCGCAGGTAGTTTGGAGTCCTTACTAAGTTTAAATCGGTCCAATTCACCTGAAATAGACCAACGCTTTAGTGTAACGCTTGGAAATAGAATCCTTTCGAATCTCAAAGTACAATTGACGACTCAATACAGATTTGAAAACTATGCTCAAGAAACCTTTACCAGATTATTCTTTAGTCTGGGAACGTTTTATAAACTATAATTATTTTTTCTTTCCGCCAAACAAAAATTCTAGGATAACACTAAGCAAGCTCTTGCTTTTAGGATTAGAAGTTGAGGTGCGTTTTGTGGTGCCGGTTTCTTCTTCGGGTGTTTTCATTTTCTCAGATTAAATCTACTCTAAGATAAACAATTAGATTAGAACCAAAAAATCCCGATACGCAACGCACCGGGATTGATACTAGTAAAATTGGTCTTCTATAACTCTAACGCCTTTTTGACATTCCCATCCATTAAATGCTCTGTGGGGTTTTCAATGGCTTCTTTAACTGCAACCAAGAATCCAACCGATTCTTTCCCATCAATAATTCTATGATCATACGATAGAGCCACATACATGATTGGTCGTATCTCCACCTTACCTTCTATCGCTACAGGACGCTCTACGATATTGTGCATTCCCAAAATACCAGATTGAGGTGGATTGATGATTGGGGTTGAAAGCATTGAGCCAAATACTCCGCCATTGGAAATTGTAAAAGTTCCACCAGTCATTTCATCTACCGTGATTTGACCATCTCTGGCACGAATAGCTAGGCGTTTTACCTCGGCTTCTACTCCTCTAAAACTTAAGTTCTCTGCATTTCTAATCACAGGAACCATCAATCCTTTAGGCCCAGAAACAGCGATGCTAATATCTTTATACTCATAAGTGATCATTTCTTTACCGTCGATCATGCTGTTTACCGCAGGATAAAGTTCTAAAGCTCTGGTAATTGCCTTAGTAAAGAATGACATAAATCCTAATCCTACACCGTGCTTCGCTTTAAATTCTTCTTTATATTGCTTACGCAGTTCAAAGATCGCCGACATATCCACCTCGTTGAAGGTGGTTAACATGGCGGTTTCATTTTTTGAGGCCACCAATCGTTCTGCTACTTTTCTACGTAGCATAGAAAGTTTTGTGCGGCTAGTGCCTCGTGATCCTGGCCCCGGTGTCCCCATAGATGGCGTCGCATTTTCAGCGTCATTTTTCGTGATTCTTCCATCGCGACCGCTGCCTGGAACTTGTGAGGCATCCATCCCTTTCTCATCTAAAATCTTTTTGGCTGCCGGTGAGGGTGTACCAGAGGCGTAGGTTTTATCCTGCTGCTGGTTTGGTGTCGATGACTTTGAAGGAGTCTGTGTTAAAGCTTCTGCTTTTTCATTGGTATTTTCTTTATTCGCTTTTTGATCATCCAGATCTGGTGCGGCATTGCCTGCTCCACCTTCATCACCGCTACCGGCCTTTTCTGACGCACTTTCATTAGATGAGGGTGGCTCAGCTTCGGTATCAATCAAACAAACTACTTCTCCTACGGCGACTGCATCGCCTTCTTCTGCTTTTAATGTTATGATTCCGCTAGCTTCTGCGGGTAATTCAAGCGTAGCTTTGTCGCTATCCACTTCGGCTATAGTCTGATCTTTTTCTACGTAATCACCGTCTTCTACTAGCCATTGTGCTATTTCAACTTCGGTGATGGATTCGCCCGGTGAAGGGACTTTCATTTCTAACGCCATAGTTATGAGGTTATCTTGGTTATATTATTTTTAATTCGCGTCTTGATTAAACACGCTTTCAATTACTTTATCATGACGGCGCTTAAATCTAACTGCGCTTCCTGCTGCGGGAGCACCATAAAATCTTCTACTACACACTCTAAAATCTTTAGCTTCGGGCAGGTGAAGCAGTAAAAAGCTGTATGCTCCCATATTTCGGGGTTCTTCTTGTGCCCATACCACGTCCTTAGCATTTTTATATTTTTTCATCATTTCGCGCATACGCTCTGCCGGTAGAGGAAAGAGCTGTTCTAAACGAACTAATGCCACATCATCACGATTGTTTTCTTCTTTATGCGCTAGTAAATCGTAGTAAAATTTACCCGTGACAAAGACTAAACTTTTTACTTTACCAGCCTCTGCATCTGGATCATCTATTACAGTTTGGAAACTGCCGTTCGCAAATTCTTCTTTAGTAGAAACAACTTTGGGATGACGCAATAAACTCTTTGGTGTAAATACAATGAGAGGTTTTCTAAAGTCTGCCTTCATTTGTCTTCTAAGCAAATGGAACATATTTGCCGGAGTCGAACAATCTGCAATATACATGTTATCCTTTGCGCAAAGTTGTAGATAGCGCTCCATACGTGCCGAAGAATGTTCTGCTCCCTGACCTTCATAGCCGTGTGGAAGTAACATCACCAGTCCGTTTTGCAATTTCCACTTATCTTCTGCTGCAGAAATATATTGATCAATCATGATTTGAGCCCCGTTGCTAAAATCACCGAATTGAGCTTCCCAAATGGTTAATGTCTTTGGGCTTGCCATGGCATAGCCATAATCAAATCCTACCACAGCATATTCTGAAAGTAAAGAATTATATATGTAAAAATGCCCCTGATCCTTATCTAATTCGTTTAACAAGACGATTTCTTCTTCACTTTCTTCGGCTTTTACTACTGCATGTCTGTGAGAGAATGTTCCCCGTTCTACATCCTGACCGGTCATGCGAACATCGTATCCTTCTTTGAGTAATGATCCATACGCAAGCAATTCTGCCATTGCCCAATCCAGGGAGTTATCTTCAAAATACATTTTACGACGTGCATCAATCAGCTTAGCAATTTTGCGAAGGATTTTTTTATCCTCTGGCAAATGCGTGATCGTCTTTGCAATAGAAGTAAGTGTCTCCAGATCAAAGCTGGTATCGATATCTGCCATCATTTCGCCCTCTTGTGCGGTACCAATACCTTTCCAGGCATCCTGCATAATTGGAGTTATTTCAGTCTTATCCTCTTTTCTGGATTTTTCTAATTTCTTCTCTAATTTGTCTTTATACTCTTTTTCAAGTTTCTTTACATAATCACCATCAATTACACCTTCTTCCTGAAGTTTTTTGGCGTAAATATCTCTGGGATTATCGTGCTTCGCAATGGCTTTATACAATTTTGGCTGGGTAAACCTGGGTTCATCTCCTTCATTGTGACCATACTTTCGGTACCCCAGCAAATCAATAAATACATCTCGCTTATACTTCATTCTAAAATCCAGTGCGAATGTCATCGCATGGACTACAGCTTCAGCATCATCAGCATTTACGTGCAATACGGGTGAAAGTGTCACCTTGCCTACATCGGTACAATAGGTAGACGAACGTGCATCCAGGTAATTTGTTGTAAAACCAATTTGATTATTGATCACAATATGTATGGTTCCTGCAGTCTTATAGCCGTCCAATTTGGCCATTTGAATGACTTCATAAACGATCCCCTGACCGGCGATCGCTGCATCTCCATGAACAACAATAGGAAGCACCTCACTAAAGTTATCCTGGTGGTCTCTATCTTGTTTTGCCCGCGCGATACCCTGTACAACGGCTCCAACAGTTTCTAAATGGGAGGGATTAGGTGCAATGTTGAGGTTGATTTCTTTTCCGCTATCGGTCATTCGGCTACTGGTCCAGCCTAGGTGATACTTTACATCTCCATCAAAAATATCCTGTGCATAGTCTTTACCATCAAATTCACTAAAAATATCTTTGGCACTTTTACCAAAAATATTGGTAAGAGTACTCAAACGCCCACGGTGAGCCATCCCCATGATAAATTCTTTCACTCCCTGGTCTGCCGCTTGTTCAATTAAGGCGTCCAGTGCCGGGATCAAGCTTTCGCCTCCTTCAAGAGAAAATCTTTTTTGACCAACGTATTTGGTATGCAAAAAGGATTCAAAGGATACGGCCTCATTTAATTTTTTAAGAATATGCTTTTTTTGATCGGCCGTGAAGTTTGGATGATTATCGTTTTTATTAAGCTTATCCTGAATCCATTGTATTTCATCAGGCTTTCTTATATACATGTATTCTACCCCAATCGCATCGCAATAGATACGTTCCAAGTGCGTAATGATTGATTTTAAAGTAGCTGCACCAATTCCTAAGATTTCACCCGCATTGAACGTAGTGTTGAGGTCTGCATCAGTAAGCCCAAAATTTTCTTTCTCCAGCGTTGGTGCATACTTTCTTCTTTCTCGAACCGGATTTGTTTTCGTAAAAAGGTGACCTCGTGTACGATATCCATCAATTAGTTTTACAACTTGAAATTCCTTAAGGACATGCTGGGGAATTTCTTGTGAGGTAATTCCATTGCTAATTGTTGCAGCAGCCGGTTGATTTGTATCCTGTATCGTATCACCGTTATATTTTTCTTGTGCAAAGTCAAACCCTTGAAAAAAAGCTCTCCAGCTAGGCTCAACACTATCAGGATGCTGTAAATATTGATCGTAAAGTTCTGCAAAATACGCAGTTGAAGCTGCGTTAAGGAATGAAAATTTATCCATAGGTGGAATGTAGTGTATTAAAATACAATACAAAAATACACTATTTAACAAAACCTCACTTTTATGACTTATATTTATTGTATGATTTTAGACAACTTTAACGGCTTGCTGAAATACTCCCTTAAGACCATTAGTGTTCTCTTATTTCTTACAGGTACAAGCACCTTGGCTCAACAAACAGACGTACCGCCACAAAAGCAATCACGATTTATGGATAACGTTAGGTTTGGCGGAAATATAGGACTAAGTTTTGGTAATGGCTTTTTTACCGGTATGTTGGCGCCATCAGCTATTTATGATGTCAACCGATACTTCTCTACCGGTATAGGAATAATCGGATCTTATACTGATGGACGTAATTTTAAGAGTGCTGTTTACGGCCCCTCGGCATTATTCTTTTTTAGACCTTATCAAGGGTTTCGCCTTTCGGCGGAATATGAGCAACTGCGTGTAAATCAAACCATAGAATTAACCGAAGGAGACATAGAAGATAATTTTTGGAATCCCGCGCTATTTTTAGGAGCCGGGTTTACTACAGGCAACATTACTGCCGGAATACGTTATAATGTACTTTTTGATGACGATGATGGCGTATATGGCTCTGCGCTTATTCCATTCATCGGGGTGTTTTTTTAGGAACTATTTAAAGAATATTAAATGTTTAAGTAAAATAAGTCATCCAAAAATATTTGTATAAAGAACTATCGACATTTTTTCTTTTTCATAATAATAAAGGAATAACCTCTAAAGTAATAATACGTATCAGGCTCAAGTTTATCCCACAAATTGCGATATACATGCTTTAAATCCAATTCTTCATGAATGTAAGAAATCATTTCTTGCGCTTTTTTTCTTTTAGGCGACTCTTCTTCATTCCTTTTTGTCAATTGCAAAGGGTGGATTTCTTCATAACTAACCACACGATTAATTGAAGGTTTCTTTATTCTAAAAATAACACTGTCTGAGTCCAAATAAGCGAGATTACCACAGTCCTCATTGAATTTCTTACAGGGTTCAATTTCTTCAATACCCAATTCTTTTAGCCTTTGCATAACACGTTTAGCAACTATTGGATGTATTTCTTGATTATATTCTACATCTTCACTTTCAATTTTCCAGATGTCATGCCATAATCTACCAACAAAGTTTCGGGGAAATCTTCCTTTGGATAGACTTGTTATAATCTGACCTTTATAGGTTGAATCTGAATATTCCACTAATCTGACCTTTTGTGGATTACCTATTAATTCAATAGAATATTCACTTTCTACATAAGATTGGGCGTTTGATGAATACCCTATCATTAATAGCATGGTTACCAATAGAATTTTCATCTTACCTAGCTTTAATGTTTAGTAAAAGTAAGCCACTCTAAGGGCATCACCTGATCTACACCCCCGGGTGGGCAATTATCACTCCAAATTTCACCATTTACATAGTAATAATACGTCATAGATGTATCAGCTAAACCCTCGATATCCAAAAGTAAATATCCATTTTGGCCACAGGCACTGCTAAATCCTTGATATGGTATCTGATACGTCGCTTTGTTGGTTCCAAAAAAACCGCCACTAATTACCTCTACTGCGTTATCTGGAAGATTAGTTGTGTCGACAAGTAATACGCCATTCTCTTTTATGGTGTATCTTATATTCAACTTATCATATTTTTTACCAGTCTCAGATCTTTCAATAAGCTTTGGCTCTATATAAAAATCAAGTTGTTTTCCGTCTGAAGTTACTGCCTGCCAATGCCCGTAGAATTTGCTTAGTTTATCATTGATATCTTTGAAATAAGTTCCGTCAGCTGCTGATTGATCTGAATCCATATAATCAACCAAATCCTCTACTGGTACAATCTGAGCTTTGCAACTGACTATTACAAATAGTAGTATAAAAAAATTAATTAATCTCATAATCATTTAATTTGGACATTTTTCTTTTTTTAATTTACCATCGACATCTAACGACAGCTTCTTAATTTTTCCGTTATCATTTATTTTCCATAGTTCTATGCCATTAAGGTCCATTGAGTCTTTCGTAAACCTTAGTAACCTTATACTTTTGTCCCCATCCTCTTGGAAATACTCTAACTATTTTCTGGTAAGAATTCGAATTTCTAGACTATCATAAAGTGGCAGAGTACTGGGATCTCCACTAAATCGTAATTGAAATTTACCACTACTACTATACATACTACCATAAATATCTTCTACAGGTATGCCTGTAATTTTTTTTAGGCCTTAGGAGAAAGTAGTAGAATATAAGAGTGACCAAAGGTTTGTACATTATATTTTAACACTAAAAGCCTGATGATATCCTAAAGGATTAAGTGTTATAAAGTAGTCCCCTAAACAGAATGTTTTAATCTTCGATTACATCTATAGGATCTTTTGTAAAGGTCAATTGCTCCATTGGCATCACCTGGTCTACACCACCCGGTGGGCAATTATCACTCAAAATTTCACCATAAACACTGTAATAATAATTCATTTGCGAATCTCCTAGCCCCACCACTGCTAAAAAAAGGTTACCATTCTGCCCACATCCACCTTCAAATCCCATATAACTGATCTGGTAGGTGGCTTCATTCGATCCAAAAAAGCCCCTATCAATAACCTCTGAATCATCCTCTGGCAGCGTAGTAGTATCTGCCAAGATATTTCCATTTTGATCTTTGATTGTGTATCGTATTCTTATTTTATCATATGTTGTGTTAGTATTTGTCTTAAGATATGGAGTTATGTAAAAGTCTAACACTTTTCCATCTGTTGCCGTGGCTTGCCAGTGCCCATAAAATTTAGCTAGCTTCCCATTAATGTCTTTAAAATACTTCCCTTCTTGAAAATCTGCATTTTCTTCATCTTGATATAAGTGTAAATTTTCTACTGGCACAATAGTTTGTGCTTTACAGCTTATGCTAAGAATTATGATAATTATAATTTTTATTGTTTTCATATCTCTAATCTTTTGGACATTTTTCTTTATCTACTTTTCCATTATCATCCACAAATACTTTTAACACCGTACCATTATTTTTTACTTGCCATAGTTCTATTCCTATATTTTCATCAATCTGCATAACATCCTTTAGGAAATCAAACCATATCTTATTTGAAACTCTGTCCTCAAACTCATCTTCATACTTTTCTGTAAAATCCTTAACCTGTTGATCGGTAAAGGTAGGCAGATCAGCCACATTACCGTTAAAGCGTAATTGAAAGTTGCCGCTGCTGCTAAACATATCGCCATAAATATCTTCAACTGGTCTGCCTGTATTATGCGCAATTTGTACAAAAGTAATGAAGGTTTGAATATCCTTGGGAGAATGACGGCGTATGCGCTTTTCAACATCTGGTATCCCATCACCATTTATATCTGGTATTGGTTTATCATTAAGATGATTATGTATATAGCCTACTTTATCTGCTCCTGTAGGAAAGCTAACGCTATGCCCATCATCGCTTACCGGTGCATCAACAAAGGTTCCATCTGTTTTTTGTACAAATCCTTTTTCACCTTGACCGCCAAAATTGTCTCTACATTCCTGGGCCTTGGCCTGGTAATCAGGGTCGTTTATTAGGTCACTTATGTTTTGGCATGTTTCAAAGTCATCTGGGTCTGTAATCTCAGGAGCATCATCACAGCATGCATCTATAGTAAATGGTGAGGTATCTAATCTAACGCAATCTAGTATTATCTCCGGCATCATTTGGATCGTCACCTATCATACCATCCATGCAACTAGTCGAACATAGCTCAGCGAAGTCACCTAACTATAACACACAAACTATATCATCGGCATTTACTAAAATTATAACTAGCTTATACTTAAAGTTATTTGTTATATCTCTATTTATAATACCCTGACTTAATACTATGAAAACATACCATTACTTGTGATTTTATGGCTTTTATTGAGCTTATATAGCAAGTTCCAGTAGCAACTACTGCTTCATTTTTTTTGAAACTTCTTTTTATCTCTATAAGAATTTATAAGTAAATAGAATCAAGACCTTTACTATTCTACCTTTAGAAAGATTAAATCATTATCAAAATTCAAATCTATGGTTGATGTCGGCGGAGTTTCATTCTCTTTGAATGATGCTTGAACATAAGCGTCTCCCATACTTACACTCAAAGCCTCCTGTAAGTTGATGATGCGTTTATGAAGAATCAATTCATAGGATATACCAGGCTCATTAATATCTCTCATATGTAATACAATTCGCTTTTCACCTTCTATACAATCTGATACCGGATGGTAAAAACAACTATCCTCAATTGAATATCCACAAATACTGTGTCGACATCCACTGGTATAAGAGTTCTCAATCTGCGATAGAGTATTTACTATAATAGTTCCATTTTCGCTATATTGATATTCCCCAATAAGTAAATCAATGTAGTATGCATTATGATCTGATAACTCAAATTTTTTGAGCTCAAGCTTCAGAGACTTCCCGTCACTCTCATGCAACCATGTTCCTTCATATTGATTAAATAAATTATCAATATCTTTATAATATTCCTTAACATTCGGATGATTTTCTTCCGTAGGATATAGTGCTTCTACAGGAAATACAGGTGTTTGAGATATTCCAGCTGTGAAACATAATAACGATAAGTATAGCAATTGATTTTTCATAATTTCTTATTTTATTGACACGGTGTATTAATTACTTCGTTATTGTCATCAAGACTTAAAGTCTCCCATGCTCTTGAAAATACTCTAACTATCTTATTGTAGGAACTTGAATTTATAGACGATCATAAAGTGGCAAAGTACCGGAATCTCCACTAAATAGTAGTTGAAAGTTGCCGCTGCTGCTGTACATATCGCCCTAAATATTCTCTGTAGGTCTGCCGGTATTTTTTGGCTCTTAAAAGAAAGTAGTAAAACATAAAGAGTGACCAAAGGTTTGTATACTATATTCTAACACTAAAAGCCTGATGATATCCTAAAGGATTAAGTGTTATAAAGTAGTCCCCTAAACAGAATGTTTTAATCTTCGAATACATCTATAGGATCTTTTATAAAGGTCAATTGCTCCATTGGCATTACCTGATCTACACCACCCGGTGGGCAATTACTACCGTAAATACTACCCGCTACACTGTAGTAATATTTCATTTGAGTACTCTCTAAACCTATTACGGCTAAAAAAATATTTCCGTTTTGACCACAACGGGCTTCTAATCCCTGATAGTAAATCTGATAGGTCACTTTATTAGGTCCGAAAAAGCCGCCTCTTATTACATATGAATTTTCATCAGGTAGATCAGTAGTATCTGCCAGTATATTCCCACTTTGATTTTTGATGGTATATCGTATTCTTAATTTATCATAAGTGCCATTGGTAAAATTATCTGACATAACATATGGTGTAATATAAAAATCCACTACTTTCCCATCTGATGTCGTTGCCCTCCAGTGCCCATAGAATTTGGACAGCTTACCGTTTACATCTTTAAAGTATTTACCATCATGAAAATCTTCATACTCTTCATCTTGATACATACTTAAATCTTCTACAGGCACTATATTTTGAGCTTTACAACCCATGCTAATTAGCAGAATGAATAAAATCTTTGTAATTTTCATAACATTAATCTTTTGGACATTTTTCTTTATCAACTTTGCCAGTATCATCTAAGGATATTTTTAATATTGTACCGTTATCTTTTACCTGCCATAGTTCAATCCCCTTACTATCATCAATCTGCATTACGTCTTGAACAAACTTAAACCACTTTTTGTTTGATACAGTATTTTGAAAATAATCTTTGTACTTAATATTAAAATTATCAATTTGATCATCGGTAAAGGTAGGCAGATCAACTACATTACCATTAAATCGTAATTGAAAGTTACCACTTTTACTATACATATCCCCGTAAATATCCCCGGTGGGTCTACCTGTATTATGAGCAATTTGCACCAATGTGATAAAGGTACGTATATCTTCAGGAGAATGTCGGCGTACCCGTTTTTCTAGGTCAGGTTCACCATCACCGTCAAAATCTGGTATTGGTTTATCATTAAGATGATTATGTATATAGCCTACTTTATCTGCTCCTGTAGGAAAGCTAACTGTATGACCATTATCACTTACCGGTGCATCTACAAAGGTTCCATCTGTCTTTTGTACAAAGCCTTTTTCATCTTCACCGCCAAAATTATCTTTACACTCCTGGGCTTTAGCCTGGTAGTCAGGGTCATTTATTAGATCACTTATATTTTGGCATGTCGCCAGGTCGTCTGGGTCTGTAATCTCAGGAGCATCATCATCAATCACCACCACATCATCATCGCAGCATGCATCTATAGTAAATAATGAGGTATCTGATCTGCCACAGTCAATTATCATAATGCTAGTTGTACCTCCACAATTCCAACTACCATCCCCCTGCGGTATAGGAGCATGTGGAGTTGTGCCTCCTACACTGCAAGCCTGTACATCTATTGAGATATTACAGCTGTCTATCCCTCCATCTATCCAACCGCCATTACCGCCATCATCATCGGTAGGATCTGGATCTGTAGGGTCATCCCAGTTTGATCCTCCTGTACTATTATCGTCATCATCTCCTGGATCATTTGGATCATCTGGATCGTCTCCTAACATACAATCCACACAATTAGTCGCATCTGCTATTCCTAAATCAAAATTAAAACTGCGAAGCTCTGTACCATCTAAATCAAACGATGTCGTTCTACCACTATACTCTGAACCTACAAATCCATCTACTACACCCTCATATTTCTTAACGTAACTTTTCAATATGTTCCCATCTGCATCTGTCACTACAATTAAATTATAGATTACGTTATCCATAGGTATAATAGGAGTCAATAAAAAACTATAGGTTCTATTTTGTGCGGGATCTTCTAGCGCTTGAATTGTTGACGTATTTAATGTACCAAAGGGATTATCAAATCCCGTTGAACGACCGGTAAGACCTAACTTCTTTTCTAATATGGGCAAATATCCTCTATCTTCTTTGGCAATCTGTTCCAATACATTAGGTATATCTTTAGCGTGTATGCTTATTCTTTTTTTACCATTATAAAGTGCTTCATATTGGTGCGTATCATGGTCAATGTAATGATCTGCTGAGTCATCTTGACAGGAACTGACCATAAAAATAAAAAAACTAACACGAAAAAATAGACGTTTTGCCATATATTTAGGTTTAAGATCATAAATATATAAAACAATCTTAAATATTAATTAAAACAAGGTTAGTAATTGATATAATGATTCTATTCCTCTCTATGCATTAAGGATTCTCCAAATTGTTTTAATCCTTTTTTACGCTTAGGCGATACATTGATTTGATCCAGCTCATAAAATGCTTTATCTGTGTAACGTTTGATTTCGGCTTTGATCGATAGATCGGCTTTGCTGCGCACAAAGATCTCTTTAACTGTATCTACTTTAGTATCTGAAATTGCTGTAGCGGAAAACAATTCGTTTATGGTGGTTTTATCTGTTTCAGATCCATTGAGCAATGCTTCTAAATACAGGTATGTTTTTTTATTTTCAATGATATCGCCTCCTACTTGCTTGCCAAATGTTTCGGGATTGCCAAAAGCATCCAGATAGTCGTCCTGTAGTTGAAACGCAATGCCTAACAGCCTCCCGTAATTATAGAGGTGTTCCTGATCTTCCGCAGAAGCGCCACCAATAATAGCTCCCATTTGTAAAGCGGCCGCTACCAAAACTGCGGTTTTGAACTCGATCATTTTCAAATATTCATCAATGGTAACATCATCCCTGGTCTCAAACTCAACATCGTATTGCTGCCCTTCACAAATTTCTAAAGCAGTTTTAGAAAATAAGGTGATCAATTGTTTGTTTACTAAAGGTGAATATGATTCAAAACACTGATATGCCTGGATTAACATAGCGTCACCGGATAGAATCCCGGTATTAATATCCCATTTTTCGTGAACTGTAGGTTGATTACGTCGCAGTGGCGCAGCATCCATAATATCATCATGAATCAAGGTAAAATTGTGAAAAATCTCAATGGCCAGGGCAGCATCTAATGCCTTTTTGGGCTCCTCTCCAAACAAATCGGTCGCCATTAATACCAAAATTGGTCTCATTCGCTTGGCCCTTAGCTGCAAGATATAGGCTATGGGATCATATAACCCCTTAGGCTCTTTTATTAAAATCTTTGATCGTAAGTAGCTTAGAAATAATTCACGATAGACCGTGATTGCGTCCATAGTTTTTTTGCTAAAATACTGGTTTTTATCTCGATCAAAAGTTACAGGAATTGTTAAAGTAATGTAAAAACCAAGGAAACTTAAAAAGTTTTAAAAGTTTCCGTAGTAGTTTTGCGGCATCAATGAGAGACGAAATTTTGAAACAGTCGACAGATTTATTTCTGGAACGAGGATTTAAAAGTGTAACAATGGATGATATTGCACAGGATATGGCAATTTCAAAAAAGACCATTTATCAGCATTTTAAAAATAAGACTATTCTTGTCGAAGAAAGCGTTGAGACACTGTACCATCTTATCTGCAATGGGATTGATCATATAACACAGCAACGACAAAATCCCATAGAAGAATTATACGAGATCAAAAAATTTGTGCTCATGCATCTAAAGGGAGAGAAATCATCCCCTATTTACCAGCTTCAAAAATACTATCCTAGAATTCATGCTTCAATACGCAAGCGCCAATTTGAACATATGCAGGATTGTATGATTGATAATATTAAAAGAGGTATTGCACAAGGGCTTTTTAGAGAAAATCTCAATGTTGAATTTGTTTCTCGTATTTATTTTATAGGTATGACAGGGATTAAGGATAACGACATGTTCGATGAGAACATTTTTCATAAAGAAAATCTTCTTGAGATGTACCTAGAATATCATCTAAGGGGCATTGTAACTCCAAAGGGTAGAAAACGACTTAACCAATTAATAAATTCCAACCACGAATGATACAGCGAATGACCACCAGTATCTTTCTACTATTTAGCCTGTTTATTGTACGGGGCCAATCGTTAGAAAGTGAATATAGTTTTACCTTGGAGGAAGCAATAGATTTTGCTTTAGAAAACAGCTATCAGTCGATTAATGCCCGTCGGGATGTGGCAAAGGCTATTAAGCAAAAATGGGAAACTACCGCGATGGGATTACCACAAATTAACGGTGGGGTAGATTACCAAAATCAGCTAAAGCAACCTGTTACATTTATCCCTGCTAATGCCTTCGACCCTAATGCTTCAGGTGATGAGCTGATTCCTGTTGTTTTTAGTCCTGAGCAATCGATGGCCGCTACCGCTACACTTTCACAATTAATTTTTGATGGTTCTTATCTTGTGGCTTTGCAGGCTGCCAAAACCTTTTTACAATTTTCTGACAATGCCTTAGAAAAAACGCAGCTTGAAGTCAGGAAAGGAGTGATTAATGCATATGGAAGCGTTTTACTTACCAATGAAACTATTTCCATTTTTGAAAAAAATGTGAAAAATCTACAAAAAAATCTTGATGAAACTATTCAAATTTTCAAAAATGGGCTCACCGAAGAAGAGAGCGTAGAGCAACTACAAATTACCCTGGCACAAATTAAAAATCAGCTTGAAAATACTAAACGCCTCCAATCCATTGCTTATCAAATGTTTAATCTGGCAATTGGTTTAGATGTACAGAATGAGGTTACTCTTTTAGACGATCTTACGTCGCTAGCGCTGCAAAATACTAGTAAGCAGCTGGTCGAGCAACAATTAGATATTACGAATAATGTTGATTATAAAATTGCCCTAAACCTCACAGAGCAACGTGAACTTGAACTCAAACAACAGAAAAGCTTTGCTTTACCTTCCTTAACAGGTTTTATCAATTATGGAGCAAATGCGGCAGGCAATGAATTTAATTTTTTTAGTGATGCAGAATGGTTTGAATCTTCAATCCTTGGAGTATCCTTACAAATCCCATTATTTAGTTCTGGAATGCGAAGCGCTCAAACGGCAAGAGCAAAGATTGCATTAGAACAAGCCAAGACAGATTTTGATCAAACTCAGCAGGAAATACAATTGGCACTTGATTCTGCCAGAAGCAACTATCTCTTTGCCGTACAAAATCTGGAAACAGTTCAAAATAATCTGTCATTAGCAGAACGCATAGAAAATAAAAATCAAATAAAATTTACTGAGGGTCTATCTACCAGCTTTGAACTGCGCCAGGCACAAACTCAATTGTACGACTCGCAACAAGAAGTGTTACAGGCCATGGTTGATTTGATTAATTATAAAGCCGACCTGGAGACTATTTTGAGTATCCCTCAAATAAACGTATCCAACCAAAACTAACTACGATTAAAACATTCAATATGAAACTCACATTTTTAAAATTCTTGTCCCTATCCCTGCTCTTAATTTCATGTGGCGGCAACAAGAAAAAGTCAGTCGAAGATACGATTGCTTCAAAAAACCTTGAAGAAATTCAGGAGTTGCGGTCTTCGCTAAAAACAGAACAGTCTGAACTTAATGATAAATTAACCCGCCTGGATGCAGCGATTAAAAAATTAGATCAATCTGATAATGCTGCTTTGATCACCGTAAAACAAGTGAGCGATACACTTTTCAATCATTATGTAGAATTGCAAGGTAATGTTAGCACGAAAAAGAATGTAATCGTTTATCCCGAAATGCAGGGAGTATTACAACGTGTGTATGTCAAAGAAGGTGATAACGTAAGAAAGGGACAATTATTAGCTACCATAGACGATGGAGGATTATCCAGCCAGGTCGCTCAAGTTGAAACACAAGCTGCTTTGGCTAAAACAACTTTTGAACGACAAAAAGCACTTTGGGAACAGCAAATCGGTTCAGAAATTCAGTATCTACAGGCAAAAAGTAATTATGAAGCCGCTCAAAATCAAGTAAACCAAATGAAAAGTATGTTAGGAAAAACTTCGGTGAGGGCACCTTTTAGCGGAGTAGTTGATGATGTCATTACAGAGCAGGGAACTGTTGTGGCTCCTGGTTCGCAACTCTTTAGAATCGTAAATCTAGATGATATGTACATCAAGGCAGATGTGCCAGAACGTTATATAAAGGACATTCAACCCGGTAAAGAAGTTATTGTTAATCTACCCATTTTAGGAGAACAAATTAAGACAAAAGTACGTCAAACCAGTAATTACATTAATCCTAGTAACCGTACTTTTTCCATTGAAGTAGCAGTACCCAACAAAAAAGGATTAATCAAGCCAAACCTTACAGCACGTCTTAAGATAAATGATTATACCAAAGAAGACGCGATCTTGATCCCATTAAATATTATTTCTGAAAATGCCGATGGAGAGCAATTTGTATATCTCGTTCAACAGGATTCAACGAATAGTGATGTCAATATTGCCAATAGAAAGATCATCTCTACCGGAAAATCCCAACAAGATTTTATCGAAGTAACCAATGGATTGGCGAGTGGAGATAAGATAATTGTTGAGGGTGCAAGAAGTGTTAAAGACGGTCAAGAGGTATCGATTGTTGAATACTAATAAGACGTTAGTTGATAGCCTTTAGTTATTAGAAATATAATAAAATGGAAAGCACTCATTTTAGCTTTGAGGATTTAAATGTATATCAAAAGTCACTGGCTTTTATTGATGTCGTTTATTCTTTAGTAAAGGATTTTCCAAGTGTTGAACGCTTTGAGCTTTCATCTCAATTTTTAAGAGCTTCTTCTTCCATTGCATTAAATATAGCAGAAGGAGCTGGTGATACAAACCAGCAGTTCAACCGGTTTTTAAATATTTCGCAAGGGTCGATCAGGGAATGTATTGTATGCATAACAATTGCCAAGAGACAAAAATACATCAGAGGATCAATTACAGTCAGCTAGATTTCGCTTAGTTGAGCTAGCTAAAATGATAAAAGGGTTACAAAAGCATTTAAAGAAATAAAATTTAGTACGAACTAAATTCTATCAACTAATTACCATTAACTATTGACTAAAGACAACAATAATGAGTGCAAAGAAAAAACAAGTAGATAAAGAATTTAAGCTCTCCAGTTGGGCAATTGATAATCCTACCGTAATCTGGGTAATGATGGCACTTTTCTTTGTATTGGGCTTGAGTGCATATTTTAGTATGCCCAGAGAAAACTTTCCTGAAATCAATGAAACTAAAATCTACATCTCTATTCCCTATCCCGGTAACACGAGTGAAGATATTGAACGCCTCATTGTGGATCCTCTTGAGGATGAATTACGAAATTTAAGTGGTGTGGTAGAAATTCTATCCACTTCACAAGAAGATTATGGTATTATTACAATTGAGTTTGATGAAGATATACCGGTTGAGCAGGCAAAGCAGGATGTAAAAGATGAAGTAGATAGTGAGAAAGCAGGAGAAGACTGGCCGACTTTTAATGGTGCGAAAGTAGAGCCCAATGTATTTGATTTAAGCATGTCTGAAGAGATTCCCATTCTTAACATCAATATCACAGGGAACTATCCCGTAGAAAAATTGAAGGAGTATGCTGAATTACTTCAGGATCGTATAGAAGATTTACCTGAGATAAAAGCAGCCGACATAAGAGGTGCCCAAGAAAAAGAGGTTGAAGTAGCTGTAGACATCTACAAAATGATGGCTGCTCAAGTGACCTTTAATGACATCATTAATGCCATTAGAAATGAAAACATGACCATGTCTGCGGGGAACCTTATATCAAGTGGTCAACGCAGGACAATTAAAGTATTAGGTGAAATCGAAACTCCGCAGGAGTTAGAAAATTTTGTTATTAAGACAGAAAATGATGCCCCCATTTACCTAAGAGACATAGCGAATGTTACATTTTCTGAAGAAGATAAAACCACCTATGCCCGTGAATTTGGTCAAAGCGTAGTTATGCTAGATGTAAAAAAGCGATCGGGCAAAAATATGATTGAGGCGGTAGAAAAAATCGATGACATCATGGCTGATATGGAAGAGCGCATTTTTCCGCCGGACCTTACATTATCTAAAGCTAACGATCAGAGTGAGAAGACCGAAAATCAAGTTACTGACCTTGTAAATAACATCATCTTTGGGATTATTTTGGTGGTGGGTGTACTTATGTTCTTTTTAGGATTTAGAAATGCGTTATTCGTAGGATTCGCTATACCCATGTCAATGTTTATGTCCTTCATGATACTTTCGGCATTAGGATATACGATGAATACCATGATCTTGTTTGCACTGATTATGGGCCTTGGGATGTTGGTTGACAACGGTATTGTTGTGGTAGAAAATGTCTATCGTCTCATGGATGAAGAAGGGATGTCGCGCATTGAAGCTGCAAAAAAGGGAATTGGGGAAATAGCCTTTCCTATCATTATTTCAACATTAACAACTGTAGCAGCATTTGTTCCCTTAGGGACCTGGCCGGGAGTTATGGGTGAATTTATGATATACTTTCCTATAACGCTTTCAGTGGTACTGGGATCCTCGTTATTCGTCGCTATTTTCATTAATTCCATGTTAGTTTCACGATTTATGGACGTACGTGAACGCAGACTTACACGAAAACAGCTCATCTTTTTATCAGCAGTTATGATTCCCATAGGTATTTTAATCATGTTGATTGGAGGAGCCGTAAAAATTCTGGGTACGCTCATCATTTTTGTTGCACTTATGTTTTGGGTATATACCTACTTCCTAAAAAAAGCTGCGACCTATTTTCAACGGAATTTTTTAACTAAACTGGAAAGCCGTTACCAACGTTTTCTAACCTGGGCCCTAAAGGGTAAAAAGCCTGTTTTCTTCGTGGTCGGAATATTTCTTTTACTCTTCCTAACCTTAGGTGGTTTTGGAGCGTCGGTAGGTGCAAAGAGAACTAATATTGAATTCTTCCCTGATAATAAGCCTAACCAAATCATAGTATACATTGAGTATCCGGAAGGAACAAGCATTAATAAAACCAATGCTATCACCAAAGAAATTGAACAGCGTGTTTATAATGTAGTAAATGATGATGAGTACAAGGCTGATAGTAACTATAATTTCTTAGTTGAATCTGCTGTTTCACAGGTAGGTGAAGGTGCCGGGAATCCCCAAACAGATGGAGGAAGCAGTGCAGAAATGCCACATCGTGCTAAGATTACAGCTACCATGCGAGAATACAAATACCGCAAAGGAAAAGACTCTGAAGTGCTACGCGCAAAAGTCCAGGAAAACCTGAAAGGAATCTACCCGGGTGTTGCCATCTCTGTAGAGAAAGATGCAGTAGGTCCCCCGGCGGGATATCCCATTAATATTGAACTTGAGGGAACAGACTATGATGAGCTGATTAATACAGCCGAAAAAATGCGAAATTTTATCAATCAAAAGAATATCGCAGGGATTGACGAACTAAAGATTGATGTAAATAAAGGAAAACCCTCTACTAAAGTACTGGTTGATCGTCAAAAGTCTGGTGAGTTAGGTGTACCCGCAGGAATGGTGGGAAACCAATTAAGACGTTCCTTGTTTGGTGAAAAAGCCGGAATCTATAAAAACGACGGAGAGGATTACGATATCTACGTACGTTTTAATGAAGATGATCGGTATGACGCATCTGCCTTGTTTAATCAAAACATAACATTCAGAGATCAGGCAACCGGTAAGATCAAGGAAGTTCCTATCAGCGCTGTTGCGACCCAGCAAAACACCTCTTCGTTTAGCGCAATAAAGCATAGGGATACAAAACGTGTTGTAACGGTATACTCGGCCTTGGCACCGGGATATACTGATGCAGGAGCAGTGGTAGAACAGGTTCAAAATGAAATGCAAAGCTTTACTGAAAAACCTGAGTCAATCAAAATTGACTACACCGGTCAAATTGAAGAACAGAATAAGCAAATGGCATTTCTAATGAGTGCATTCTTTGGAGGTCTGGGCTTAATCTTCTTTATTCTTATTTTTCAGTTTAGTTCTATTTCAAAGCCGACCATCATTATGATTGCGATCTTTTTAAGTTTTATTGGTGTTTTTGGTGGAATTGTCATTACCGGGGCACCTTTTGTGATTATGATGACCATGATGGGCATTATTTCACTGGCAGGAATTGTGGTTAACAACGGTGTAGTGTTGTTAGATTACACTCAATTGCTTATAGATCGTAAGATTGTGGCGCTAGAGTTACCAGATGATGCTTTGCTTTCTAAGGAAGACATTCAAGATGTTATTGTTAAAGCGGGTCGTGCCCGTCTTCGACCGGTAATTCTTACGGCAATTACGACTGTATTAGGATTAATTCCATTGGCGATAGGAGTTAACATAGATTTCTACTCGTTGTTTGCAGAATTCGATCCTAAGTTTTACTTAGGAGGAGATAACGTAATTTTTTGGGGACCCTTGGCCTGGTCGGTTATTTACGGACTAATAATTGCGACCTTTTTAACCTTGATCATCGTTCCCTTATTATTCTATATCGTTTATCGCACAAAAATCAAGATACGCAGCTGGCGCGGTAAACCTACCGAATCGAATGAGACTAAAGCGGATTATAAAAAAGCTGCTTAAAACAAAAAACCCCGCCAATTGGCGGGGTTTTATTTACTAGATACAATTTACTGCTTCGTAAATGTATAGGTGATTTCTGTCCTAGTTGTGGTAATCGCATTATTGGCGTTTACCTCAACGACATTTTCAAAAGTCAAAACTAATGAATTATCATTGATTGTTGTTAACGTATACGTTCTAGTACCACCTGCTCCAGAAAATGTAACTTCATCTGTATCATTGTTATATGACCAACTTGAAGAAAATTCATCCCCATCCACATATGTAACCGTCGTAAATTCATCTTCGCTACCATCTTCAAACTCCTTTTGAGAAATAAGAGTGTACGTTCCTTCAGCTTCTACGGTATTCGGATCTGCTGTGAAGTCAAGTGTAAAATCTGTATCGTTTGTATCATTAATAGTAGTATTGAAAAAGGGAGTAGAATTATTCCCGACCGTTGTCTCTTGATCTTCGTTTCCTTCTACATTGGCTAATGCCCAAACTCCTACAAAATCTTCTTCTTGAGGTCCACTTGGTCCACCATCGTCATCATCTCCACAAGAGAATGAAAAGGCAACAAAAAGACCTAATAATAATGCATTTACTTTTTTCATCATTGCTATTTTAAAATTAGTCGGCAAATATAACCAGAAAATTATCAGATTATTGCACAATAAAAAAGCTGGACCCAAAGAAATTCTTCTGACCCAGCTTTAAATGTTTTTATAAATCTATTATTCGTTGCTCACCACTCTGGTAGAACCGTTTTTCCAATTCGTCACTTGTGTAACTGCATTACGATTATAATCCACTTCTACTAAACCATCTTCGGTCCAAAAAAACCATTTCCCGGTTTTGACACCTTGGTCATATTCTGCCATGGCTAGTTTATCTCCATGTTGATCATAGGAAACCCATTCACCATGTAATTTTCCGTTTTTATAGGTTCCTTCTTGTTTAACAGTACCATTTTCATAGAAAAAAGTTCCTTTCACCAATTCTCCTTGCTTCTCAAAAGAAGGTTTGACGTCTTGTGCGTTTAATACACTCCCTAGCATAATAGCTACTAACATGAATATCTTTTTCATAGGTTCTAATTTATGGGGTTCATTGATGATACAAAGTTAACGTTATATTTACTTTAAATCAAAGTTTAGGTAACATTAAATTTACATTGAAGATATATCTAACTTAAAATCAACTACTTAATGTTATTTATTTTTTATACGTTTTATAGATTTTGAGATTATATTTTAACGAAAAGGTATGTAGCTGATATAATACTTGCTATTTTTGCAACCTTATAAGTAAGAATATTATGTATAGAAGCCATACCAATGGAGCATTACGTCTTCGAGATATCACCAGTACAGTTATATTGTCTGGATGGGTACAAAAAACCCGTGATAAGGGATTTATGATTTGGGTAGACTTGAGGGATCGCTACGGGATTACGCAGTTGATTTTTGATGAGGAGCGCAGCTCTCAAGAAGCGATGGAGCAGGCGCGAAAATTGACCAGAGAGATGGTGATCACCGTGACTGGTGAGGTTATTGAACGCGAATCAAAGAATCCACAGCTTCCTACAGGAGATATTGAAGTTTTAGTACAAAAACTTACCATTCTAAACTCAGCTAAGACTCCACCGTTTACGATAGAAGATGAAACTGATGGTGGAGAAGATATACGCATGAAATACCGCTACCTGGATATACGCCGAAAACCGGTTAGAGAGAACCTTATCTTTAGACATAAGGTATCGATGGAAGTACGAAAATATCTTTCTGATCAAGGATTTATTGATGTAGAAACACCTTACCTCATCAAATCCACGCCTGAGGGTGCCCGCGATTTTGTGGTGCCCAGCCGTATGAATGAGGGTCAATTTTACGCACTGCCACAATCTCCTCAAACCTTTAAACAGCTTTTAATGGTAGGTGGTATGGATAAATATTTTCAAATCGTTAAGTGCTTTAGAGATGAAGATCTACGTGCCGATCGCCAGCCAGAATTTACCCAAATAGACTGCGAAATGGCCTTTGTGGAACAAGAAGATATTTTGCAGACATTTGAAGGGCTAACACGTCATCTTTTAAAAGAGATTAACGGAGTTGATATTCAAGATTTCCCTAGAATGACGTACGCAGATGCCATGAAAGCCTATGGTAACGATAAACCCGATATACGTTTTGGGATGAAATTTGGGGAACTCAACGCAGTGGCCCAACACAGAGAGTTTAATGTTTTCAATAATGCTGAACTAGTGGTAGGAATCGCCGTTCCAGGTGCTGCATCTTACACGCGCAAAGAAATTGACAAACTTATTGAATGGGTCAAACGACCACAGATAGGCGCACTAGGATTGGTCTACGTTAAATGTAATGAAGATGGGAGTTATAAATCTTCTGTCGATAAGTTTTACGATCAGGATGATTTAGAAGCCTGGGCAAAAGCCACAGGAGCCCAAAAAGGCGATCTTATGTTAGTTCTTTCGGGCGAAGCCCATACTACAAGAACTCAACTTAGTGCCTTACGTATGGAAATGGGTGAACGTTTAGGTTTGAGAAAACCACATGAGTTTGCACCATTGTGGGTGGTAGATTTTCCATTGTTGGAATGGGATGAAGAAACTAATCGTTATCATGCCATGCATCACCCCTTTACTGCACCAAAGCCAGAACATCTTGAACTTTTAAAAACTGATCCAAGAAAAGCTAATGCCAATGCGTATGATCTTGTATTAAATGGGAATGAAATTGGCGGTGGTTCTATTCGTATTCACGATAGAGAGGTGCAAAGTCAATTATTTGATCTACTAGGATTTAGTAAAGAAGAAGCTCAGGCACAGTTTGGATTCTTAATGGAAGCCTTTGAGTATGGCGCACCTCCACACGGCGGGATCGCTTTTGGATTAGATCGGCTGGTTGCTATTCTAGGTGGACAAGAAACAATACGGGATTTTATCGCATTCCCTAAAAATAATGCCGGGAGGGATGTAATGATCGATGCTCCAGCTGCGTTAGATGAAGAACAGCTTAACGAACTTAACATTAAGGTAACATTGTAAGGTGAAGAAAATAATCGCCATATTATTTATCTCTATTTTAATAAGCATCGCCGTTGGTTTTTGGATTAAGGAGACGACCGATGTAGATGTGGGTAAAAAAATCATCGGAGTGACGATATTATTCACCTCGTTCATCTTTTTACCCCTCTTTATTTACACCAGCTACAAGGGAAAACATCTCAAAGATTATACGCTTAGTGATGAAAATATTAAAAAAATGCGCGATAAAAACAACATTAAATAATTGTAAATCAGGGGTATTATTTTGTAAAACACCTCTTACTACTGAATTTATTATTACTTTTGTTTTTTTAAATTTATTTTTATTACAATTATGAGAGGTACAGTAAAATTTTTCAATGAATCTAAAGGTTTTGGATTTATCGTAAACGAGGACACAGGAAATGAAATTTTTGTTCATGTAACTGGTCTAAATGGCGAAGCTTTAAACGAAGGAGATGTTGTAGAGTATGATGAAGCAGAAGGCCGTAAAGGTATGAACGCAATCAACGTGCGTGTAATTCACGAATAGAGAATAACAACTTTATTTTATATTCTATCAACCTTCAGTTGCTTTGCAAATGAAGGTTTTTTCTTTTTTAGTACTTTTAATACATGAAAAAAGAGTGTTTAGAATGCGGCGAAACTATAGTAGGGCGTATCGACAAAAAGTTTTGTAGCGATTATTGTCGTAATGCGTATAATAACAAATTAAATAAAGACAGTAAAAATCTGGTGCGCAATATCAATAACAGATTGAGAAAGAACTACCGTATTCTCGAAGCCCTAAACCCCAACGAAAAAATAAAAACCTCTAAATACAAATTATTGGAAAGAGGGTTTGATTTTAATTACTTCACCAGCATTTACACTACTAAAGCCGGTAATGTCTACTATTTCATTTACGATCAGGGTTATCTACCTTTAGAAAATGACTTTTACGCACTGGTAAAGCGTAATCGCTAGTTTCCCCAACGTTGCCCTTGTAGTTTAAGTCCCGCAATTAGTATATCCTTTCTGGAAATCATTCCACAAAGTTTTCCGTTTTCTAGCACCGGGAATCTTCTATGGCTGGTTTGATGAAATTTTGTTGCCGCATCAAATACTGTTTCGTTGATATCCATTGTGTCAAGATTTGTAGACATGTATTTTGATACTGTTTCAGACGAGACAGGCATATTGAAATATCGGCTTTCACTAATTTGTTTCATACAATCAGCATCAGAAATTATTCCAACAAGTTCGCCATCTTCACTTACTACCGGTCCACCGGTTATTTTATGTTTGATCAATGCATCCATTACTTCAATTACAGGTTGATCTGGATGAAAGGTAATTAGTTTTTTAGTCATATAATCGCTTACCTTGATTGGTGCGCTGGTATCGATTTTTGTTTCTGCTCTTTTTCCTTGAAAGCTTTTAATTCCCATAATCGTATCATTTATTTCACCTAAAGTTATTGATTTCAAATCACTTACTACTTATCTATTCTCATGTTTAACACATGTGGTATATTTTTCACTACTTTTAGTCAAACCTTTTAAGAATGAAACGCCAGTATACTTTATTCGCATTTTTTCTGATACTTGTTGCCATTTGGTACAGCTTTTACAGTCTTACCCCACATCCACAGCCCGATGATGAAAACATAGATGATTCGACATTTTCAGTGTCCCGGGCATTTGAACATGTTAAAAAAATTGCCGAAAAACCTCATCCCACAGGTTCTGCTAATCACACGCAAGTAAGAAATTATATTGTGCAAGAACTTCAGTCGTATGGTCTTGAGGTACAAACCCAAGAGGGCTACAGCTTAAATGCGTCTGGAGGATTCACGTATCCACGTAATATTTTAGCACGAATTAAAGGAACCGGAAACGGGGATGCAATAGCCGTAATGTCCCATTATGATTCGCGAAATTTTTTTGTGCCTGGCGCAGGAGATGCAGGATCTGGAGTAGCTACTGTAATAGAAGGAATTAGAGCATACTTAGCTAAAGAGGAATCCCCTAAAAATGATATTGTTATAATTATTACTGATGCCGAAGAGTTTGGGCTCAATGGAGCAGATTTATTTGTTAAGAATCATCCCTGGATTAAAGACATTAAACTCATTTTTAATTTTGAAGCCCGCGGAAGCGGTGGACCATCCAATACGATTCTAGAAACAAATCAAGGAAATACTCAACTCATTTCTGAATTTGCTAAGGCCAATCCTTCTCATCCTTTAGCATCTTCTCTTTTTTACAGTATTTATAAAATGCTTCCTAATGATACTGATTCAACGGTATTTAGAGAAATTGCCGATGTAGATAGCTTTTTCTTTGCGTTTATTGATGATCATTTTGATTATCATACGGCTTTAGACACCCCAGAGCGACTGGACATGACCTCACTGGGACATCAGGGTAGTTATATCATGCCGATGTTGACTTATTTTTCGCAGGCTGATTTGTCTTCGCTTAAAGCAGAGACTGATGATGTATATACCAATCTTCCGCTTTTTGGAGTGGTACATTACCCATTCACCTGGATTTGGCCGATGATTATCATAGGATTACTATTATTATTGTTCTTGGTGGGATATGGTGTTTCTAAAAAAAGTATTTCTTTAAAACGCGTTGCTGTTGGTTTTCTTCCTTTTTTGATTTCGTTGATACTGTGCGGTTTGATTGGTAATTTCACATGGCCATTGCTAAAAGTCATGTATCCTGAGTACAATGAAATTGTTCAAGGATTTACGTACAATGGAGCTTATTATATATTTTTTCTGACCCTTTTATGTACTTCAATTTGCTTTTTTTCGTACCGGTATTTTTATAAAGAAAGAGATACCCCCAATTTTGTTGTTGCACCCCTTATTTTTTGGTGGTTGATTAATGTTATTGTTGCACTACAGCTTAGGGGTGCTGCTTTTTTTATCATTCCGTTTTACGTTGTACTTATAGCTCTATTTGTTCTTATTCAACAAAAGAAGCCCAACGCCCTTTTACTGGCTCTTTTATGTTTGCCGGCTATTTTTATTATAGCTCCGCTGGTGTATTTTTTCCCTGTAGGATTAGGTCTTAAAATTCTAGTTGCTTCGGGGGTACTGTCTGTATTCCTGTTTGGCTTACTTCTTCCGGTAGTGGGATTACTTAAAATGAAGCGCCTGTGGGGCGTAGTGAGTTTGTTGACAGCCTTAGCTGTGTTTTTTATGGCTCATCTTGAGTCAGGTTTTTCCGAAGAAAATCCAAAACCAAATAGTCTAATGTATGAATTGGACTCTGCAACAAATAAAGCGTATTGGAAAACGTATGATGCCACGCTGGATGAATGGACCAGGGGATATTTTGAAGATACTTCAACAAACAATGCTCAACAATTAGATTTAAATAATAAGTATGGAACCGCAGTGACTTATGCGAGTGCAGCTCCAGTGAAGCGTTTAGAAACACCTTCAATCCAGGTAACCAAAAATGATACATTAGCCGTTGAAACTGATTATTATCACGTCAAGTTTATCTCTAACCGCGATGCAAACCGACTTTACTTTTTTGCTGATAAACAAGTTAGTTTTGAGGATTTCATCGTCAATGGTTTATCTGCTCCTTCTATAGAAGATAAAGGCATCACTTTTCATGTTTTTGAAAAACGCTGGAGCGATAGGTTATTGAGCGTACGAATCGCTACAAAGGATACCTTACACATGAGATTTAAGTTAAAAAGAGATCAGGAATTACCCTTAATCACGTATAGTGAGCATAAATATGATTTACTTACGAATGATCAATTTAGTATTCCTAAGCGGGCTAAATACATGACTCCAAAATCTGTGAGAGGGAATAATAATACCATTGTTACTGGAACTATAGATTTAAATAAGCTATATAGAAAGCCAAAACAAGATTCGCTTACTGTAGCTCCAGGAAATTCATTATGAGGATCGGAGTTTTAGGCTGCGGCTGGCTGGGACTACCTTTAGCAAAAAAACTGGTTTCAAAACAGCATACTGTAAAAGGAAGTACTACTTCTTTGCAGAAACTACCTGATCTTGAAGAACACGGAATCAAATCGTATTACATTGAACTCTTTGAAGATGTTATTCAAGGTACTATCACTCAATTTTTAGACGAATTGGATATTCTTATTGTCGATATTCCACCTGGATTGCGCAAAGACCCAAATTCAAGTTTTATAGCTAAAATTGAACAATTATGCTCTTGTATTGTATTAAGCAGCATTGAACAAATAGTTTTTACAAGTTCTATTTCTGTCTACGCAGAAGGATATCCATTCCCAACTCATACAGAGGACTCTACATTATACTCTTCAACTCGATCAGCAGAGCAATTGTTAGCTGCCGAAAAATTGATCAAAGGATTACCCCAAACGTCTTTAATTCTTCGCCTTGGCGGACTAATAGGTGAAGATCGACACCCAGTTCATAACTTAGCTGGTAAGACGTTAAAAAATGGTTCAGCACCTATCAATTTGGTGCATCGAAATGATGTGATTTCATTAATACTTAACAGCCTCAAATGGATAGAAAGTATTCCTACGTTGAATGTTGTTTACCCTGATCACACTCCAAAAAAGATTTATTATCAAGATAAAGCAGAAATGATAGGATTAAAGCCTCCAACGTTTGAACATTCTGGTAAACCAACAGGAAAAATTATACATTCCAAAGCAGAAGAGCTTATCCCGAATTTCTTCTATCAACAAAAAGTATAATTTCTATGTGTTTTACCGTCATCGCAATAGTACATTATTACGATTGCGATACTAAAGAGAAAGCCTCCAGGATTTCTGAAGGCTTTCTTATCTTAATGATATTCAACTTTTACCAAATTCTGACTCTGTTCTCTGGTTTGACGTACATAGGATCACCTTCTTCAATATTGAATGCTTCGTAAAATGCATCAATATTTAATAAAGGCTGTACTGCACGTACTTTACCGGGTGAGTGAGGATCAGTTTTAATTTGAGTTCGTAAGGCCTCATCTCTACTCAAGGTTCTCCATACTGTTGCCCAGCTCATAAAGAAACGCTGTTCTGGGGTAAAGCCGTCGATATTTTCAGGGCGACCATTTTCTTCATAGTATTTTTGAAGTCCGTCGTAAGCACCTAGCACTCCTCCTAAATCTCCAATATTCTCGCCTAAAGTGAATTTTCCGTTTACGTAGACGCTATCCAATACCTTAACATTATCGTATTGATTCGCTAATGCATTACCGCGATCTGTAAATGCTGTCAAATCAGCTTCGGTCCACCAGTTACGCAGGTTTCCATCAGAGTCAAAACGCGATCCACTGTCATCAAAGGCATGAGAAATTTCATGTCCTATCACAGCGCCAATTCCACCATAATTCACTGCCTCATCTGCGGTATAATTATAGAATGGCGGTTGTAGTATTGCTGCCGGGAAAACGATTTCATTATTCAATGGGTTGAAATAGGCATTAACAGTTTGTGGAGACATCCCCCACTCTGATTTGTCTACGGGCTCTCCAATATCTTCAAATTGCTTGTCCTTTGCCCATTTTTGAACCGCCGCCATATTTTCAAAATATGACTTATCGGCAGAGACTTCCATTGCCGAGTAATCTTCCCACTCATCAGGGTAACCAATCTTCACGGTGAATTTATCTAGCTTCTCGATTGCTTTCACTTTCGTAGAATCAGACATCCAATCTAGTTTTCTAATTCGGTCTTTGTAGGCATCAATGATATTTGAAATCATAGTTTCTGCTTTTTGTTTCGCCTCTGGCGGAAACTTAGCATCTACATACAACTGACCTAATGCTTCACCTACAGTACCATTTACCGTTGCCAACGCGCGCTCATCTGCAGGGCGTTGTTCTTTTGCTCCACTAAGATATTTGCTGTAAAACTCCCAATTTGCACGCTCAATATCTGTCGTCAATCTGCCTGTTGAACTATTAAATGTATCCCAGCGCACTAATGTTTTGATATCCTCTATCGGAGTTTCATTTAAGAATTGATCCAGTGCATCTGCATAGCGTAACTGCGTCACTAGGATCGTATCAAATTTTTTCTTCATTCCCAGATCCTGAATCATCTTTTTGATATCAATAGAAGTTAACATATTATCCACTTCTTCGATGGTTCGGGGATTGTTATAGTTGCGCGCATCTCTACGTTCAACTTTGTTCAATCTTGGTTCAGCTAGTGCGGTTTCAAGCGCAAGGATAGTTTCGGCAGCATTGACCGCTTTTTCTTTGCTATCTCCAAGCATTTGTAACATTCTGGCGATGTGCTCCTTATATTTTCCTCTTATCTCTTTGGACTTCTCGTCCTGGTCAAGGTAATAGTCACGATCTGGTAATCCCAGGCCGCCTGCACCAAGGTAGACCGCATTCATTTTGCTGTTGTTAAGATCAGCCTGAACACCAAATCCTATAAAAGGCGAAGAAACTACCGGGTTTCTTGCTAATAATGTTTGTAATTCTTCGAGGTTAGAAACCTTTTCAATTTCTTCTAGAGCCGGTTTTATGGGAGTAATTCCAGCTTCATTTCTAGCAGCAGTGTCCAGTTTGGTTTCAAAAATAGCCAATGCTTTAGCTTGATCTGTATTAGCATCATAAGTACCTTCTTTTTGTGCTTTAGCTATAATTTCAAGCACATCTTGATCAGTAGATTTTCTTAGTACGCTAAATCCGCCCCAGGTAGTGCGATCATCAGGAATCTGAGTGTTTTTCATCCAGTTTCCATTCACATAATTGTAAAAATCCTCTTTAGGACTTACCAGCGTGTCCATATTCTCAAGTATAATACCTGGAGGCATCTCGTTTTGAGCTACTTGCTCCTTTTTCTCATCTTTACAACCTGTTAACAACAGTAATCCTGCAGCTACGATTGAAATATTCTTTGCGATTGATTTCATTAGTTATAGTTTAATCGTTTCATTAGTACACTAAAGTTAAATTTTGTTACAGCTCCTACTCTTAATGCTTTATAATTCTTTTACTCACCGACCCTAGATTAGAGTTTATCCTCACAAAATATACTCCAGTCGCAAATTGAGAAATATCCAGTGCTGCCTCCTTTTCTTGTACATCATTATTTCTCCATGATTTGATCAATTTTCCAGTAACATCTATCATTTCTATGGTTAAATCCTTCAAGTAAGCCGGATATGATATGTTAATAATTTCTTTTGACGGATTTGGGTAAATGGAGATCATACCGTCAAGTTCTACAGATGGATTAGAAAGTTGTTGACTCTCGATCACAAAGTCATCGATCACGACTCCTTCACGCGTAACTGCCTGATCAGATTTGAATACAAACCTGGCTATAAATTCTTCTTCATTAGAGAATGCGGTCAAATCATAACTGTAGGATGCCATTGTGGTACTTGTTTCACCGGTCCACTGGGCGCCTGTGCACAATGTACATTGCGAGTAATTACTGTTATACCAGTTAGCGTCATTAGCAGTTCCCAAAATATCCCAGGTATTACCTCCGTCTATAGAGTACTCAACGTAGGCGACATCCCAATTTAATTCAAGCTGAAACGCCATTTCAAATTTAAGAACAGGTTGATCCATCAATGATAAATTGTAACAAGGTGATAACAAATAAGATGTGACATTATTGCCATGTTGGCCGTCAAGATTTGTTCCATATACTCTGGTTCCTGAAGCTGCATTATTCAGCACATTCCCCGTTGGAACACCTCTCTCCCATAAATCAGGACCATTGGACTGAACTACTAATAAATCATCACCATCGCCTTCAAAATCATAGATGTCATTTTGAACACCAGAACTATTGATAGAAAATGTGGTTGCTCCTTCATTATTTGCAGGATACGTATCATTAGCAATAGTCGCAATAACAGCTATGCTATGAAGTCCTGAAGAGGATATAGTTATTGGAAAATCAACCGTGGTTTCTTCTAACGAAGATAGATTCCCATTCCAGATAAATTGATCTGAATTTCCATCTAAAATATAGTCAAATACAATCTGCGTAATATCATTTACACCTTTGTTTTCAACACGTACTTTTGGCAAAGACGACCCACATGAAATTTCATTGTTTACTTCAACAGATAAAAGTCTAATGTCATAAGCCGGAAGAACTATAGGTATATCAGATTGCCAAACTCCACGACCATACGTAGCAGCTGTAAGATTCCCATCAGCTAAATTAATCTCTAAATCCCTAATTGGAACATTAGGAAGATTATTGGCAAACACACTCCAGTCTCCACTCACATCATCATAACGGTACACAGAAAGACTAGTTCCTAAAAATAAAGGATTATCCGGGTGTTGCGCTTGATGCTTAATCACCAGCTTTGGCGTGTTGGGTAAATTTTCAGATATATTTTGAAACGATGATCCTCCATCAACAGATTTATATACTCTTCCGTTGCTGCCAGACGTAGTCACATAAATGAGATTATTGTTATTATTATTTACTTCAATACTAGTAATATTTGTTGGAAAACTTGAAACGTTTGTGAACAACTGTCCATGATCTGTACTCTTCTTGAGTAAATTGTTAACGCCAACATACATTATATCTGTATCTAATGGGTCAAGCTCAAGCACATCGATGGTACCCGTGTTATTTGAAATTTGTGTAAAAGAGTTCCCATTGAGTTGATACAACCTTCCATAACCGGCAAATATCTCTTCATCGCCATTAATCGCGATTGGTGTTATCCAATTACCTCCACCGGCACCAGAAATGCTTCCTGCTATAGATTGCCCACCATTATTTGAGTAATATAATCCTCCTCCAAATTGTGTAAAACCCCATATTTCATTCTCGTTGTTTGGATTAATGATATTATCCATTCCATCTGCACCGTAGTAATTATGCCAAATATCATTCGTGTAGCCATATCCGCCATTATCCTGTAAGCCCCCCACCATTTTTTGTGAAGTTTGTTCAGCTACCGAAATTCTGTAAAACTGGCTGATTACAAGACCCTCAGTACGATCTGTTGTAGTATTGCCATCCATTGAGGTGTATAGACCTCCATCTGTGCAGAAAAATAACGTATTCCCAATGTAACGTATTTGATGAATATCTGCATGTGTATATCGCGCAGAGTTGGGAGCATTCCAACTATTCCACTGGGAGAATGATTGACCGCCATTGGCAGATTTCCAAACGTTTACTACTCCCATGAACATCTCATTGGGATTTGTATCAGACACATCAAAAGCTAAATCATACCATGCTTGGCTGGAACCTCCAAAAATATCTGTGCCATTATCAATTCTTGCATATGACGATCCCCCATCATTCGATTGATAGACTCCTTGAAAATTAAATCCGTTAGTCGCCTTTAAAACATATACGTTATTAGGTGCAGCAGCGCTTGTTGCTAAAACTGTTCTACCACCTGAAACAGGTAAACCCGTTGATTGATTCGAAAATGAAACGCCGTTATCAGTAGATCGATAAACTCTGTTTGCAGTAGCTGCATAGATAACGTCAGAATTACCGGGCATTAATTTCATATCGTCTAAATCCTGAAATAAGGTCCTGGTAAAATTCACCCCGGCATCTGTTGATCGATAAAAACCATTGTTAGATGAAACAAAAATTTTATCTGAATCAGACGGGTCCAAGTAAATTTCATTAATTCGTTTACCTGTCCCATTAAAACTAAGATCGGTCATATTCCAGGTTATACCACCGTCAATCGTTTTTAAAACCCCAACACTATAAGTGTCTCCTGCATCGTCATCCCCGGTACCTATGTAAATAATGTTAGTATTAGTTGGGTGAATAGCGATTGCCGAAACACCTATCTGCGGTAAGTAATCTGACAAAGGCTCCCAGGTCTGTCCGGCATCAAGAGATTTCCAAATACCACCAGCAGGAGCTCCTACATAAATAACATCCGCATTTTGAGGATCTACAGCTACTGCATTTAGCCTTCCCTGCCCTGAAGACCAAGAACCTGAATTTACATGATCATAAGGTCCTGATGAGGTCCAATCACTTTCATCATTCATCCTATTTGAGATGGCATTTTTCTCTTGCCAAAGACGCCAAAACTCAGCAGGAGTGATCAGTGTACCGTTTTCGTGCAAATTATATTTCCAATGCTCTTCCCAACGTTTAAATTGTTTATATCCTATCCCCTTTAGGGTCGTATCTTTTCCTTTCCAGTAGTTCTCAAACGATTGTTGGATTGTACTAAAATCAATAGCGCTTGATTTATCGCCTTCGGCTGAGAGCTCCTGCATCCAGGGTGTGTTCATCCCTGTTTGAGCAAGAATAGCAATTGACCCAAGTAATAGTAAGAGGTTTAGAATAAGATTCTTCATTTGTATACTTTTTAATTTTCGTTATTACGCAACTTGTCTTTCAATATTTCGTCAAATTTCTTTTTCAATGCGGTCACTTGAGAGACATTTTCATTTGGAATTGCAATAGACAATATATAGTGTTTTACTTTCCATCCATCGTTGGTTTTAACTACTACTCCAGAGCCTCTACAAATTCCCATTTGGGTGTCCAGTAATTCGTCAAACCATGCGATTGTCCCGTTCCTATCAAGATAAATATTACGCTCAAGACGGCTAAAACTCCAGGCTTTTCCTTTATCAAAATAAGGCTTGGAAAAGGATTTGAATTCTTCTAGTTGCCAATTTTCAGTCGCATCTGTTCCAATGAATACCGCATCTTTAGTCATTAAATTAAAGTAGGCGTCAAAATCTGCTTCTGCGGCGGCCTCATGCCAATTTTCCAGCGTATTATTAATACTTTTTTTAACGTTGTTCTGCGCATTTATGCCAATAAAAAATAACCCTGTAAAGAGTAAAAAAAAATGTTTCATGTCAATCGTTTTTCTTTCTACGTTCTATCGACTCCCTTAGTAATAGTTCTTTTTGATTCTCTTTTTTAGGCTCTAAAACAGAAGGTTTCTGTTGATTTGGGAGTAACTCTTCAGGCATTTCGTCTAACAAATTTTTTTCTGCATCCTTGTCAAGTTCAATTTCAAACGCATCAATAGAAGTTAAAAACGTTTCATTTAATTGGATGGTTAGATGATCAAACGCCGAAACTACCTCAGCTGCGTTTACTCTGATTTTTTCTTGATCAGGCTTACGTTCGTTAACTGCGGCATTAAGGACATTAATCTTTGTTACAAATACCAATATTCGTGACTCTACGGGCAATCGCTCAAATCTTTTAGGAACACTACGTTCTAATTCTTCGGCTATCAGGAGGAGTGTTTCTATGATTCCGCTAATCTGGGAAACTTTGGCTTCCTGTAAGCGTTTAACTTCTGCCGTTGCTGTAATATACTCCAACCACTTTGAAACTTCTTCTTCAGCTTCCGCGCTAAGCGCTACTAAATCCCGATCATTGAGTTGATCCGGCTGGATCACCGCTATCGTATCCACCTTATTTCCAGCGACAGCTATATCTGTTTTTTTTTTCTTACAACCGGCGGATAGTATTAGAAGAAGAAAGAAATAGATGATGTGCATTTTTTTCATTCCAACAAAAATAGTCATAATATCCTGTGAATTTAAGGCTTACGTCACTATTCTGGTTTGTTTACCTTAAAGAATTTGTGGTATTATCATTAATCACACTATTTCAGTTCATAATTCTCATTATTTAAACGATTCTTACGCCTAAATTTAAATATCTTTAACCCTAAACTTCATCAATGCCTTCTACCATACTTATTATTGGAGCTTGTGGTCAAATTGGATCAGAATTAACTGCCAGCTTACGTGCAAAACATGGAAATAATCATATTATCGCAAGCGATATACGAGAACCTAACGATCAAACACTTCTTAAAGGCCCTTTTGAGGTATTGGATGCCACTAATATTGATGCTATTGAAGATGTAGTTGTACATTATGAGGTAGGTGAAATATACTTAATGGCGGCAATGTTGAGTGCAACCGGGGAGAAATTCCCCATGAAAGCCTGGAACCTCAATATGAACTCTCTTTTTAATGTGCTTAATCTGGCAAAGGAAGGTAAAATTCAAAAAGTATTCTGGCCTTCGTCCATTGCAGTTTTTGGACCTTCAACTCCGCAACATAGCACACCACAAACTACAGTGATGGAGCCGACAACAGTTTACGGCATAAGTAAACAAACCGGCGAACGCTGGTGCGAATATTATCATCAAAAATATGGAGTTGATGTACGTAGCATTCGATATCCCGGCTTGATTAGTTATAAAACTTTGCCCGGGGGCGGAACGACAGATTATGCCATCGATATATTTCATGAAGCTCTTAAGAATGGTCATTATGAGTGTTTCCTTTCGGAAGAAACCGAACTCCCCATGATGTATATGGATGATGCTATTAATGCAACCATACAAATCATGGAAACAGCTGAAGCTAATATCAATGTACGATCTTCATACAATTTAGCAGCCATTAGTTTCACTCCTGAAGAAATTGCCCGAGAAATAAAAGAGCATCTTCCAGAATTTAGTGTTTCTTATGCTCCAGATTTTAGACAAGCTATTGCAGACTCCTGGCCTAGTAGTATTGATGATACAGCTGCACAAGAAGACTGGGGTTGGTCATCAACGTATGATCTAAAAAAGATGGTACAGGTTATGATTGAGGGATTGAGAAGTGATTAGGTTCACTGTTTGGTAGTTCTAATTTAAGCATAGAATACGCCCAGTTTTTACTTTAGGTTATATGAATTAAAAAATCCTGCCATAACATGACAGGATTTGATTTAATATATAAAAAAGAATTACCCCTCTAAACTAGCCGAAAGATATTCTCTATTCATACGGGCAATGTTTTCTAGTTTAATGCCCTTAGGACATTCTACCATACATGCACCGGTATTAGTACAGTTACCAAATCCTTCCAAATCCATTTGCTTCACCATAGCCTGTACGCGATCTGTGGCTTCTACTTTACCCTGCGGAAGCAATGCAAACTGAGATACCTTAGCTGAGGTAAATAACATCGCACTCGCATTTTTACATGCTGCTACACAAGCTCCACATCCAATGCATGCTGCCGAGTAGAAAGCTTCATCTGCATCGTCTTTTTCAATAGGGATGGCGTTTGCATCAACCGTGTTTCCAGAAGTATTGACTGATACATATCCTCCAGCTTGCTGAATGCGGTCAAAAGCACTTCGATCAACAATCAAATCTTTTACTACAGGAAATGCTGTCGCTCTAAAGGGCTCTATCACAATGGTGTCACCATCGTTAAATTTACGCATGTGTAATTGACAGGTAGTAGTTAAGCGCTGTGGTCCATGAGGCTCTCCATTAATTTGAAGGGAACAACTTCCGCAAATCCCTTCTCTGCAGTCATGATCAAATTCTACCGGAATATCTCCTTTATTAATTAGATCTTCATTTAAAATATCTAACATCTCAAGAAAAGACATATCGCCGTCTACGCCATCGATGGTATAATCTACCATTTTACCTTTGGCGTTAGGTCCTTCTTGTCTCCAAACTTTTAAGTATAATTTCATAACGTGTTGTTATTTCGTCCTTTATATTTTGATGATGAGTCATGCTGAGCTTGTCGAAGCACAGTACCCAAACTACCCTTCGACAAGCTCAGGGTGACATCTAATCCTCTATTTATAACTTCTAGTCTTTAATTCAACATTTTCAAAGACCAGCTCTTCTTTATGCAATACCGCATCTGCTGGTTTACCCGTGTATTCCCAAGCCGAAACGAACGTAAAGTTTTCATCATCACGTAAAGCTTCACCTTCTGGAGTTTGATATTCTTCTCTAAAGTGCCCTCCACAGGATTCATTGCGCTCCAGCGCATCTCGTGCAAAAAGCTCTCCTAATTCTAAGAAGTCTGCTACCCTTCCGGCTTTCTCCAGTTCTTGGTTTTTACTGTCTGCGCTTCCGGGAACGCTTACGTTTTTCCAAAAGTCTTCTCGCAACTCGGCAATCTCATCAATCGCACTTTGCAAGTCCGTGGCGTTACGGGACATTCCGCATTTATTCCACATGATCTTACCTAATTTTTTATGGTAATAATCCACCGAATGATTCCCGGCTCCACTCATCAATTTTTCGATACGTGCGCGAACGGACTTTTCAGCTTCGTCAAATTCTGCCGTTTCGGTAGAAATTTTTCCGGTTCTAATGTCATCTGCCAAATAATCACCAATAGTATAGGGCAATACAAAATACCCATCTGCCAATCCTTGCATCAAGGCTGAGGCTCCCAATCTATTCGCGCCGTGATCGCTAAAGTTAGCCTCACCAATGGCGTAACATCCCGGGATTGTTGTTTGAAGATTATAATCCACCCAAACTCCTCCCATGGTATAATGCACCGCAGGATAAATCATCATCGGCGTTTTATACGGGTTTTCATCAACGATCTTCTCGTACATTTCAAAGAGGTTCCCATATTTGGTTTCGATCACCTCTTCTCCTAGTGCTCTCACCTCTGCATCGCTAGCGTCTTTCATCCCGCTCACCAATGCTTTTTCTTTACCATAACGCATAATTGCAGCGTCAAAATCAAGATATACCGCTTCACCGGTTTTGTTTACTCCGTAACCTGCATCACAACGCTCTTTGGCCGCTCTTGAGGCCACATCACGAGGCACCAAGTTACCAAAAGCAGGATATCTGCGCTCTAAATAGTAATCGCGATCTTCTTCTTTAAGTTCGGTTGGTTTTAATTTACCGGCTCTAATAGCTTCGGCATCTTCTTTTTTCTTTGGCACCCAGATCCGTCCGTCATTACGTAAGGACTCTGACATCAAGGTCAATTTTGACTGATGATCTCCCGAAACTGGGATACACGTCGGGTGAATTTGCGTATAGCACGGATTGGCGAAGTACGCTCCCCTGCGGTGTGCTCTCCAGGCAGCCATGACGTTACTTCCCATGGCGTTGGTGGATAAGAAAAATACATTCCCGTATCCTCCTGAAGCTAATACTACAGCGTGTGCAGCGTGACGCTCAATCTCACCGGTGACTAAATTTCTGGCGATGATTCCGCGGGCTTTTCCATCTACTTTGACCAAATCTACCATCTCATGACGATTAAACGGCGTGATTTTACCCCGATTAATCTGTCTGTTCATGGCAGAGTATGCTCCTAACAATAGCTGCTGACCGGTTTGCCCTTTGGCATAAAAGGTACGTGATACCAATACTCCACCAAACGAACGGTTATCTAGTAATCCACCATATTCACGGGCAAAGGGAACTCCCTGCGCGACACACTGGTCGATGATATTACCCGAAACTTCTGCCAAACGGTGTACGTTGGCTTCACGGCTTCGGTAATCACCCCCTTTAATGGTATCGTAGAATAAACGATAATCACTATCTCCATCTCCCTGGTAGTTCTTAGAGGCATTTATTCCGCCTTGAGCGGCAATAGAATGCGCACGACGCGGTGAATCCTGATAGCAAAAAGTCTTTACGTTATAGCCCAACTCTGCTAAAGTAGCAGCTGCACTACCACCGGCCAATCCCGTACCCACCACGATCACATCTATGTTACGCTTGTTCGCCGGATTAACCAGGTTAATTTTATTTTTATGCTGGGTCCACTTTTGCGCTAATTCGCCTTGTGGAATATTTGAATCTAATACTGCCATAATCTAATGTATTGGATTTAGGTGATGGTAAATAGCGATAAATGCAAACCCCGCAGGGATTGCGATCGCATATATTTTTGTCACGGTATTGATAGCGGGACTGTATTTATTGTTGACTCCCATCGTTTGAAATGAAGAGGCAAATCCATGCAATAAATGCAAGGCCAATAAACCAAATGAAATCACATAAAGTACGACACGCCAAATAGGCTCAAACTTATGCACGGTTTCTGCGTGGTAACGTGTAGCATCCTCGGGAACAGCATTGATGAATTTATAGGCAATTTCATGGGCCCAAAAGTCGTACATATGTAACCCAAGAAAAGCAAGTACAACTAGTCCTGTGTAAATCATGTTGCGTGAAACCCAAGGTGCATTGGCACCCCCGTTGTATTTCGCATATTTTACTCGTCTGGCCTTATTGTTCTTGATCTCCAAATAAATCCCCATGGCAAAATGTACGATTACACCGCCAATTAAAATAGGCTGCAACACAAACTGAACTAAGGGATTATACCCCATAAAGTGCGACCACTCGTTAAAGGTGTCTGGCGCAATGACCGAGGTGATGTTAATGGTAAAGTGTTGTGCTAAAAAGACGACTAAAAAAAGTCCTGACAATGCCATTACTACTTTTCTAGCAATGGAAGAGGAAATTATACTCATGTTGAATTGGTTTTATTCGGGGAACAAAAATACGGCTCAACCCGCTCTTACACAAACTTTATCATGCTGCATTTACGATCATTTAATGTTTGTTAAGGAGTAAGGGCGAAAACGATTGAGGTTTACGGGAAAGGATTGAACAGAAACGTGGTGTTTTGAGGTTTTATTGATACTTGAAACCACTAGCCTCAGGCTAGCGGGAACAAAGAGTGTGGGCTTATCAGAATCTCCTATTGACAAAATCCATGTAGCTCTAAAATAGACACAAAATAATCCCTATCATTACCGTCCATAATACTTGCACCGTAATATCTTCTAAAATTTGAGTCTCCAACCCTATAAAAATAATTGAAAATCAAACGGTCTTTTTTATCTTTATTTACATCAATATAATAATCCAAGTTTTCTTCCATTCCATCAAATATTTCTGCAAAATCTCGTTGCCCTTCAATTCTTGTATAAGTATAAATTGAAATATCTCTTTCTTGTTTGAATGATTTGACTATTTTATTGATCACTTTAGCCTTAATAGAATCGTGTAATTTTGACACATTGCCATCGTAACAATAAATTAGCAAAGGAGTATCTATTTTTTCAAAACCATAAATATCAAATTTTTCATCGTTGTTTTTGAATACGCATGAAGCAAGGAGGATAAACAAGATTACTAATCCATTATTACTATATCTCATTTCTTACTTAATTTTTTGCTGAATAACGCTCTCACTCCAAAGTTCAATGGGGTGGTTGTGTTGTTGCCAAAATTGCCTATTCTTTACGGTCGCTTTTTTCTGGCCAGCTTCACTCATCATATTTAGCATCCATTCCTTTCGACTTTCTTTTGGATTATGCTCAATAGCTTCAACTATCTTTTTAGACGTGAATCCTTTGAAATCTCTTAATAATCCTGATGGATTTTCATCGCCTGATCTAAAGATTAAATGCACATGAGATAGCATAAAACAATATGCATACACTTCCATAGCTTTATGCTTTCTACAGTAGGAAATGCTGTCTGCCAAAATAGACAGATATGCTTCGCGAACAAAACATCAATCCAATACACGGTAGCAAAACTTACAAAATAAAGCCCTGATTTATTATTAAACTTGTAGTTTCTAATCATAGTGTGTAAAATACAAAAATGGGTTAAAACGGATTAATCCCTTTATGGTAAAACAGCTTATGAGCTACTATTCTTTATTGTTCTATCGTCTATAATTATGGCCACTAGTCACAAGCTAGCGGAGTTCTTATTATGTATTTATACTTGAAACCACTAGCCAAAGGCTAGCGGGAACTGGGTAGAGTAAATAAACCAGTAATAAAATTAGTTCTCTACAACTCCTATGAACTTCCCATTATTTTTATCAAGGACTATAGAATAATTTTCTCTTTGTATATAATAAGTTGATTTTTGTCTCGGGTAATGTCTATTTGGACTGAAATATTCCTCTAACGCTTTTATGATTGAATACTGTTCATTATCGATGGGAGATAACTTTTCATTTGAATATTGAATTAATTCATTTTGCTCAATGAATTGATCTATAACAGAAAAGTCCAAGATTTGATATTCAAATATGAATTGATACTCTAGATTATCATAACACTCAATATTTTGAAGGTATGCTTCATCTGGTAAATTTATACTCGTCAGTCTAATTATTTCTTTACTACAATAGTTAGATTTACCACACGATGATAGGATTACAGCTATCATTATATTTAGTAAGATATATATTAACTTGCTATTATAAATACTCACCCTCCTCAATCTATTTTATTACAATACCACTAACACTATCCTCTAACTAGTGGCATTAACACCAAACTTAAAATTTACTCAACCTTGAACTCCTTTTTATCGTTTGATGTTCCAGAAACTACCTCAATTGTATACTCCCCCTTAGGCAAATAATACATCCCATTTTTACTTTTTGAAATCCGAACATCGTCACGTTCTTTTTCTAAAGCTTTTTTTCCTTTTTCGGAAAGGGATAGATTATACTCCACAAAATTGAGTCCTTGTTCAGCTGAAAAGTTGGTTGTATATAACTCTTTTCCTTTAGGCGAAAGTACTTTCATCGTTACTTCACCTGCCGCATTAGCGTACACCGGAAGCGTAATTGACGGCTCATACGCATCCAACCATTTACTCCATGAGCTTCCCCAGCGGGTTGACCATTTTCCGCTAGGCACCTCAACAATTGAAAGCGCCTCATTTTTAGCAGATAAATCAGAAAGTGCCTGCACAGGCGTTAGGTTCGCGATATAAATACTTCGGCCGTGGGTTCCTAACAATAAGTCGTTCGCTTCCGGCTGAATCTTAATATCGTGCACCGCAACAGGTGGTAATCCATTGTTAAATAACTGCCAGTCCTTTCCGCCATTAAGGCTCACATATGCCGCATTATCAGTTCCTACGTAGAGAATATCCTTTTGTTTGGGATCTTCAGCAATAACATTCACCGGGCTATCAGCGATATTGCTTGAAATATCTTTCCAGGTCATACCATAGTCCGTGCTTTTATAAATATAGGAGGTGAAATTGTCGTTGCGGTATCCATTAAGCGTAGCATATACGGTTGCCTTATCATGCTGTGAAGCCACCACTCTGCTTACCCACAAATCTTTAGGCAAACCGGCAGAGATATTTTTCCAGCTTCCGCCACTGTCTTTAGTTACGTGAATGAGTCCGTCGTCGCTTCCGGTATAGATCAATCCAAACTGAAAGGGAGACTCGCTAATCGTAGTAATCGTCCCATAGGTCACATCGCCTTTTTTTCCGCCTTGCGTCAAATCCTTAGAAATGGCAGTAAAATCATCGCCCTGATTCATGGAACGCATCAATTTGTTTCCGCCCAAATACAAAATATCCTGATTGTGTGAAGAAAGCAGAATGGGGGTTTGCCAATTGAATCGATAGGGGCGTTCTCCCAACTCGTGCTTTGGCTGAATGTATGTTTGCTCATCGGTTTTGCGATTAAGCCTAAAGTAGTTTCCAAACTGAAAACCGGTGTACACAATATTTGGATCGCGGTTATCTACTTCAATCTGCATCCCGTCACCGCCCATGATGCTCTTCCATGGATATTCGCCACTTTGTTGCCAGCGTTTATTCTCCTGCGCGGTGTGAGCGCCAACCCAAACCCCATTATCTTGCAGCCCGCCGTAGACATGATAGGGCTTTTGATTGTCAACTTGTATGGCATAAAATTGCCCCACGACGGGTTGGTTATTCTTGATCCAGTTTTCACCGCCATCGTACGAGATGTTGAGTCCGCCGTCATTCCCGTTCACGATATGATCAGGATTTTTTGGGTTAATCCATAGTGCGTGGTGATCTGCGTGCACGTTTTCTGCACTAATGCTTTTAAAGGTTTTTCCACCGTCTTTTGAGGTCAAAATAGGAACACCCATAATATAAATGTGATCTTTGTCCTTCGGGTTCACCCTGATCTGAGCAAAGTAATACCCGTAGCTGTAAAAAATATCATCCAGGTAATCGTTGTGTGTTTTGTTCCAGGTTTTTCCGCCATCATCGCTTCGGTATACTTCGGCACCCACCACAGGCGTATCAAATAGCAGAGAATTCGCATCTTCTAAATAACTGGCTAAATCTGCAGGTTTTACGACTCCGCTACGCACCATGGCTTTCACATTGTCTGCCCGGTACTTTTCCTGAAAGCCGTTTTCTTTTAAAAAACCATTGAGTTTTTTATCGGTTAGCGCTAAAAAGTCCTCTTTACTCATGGTTTTAAAGTCATCCTTGCTCAGGCGATCGTCTTTTCCATCTTTTTTATCGGCAGGCCGTCTAAATTGGCTGTCGTGCACGGCATAAATAGTGGCATCATCATAATAACTCAGCCCAATTCTACCCACACCATCACCCGTAGGAAAGCCGCTGTCTTCGCTGATTTTTGCCCAGGTTGAGCCTCCATCTGTACTTTTGTAGATCGCAGAACTTTTACCGGCTTCTTTAAAATTCCATGCTTTTCGATCTTTTTCCCATGCTGCGGCCATCATGATATCAGGATTATTTGGTGACATGGCAAGGTCAATGATTCCTGTTTCATTATTAACAAAAAGTGTCTTTGACCAGGTTTTACCACCATCGGTAGTTTTAAAGATTCCGCGTTCGTCGTTTGGAGTATATAAATGACCCGTAGAGGCGACCACTACTTGATCTGGATTCGTAGGATGCAATAAGATTCGCCCGATATGATGGGAATCTTGAAGTCCTAAATGTTTCCAGCTCTTCCCGCGATCAGTAGATTTTAAAATTCCTATACCAGCATAAGACGATCTGGAGGCATTATTTTCGCCGGTACCCACCCAAATCACATCATTTTTCCAGTCTACCGCGATATCGCCTACATTGATGGTTTGCGCATTATCCATCACCGGAGTAAAGGTGGTCCCATTATTAGTGGTGTACCATAACCCTCCACTGGCATATCCCACATACATCTCCTGAGGGCGATCCGGATTGACTGCTACATCAACCACACGACCACTCATGACTGAGGGTCCTATGTTTCTAAAAGGTACATTTTTCACCAGAGATTGTTGTTGAAGCATTGCGCGTTGAGTATTACTTTGCATCACTTCGCCTGACGAACTGGAAGTTGACTGTGCTGCAATGACAAAAGAAAAGAGAAATGGGAAAAGAGAGAAAAACCCTTTTAAGTTGGTCTTGATAACAAATAATTGTGGTGACATAAGTTTGTTTTAGAATCCTTGAAAATAATGTTTTCTAACATACCACGCAAAAATGCACCGGACACAAAAAAATCGAACTAGCTTGCGATACGTCTTAATTTTGTATATTTGCACGTATAATAAGCATCTCATGGATACAAAGCTTACATTAAAACTTAATCAAGAGGTTATTGAGCAGGCAAAAAAGTATGCTGCTAAACGAAAAATGAGTTTATCTAGAATCATAGAAGCGTATTTACAGTCGTTAGTTTCAGATAAAAAACAGGATACATTAGAAATTTCAGCATTTGTTAAGAGCATATCAACAGGGACTCAGATCCCTTCAGATATTGACGCTAAAGAAGGTTATCGCTCTTTTCTAAACGAAAAATATACATGAAAAAGCGCCTTTTTCTTGACGCAAACATCATGTTGGATTTACTTGGTGACAGAGAGCCATACTATGAGGCCATTGCAAAAATTGCTACGTTAGCTGAAAAAGACAAACTAACCTTAGTGGTTTCCCCTATTTCGCTTGCAACAGTAAATTATTTCTTGACTAAATTTGAAAATGAAAAAATAGCTAAGGAGAAACTAAGAAAGTTTGAGGTTATTTGTGAAATTTCGTCTATCAATAAAATGACTGTTGAGAAATCACTTCAATCAGATTTTAAGGATTTTGAAGATGCGCTTCAATATTACTGTGCGTTAGACTCTGATTGCGCCATCATAATTACTAGAAATGCCAAGGAGTTTAAAAAATCAGCCTTACCCATTATGTCAGCACACGAATTTTTGAAAAGTCTTTGATGCCAGGTAATTATGAGACAAAAAAATCTTTCTGAATAAAAATTTTACTAATTAAAAAGATTTCCGCTTTCGCGGAAGATAAATATGAAATGAGCATTAAAAAATTAATTGTTTACTTTCTAACTAAGCAATTAAATTTTTAATGCGAAAGCGAAGCGGTTGATCTAAGCAGAAAATTTTAGATAACATGCTTAACAATAAAATTTTCAAATAGATGAAATACGAAAAACTAGACTCCCAACTTTTTATCCATAACCGCAACAACTTTATGGCTCAAATGAAGCCAAGCAGCATCGCGGTCTTTAACTCCAACGATATTTATCCCGTGGGTGCAGATAGCACCATGCCCTTTGAGCAACACCGGGACATCTTTTATTTAAGCGGGATTGATCAAGAAGAAAGTATCTTGGTCTTGTTTCCAGATGCAGCAAAAGAAAAACACCGCGAAATCTTATTTTTAAAAGAAACCAACGAACATATTGCCGTTTGGGAAGGTGAAAAATACACCAAGGAAGCCGCGTTTGAAACCAGCGGAATCAAAACCGTGTATTGGCTGCAAGATTTTGACAAGGTACTCTTTGGACTCATGGCACAAGCCGAAACCATCTACCTTAACAAAAATGAGCATTACCGTGCAGCGGTTGAAACCCAAACCCGTGAAGATCGTTTTATTCGGGATATCAAGGAGAAGTATCCTGCACATGCGGTAGCCAAAAGCAATCCTATTTTACAACGCCTAAGAGCAGTAAAACATCCCATTGAACTCGAGGTGATGCAGCAGGCCTGTGATATTACCAACAAAGGCTTTAGACGAGTGCTTGGCTTTGTTAAACCCGGAGTGACGGAATATAACATTGAAGCCGAATTTCTACACGAGTTCATCAATAACCGCTCCCGCGGTTTTGCCTACACACCCATTATTGCTTCTGGCCAAAATGCCAATGTGTTGCATTATATTGAAAATAAAGGTGAGTGTAAAGCAGGAGAGTTGATCCTGTTGGATGTTGGGGCAGAATATGCCAATTATAAAAGCGATATGTCGCGTACGATCCCGGTTTCGGGTAAATTTACCGATCGTCAAAAAAAAGTCTACAATGCGGTTCTTAAGGTGAAAAATGAAGCCACTCAACTCTTAGTACCGGGCGCACTTTGGGAAGAATACCATATGGAAGTAGGCAAGATGATGACCTCAGCCTTGATTGACCTTAAGTTAATCACCAAAGAAGAGGTCGAGAATGAAAATCCAGACTGGCCTGCCTATAAAAAATACTTTATGCACGGCACCTCACATCACATTGGATTGGATACCCACGATTACGGACTCTTACACGAACCCATCAAACCCAATATGGTCTTAACCGTTGAGCCGGGAATTTATATTCCGGATGAGGGCTTTGGCATTCGCTTAGAAGATGATGTGGTGGTTCAAGAACAGGGTGAACCCTTCAACCTCATGCGCGATATTCCTATTGAGGTTGAAGAGATTGAAGATCTTATGAATGGCTAAGCCGGTCGTACTTTTTTTACACGGTTTTTTAGAATCCAGTCACATCTGGCAGGAGATCATTCCGCATGTTGAACAGCATGTTGAGGTTCACACTATGGATTTGCCTGGGCATGGTGATGCGCCTGTTTTGGCAGAGGTGCATACGATGGTACTTATGGCAGATGTGGTGTTTTATTACTGTACAAAACACAAGCTTCAACATATTACGCTCATCGGTCATTCCATGGGCGGTTATGTAGGATTGGCTTTCGTCGAAAAATATCCGCAGCTTCTTGATCACCTCATCCTGTTAAATTCAACCACTAAAGCAGACTCGCTTACGCGGAAGCAGAACCGGGACCGGGGCATTCGCCAGGTAGCGAAACATAAGGACGTCTTTATAAGCATGGCCATTTCAAATTTGTTTTTGCCTGAAAATCATAAGAAATTTAAAGAGACAATTACTCAGCTGAAGCAGCGCGCAAAAAAGTTTCCCAGCGAAGGTATTATCGCCGCATTACAAGGCATGAAAGTCCGCCCGGATCGCACGGACATTCTAACGAATTTTACAGGTAAAAAAACGTTTATCGCCGGAAAAGATGATCCTTTAATTCCTGTACAGGAAAGTAGGCAAATTGCGAAAGAAACCGGAACCAAGTATTACGAATTACCTGGGGGGCATATGAGTTATTTGGAGGATACAGCTCAACTTAGAGGTATTCTAGTGGAATTATTCAAAGAATAAAACCTAAAAGCTTTTAAAAACGTTGGAGTCTAATTTTATTCTTCAAAGGAGTTCCAGCCCCTGTCTTCCAGTTTAATTTGTTGGTTGGCTCTGGTGATTAAGTGAGCGCCTTCTTTTTCTTCGGTCATATGACCGATTACCGTGAAATTGGGATTGCCTTTGATCGCGTCATAATCCTTTTGATCAAGCGTAAAGAGCAATTCGTAATCTTCGCCTCCGCTCAACGTAATCGTTGTACTATCCAGCTTAAATTCTTCGCAAACGTTGATCATGGCAGGATCTAATGGGATTTTTTCTTCATATAACTTTGCCCCAACCTTAGACGCCTTACACAAATGCATAATTTCTGAGGATAAGCCGTCACTCACATCAATCATACTGGTGGGTACGATCTCCATTTTTTTAAAGAGCTCAATGACATCTTTACGCGCTTCGGGCTTTAGCTGGCGTTCAATCAAATAGGCATAGGGATCAAGATCAGGTTGATTTTGAGGATTGACTTTAAACACTTCTTTTTCGCGCTCTAAAATTTGTAAGCCCATATAAGCTGCCCCTAGGTCGCCTGTTACGACTAACAAATCGGTAGGTTTAGCGCCACTTCTATAGACAATGTCTTCCGCGACAGCGTGACCAACAGCCGTAATGCTAAGCAATAACCCACTCGTAGAAGAGGTGGTGTCTCCCCCCACTACATCAACGCCATAGGTATTTGCAGCAAGATAAATACCTGCATACAATTCTTCAATTGCCTCTAACGGAAATCGATTAGATACCGCAATAGAGATGGTGAGTTGAGAAGCTTGCGCATTCATGGCGTACACATCAGAAAGGTTTACCATGACAGCTTTGTATCCCAGATGCTTTAAAGGCATATAGGATAAGTCAAAGTGAACTCCCTCGATCAGTAAATCCGTGGTAAGGACCATCTGCTGATCTTTGACCTCTAGTACAGCAGCATCATCACCAACACCTTTAATGGTAGATTTTTGAGTTAGTTTTATGTGTTGAGTAAGGTGATCTATTAATCCGAATTCCCCTAATTGTGAGAGACTTGTACTAGTGTATTCTTTTGATTTTAACATGCCTAAATTTAAAACTACCAATCATTAGTTATATCTTGCAAAGGTACTTCTTTAGCGATCAAACCTTATGAAAAATTTTATTCTCTTTTTTACATTCTCTTTTAGTTTTATTATACAAGCGCAAACACCTTGTGACAATGGTCTTGCAGGACAATATCCGTGTGATGGATATGATTTACTCTCTGCTATTGACCTCAATGAGCTGGATGCCTTTGAAGCGAATGATAATTGGGGATGGACAGATCCATTAGATGGAAAAGAGTATGCGATCATGTGCCTTACTAACGGGACGGCATTTATTGATATAAGCGATCCAATTAATCCTGTGTATCTGGGTAAATTACCCACCCATACTTCTTCCAGTACATGGAGGGACGCAAAAACGTATTTAAATCACGTGTTTGTTGTAAGTGAGGCCTTTGATCATGGTATGCAGGTATTTGATTTAACGCGTTTAAGAAATGTAACAAATCCTCCTGTAGTTTTTACAGAAGATGGTCATTACGATGGATTTGGCAGCGCACATAATATCGTCATAAATGAAAGTACTGGCTATGCATACGGGGTTGGAACAAATACTTTCTCTGGTGGCGCTCATTTTGTCGATATTCAATTTCCTACGAATCCACAAGCTGCTGGCGGATACTCAAATGATGGATATACCCATGATGCACAAGTCATTACCTACTCTGGTCCTGATCCCGATCATCAAAACAAGGAACTATATCTTGGAAGCAACGAAGATGAGTTAGTCATTGTTGACGTTACAAATAAAAATAATCCTTCGAGAATCAGCGGGTTAGGATATGGAAATACAGGCTATACGCATCAAGGATGGTTTACCGAGGATCAGCGCTATTTTATCGTTGGAGATGAAATTGATGAATTGAGTTTTGGCTTTAATACTCGAACCCTTATATTCGATGTGAGTGATCTTGATGATCCGTTTTTAAGCTCAGAATACTTCGGTCCTTCTCCGGCAGTAGATCATAATGGATATGTTGTTGGGGATAAATATTATCTTTCCAACTACAGGGCAGGGATGCGCGTTATTGATATTAGTGATATTGAAAATGGCAATTTACAAGAAATAGGTTTCTTCGATTCTTATCCTTCTTCTGACGGGGCTGGTTTTGATGGAGTCTGGAACATCTATCCCTTTTTTGATAGCGGTAATATTGTTATCAGTGATATCAATACAGGATTCTATTTAGTAAGGGATAGTAGTAGTCCTTTGTCAGTCAAAGAACCTCAAACGTCTAATTTTACAATTTATCCTAACCCAGCCGTTTCAAAAGTTACTATCACATCTGATCACACAGACCTTCAAACCATTAAAATCTTTTCAGTGTTAGGAAAAAATGTAGCCGAGTTTAATCAATTATCTGGTGTAGCAGAACAAATCGATATCTCTGCCTTAGCTTCAGGAATTTATATCGTTCAAGTTAATGGTGATACATCTCAAAAATTAATTATTCAGTAATGAAAAAATATCTTCTCCATATCATTCTGGTAATTTTTGTTGCAGGTTGTGAAGAAGATGAATCCACAACTGGAGATACTACAAATACTATTGTGCCGTTTTCACAAGAGTTGGACTGGGTCAAAACTTTTGGCGGTAGCGATGAAGATGAAGCAACTTCAGTAATACACTTACCAGATGGCGGATTAGCCGTATTAGGCAACACAAGAAGCACAGATGGAGATTTTGCCGGCAGAACTGGAAATGATAAGGACTTTGTATTAATGCGAATTGATGCTGAAGGAAATTTGATATGGTCACAATTTTATGGTGGTAGTCAGAATGATGAAGCCAGTGACCTCATTCTCACCAATGATGGTGGCTTTGCTATGATAGGTTCTACACGAAGCGGAGATGATAATCCAACAACTTTTGATGGTGATGTGAACATAAACAACGGCTTTTACGATTACTGGATGGTAAAAACAGATCTTAACGGAACAATTCAATGGCAAAAAACCTTTGGGTTTGATGGAAGCGATCGTGGTCAGGCACTTATTCAAACTAAAGATGGGGGTTACTTTTTAACCGGCTATTTTGATGTAACAGCAAGCGGTGGACAGGGCAATGAAGATGGTAAAATAACTTCTATAAAATCTGCCGAACATGGGATCGGAGAATTTTGGGGAATAAAGCTCAATATAAAAGGTGAGCTTGAATGGCGAAGGTATTTTGGAGGTACCAATAACGATCAGAGTTATGATGTAGTCGAAAATCAGAGCGGTAATTTTATCCTCATGGGTCATACTGAAAGTGAAGATTTTGATATCTCTCAAACCAATGGGAGCTATGAATATTGGGTGGTTGCTGTCGATCAAGCAGGAAACAAATTATGGGAAAATACATACGGTGGCTCAGCTATTGATCAGGGGAAAGCAATTACTATGCTACCCAATGGCGACATGATGCTTATTGGCGTTACCCGAAGCAATGACGGTGACATTAGCAATTCTAATGGCGAAAATGCCGATGCTTGGTTAGTTCAAATAGATCAGGAAGGAACGCTATTAAATGAATACACATATGGCGGCACAGGGTTCGACTCAGCTCAATCAATTATCGCTAGCCCAACTAATCTATTTATCGCCGGGAATACCAGAAGCGAAGATATAGATGGAATTGTGAATAATGGGCAAAACGATGCCTGGATCTTGATGCTAGAGCTAGAAGGGAATGTGATCTGGCAAGAGACTATCGGAGGTTCAGGACTGGATTTTTTTAATGCGTTTACCTTTACTGAAAATAACGTCTTGTATGTGGTAGGATCAACTGAAAGTACAGACGGAGATATTGCTGTAAATAAAGGAGGAAAGGACATCTTACTCGTAAAATACAAATAGATGAAAAAGATAATCGTATTACTCGTGGTAAGCATGACACTTTGGAGTTGTGATAATGATGATGATAAAACTTCTAATAAGGGCGTAGGGATTACTTTTTCAGAGAGTTGGGACAAATCACCAGTAACATTTACAGATCTCAATGCAACAGTTTTTACTAATGAAAACGGTGATAATCTTCAACTTGACGGATTAAGGTATTTAATCTCGAACATGGTTCTTACTAACAATGAAACTGGACAAAGCTACCAATCTGGGGCTGGATTTTTCTTAAGAGATATTTCAGAAACAACTCGCACCTCCCCTTCACTTGGTTTTACTGTTCCTCCCGGCACCTATAAGCTTTCCTTTATCTATGGCTTTAGTGAAGAAGATAATATTGATGGTGAGTATGAAAATCTCAACATCGTTTCCTGGAACTGGCCAGAGATGCTTGGTGGGGGATATCACTTTTTACAGATGGATGGTTCATATAACGTAAACATAGAGCCCAGTCCGTTTAATTTTCATAATGGCACTGCAAGAGTTAGCGATGGAGTCTTTGAGCAGAATTTTGTGCCATTTTCATTTGATGATATTGAAATTGGAGAAAATTCGGCGATGATCACGATCAATATGGATATAGCAGAATGGTTTAAAAATCCGCATACGTGGAATCTCAATGAGTTAGATACGCAACTCATGCCCAATTATACCGCGCAAAAAATGATGCAGGACAATGCCCAGAGCGTTTTTTCAGTATCGGTAGAATAATGAAGCTAATCCTTGGCATACTGTTTTTTTTATGTTTATGTTCTTGTTCTTCGGAAAGAGAGGAGCAATATAAACCTATTCCGGTAACGATTGAGCTCCCTACGACCTTTCAAAGTTTATTGCCTCCGCCTGTCATTCCGCAGGAAAACCCTTTAACTCAAGAAGGCATTACCTTGGGCCGAAAGCTCTTTTTTGATCCTATTCTTTCACGTGACAATACGCTTGCATGTGCAGATTGTCACAGTCCGCAAAACGCTTTTTCAGATTCAAAACGCTTTAGTGACGGTCTGGACGAGGAAAAAGGGATCAGAAATTCGATGCCGTTAATGAATCTGGCGTGGAACATCTCCAATAGATTTAACTGGGACGGAAGTGCCGTCACCTTAGAAGAGCAAATATTCGAACCGGTCACCAATCCCATTGAAATGGATCACACCTGGGAAGCCGTTGAAAATGAGCTGAATGCAGATGATGAATACCCTCAACTCTTTGAACAGGCCTTTGCCATTAATCGCATTGATTCTACTGCAGTTTCTAAAGCCATTGCACAATTTATTCGTACGCTAGTTTCAGGCGACTCTAGATTTGATCAGTATTTGCGTGAAGAAGTTGAGCTGACTCCTCAAGAATTAAGCGGACTGGAAATTTTTATGAATGAAGAAAAAGGCGACTGTTTTCATTGCCATGGAAATCCAAATAATCCGCTCTGGACAGATAATCAATTTCATAACAATGGATTGGACGAAGCGTTTGATGATTTGGGACTAGGTGGGATAACCGGAGATCCTTCTCAGTTTGGCCTTTTTAAATCTCCCAGCTTACGTAATTTAGCCTACACTGCCCCTTACATGCATGATGGGCGTTTTGAAACCTTAGAAGAAGTTATTGATCATTATAGTGAGGGACTACAGTTTTCTGAAACGATTGATCCCTTAATGAAAAGTATCGCTCAGGGCGGAGTTCAACTCACACCCCAACAAAAAGAAGATCTAAAAGCATTTTTATTGTCCCTAACTGATGAGGGTTTTGTCAGTAATCCGTCCTATCAAAATCCAAACTAATTCCCAGCCTAAAATCGCATAGCCAAGTCCTATGTGAAGATAAGTTAGAATAATGTTACCACGCATTGTAAAGCCATTACGATGTGGTATATTTGCACGTAATTTAGAATGAATATGATTAAGGTTAGTGAACAAGCAAAGCAAAAGCTTTCGGTCTTAATGAGCGAAGAGGGATTTGATGTTGCTAAAGATTATGTTCGGGTAGGGGTTCAAAGTGGGGGTTGTTCTGGTCTTACCTATCAACTCAAATTTGATGACAATACCTTAGAGACTGATAAAGTCTTTGAAGACAATGACGTAAAGATCGCCGTGGATAAAAAAAGCTTTCTATACCTGGTCGGAACTACGCTTGAATTTTCAGGTGGATTGAATGGCAAAGGATTTGTATTTAACAATCCTAATGCGCAACGCACCTGCGGTTGCGGGGAGAGTTTTTCGTTATAGAAATTTAAGATTCAAAATTTAATATTTAGGATTAAGGCAATGGCAACGATAAAAGAGTTTGAAGACTTAGGAATATGGCAAGATGCACGTTCGCTATGCAGTAATATTTATACAATAATCGAAAATACTCCTCTGAAAAAAAATTACAAATTAGCACAGCAAATTGATAGATCATCTGGATCAGTTATGGATAATATCGCTGAAGGCTTTGAGCGAAATGGCAATAAAGAGTTCATTCAATTTTTATCTATTGCCAAAGCGTCTTGTGGCGAAACAAGATCACAACTGTATCGCGTAAAGGATAGAAATTTTATTACAGAGGATGAGTTCGACAAACTCAAATCACAAGCAAAATTATTAAGCTCAAAAATTGGCGGATTCATGAAATATCTGTCAACAAGTGAATTTAAAGGTTCAAAATACAATCATTGAATTTTGAATAAACAATATTGAATCGATAAGCATGGCATATACCGAAGATGATTTAAAAAAAGAATTAGAAACCAAGGAATATGAATACGGTTTCTACACAGATATTGAGTCGGATACTTTTCCAGTTGGATTAAATGAAGATGTGGTACGTGGTATTTCAGCTAAAAAAAATGAGCCTGAATGGATGACAGAATGGCGATTAGAAGCTTTTCGAGGCTGGAAAAAGATGATTGAGCCAGAATGGCCAAATGTGCATTACACTAAACCAGATTTTCAAGCAATTTCATATTACTCTGCTCCATCAAAACAAGCTAAGTATGAAAGCCTTGATGAAGTTGATCCAGAACTATTAAAAACGTTCGAGAAATTAGGCATTTCATTAGATGAGCAAAAAAAGCTTACGGGTGTTGCTATGGATGTGGTGGTTGACTCAGTCTCTGTAGCCACTACCTTTAAAAAAACCTTGAACGAAAAAGGAATTATTTTCTGTTCTATTTCTGAAGCTATTCAGGAACACCCAGAACTGGTCAAAAAATACATTGGTTCTGTTGTATCACAAAAAGACAACTTTTACGCGGCGTTAAATTCGGCAGTATTTAGTGATGGTTCTTTCTGTTATATTCCAAAAGGCGTAAAATGCCCAATGGAATTATCTACTTATTTTAGAATTAATCAAGCGGGTACAGGTCAGTTTGAACGCACCTTGGTGATAGCAGATGAGGGTAGTTATGTGAGTTACTTAGAAGGTTGTACCGCACCTAGTCGCGACGAAAATCAATTACATGCCGCAGTGGTAGAATTGATTGCCATGGATGATGCCGAAATTAAATATTCAACCGTTCAGAACTGGTATCCAGGAAATGAAGAAGGAAAAGGCGGAGTCTACAATTTTGTGACCAAGCGTGGATTATGCGAGAAAAATGCTAAAATATCCTGGACACAGGTAGAAACCGGAAGCGCTATAACCTGGAAATACCCCAGTTGTATTTTAAAAGGGGACAATTCAATTGGCGAGTTTTATTCTATCGCGGTTACCAATAATTATCAGCAGGCTGACACAGGCACTAAAATGGTTCATTTAGGAAAAAATACGCGGAGTACAATTATTTCTAAAGGAATTTCTGCGGGTAAATCTCAAAACAGTTATCGCGGCTTAGTTCAAGTGAACTCCAGAGCAGAAAATGCCCGTAACTTTTCGCAGTGTGATAGCCTGTTGATGGGAAACAAATGTGGTGCTCACACATTTCCTTATATCGAAGCTAAAAACAGTACTGCACAAATTGAGCATGAGGCAACAACGAGTAAGATTGGTGAAGATCAAATTTTTTATTGCAACCAACGCGGAATTGATACTGAAAAAGCCATCGCGCTTATCGTAAATGGTTTTAGTAAAGAAGTCTTGAATAAACTCCCCATGGAATTCGCTGTAGAGGCACAAAAATTATTGGAAATAAGCCTTGAAGGCAGCGTAGGATAATACATCATCGAAAATTCATCCATATACTTATGAGAATTCTAATACTACTGGCTATTTTTTCGACGCTGGTAATCAGCTGTAAAAATGAGACTAAAGAAGCTACTCAAGGAACCAAAGAACAAGTTGCTGAAGAGAAAGTAGCCATAAAGCTTCATACCTTTGATGGCGGAAGCATCATGGCTAATAACCTCAATTTGTTTGCACAAGGGGACACCTACAAAGGACAGCGTAAAGCATTAGCCGATGCATTTTACGTAATTGAACACCCAAAAGGCACCTTAATTTGGGATACCGGATTGCCTGAAGGTCTTGTAGGTCAGGGAGACGTTACACCTGAAGGTGGTGCATTTACGATTTCTCGTAAAGATTCAATCAAAAATCAATTAAACGCAAAAGGATTAGCGATAGAAGATATTGATCACATCGCTTTTTCTCACATACATTTCGATCATACCGGTGCAGCAAATCATTTTGAGAATGCGCAATGGATCGTTCAGGAATCAGAGTATACCTTTGCTAAGGGAGACAGCATTAAGGGCAATTCCTTCTATGCGCCAGATAGTTTCTCTAAACTCAACAACGTAAAACAAATTAGTGGTGATCTGGATTTGTTTGAAGACGGTACGGTCATCATAAAATCTATGCCCGGTCACACCCCTGGTCACCAAGTACTTTATCTTGAATTACCTCAAGCAGGACCTGTAATTCTTGCTGGAGACATGTATCATTTTATAGAAAACAGAGAAAAACGCATTGTGCCTCAATTCAATTATGATATTCCGGAAACCGAAGAATCCATTAAACAGTTTGAAGCCTTTGTAGATGAAACGAAAGCTAACGTTATTATTCAACATGAGAAAAAACATTTACCCGTCGCAAAAAAGCTTCAGTAAGATGAAAACGATTGTTTTCGCTGGTTTAATTGTTCTAATGGTGCTTAGTTGTAAAGAAAATGCTCAGCAGCCTGAAAAAGCTTCCGAAGAAAATAAGGAAGTTGTTCAAGATTCTATCAAAGTGATTTCTGGTGAGTTTTTTTACACCGATGAGGCCGCTGTACTCATGGGAAAATCATTTATCTATGGAGTGGTGATAGACAGTCTTGCCAAAGAACTCAATGAAAAAACAAAGCGTTTAAAGCGCGAAGAAATGGATATGGTTCCTGTTGTTATTAGAGGAAAAGTAGATAGCAGCAAAAATGCCGAAGGTTGGAAAGAATTAGTCACCATAAAAGAGATTATTAAGGTATCTCCTCCTAAAAAAGAGGATGCCGTTAAATTATCATCAAACAAGAAAAACTAAGAAATACAGCTATGCTGAAGATTAAAAATATACACGCTAACATTGAGAGTAAAAAGATCCTGCGAGGCATCAATCTTGAAGTCAATAAGGGAGAAGTTCATGCGATTATGGGGCCAAACGGTTCTGGTAAAAGTACGTTGGCTTCTGTCATTGCTGGTAGAGAGGAATACGATCTTACTAAAGGTGAAATGCTTTTTGAAGGTGAGGACATTTCTGAAATGGATGCTGAAGAAAGAGCACATAAAGGTATTTTTCTTTCGTTTCAATATCCTATTGAGATTCCCGGTGTTTCGGTAACAAACTTTATTAAAACCGCCATTAACGAAACGAGAAAAGCAAATGGTCAAGAAGAAATGAAGGCTAATCAAATGCTTAAGCTAATTAGAGAAAAATCTGAATTATTAGAGATTGACCGTAAGTTTTTATCCAGATCGCTTAATGAGGGATTTTCTGGTGGGGAGAAAAAAAGAAACGAAATATTTCAAATGGCCATGTTAGAACCTAAGCTTGCTATTTTAGATGAAACTGATTCTGGTCTTGATATAGATGCTCTACGAATCGTAGCTAACGGAGTCAATAAATTACGTAGTGAAGATAATGCTGTTGTTGTTATTACGCATTACCAACGTCTATTAGAATATATCGTTCCAGATTACGTACATGTTTTATACGATGGTAAAATTGTGAAATCCGGCACCAAAGATCTTGCTCTAGAATTGGAAGAAAAAGGGTACGACTGGATTAAGCAGGAAGTAAGTAGTTTGTAGTTTTTGGTTTCAGGTTTTAAGTTTTAGGTTTGGTTTTTGGTTTCAGGTTTGAATAATATAATATCATGGCTACTGTAAAGAAATTTGAAGATTTAGATATTTGGAAGGAAGCTAGAAGACTCTCTAAAAGAATAATTGATATATCAAAAAACACAGACCTAAAGATAGACTATAAACTAAAAGATCAAATAAAGGGATCCTCAGGATCTGTAATGGATAATATAGCTGAAGGTTTCGAGAGAGATGGGAATAAAGAATTTAGACAATTTCTTTCTTTTGCTAAAGGTTCGGCAGGTGAAGCGAGATCTCAAATATATCGAATTTACGATTCAGAATATATTGATGAAGGAGATTTACAAAATCTCGTAAATGAGTATGAAGTTTTAAGTAAAAGGATTTCCTCTTTTATACAGTATTTGAATAAGAAAGATTTTAAAGGGTTAAAATTTAAGGAATAAAACACTTGAAACTTTTAACATCAAACATGAAACAATTAAATGGAATTAAAAGATAAATTGATATCATCCTTTATGGCCTTTGAAGAGCAGATCGACACTAATGTCGATATACATGAGCTCAGGTCTGAGGCTATAAAGCATTTTGAAGAAGAAGGTTTTCCTACCAAAAAACTGGAGGATTGGAAATACACTTCGCTCAACTCTTTAATTAAAGAGGATTTCACCATTTTTCCTAAAGTAGAGAATGCGCTAGAATACAGTGCGGTAAAGCGGTTTTTTGTCGATGATATTGACACCTACAAAGTAGTCTTTATTGACGGAAAGTACTCTTCTTACCTCTCTCAAACAACGCACGATAGGTTTGATGTATGTACCATGTCATCGGCTCTAAATAAGCCTCAGTACAAATCTGTGATTGAGAATTATTTCAATAAGATAGTAGCAAAAGATGGAATGACGTCGTTGAATACAGCTTTTTCTCAAGAAGGGGCATATGTTTTTGTTCCAAAGAATACTATCGTAGAAAAGCCCATTCAAATTGTTAGTTTTAGTACCGGTAGTGAGGCCAGTCTACTCGTTCAACCTAGAAATTTAGTTGTGGTAGGCGAGAATTCACAGGTGCAGATCATTGAACGCCATCAAAGTTTAACGTCTAACTCGGTGTTGACCAATGTAGTGACAGAAATTTTTGCAGATAAAAGTGCGGTTGTCGATTATTATAAAATTCAAAATGATCACCTTAATGCATCTCTAATTGATCACACATTTATTGAGCAGAAAGGTCAAAGCAATTGTAGCGTACATACCTTTTCTTTTGGTGGGAAATTAACCAGAAATAACCTCAATTTTTATCAGCGAGGAGAACATATCAATTCAACCTTAAAAGGTGTGACCATTATTGAAGGTAAACAACATGTTGATCACCATACCTTAGTGCATCACATTGAACCTAATTGCGAAAGTCATCAGGATTATAAGGGAATATATGATGAGCGTGCTGTTGGTGTATTTAACGGTAGAGTACTTGTAGAAAAAGAGGCGCAAAAAACCAATGCATTTCAAAGCAATAATAATATTGTGGTGAATGACAAAGCTACCATAAACACTAAACCCCAATTAGAGATTTTTGCAGATGATGTAAAATGCAGTCATGGTTGTACCATTGGACAATTGGATGATGAGGCATTATTTTATATGCGTTCTCGCGGAATTCCTGCTAAAGAGGCCAGAGCATTATTAATGTACGCTTTTGCGAATAATGTATTGGAAAGTGTTCGAATTCCTGAGATGAAAAAGAGGATAACTAAGCTTATCGCCATGAAGTTAAACGTGAATCTTGGGTTTAACCTTTAATCCTATGAACACAAAAACCGCAGAAATATCATTTGATGTAGAAAAAATCAGGAAAGACTTCCCTATTCTACAGCGTGAGATCAATGGAAATCCCTTGGTCTATTTTGATAATGCGGCCACTTCTCAAACTCCGCAGCAGGTCATTGATGTGATTGTGAATTATTATTCCAATTATAATGCAAACATTCATCGTGGAGTTCATTACTTATCGCAAGTAGCCACAGATAAGTATGAACAAGCACGTGAAACCATAAGAGCCCATTTTAATGCAGCTCACGTACACGAAATTATATTGACCTCTGGCACTACGCACAGTATCAATTTAGTAGCTAGTGGATTTAGCACAATGTTAGAAAAAGGTGATGAGATCATTGTGTCTGCTTTAGAGCATCACTCTAATATCGTCCCCTGGCAAATGCTCTGTGAAAAAACAGGTGCTGAGCTCAAGGTGATCCCTATGACATCCTTAGGAGAACTCTCTTTTGAGGAGTATGCCAAATTGCTTTCAGATCGTACAAAACTTGTTGTGGTGAATCATGTTTCTAACGCCTTAGGAACCATTAACCCGATTGAAAAGATTATCAAAAAAGCTCATGAAGTTGGTGCTGCTGTATTGATTGACGGTGCGCAAGCAGCACCTCATATAAAAGCAGATGTACAGGCATTAGACGTTGACTTTTATACCATGTCTGCACACAAAGTATGTGGTCCCACGGGAGTAGGCATGCTGTATGGAAAAGAAGAGTGGTTAACAAAGCTTCCACCCTATCAAGGTGGTGGGGAGATGATCGACCAGGTGAGTTTTGAAAAGACAACGTACGCAGGATTGCCTCATAAATTTGAAGCTGGAACACCAAATATTTGTGGTGGAATAGCTTTTGGAGCTGCTCTGGACTATATGAATGGAATTGGCTTTGATCAAATCGCTGCCTATGAAGAGAAATTGCTTCACTATGCGACTGATAAATTATTGGAAATTGACGGAGTCAAAATTATAGGCACTTCAAAACAAAAAACTGCCGTGATCTCTTTTAATATACATGGTGTCCACCCCTATGATATGGGAACAATTATGGATAAATTGGGCATTGCGGTGCGAACAGGTCACCACTGTGCACAGCCCATTATGGATTACTACCATGTCCCAGGAACAATCAGGGCCTCCTTTTCATTCTATAACACAAAAGAAGAGATTGACCTTTTTATTAAAGCAGTGAATAAGGCAAAAATGATGCTTTCATGATACGACCAGTATTAATAGCCATAGGTTTATTATTTTTCTTTTCCTGCGGAAACAGACCCGGGAAGCAAGTGTATCTCGCTCCTGAAGAAAAAATGACCGTAATAGAAGTTTTAGATCGCACAGTGCAAAGAGATCACCCAAAATTTCAGTTTAACGTCAAAGAAAATAAGGCGTTTGGATTTGCGGGCTGTAATACATTTTCGGCTCCTTATACACTTTCAGGAAATACGATCAAATTTAACTATCCTATAGCTACCGAAATGTGGTGCGAAGGTAAAATGGATAACGAAAAAGATTTTTTTAGTGCGTTAGCTTCCGCCAGAAGTTTTAGCGTAAAAGATCGTATTTTTATGTTGTATGATGATGAAAATAATATTCTTTTAAAAGCAACCTATGAGTGAGATTAAAGAGAAGCAGGAGGAAATCGTAGAGGAGTTTGCCATGTTTGATGATTGGATGCAACGCTATGAATATATGATTGACTTAGGAAAGTCGCTACCTTTGATCGATCCCAAGTACAAAACTGAAGATAACATCATCAAGGGTTGCCAAAGCAAGGTATGGGTACATGCCGAAATGGATGACAAAAAAGTGAAATTTACCGCTGATAGTGATGCGATTATTACGAAAGGGATTATCGCTATTCTGATAAGAGCCTTCTCTAACCAATATCCTAAGGATATTATTGAAGCTGACACCTCGTTTATTGATGAAATCGGTTTGAAAGAACATCTATCACCAACCCGGGCAAATGGATTGGTAAGCATGATTAAGCAACTTAAAATGTATGCGATTGCCTATCAAACTCAATTAAATTAATATGAGCACAGAAATAAATACCGAAGAATTAGGAGAAAAAATCGTTCGCGTTCTTAAAACCATTTACGATCCCGAGATTCCTGTAGATATCTACGAATTAGGTCTAATCTATGATGTTTTTGTGAATGAAGATTATGACACTAAGATTTTAATGACGTTGACTACGCCTAACTGCCCGGTGGCAGAAACACTTCCGCTTGAGGTAGAAGAAAAGGTCAAATCGCTGGATATGGTGAAAGACTGTGAAGTTGAAATTACCTTTGATCCGCCTTGGACCAAGGATTTGATGAGCGAAGAAGCCAAATTAGAATTAGGAATGCTCTAAGATGGCAGAAGGAGAGATCATCAATAGAGTCGCCCAGAGCAAACTCGTGACTGTAGATTTGGAAGATTTTTATCCTGTAGGAAAACGTATTCCGATCGATATCTCTGATTGGTTATATGAAGGTCTTATCTTAAAAGAAAAAGAGTTTAGAGCAAAGGCCAACACTCGTGATTGGCAACAATACAAGGATGCATATGTTGCCTTACATTGTTCTACAGATGCAATCATTCCGACATGGGCTTATATTCTACTCTCTAGTCATTTACATGGCATTGCAAAAAAGACAATCGTAGGGGATCTGGTTCAATTAGAAACTATCTTATATACTGAACTAATTGATTCTCTTGATTTCTCTGAACTCCTTGATCAACCTGTCATCATTAAAGGTTGCGCCTATAAACCCGTGCCTCAAAATGCGTATCTCTTACTTTTACAGAAGTTACAGCCTTTTGCCAAAAGCATCATGTTTGGTGAAGCATGTTCTGCTGTTCCGCTGTATAAGAAAAAACGCAGTTAGCCCATAAAGTAATTTCAGGTTAGATTGTTCGTTAGTTTAAAATAGGATTTCTATTTTTATATACTAACTAATACTAATTACTCATGAAAAAAATAATGACGATCGTATGTCTGCTTACCATGGTAGGCATATCTTCAGCGCAAACCGCAGAAGAATTAAGAGCTCAAATGAAGCCTAAAAAAGATAGTATTTCTGAATTACAAAATGAAGTAGACGCATTACAAGCTCAAATCGATAATCTTCCGGGATGGCGTATTGGAGCTTTTGGAGTTATAGGGGGTAATATTTCTCAATTTAATAATTGGTATTCTCAAGGTACTCCTAATGTATCTTCTGGCAACATCGCTATCACTTTAAATGCTTTTGCGAATCTAAAACAAGAAAAGTTCTTTTGGAATAACACTGCTAATACCAACCTTCAATGGTTAAAGTTTGATGATGAAGACGATGATACAGACGATGATAGTTACAGAGAAGCTACAGATGTCTTTAATATTTCAACATTATATGGTAGAACCATTACTAAGAAATTGTTTGCTTCTGCATTGGCAGAATATAGAACAACACTTTTAGATAATACAAATAATCCTGGTTATTTGGATGTAGGGATCGGGGCCACATGGAAACCTATTACAAATTTAATCATCGTTGCTCATCCTCTAAACTATAACTTTGTTTTTGCTGATAATGACGAAATATTTCAATCATCATTAGGTGCCAAAATAGTTGCAGATTATACTCGTAAAATTGGAAAGCTCAATCTAAAAAGTAATTTTTCTACTTTTCAAAGCTATGAGGATTCTGATTTATCTAATTGGACGTGGATAAACACATTAAACTACACTTTTTGGAAAGGAATTGGGCTTGGGTTTGAATTGGGTCTAAGAGACAATTCACAAGAAACACTGGCTTTTGAAAGAGCTCAGGCACTTGCGGCTGTATCTGATCCTCCTCCTGCTGATTTTGAACAACCTACATTTGACTCCATAGATAATGAAATACAAAGCTATTGGTTGATTGGACTGAGTTACTCATTCTAAGACAATTTTTTATGCTATATGAACCTCACTTATTTTAAGTGGGGTTTTTTTATGTCTCCTACATTAAAATAGAGATACTTTTTATATGTAATGTATTGAGTTTTCTATAAAAATCTAAAACTCACGTATAAATACTTGAATAGTACATAGCAGTTGATAATTGAAGCCCTATTTAAATTTAACTAAAAAATATCCCTCTATTGGATTTTAAATGGAATAAATCCATAATTTTGTTTTTATTCCATAATATGTTAAGAACTATTCTCCATCTAGACTTAGATACTTTTTTTGTATCCTGTGAACGATTGCTTGATAGCAGGCTAAATAATAAACCTGTCATTGTTGGCGGGACAGGGGACCGCGGCGTTGTGAGTGCAGCAAGTTATGAAACACGTGCGTATGGGGTACATTCTGGGATGCCTATGAAAATGGCGCGTGAGATTTGTCCTGATGCAATTTACATTAGGGGAAATGCAGGAACTTATACAAAATTCTCTAAACAAGTAACCGAAATCCTTCAAAGCCATGTCCCCGTACTAGAAAAGTCTAGTGTAGATGAATTCTATGCAGATCTTACCGGTATGGATCGCTTTTTTGGTTGTTACAAATTTGCATCAGAACTCAGGACTAAAATTATTAAGGATTCTGGATTGCCTATCTCTTTTGGATTATCGATCAATAAAACAGTTTCAAAAGTTGCGACAAATGAAGCAAAACCAAACAATCAAATAAAAATTGATGCCGGATTTGAAAAGGCTTTTCTAGCACCGCTTTCTGTTAAGAAGATTCCCATGGTAGGCGAAAAAACATTTAGAACATTATGTAACATGGGGATAAAAACAGTTAATACAGTACAACAAATGCCTCTTGAAATGATGCAGGTTGTGTTTGGAAAAAATGGACAAATTATCTGGCAGCGGGCACAGGGTATTGATCACAGTCCATTGACTCAATATCATGAACGTAAATCTATCTCAAGTGAGCGTACTTATGGCCAAGATACGATTGATCTTACCATGCTCAAAACTACCCTTATAGCGATGGCCGAAAATTTAGCATTTCAATTAAGACGCGGTGGGAAATTAACTTCATGTATTACCGTAAAAATCAGGTATTCTGATTTTCAAACCTATTCAAAACAGCTCAAAATCCCCTACACCTCTGCTGACCATCATCTAATCCCAAAAGTAATAGAGTTATTTGAGCGGCTTTATGAGCGTAGGATGCTCATTAGACTGGTAGGTGTTCGCTATAGCGCATTGACAGCAGGCACGTATCAAATTAATTTATTCGATGATGAGAAAAAAACGGTGAACTTATACCGGGCGATGGATGATATACGAATACGGTTTGGAGATCGAAGTATCACAAGAGCTGCTACCATTGGTAAAGGCGCTAAAACCATAGGTAATTTTACCAATCCATTCAACGGTGAACCGCCAATTGTACTTGCGCATAGACATCAATAAGCAGATATGTTTCTTAATAATCACTCGTATTATAGTTTACGTTATGGGACAATTGCAGAAGATGACCTAATACAACTTGCCCTGCAACAAGGACTAAAGCAGTTTATCTTAACTGATATTAATAACACATCAGGATGTTTGAATTTTGTTCGAATAGCTCAAAAAAATAATATTATTCCTGGTGTCGGTATTGACGTTAGAAATCAAAATCAGCAACTATACGTTTGCTTGGCAAAAAATAACGAAGGTTTCTTAGAACTAAATCAATTTCTATCAGATCATTTACACCACAAAAAAGAGTTTCCCGCTCAAGCACCCTATTTTAAATATTGTCATGTCATTTATCCTTTTGAACAAGTGTTGACCTATGAAAAGAACTATTTCTCTACAAATGAATACATCGGTATACGTATCGAAGATATTAATAAGCTTCGGTTTTCTAAGCTAAGTTTATATAAAGAAAAACTAGTTATACTACATACCGTTAGCTTTAGAAACAAGAAGGAATATAATATTCATCGCTTACTTAGGGCAATAGATAAAAATGTGTTATTGAGTAAGCTTCCAAAGGAAGAACAAGGATCTCCAACTCATAAAATGATTCCTATAAATGATTTATGCGGAAATTTTGCTGATTACCCTGGAATTATAAAAAATACTGAAAAGCTTCTACAGGATTGCACAATTCACTTTGATTTTGGTCCACGTCGAAAAAATCAAAACTTAAAAACTGTATTTGGTTCGCCTGAAGCTGATTATTCAACCCTTGTAAAGTTATGCCAGCAACAATTGCCTGTACGATACGATGAAATTACTATAGAAATTCAAGAACGCCTTAAAAAAGAACTTTTACTGATTAAACAACAGGATTATGTAAGTTTTTTCTTAATCAACTGGAAAATTATTTGCTATGCAAAAGAAAAAGATTTCTACCACGTAGGAAGAGGGAGTGGTGCAAACAGTATCGTGGCATATTTATTAGGAATCACAGATGTAGACCCCATTGAGCTTGATCTATATTTTGAACGATTTATGAACCTTTATCGTTCAAGTCCGCCAGATTTTGATATTGACTTTTCAACCTGGGATCGTGAAGATGTCACCAAATACATTTTTGAGACCTTTGGAACGAACTATCATGCTGCTTTGTTAGGAGCCTACGTAACGTTCAAACACAGTGGAGCTGTTAGAGAATTAGGGAAAGTATTTGGACTACCTAAACATGAGATTGATAAATTAAGTGATGGAAAATACAATTTGAATACACTGGATGAGCTATCTAAATTAGTATTGAAGTATGCCACGCACTTGAACGGAAAACCAAATTATATAAGCATTCATGCAGCGGGTATTCTAATTTCAGAAAAACCAATTCATTATTTTTCTGCTACAAACCTACCTCCTAAGGGATTCCCTACGGTGCAATTTGATATGCACATTGCTGAAGATATAGGACTCTATAAATTTGATATTTTAGGCCAACGCGGTTTGGGAAAAATTAAAGATGCTATCGCTATTATCAAAAAAAACCATCCCGATGTAACTCTGCCAGACATTCATTATGCAAAGCCTTTTTTTACCGATAAAAGGATTAACAAGATGATCTCCAAAGCTGAATGTATTGGATGCTTTTATGTAGAATCTCCGGCAATGCGCATGTTGTTAAAAAAACTTGGTGTAAATAACTATTTATCATTAGTAGCAGCAAGCTCTATCATACGCCCCGGAGTCGCAAAGAGCGGAATGATGCGCGAATATATTTTACGACATAAATATCCTGAACGAAGAAAAAAAGCTCATCCGGTTTTATGGAATATAATGCCAGATACCTATGGCGTAATGGTGTATCAAGAAGACGTTATAAAAGTAGCTCATCATTATGCTAATCTCGATCTTGGAGAAGCAGATGTTTTACGAAGAGGAATGAGCGGTAAATACAGATCGCGGGAAGAGTTTCAAACAGTAAAAAATAAATTCATTTCCAACTGTAGAAAAAACGGCGAACCTGATACAGTAATCTTTGAAGTATGGAGACAAATTGAAAGTTTTGCAGGATATGCTTTTGCTAAAGGACACTCTGCATCATATGCTGTTGAATCCTATCAAAGTCTTTTTCTAAAATGTTATTATCCATTAGAGTATATGGTAGCTACCATAAATAATGGAGGTGGATTTTATAGGGTTGACACCTACATTCATGAAGCAAAAAAACACGGCGCTACAATTCACCCACCGTGTATTGAAAAAAGTAATATTGAAACCACTATTACAGGAAAAGACATTTACCTGGGATTTCAACACATTCAAGGATTAGAAAAGCGAAATATGATCGCTATAGTAAATGCACGAATCTTTAAATCATTCATCTCTATGGATGATTTTATGGAACGCGTTTCACTTAGCATAGACCAACTTGATCTGCTAATACGTATTGATGCAATGAGAAGTTTTGGAAAAGACAAACGCACTTTGTTATGGGAAGCTTATCGATCTCATCATATCAGCTATACAAATAACAACCAACAAAAATTATTTAAGCTAGGTTCTAAAAAAGTTTCATTACCTGCTTTTAATATTACTCCCTTAGAAGAAGCTTTTGATCAATTAGAATTATTACACTTTACACTTCAATATCCTTTTATTCTACTGGAAAAATCAATCTCTTCAACACTTGCAGCAGATGATTTAGCTAATTATATCAATGAACAAATTATTATCTATGGATATTTAGTCACAGCTAAAAATACACGCACTTCAAAAGGAGATCGAATGTACTTTGGAACTTTTCTAGATTATAAAGGCTACTGGGTAGATACAGTTCATTTTCCGCCTGTAGCTAAAAGGTATCCCTTTAGTGGAAAAGGTATTTATAAAATTACAGGTAAGGTAGTTTCAGAATTTGATTTTATAACCATTGAAGTCACGATGCTTAAACGTATGCCCTACGTTTCAGATCCAAGATTTGATATTACATATAATAGAAAGGATTTCTCTAAAGAAACAGGCCCTGTGATGAAACAAATTTACTAAAGCATTATTCATTACTTGTACTTCACCGACACAATGAACTTTCATCGATGAAATACACTCGTCAACTCGTTTAACTGTTTATTTAGTAATTATAATGCTGATATCATGATAGTTATAAAATTATTTTAGCGCGATTTATGATCATCTTTAACCCCGCTTGATCATTCTATTTGTTAATTTATTGTTAAATATATATGCATTTTGTCGTTCACATGTGTTCTGTGTCGTATGTTTGTCTTGTCAATACGAAATAACAATACCAAAATCCTACTATTATGAAAAAGTTTGTTTACACCTCCGCTCTAGTTTTCGCCTTCGCTCT
>NZ_BAAAFG010000003.1:0-1902 GCF_039523415.1 Gangjinia marincola
GGTATACTTGGTAAGAAAAAAGAATTAAGACTGATAAAAGTTCATTTGAGATTAAGAGTAGCGATTAAGATTTAATTTGTTGTATTGTTAAAGAGACAACGATGAAGAGTTTGATCCTGGCTCAGGATGAACGCTAGCGGCAGGCCTAACACATGCAAGTCGAACGGTAACAGGAAATAGCTTGCTATTTTGCTGACGAGTGGCGCACGGGTGAGTAACGCGTATACAATCTACCTTATACAGGGGTATAGCCCAGAGAAATTTGGATTAATCCCCCATGGTAAGTAGTTTTCGCATGGAGACTATTTTAAAACTTCGGTGGTATAAGATGAGTATGCGTCCTATTAGTTAGTTGGTGAGGTAACGGCTCACCAAGACAGCGATAGGTAGGGGCCCTGAGAGGGGGATCCCCCACACTGGTACTGAGACACGGACCAGACTCCTACGGGAGGCAGCAGTGAGGAATATTGGACAATGGGAGGAATCCTGATCCAGCCATGCCGCGTGCAGGAAGACTGCCCTATGGGTTGTAAACTGCTTTTATAGAGGAAGAATAAGGATCACGTGTGGTTCGATGCCGGTACTCTATGAATAAGCATCGGCTAACTCCGTGCCAGCAGCCGCGGTAATACGGAGGATGCAAGCGTTATCCGGAATCATTGGGTTTAAAGGGTCCGTAGGCGGGATAATAAGTCAGTGGTGAAAGTCTGTGGCTCAACCATAGAATTGCCATTGATACTGTTGTTCTTGAATTATTGTGAAGTGGTTAGAATGTGTAGTGTAGCGGTGAAATGCATAGATATTACACAGAATACCGATTGCGAAGGCAGATCACTAACAGTATATTGACGCTGATGGACGAAAGCGTAGGTAGCGAACGGGATTAGATACCCCGGTAGTCTACGCCGTAAACGATGGATACTAGCTGTTCGGTGCAATTGAGTGCTGAGTGGCTAAGCGAAAGTGATAAGTATCCCACCTGGGGAGTACGTTCGCAAGAATGAAACTCAAAGGAATTGACGGGGGCCCGCACAAGCGGTGGAGCATGTGGTTTAATTCGATGATACGCGAGGAACCTTACCAGGGCTTAAATGTAGGTTGCATAGGCTAGAGATAGCCTTTTCTTCGGACTACCTACAAGGTGCTGCATGGTTGTCGTCAGCTCGTGCCGTGAGGTGTCAGGTTAAGTCCTATAACGAGCGCAACCCCTGTCGTTAGTTGCCATCAAGTAAAGTTGGGGACTCTAACGAGACTGCCGGTGCAAACCGTGAGGAAGGTGGGGATGACGTCAAATCATCACGGCCCTTACGTCCTGGGCTACACACGTGCTACAATGGCCGGTACAGAGAGCAGCCACTAGGTGACTAGGAGCGAATCTATAAAGCCGGTCACAGTTCGGATCGCAGTCTGCAACTCGACTGCGTGAAGCTGGAATCGCTAGTAATCGGATATCAGCCATGATCCGGTGAATACGTTCCCGGGCCTTGTACACACCGCCCGTCAAGCCATGGAAGCTGGGGGTACCTGAAGTCCGTCACCGCAAGGAGCGGCCTAGGGTAAAACTAGTAACTGGGGCTAAGTCGTAACAAGGTAGCCGTACCGGAAGGTGCGGCTGGAACACCTCCTTTCTAGAGAAAGATGCTATTAAGTTAGCACACAGATGATACAATAGATTAAATTGTTACTTGTATCGAGAGTGTCTTTTTCAGTTTTAATTCCTGTCAATTAATTATTATAAATACAATAGATAGTAGAGAAGAGAGAATAGATAAAGGATTTATTTTTTTGGTCTATAATTCTTCATCTATATTCTGTTTTATAAGAGACAGTCTCATAGCTCAGCTGGTTAGAGCGCTACACTGATAATGTAGAGGTCGGCAGTTCGAGTCTGCCTGAGACTAC
>NZ_BAAAFG010000004.1:0-639 GCF_039523415.1 Gangjinia marincola
AACAATCAGATATCAATAACGGTGAAGTAGTAAATTCAGCTACTGTAACTGCGGATGGACCAAACGGATTGACTGCGACAGATGTTTCAGATTCATTGAATCCTGCTGATGATACAGGAGCAGATGATGATCCTACGGTAGAGCCCTTACAACAAGTGATTAATGTAACGCTCACTAAAACCGGCGTGATTGATGATGGTGGTGATGGAGTAATCGATGCGGGCGATACGGTAACCTATACCTTCGTCGTAACGAATACGGGTAATGTAACGATCACAAACTTTGTATTGACTGATCCATTGTTTGATGCCAGCGGAATCGTATTTGACAATACCACGCTTGATCCGGGTGAGACTGCGACAGGAACGTTGACCGATATCTATGTATTGACACAAGATAATGTGGATGATGGTTTTGTGCAGAACAGCGCAACGATTGAAGTCGATGATACGGTGATAGGTTTATCTACGACAGATGTTTCAGATGCAGGAGATGAGACGGTTGAGACTCCAGATGGGAACGGAAATACCGATGGTGACCCAACCAATGACCCTACTGTACTTGACATTCCGCAGACAGCAACCATCGTATTAACTAAGGATAGTGAATTTATAGATGGAAATGGAAATGGAATCCCTG
>NZ_BAAAFG010000005.1:0-75690 GCF_039523415.1 Gangjinia marincola
ATAGACAATTAGATTCAAATGGGGTGCGATGTACAAATCCCGTTGAAGGCGATGGAGCAAAAAGGGAAACGCACAGCGTGCGTGATTTTTGCGTCCCCCTTGGGCCATTGCCTTCAACTCGTTTATAAACGCAAGTTATATAAAAATAGGTGATTATATCATTTTAAAGTATATAAAGCACTAAAATTCAGTAAATATTGTATTTTTAACATTATGCAGGATATAGTCGATTTTGGGCAAATAATGGATATAAAGCGCTATAGTCCTCAAACTAAAGCAAGCTATAGTAATGCCGTCAAATTATTGTCTCATCACTATAGCGATATTTCGCTAGAATCTATTTCTGATAAGCAAATACAACAGTTTATCTTAACTCTAATACGAGAAAAAGAAATTTCAGCATCCTACCAAAGACAAATTGTAGGTGGATTAAATCTGTTTTACAAAGAGATGTATCAACGGCATCTTAATGTAACTCAATTAGCGGTTACACGCCGCGAATCTGCATTACCTCAAGTACTTGATAAAGCAGAAATCACAGCCTTACTCCATAAAACACACAATATAAAGCATAGAGCTATGCTAACATTGCTGTATAGCAGTGGCCTTAGAGTAGGGGAGTTAATTAATGTAAAGATCAATCATATCGATTCTAAACGTATGGTCATCTACGTTAAGGCAGCTAAAGGAAAAAAAGACAGGTATACCTTATTATCCATTAAGGCGTTACATCTTTTGCGGGAGTATGTAAAACAGCATAAGCCTAAAGATTTTCTGTTTGAAGGGCAAAAAGGAGGAAAATATTCTGCTAATAGTGTACGACAAATATTTAAGGCGTCTTGCAAAAGGGCTAATATAAGAAAGAACGTCAACCTTCATTCGCTTAGACATAGCTTTGCGACCCATCTTTTAGAACAAGGAACAGGTATTGCACATATTCAAAAGCTCTTAGGTCATGCTAATATTAAAACTACGTTGATCTATACACAGATTACAACCGCCAATCTTTCTACCATCATTAGCCCATTAGACAGTCTCTAAACCTCTTCAGACTTCATTTTATCCTGGATCATCTTAATCTCATCACGTAACTTTGCTGCCGTCATAAAATCCAGCTCCTTGGCCGCTTTTTCCATATCCCTGCGCAATAATTTGACCCGATCCTGTAATTGATCCTTGCTAAAATACTGTACCTCTTTTTCTGCTGCCTTTAACGTAGGAGCGTGTTCAAAGGTATAGGGTTCTACTTTCTTTCCGGCTAATGCATTGTCCAGTGACTTGTTTAGCGCAGTAGGGGTGATGCCATGTTCTTTATTATACGTCAACTGCTTGTTGCGTCGGTATTCGGTTTCATCGATGGTTTTTTGCATGCTGTCCGTAATTTTATCAGCATACATAATAGCTTTTCCCTCTAAATGACGCGCTGCGCGACCAATCGTTTGAGTCAGTGAACGGTTGCTGCGTAAAAAGCCTTCTTTATCAGCATCCAGGATGGCGACTAGCGAAACTTCGGGCAGGTCTAATCCCTCACGCAATAAGTTTACTCCTATCAAGACATCAAAAATGCCCTTACGCAAGTCCTGCATAATCTCTACCCGTTCTAACGTGTCGATATCACTATGAATATAACGACAGCGTACATTAATACGCGTTAAGTATTTTGCCAACTCTTCGGCCATTCGCTTAGTCAGCGTAGTGACCAAAACACGTTGATCTTTATCTACGCGCTGTTGTATCTCTTCAATCAAATCATCAATTTGATTGAGACTGGGACGCACCTCAATAATCGGGTCCAGTAATCCTGTTGGCCTGATCACCTGTTCTACATACACCCCTTCAGACTTGCCTAATTCATAATCTGCCGGAGTCGCACTTACATAAATCACCTGATTCTGAAGTGTTTCAAACTCTTCAAACTTCAACGGGCGGTTATCCATCGCTGCCGGAAGCCGAAACCCATACTCCACCAAATTCTCTTTTCTGGATCGATCCCCACCGTACATGGCAGAAACTTGCGGAATGGTTACGTGGCTCTCATCAATGATCATCAAATAATCATCTGGAAAGTAATCTAACAAGCAAAAGGGCCGGGTGCCGGGTGCTCTCCCGTCCAGGTACCTGGAGTAGTTTTCAATCCCGCTGCAATAGCCCAGTTCCCTGATCATCTCCAGGTCAAAATTAGTGCGCTCCTCCAGGCGTTTAGCCTCCAGTGGCTTCCCAATTTCTTTAAAGTACTCCACCTGTTTGCCCAAATCAATGCTAATTTGCTGGATAGCGCCATTAAGCACATCAGGCGAAGTCACGAACATGTTGGCGGGATATACATTTAAACGATCGTACTTTTCTAATACCTCATTGGTTTTGGGATCAAAAGCTTCTACTTCTTCAATCTCATCCCCAAAAAAATGTACCCTAAACGCATCATCTGCATACCCGGGAAAGATATCTACGGTATCTCCCTTAATCCTAAAGTTTCCGCGTTTGAACTCTGCCGTGGTACGCGAATAAAGTGATTGTACCAGGCGGTGCAGTAGTTTAGTACGTGAAAGTACCTGATCTTTTTTAAGCGAAATCACATTTTTTTGAAACTCAATGGGGTTACCAATCCCGTACAAACAACTTACACTGGCAACCACCAATACATCACGTCGACCGCTAAGTAGGGAAGAGGTGGTACTAAGCCGCATTTTTTCAATCTCCTCATTAATTGATAGATCTTTTTCAATGTATGTTCCGCTGGAGGGGATAAATGCTTCCGGTTGATAGTAATCGTAGTACGACACAAAATACTCTACCGCATTTTGAGGGAAAAATTGTTTGAACTCAGAATATAACTGTGCCGCCAGGGTTTTGTTGTGCGCCAGGACCAGGGTGGGTCGTTGCACTTCTTTTACCACATTCGCCACGGTAAAGGTCTTACCAGATCCGGTTACCCCTAACAGGGTTTGATATCTGTCCTGTTGCTCAATGCCCGCAACTAATTGTTTGATGGCTTCCGGTTGGTCCCCGGTGGGCTGAAATGAAGATTCTAACGTAAATTTCATGCAAAAATGATAAGAAACCAAAAATACGACAGATGTACCTAGAAATTACTAATACGATGTGAAGGTTTTAAATTTTTTGGCGTGATCCCCAACATATTGGGGACCGGGCTATCCGCTGTATCCTGCCCAATTACGTTGGGGAGGGATGCCGCTGCTATCCCTTCCCGAAATCATAACATTAGTCCTTTCGAACCGATCCCCAACTTGTTGGTGGGGAGTGTGAGAAATCTTATTGTTGCTAACCAAGATTTTAATGCAGTTCCTAGTTGGCAGATTTCTCGTCGCTTCGCTCCGTCGAAATGACCTAAATATGTCGATTCGCTTGCCTGTCTTATCTTTTTGATTAGAAATGAAATTACCAGCTGTCCTTTCGAACCGAATGAAATGAGTGTGAGAAATCTTATTATTGCTAACCAAGATTTTAGTACAGTTCCCAGTCGGCAGATTTCTCGTCGCTTCGCTCCGTCGAAATGACCTAAATATATCGATTCGCTTGCCTGTCTTATCTTTTTGATTAGAAATGAAATTACCAGCTGTCCTTTCGAACCGAATGAAATGAGTGTGAGAAATCTTATTATTGCTAACCAAGATTTTAGTACAGTTCCCAGTCGGCAGATTTCTCGTCGCTTCGCTCCGTCGAAATGACCTAAATATATCACTTTGCTTGCCTGTCTTATCTTTTTGGTTAGAAAGACTTTACCAGCTGTCATTTCGAACCGAATGCAATGAGTGTGAGAAATCTTATTGTTGCTAACCAAGATTTTAGTACAGTTCCTAGTCGGCAGATTTCTCGTCGCTTCGCTCTGTCGAAATGACCTAAATATATCACTTTGCTTGCCTGTCTTATCTTTTTGGTTAGAAAGACTTTACCAGCTGTCATTTCGAACCGATCTCCAACTTGTTGGTGGGGAGTGTGAGAAATTTTATTGTTGCTAACCAAGATTTTAATACAGTTCCTAGTCGGCAGATTTCTAATCGCTTCTCTCTGTCGAAATGACAAAACGATACTCAAAATACTTGATCATTGAGAAAATCCCAATTTGGATTAAAAGAACTAATAAGTTTATCTTTCTTTTCTCTTCTCCATTTTTTAATTTCTTTCTCACGATCTATGGCCTCTTTCGGTGTGTCAAAAGATTCGAAATAAATTAAGTAATAGCAATTATATCTTCCTGCGAAAGATTTTTTGGTATGCTCACTATCAAAATAATGTTGTGATAGTCTACGCTGGATATCATTAGTCACGCCTACATACAAGACGGTCTTGTTTTTATTGGTTATGAAGTAAACATGATAGGGATTAAGCATAGCTAAATATTTCTTTTTTAACTTAAGCAAAGTATAATAGATTGCAGTTCCTAGACGGCAGATTTCTCATCGCTTCGCTCTGTCGAAATGACCTAAATATATCGCTTCGCTTGCCTGTCTTATTTTTTTAGTTAGAAATAACTTTACCAGCTGTCATTTCGAACCGAATGCAGTGTTTGAAAAATCTTAACGTCAAAAACAAACAGTCATTTCGAACCGATCCCCAACTTGTTGGTGGGGAGCGTGAGAAATCTTATTGTTGGTAACCAAGATTTTAATGTAGTTCCTAGTCGGCAGATTTCTCATCGCTTCGCTCTGTCGAAATGACCTAAATATATCGCTTCGCTTGCCTGTCCCGTTTTTGGGGATCAAAATAACGAGAATGGAATAATTACCTATTCAAATACACCCAGCCCTTATAGGGTTCAGGATAATCGGGATCATTGAGGTTTAGAATATAGTAATACGTGCCGGTAGGTAATTCATTCCCTCCTAATCCTTCATTGGGCGTTCCATCCCAGGCAGGGATATCATTATTTCCTTTGTAAATGGTACTGCCATACCGATTAAAAACCTGTACTTCAAACTCCTTAAAAATATCATAGAGGCCTGTAATATCAAAAGTATCATTCACGCCATCCCCATTGGGAGAAAAACCTTGTGGGATAAACGGCGGACAGTTTTCTGTCTGGATCACGACGCGCTTTACCGTATAGCAAGCACCTTCATCATTTCGACCTATCCTAATAAAAATCTCTTGAGGATCGCCGGTATTTTGATATTGCGACGGCATCAAAATCTCATTTTCCATGAAGCTGGCGTCAGCTTGAGTAAGGTAATAGCCTTGTATAAATTCATCGGCAGATAAGTCATTGATAAATTGTGCTTCGGCATCCTGTAAATTAAAGGTGGCTAGTTCATTACCTTCATTACACTCGGTAAGACCGGTGAGGGTTTCAACTTCTGGAATAGACAATACACTAATTAAGAAGGAATCAATTACCTCGCAGGTAAAACCTTCGGCATTTTCTAATCGCACAAAAATTTCTTGCGGATTTGATGTATTGGTAAATGCTTCTATAGCTTGAAGCTCATTCATGGCTTGTTGGGCATCTTCCGCATTAGCGAAAAAAGAAAGTGTGACTTCGGCTTGACCGCCGACAATGGCTTCACCAACTTCTGTAAGATCAAATAGTGCGCTCTCATCATTGCTGGTGTCGTCACAGACACTCAAATCAAAAATATCCTGCACCACCGGTTGATAGATGATAAAAATATCAAAAGGCGTTACGCTAAAGCAAGAGTCGTTAGTATTATCCTCCACTCTTACATAGATGGTCTGTTGGGGCTCAGTTAGGGTTACTTCGCTTATTGGACTTATGGGATTTTGACTGGCAATAGCCTCATCCTCTGAAAGATGGAAAGAAATTGATATGTTGTCAACATCACCTTGAGCGATATCTAATGTTGGCGTTAAATCAGCAATAACCACTCCATCGTTAGAGGGTTCATCACATATAAAAATATCTTCCAGATCTCCCGCCGGGAACGGACTGGGGTTGAGTAACTCAATGCTGTCACTGTTATTCTCTTCATCTAATTCTGCTACTGTGCCATTGCCTCCACCGGCATCATCGGCAACCACTACCAACGTGAATACTGGCGGTACTCCTGCCGGGATCGTAACATCGGTGGTTTGTTGTGTACTTTGACCGGGTAGGAGTGTTATCTCCAGCGGTACGGTAAACAAAAATATGTCATCCGCATAAAACGCTATGGGAATGCCTTGAGGTAAAGGGTCAGTTCCTAACGTATTTGAAACCGTATAGGTAACTTCTGTCAACGATGCTAGGCATAATGGCGTTGTATTAATAATGCTCACGGTAGCATCAGGTACCTGGCTGTTTAATACCGTTATGATATTATTTACGATGACGTAATCCTGACCGCTGGTGAGCTGTATAAGTGCGGTATCATCTCCCGGATTAATGGTGTTTTGAATATTGAAGAAATCAATATCCATATTATATAATTCATTTGAATCTGTAAAACTATTCGTACCATTAAATGCGTTAGCGCTTGGATTTAGTGGTAGATTACTCAGGATTTGTCCGTTGATACTCAGGGTTTCATTTACAGCCAATGCACTGTCACCTTCCCAGGCGAGAAATCCGATTTTTGCGTCCTCATTATCTATGACATTTAAATTTTCCAGGGTAATGTTTAGTTGTGTATTTCCCGCAAATACACTTTCAAAACCATCAAATACATTGACTTGATTCAAAGGAAGCGTGGGATCCTCATACACAATTACAATGGACCAACCAGCAAAATTTGTGGCCGTGGGGCAGTAGTCATCAATTACCGCACTAACATCTAAATTTGATAGCGTGTATGGACCGTTCCCCGACGTTTGAACAAATGAAGTGACATCTGTAAATCCTCCAAAAAACACCCGTTGATCGTCTATGGCATCATTAAAGGTTCGCTCAGCTGAAATATTTGTTCCATTAAGCGTCACATTAAGATCCCCTTGTCCAGATCCCGCCCAGTAGAGGTAAGCTGCAATAACGGTTTGATTGTTTTGTAATGTTAGTTCTGCGGTTGATGTGGTTAGAACAATACAGTCCTGGGTTGGGTCATTTTCTGTAACGTTCATCGTATTACCAATCGCAATATAATCATATCGTCCCGCAAACTGACTTAAGGGTTCAATTTGCTGAGCAAAGATGCCTGTTACAGAAGATAAAAGGATAAAAAGAACTATTTTTTTCATACGCTTTCAAATATACATATTAAGCGCAAAGAATATCCGTACTATAAATCTCTTTTCTTGAGCAACGCGTATGAGAGATAAATAAAAATTGCTGTCCAGGCTAGCGCAATAACGATTTGGTACCATTGGATGCCATAATCTTTTGTAAACTCTGATCCTAGTTGATTGGCAGCGCTTTTGATTGCTCCTAATCTTGAAATAGGCTCTACCACAAGATTTGCCATGGATTCCAGCGGGAAAAATTGCATGACCTGACCTGCTTTGTCAAAATCATCAAAGATTTTTACCCCTAACACTACTTTAAGGATGCTTTCTGCAATCCACCAAACCACTAAAAAACCTAAGGCAAACGCAGAGCGTTTTACCAACATACCCAAAAACAAGCACATGCTAAAAAAGGCAGTTAACTTTACAAAATATGCAGGGATGTACTCCAGGTCACGAATGATGATAGAGAACTCCGTATAATCTGAAAAGGCCAACCCAAGAATCAGTGAAACCACAAATAAGAAAATAGCAGAGATTCCCGCATAGACCAATACAGTATAAAATTTGGAGAGAATAAATTCTTTTTTGCTTAGTCCGTCAATCAAGTTTTGCTTTAACGTGCGGTTACTATATTCATTGGACATCATGGATACAATTACTATAGCTAAGAATAGTTTTAAAAACGCCACAAAGTATGCATTAAAGTGCCAGATTAGCGGGAAATTAAATATACCCTGATCTGCCAGTCTAAAGTTGATCATTCCAAATTCAAACTTAATTGAAGCGAATAGTGCGATAAAAGTGATGAGAATAAAATAAGTTATCGTCAGAACCCGCGCAGACTTACTATATTTTAACTTGTGAAATTCTATGTTGAGTAGTCTAAGCATGTGATCAGGATTGTTTGGTTAATTCTAAGAACTGCTCTTCTAAGCTCTCCTTTCGTTTCACTAAGTGCGATAATAGGATGCCTTTTTGATGCAGGAGGTGATTGAGATCACTAGCTTCTAAAGGCTGATTTAAAAAAGCGGTCAACATGCCATTTTGATCATTTACCCGGTCAAAGGCTTCATGATGTTCTAAGGTGGTTTTTAGAAGAGCCAGATCATTGCATTTTAACTCAAAGAAACCGTGACTGGCATTCATTTCATCCACACGTCCTGCATAGAGCATTTTTCCTTTTCGAATGATAACTACATGGCTACATACTTTTTCTACTTCATCCAAGAGGTGAGAGGCAAGTAAAATTGTTGTACCATTTGCGGCAATATTTTTTATGATTTCTCTAATTTGATGAATTCCCTGCGGGTCAAGTCCATTCGTAGGTTCATCCAGAATAAGAATCTCAGGGTCATTGAGTAGGGCAGAGGCAATGGCAAGACGTTGCTTCATTCCTAAAGAGAAGGTTTTAAATTTACTGTCTTTACGATCTAACAACCCAACTACATCCAGCTTTTCTTCAATTTTCTCGTTGGTCACTCCTTTAATTTTACAGACCAGGTTAAGATTTTGCTTAGCTGTCATGTATGGATAGAAGTTGGGACGCTCAATAATTGCACCTACTTTTTTTAAGGCTTCATGGGTATCCATAGTTCCATCGAACCATTGATAATCCCCACCAGATTTATTCACTACGTTGAGTACCATTCCAAGTGTTGTGGACTTACCACTTCCGTTAGGACCTAAAATACCATAAACATTGCCTTTTTGAATCGTAAAGGTTAGGTTGTCAACAGCGGTAAGAGCTCCAAAACGCTTGGTGAGGTTATTTAGAGTTAAAATTGTTTGCAAGAGAGCGTAATTTAGAATTACAAGTATGACGAATGTCTGCGCTCTTTGTTACATGGTGTGCGTACAATCAATCAAACATAGATTTTAAAATCGTACGTATTCCTTTAAACATTAGATAAATAGCCAGGAAGAAAAAAAAGATTCCAACACCCAATACCGGGATGAACAGGGCGTGATCCTGATTTTTAAAGGCACTAAAAAGTACCATAGGTCCTAAAGCAATGCAGGGAAGTGCCATCGCCATAAATTTAATTCCTTTTCCTAAGACTTCGCGGTTAGTGTGTTTCATTGTAATAGGTATCGATTGCTTTACGAACGCTTCCGGTTTGATTTAAGAGTCGGGCAGCTTCAGGTTGATCTACCTTCGTTTCATTCATGATCATGCGTATACCACGTTCAACCAGCTTATCATTGCTAAGCTGCATATCTACCATCTTATTTCCTTTTACATGACCTAGTTTGATCATGGTTGTAGTAGAAATCATATTGAGAATGAGCTTTTGGGCTGTGCCTGCTTTCATACGTGAACTTCCTGTTACGACCTCTGGCCCTACAACAACTTCAATGGGATATAGGGCCGTTTTAGCCAACGGACTTCCTGCATTGCAGGTAATGCAACCGGTAAGAATACTGTTTTCATTGCATGCTTTAAGTCCAGAAATCACATAGGGAGTAGTGCCCGAGGCCGCGATACCTATCACCACATCTCTGGATGAGATATGATGACGCTGTAAATCCTTCCAGGATTGGTTGGTGCTGTCCTCGGCAAATTCTACAGCTGAGCGTATAGCATCGTCTCCTCCTGCAATAAGTCCAATAACTAAATCTGGAGATACACCAAATGTTGGAGGGCATTCACTTGCATCTACGATACCCAACCTCCCACTGGTTCCTGCACCAATGTAGAAAAGTCTGCCACCTTCTTTGAGTCTTGGCACGATTTGTTGAACGAGTGCTTCAATCTGGGGAATTACCTTTTTAACCGCTTGGGGTACCGTTTGGTCTTCTTTATTGATAGCAAGCAATAGTTCTGCGGTGCTTTTTGTCTCTAGATTATCATAATGAGAATCCAGTTCTGTTGTACGCGTAAATGTCATGCCGTAAAAATAGAAAGATTATTCTACAACAATGCTAAACTCGTACGTTTCTGAAATGCTAAAATAACCTAATGCAAAATCATCAGTATTTGTCGTGTTGATAATATTACCTCTTACGGTAGCAGGTGGTGCTTCAAAAGGGCCGCCGCCATCCTGACCGCTTTGCTCTATCAGTAAATTTAAGAAATCATAGTGTTGCTTATCTACGCCTATGATAGATATTGTCACCGGTGTCCCTTCATTGAGGTCCTCGTAGAAATAAGAAAATGTAAACTCCTGTCCATCATAAAATCGATCTTCAGTCGTGCCAAGTAGATTATCAAATCCAAAATCAAACAAGTAATAATCCTCTCTTGCGCCAATATCAGTAAAGGTTATTTTTACTTCCTTGTCATCTTCATCAAAAATTACGGTATCGCCTAGCTCAATCGTATCAATAGGAACGGTTGGAACTAGCTGTGTTGATGCTTTATAGGTATTACCTTCAGCAATTACTGTAAGTTCATAGGTTGTATTAAGTTGAAAAATCTCTTCGGTCTGCGCCGAATATACTCCGTCATTGTTAGCATCTGTAAATTCTATAATCTGCCCTGTAGTTAGATCAGTGATAAATACGTCAGCATCCAAAACCGGCGGAAGCTCATCATCAAAAAAGGGAGCAGTTTTAAGAAGTCGAACTTCACCACGTACGGTAGGTTCATTTTCACTCATAATGAGTTTAAACGCTGCATCAATCACTAGGCGCTCATCGTCAAAAGGAACATCAATATCAACAACCTCTTCACATGCCGTTATGCTCAAGATGACCAAAAACAAAACAATGAATTTTTTCATGGCTAGAATTTAAAATTATAGGTGACCGATGGGACGATCCCAAAGATGCTGGTTCTAATGGCTTCATTTCTTCCTGTATCTGTATTTTCTTCAAAACGAATGGAAGCTGCATTCATGCGGTTATAGACATTGTAAATGCTAAATACCCACTGTCCTTTCCAGTTGCGGCTTTCATTTTTTCTGGGATTTAAAGTCGCAGATAGATCCATGCGATGATAAGAGGGTAAGCGCTCTGCATTACGCAATCCAAACGTAGGGATAGTCAATCCCTGATATACGTATTGTCCTGTAGGATAATTGGTAGGTTGCCCGGTCTGGAATAAAAAGTTCGCGCCAAACGTCCATTTTTTAGATAAATCATAGGAGGCATTGATAGAAATATCGTGTGTTTTATCAAATGGAGTATTATACCATTCACCATTATTTATACCAGGTTCTGTTGCTGTTCTTCCGGGAGTTCGTTGCTCTGATCGCGATAATGTATACGCTAACCAACCTTTAAACCTACCTTCATTTTTTCTAAATAGAAGCTCTACTCCATATGCTCTGGCTTCACCGTTGAGAATAACTTGTTCAATATCATCATTTGCAATTAAATCTGCTCCATTAATATAATCAATGCGATTGTCTACGGTTTTGTAAAAAGCTTCCGCTTCAAGCGAAAAGGTATTATTCTTCCATTTTTTAAAATATCCTACTGCATATTGATTGAGTAATTGAGGCTCTATAAAAGGACCACTTGGTGTCCATACATCCAGCGGAGTAGGAGAGGCGGTGTTTGACAATAAGTGCAGGTACTGCGCCATGCGATTAAAACTTGCTTTTATCGATGTCTTGTCGTTAAGTCTGTAGGCCAGAGCTACCCTGGGTTCAATGTTAAAAAAGTCTTTGAGCACCTCACTGCGTTCCGGCTGAATGACATCTATAGGTTCGGCCTCTTCATAAATCTGAATCTCTTCGTTGAACTCGACCGGGCTATTTGCATAGACATTGAGTTTATCCTGACCAAAACGTGCAAAATGACTCAATCTAACCCCATAAGAAAGTGTCAAATCATCTGTAATACCGTGCTCTGCTTCAATATATCCTGAAAATTCATTGGCAAACTTCTTGGTAAGTTCTTCTGCAACGATTCCAGAATCATCACGGTTGGGCTCAATTTCTCCGGGATTAAAGCGATAATAAATGTTATTGATCCCGTAGTTAAGCTGAAAATTATCTGAAACATAATTTTTAAAATCATATTTCAAGTTTATGTTTCGAATTCCTGAATTCCACTGAAAACCTACAAAATCTAACTCTAAGCCATAGTAATAATCTGAATAGATAAGCGAAAGATTGGAGAACAATTTATCTGAAAATAAGTGGTTCCATCTCAAGTTTAAGGTAGAATTGCCATAGACGTTGACGAAACTTTCTGAAATAGCAAAAACATCTCTCCCAAAATACCCTGAAAGATACAAGTTGTTATTCTCGTTCGCTTTATATTTTAATTTGGTATTAAGGTCATAAAAGTAAGCGGTATTATCGTTATCAGTCAATTTTAAAAAGAGGTGCGCGTAGGAAGCTCTACCTCCAAAGAGATAGGAGAATTTATCTTTGATAATAGGTCCCTCTACCAATAAGCGACTCGCTACAGCTCCTATACCACCTTCTACTTTAAGTTCTTTACTGTTTCCTTCTCGCTGATAGATATCTAACACAGATGAGACTCTGCCGCCGTAACGCGCAGGGATCCCTCCTTTATAGAGTTTGATGTCTTTGATGGCATCTGGATTAAATACTGAAAAGAAGCCAAATAAATGAGAGGAGTTAAAGATAATGGCTTCATCCAGGAGAATAAGATTTTGATCTGCACTACCTCCCCGAACGTTAAATCCTGAAGCTCCTTCACCACCACTGGTAACTCCCGGAAGCAGTAAGATAGATTTTATTACATCTGCCTCACCCAATACCACCGGTATTTGTTTTATCGTTTCTGCCGTAAGCGAATTCACACTCATCTGGGGTTTACCTAAACTCAATTCTTCCACATCTTCTTTGATGACCACTTCATCCAGGCTTTCGACTGACTCATAAAGTTCAATATTGAGTTTTTGATTATTGGTTAAGGTTATGGTTTGATCGACATTGGCGAAACCAAGGTATCTAATACTCACCTCGTAAGTTCCCTCTGGTAAGGTGATCGAATAGAATCCGTACTCGTTGGAAACGGTTCCGGTATTTAATTGCGGAATGAGTATATTAACTCCAATAAGCGTTTCATTAGAAGAAGCATCGGTAACTGTACCACTCAAGGTGTATTTTTGTTGTGCAGAAAGGGAAACTGAAATGCTCACAAAGAACATGAAGACTATAAAGCGTTGTATCATCAATTGAGCTTAGGGCATAAAAATAACCCTATACAGTTGGTTATAGTATAGGGTTTATGAAAATTAAGAATTAAATAACATTGGTAGAAACCTGTTTTCTAACCAATAATCTCATTTAGTGTTTTACTCGGGCGCATTGCTTTAGAAACGACTTCATCTGCAGGGTAATAATATCCTCCCAACTCTTTAGGCTCTCCCTGGGCATCAATCAATTCTTTATTGATCTGCTCCTCATTTTCACGCAGTTGCTCCGCAAGTTTAGTAAACTGTTGTTTTAACTCTTGATCTTTATCTTGTTCAGCTAAAGCCTCGGCCCAATATAAGGCGAGGTAAAAATGACTTCCTCGGTTGTCCAATTCGTTTACTTTGCGCGAAGGGGATTTTTTGTTCAGTAAAAACTTTTCAGTTGCTTGATCCAGTGCTTCACCTAAAATGATCGCCTTTTTATTGTCTGTCTTTTCCCCTAAATGATCCAGGGAAACTGCTAGGGCCAAGAACTCACCCAATGAATCCCAACGTAAGTGTGCTTCTTTGACAAATTGTTGTACGTGCTTAGGAGCAGATCCACCGGCACCGGTTTCAAATAAGCCTCCGCCATTCATCAACGGCACAATAGAAAGCATTTTTGCGCTGGTTCCAAGTTCCAGAATAGGAAATAAATCAGTATTGTAGTCTCTCAAAACATTCCCTGTTACAGAGATGGTGTCCTCTCCATTCTTAAGACGGGGTAGGGTGAAGCGTGTGGCTTCTTCAGGCGACATGATGTCGATATGTAGGTCATCTGTATCGTGATCCTTCAGATATTCATTTACTTTTTTGATGAGTTCTGCATCGTGCGCTCTGTGTTGATCTAACCAAAAAATTGCCGGCATCCCGGATGCTTTTGCTCTGTTGACGGCTAATTTTACCCAATCTCTAATGGGGGCATCTTTGGTTTGACACATGCGCCAAATATCACCAGCCTCCACAGCATGGCGCAGGAGCGTATTTCCTTTAGCATCGATCACTTTAACTTCACCATCCTTTGGAATTTCAAAGGTTTTATCATGTGATCCGTATTCTTCGGCTTTTTGAGCCATCAAACCAACGTTAGGAACTGTTCCCATGGTGGTTGGATCAAAAGCACCGTGTTCTTTACAAAAATTAATCACTTCTTGATAGACTCCGGCATAACTGCTGTCTGGAATTACCGCTTTAGTGTCTTGTTGCTTCCCTTCACTATTCCACATTTGACCAGAAGTTCTAATCATCGCCGGCATAGAGGCATCTATGATGACATCGTTGGGAAAGTGCAGGTTGGTTATTCCACGATCAGAATCGACCATGGCTACCGCAGGTCGTTTATTATAAACTGCGCGGATATCTGCTTCAATAGCTTCTTGTTTGTCTTTAGGTAGATCTGTTATTTTAGCATACACATTAGCAAATCCATTGTTTTCTTCTACGCCTAATTTTTTAAACGTATCTGCATATTTTTCAAATACATCTTTGAAAAACACACGGACGGCATGACCAAAAATTATCGGATCAGACACTTTCATCATGGTTGCTTTCATATGCAGCGAAAACAGGATGTTTTTCTCTTTAGCATCTTCAATCTGCTTGACTAGAAATTCGATCAAAGCTTTTTTGCTCATAAACGAGGCATCAATCACTTCACCCGCTAAGAGGGGAGTAGAGGCTTTTAATACCGTAATAGCACCGTCTTTATCCTCATGGACGATTTTAACATCGGTGGCTTCTTTAATTGTAATGGACTTTTCAGTATGTCTAAAATCACCGGCACTCATTGTAGCCACATGAGTTTTAGAATCCTTATTCCAAGCACCCATGCGATGCGGATTGTTCTTTGCATATTGTTTTACTGGTTTAGGAGCTCTACGGTCTGAGTTTCCTTCACGTAAAACGGGGTTCACTGCGCTACCTTTTACTTTATCGTATTTAGCCTTGGTTTCTTTTTCTGCTTCAGTCTTTGCATCATCCGGATAATCTGGTAAGTCAAAGCCTTGTGCTTGTAATTCCTTTATGGCAGCTTTGAGCTGCGGAATAGAAGCACTAATGTTAGGAAGTTTGATAATGTTTGCCTCAGGTGTTTTAGCTAGTTCTCCTAGCTCTGCCAAGTCATCATGGATCTGTTGATCTTTTGGTAATACATCTGAAAAGCCGGCAAGTATTCTGGCAGCTAAGGAAATATCTCTCGTTTCTACATTAACTCCTGCTGCACGGGTGAATTTCTTTATAATGGGTAAGAGAGAATGTGTTGCTAATGCCGGGGCTTCATCAGTTTTGGTATAGATAATTGTATTAATATCAACTTCCATATAGGTGTCAAAATTTAAGATTAAACGTAGAACAATGCCTCATTTTTGAGGAAGGCTTGCAAATATAAGGATTTACACTGGCTTTTGGAACTGGCGCTATCCCGGAATTTACATTGAATGAAGAAACAAAAAAAAGCCATTTAACGAACAGTGTTACCTGTGATTAAATGGCTTCTCGTTGTAAAGGCCTTAACAACAAATATTTATATATTCAATTGCAATCGTACTCGATTGAGCCAGTCAACATGGTTTATGCTTCTTAAATCGCACTGAAAAAATTTTCATTTTTCACTACTTGAATACATAAACATTATTAAAATGAGATTCCTTTTGTCTTCTCATTCAATTCTTACATAAAGATAGGAAAAATTTTAATAGGAGCAAATTTTTGTATCCTTTTCTTTTTCAACCGTTTATAAACCTAAGTTATTAACTTTTGTTCATAAAAAAAGCCTTCGGTAGATATACCGAAGGCTTTATAACCTGAAATAACAAATGGACTTATCGCTTCATTTGCTCTTTAATACGTGCTTTTTTACCTGTAAGACCTCTAAAGTAGAAGATACGTGATCTACGTACTTTACCTTTCTTATTCACTTCAATTTTTTGAAGTGCCGGTAAATTCATAGGGAAAATACGCTCAACACCTACTGAACCACTCATCTTACGAATCGTGAACGTTCTGGTGCTTCCTGTTCCTCTTGTTTGCAACACTACACCTCTAAAAAACTGTGTACGTGTCTTGTTTCCTTCTTTAATTTCGTAGTACACGGTAATCGTGTCTCCTGCTCCAAACGCAGGGAATTCATTTTTAGAAATAAATTCGTCTTGTACGTATTTTACTAACGCTTCCATATTAATCGTTTAAACGTATAGTTTAAAAGAACATTCACGGTGATCGCCAGAGGTTCATCTAAAACGGATGCAAAGATACTTTTTCTTTTCTAATCAACAAGAGCCAGGTGTTTTTTTTGTATAAAGTCTCAGTCTCAGCCTTTCGTTACAGATTCTTAACTAATCATATCCTAAGCCTGCCGTAATAGATATATACAAAGTAAATTTCAAAAAAAACTAAATACCGTCGGTCATTTCGCTTTTCTCTATTTCCTACTACCTGTCAGCAATAATAAATAACTCAATAACCAATAACCAGTAATGATTGTCGACAACCCTCATTCGTCATCCAACAAATCCGGTCGACGTTTTTTAGTGTGTTCGTAAGCTTGTTCTTCACGCCAGGCTTCGATTTTAGGGAAATTACCACTGGTAAGCAGATCTGGTACTTTCCAACCTTTATATTCTGCCGGACGAGTATATATTGGAGGAGCCAGGAGTCCATCTTGAAATGAATCTGTAAGAGCAGAGGTCTCATTATTCAGCACACCGGGAATTAATCGTATGACTGCATCTGCCAGCACTGCAGCACCTAGTTCTCCACCAGATAATACATAATCGCCAATTGAAATTTCACGGGTGATAAAGTGATCGCGTACACGTTGATCCACTCCTTTATAATGCCCGCAGAGAATGATGATATTCTTTTTCAGCGAAAGCGCATTTGCAATTCCCTGATTCAGCGTCTCACCATCTGGTGTCATATAGATGATCTCGTCATAGTCTCGTTCAGCTTTTAATCCTGAAATGCATTTATCAATGGGTTCTATCATCAATACCATACCCGCACCACCACCAAACTGATAGTCATCTACTTGTTTGTGTTTATTGGTACTATAGTCTCTTATGTTGTGAAAGTGCACTTCTACCAGTCCATTATCAATGGCTCTTCTTAGAATAGAAGCGGCGAATGGGCTCTGAATGAGTTCTGGCACAACGGTAATGATATCAATGCGCATAATTAGGCTTGGGGTGAGGTCCAAAAGTAATGAAAAGTACGGTCATCTTTTTTCCAACCCAATTTTTCATAGAGGTATTGTGCGGGATTGTTGTGATCAGTTTCTAAGGCGAGACCTTTTGCCTTTTGTAGTCTACAGAATTCTTTTGCTTTTTCAAGTAGAGCAGTAGCAATGCCTTGATTTCGATGAGTTTCAGCTACAAATAGATCATTTAAAATATATTGGCGTTGTAAGCTCACTGAGGAAAAACTTGAATATAATTGCGTAAATCCAACAATCTGATCTCCATCTTCTGCCATAAAAACAACGGAATCATTTTTTTGAAAACGCTTTTCTAAAAAATCTCTTGCTGCTTCAAGGTGAGAAGATTGCTTATAAAAGACTCTATATTGATCAAAAAGAGGAGCTAATTGGTCTAGGTCCTTTAGTTCAGCCATTCTAATTTGCATTGATCAGGCTTTCTAGTTAATGATTATCTTATGAGTAGAGGTATTTCCAGAAACTTCGGTTAAATGCAGAATATACATTCCGTCAGAGATATTTGAAATATCAATGCGATTGGAATTGAGATGATAGATTTGTTTTATTAATTTACCTGTAGCGTCGTATATGTTAGCGTTGGCTAGTGCATCAGTATTTAGAACGGTTAAGTAATTCTGTGACAGGGATGGATTAGGAAATATAATGATGTCATTAACCGAATTTTCAAACGAAGTCGTACTAAGTAACAACGAACCCATGGTATTTTCAGCATTAAGTCTACCATGGCCATAATAAGGATCCCAACCTTCAACATCTAGCGCATTACCAACCTGATCTTCTGCTCCAAAACGAATTAAATCATATATTTCATCATAGCTTTTAGTGTTATCATGCGACAGAATTAAAGAAACTACTCCTGCCACTAAAGGTGTTGCTTGTGACGTTCCTCCCCAATAGGAGTTGTAATTTGTATCAGAATCGTAGCGTAAGCCCCACATATAATTTCCGGGTGCAACTAGATCGATATGATCTCCGTAATTGCTACCGCTATTAGGATTCCAAAAGAACGGCTCTGAGCGTTCATCATTTGGATTTGTAGAACCAACGGCTATGGTTTTGTCGAATCCCGCAGGATAATAGGTCACGTCATTATTTTCATTCATCATGCATGCAACTATAATTACACCATTGTCATACGCATAGTTAACTGCATTTTGCATACTTGTTGAGAATCCACTACCACCAAGAGACATATTAATTACGCTGGCTCCGTTATTTACAGCGTAATAAATCCCTTCAATCATGTCACTGTAAAAACCACTGTTATCTTCATCCAAAACTTTTAAGGACATAATTTTTGATTGCCAGTTTATACCGGCGTATCCACTGGTATTATTACCAGTTGCCAGAGCGATACCGGTAACATTCGTTCCATGACCTTGATCATCAGTAGGGTCATTGTCACCATTTACGAAATCCCATCCACCGAATGAATCATCGATGTATCCATTATTATCTGTATCATTCCCATCATTACTCTCATCCTCATTGATCCAGATTCTTCCTGAAAACTCGGGATGCTGCATGCGTAAACCAGTATCTAAAACAGCCACGACCAGATTGGGATCTCCGGTAGAGATATCCCACGCGGCTTCAATATCTATATCAGCATCTTCGGTTGCAGGAGAAAGTGAAAACGTACCGTCATTAAATAATCCCCATTGTCTGTTATAAAAGAACTCATCATTAGGGGTGATAAGTTGTTGTCCGGCACCTTTTGCCTGATAGTTGGGTTCTGCGTAGTTGACTTCCGGAATATCTTCCAACGCTGAAATAACATCAGCTCTCGTCGATCTATTTTTACTGTACGTAAGAAGGTATAGGTGATCCTTATCGCTAGCACCTATTTTTTTAGATGAGATGATAATTTTATCTAAGTCACTCGCATCAAAAAACTTGGAATCTAAATCTGGCTGGTCTTCTTTAAAGCTTACAATAATGGTATTACTTATTCCATTATTGTTTTGCTGAGCGAAAAGACCTATCCAAAATATATGTATCAAAAACAGGACATATACTTTTTCTCTCATACTAGTTATATAAAATTATTTCTTACTCAACTTTAATAGTTTATTGCGCTCATCTTGTAACTGCCGACCTAACTTTTGTTGATTTTCAAGGGCTTTCTTGCGGTACTCTTCGAATTCTGTTTCAACTTCAGTTAAATCTGATTTTGCTCTTGTAGTAAGTTGATTGCTATTTTTAAATTTAAAAATAAACAAGGCTAAAGCTGCAATAAGTGCTAAAATAGTTCCCCACAAAATGGTATTGTAGGTAGCTTTAGATACCTGAGCACCTAAAAAACTCATACTGTCCTTTTCATCGGTGACGGCAGATAAATCTTGGCGGGTTTGATTGAGTGTATTCTCCAATCCGTCAATTTCAGCTTTTTGAGTTGCAATCGTTTGACTTAGATCTTGTATTTCCTGATCTAATTTAGCCAGGTAATCTGCAGTATTCTTTTGAAGTTGATTAAGTTTATAACGTTCTACTACCTTATACTTTTGAAAGTTATTCGCTTCTTTGATCACTTTAGCAAATTCTTCTTCAACAGGATTAGGGTAGGTAGTCTCTTGCTCCTGAGCTGTTAGGACCGCGCTAAACAAAAACACCGCGATATAAATAAACGTATATTTTTTCATAAATAGATGGCTTAAAATTTTAAGAAAAACGTGAGAACCTTATTCTTAGTACAAAGAAACATTGTTTTTTGGCTAACGCCGAAAAAAAGCCGCTCTTTTTGAGAGCGGCTTTAGAATTTGTTTACTAGTAGTAGGTGAAACGTCTCACCTTTGCAATGTATTTAGCAAGCCTGATGACCTGATGGCTATACCCGTATTCATTATCATACCATACATATAAGACAACATTTTTCCCATCAGCAGTGCTAATGGTTGCTTTACTGTCGTAAATTGAAGGAGCTGAAGATCCTACAATATCACTAGACACTAATTCATTGTCAAGTGAGTATTTGATTTGTTCCACTAAATCTCCTTCCAGGGCGTACTTTTTAATTACTGCGTTAACGCTTTCGGCGGAAGCCGGTGAACTTAATTCAAGATTTAAAATTGCCAGTGATCCATTAGGAACAGGTACACGTATTGCGTTAGACGTAAGCTTTCCTTCAAATACCGGAAGTGCTTTAGAAACAGCTTTCCCTGCACCCGTTTCTGTAATGACCATGTTTAAAGCAGCTGCTCTACCACGTCTGTACTTGCTATGCATATTGTCTACCAAGTTCTGATCATTGGTATACGCATGAATGGTTTCTAAATGCCCTCGTTCAACACCAAAACTATCTTCCATTACCTTAAGAATGGGAGTGATCGCATTAGTAGTACATGAGGCGGCCGAAAAAACAGACACGTCATCTGGATGGTGCTCTTGATGATTTACTCCGTGTACAATATTTGGAACACCTTTACCGGGAGCGGTTAGTAACACCTTTGAAGCTCCTTTTGCAGATAAATGTCTTGAAAGAGCATCGTGGTCTCTAAAGGCACCCGTATTGTCAATGATCAATGCATCGTCAATTCCGTACGCAGTGTAATCAATATCTTCAGGTTGTTTGGCAGAGATCATGTGTACCGTAGTACCATTAATGATTAATGCTTTTTTTTCTGCATCAATTGCTACTGTTCCCGAAAAATCTTTATGAACCGAATCACTCTTCAGCAATGAGGCTCTTTTTTCCAGTATAGTTTGATCAATTTCACCACGGGTCACAATGGCTCTTAATCGCAACTGCGAACCCTTCCCTGTTTTTTTCATGAGCTCTCTGGCAAGTAGTCTGCCAATACGCCCAAATCCATATAGGACAACATCCTTAGGTTCAATTCCATCAAAGCTTTGAGCTCCAGATAGTCGGGTGTTTACAAATGCTTTAGCATTAAGATGTTCATTCTCTTCTAGGTGATATTCGTAGGTAAGCTTTCCTATGTCTATTTTTGAAGGAGGAAGATTCATCGTGTTGATTGCCTGAGCAATTTCAACCGTATCAAAAATAGAAATAGGCTTTTGAACGAACGCACCGGCATACTCATGTAGATCCAAAATGTCATTGACATTACAGTCAATGAGTTGGTTTCTAAAAAGAACCAATTCGATGGATTGTTCATACCATAATTCACTAACTATCTTTATGCATTCAACGGTTGCCTTTCTTCGATCTGCCTGAAAAGCTAATTCTTTTTCATATACGTTGTTATACGTCATGAGATGGAGGGTTTAAATTTTCGGCAAAAGTATATATTTCAATCGTTTTCGTAAAATAAAAGCCTTCTTTTTATTTCTCTTGAAAATAATATTGTACTATCTTCTAGAAATGAACTTAACTACTTAACAAAAAAAGGCCGCTAATACAGCGGCCTTAGGGTTCAATTAACCAGTGATTATCTGAATACATAGGTTTCAGTTTCACCATCTTTTCCGGCAAACGTAATGCGAATCGGATCGTTAGGATCTCTTTGATTTACAATTTCTTTTACGTCAGCCACACTAGAAACTTCTTTATTATCGATCTTAGTAATGATAATTCCGGTTAAATTTTGTCGTTGCATATCTTGTGTGAGTGCTCTAATGATTTTAACTCCACTTTTGACTTTTAATCTCTTTAATTCTTCTTTAGAGATATCGGTTACTTCTAAACCAACCTCATCAATTTTAAAAGTAATATAACGTGTAAGCGTCACGTTAAACGTCTTTTCTTTTCCGTCACGTTTGGCGACAACTTCAACTGTTTCATTAGGTTTTTTAGCTCCTAAATATCCGGTAAGATCAGAGAATTTTCTCATCTTAATTCCGTCGATTTGTTTGATGATATCTCCCTCTTTGAGGCCTGCTTTGGCTGCACCGCTTCCGGCAGTTACTTCGCCGATATAGATCCCTTGTGTATCATGTAATCCTTCGTTTTCGGCCAGCATAGCGTTTAAACTTCCGCCTTTAATTCCTAAAATTGCATTTTGCACATCGCCATATTCCATGATGTCTTCTACAATTTTTCGCACATTATTACTCGGTACCGCAAAAGAATATCCAATATAGCTTCCGTCTTGAGACGAGATCGCCGTATTGATTCCTACTAACTCTCCATTGACATTAACCAAGGCACCACCAGAGTTTCCCGGATTAACGGCCGCATCGGTTTGCAGGAAAGATTGATTAATAGCATCGGTAGGATCTAAATCCCTCGCTTTTGCACTTATGATACCGGCAGTTACGGTAGAGGTAAGGTTAAAGGGATTCCCTACGGCCAGAACCCACTCACCAATTTGAATATTGTTACTATCACCAAAAGTGATATACGCTAAGTCTTCAGCATCAATTTTTAATAGTGCTATATCGGCAGCTGCATCTCTTCCTATAATTTCAGCTTTGTAAGTTTTGTTATTGTTTAAAGTGATGTCAACCTCTGCTGCACCTTTAATGACATGATTATTAGTTACGATATAACCATCTGGCGAGATTATGACACCAGACCCGGCACCGCGTAAAGCCTTACGTAATTCACCACCACCATTCATATATTCCATCCAGGAACGAGGTTGTTTTGAAAAGGCTACATTTTTTACGTGTACCACTGCGTTAACTGTTTTATTTGCTGCTGTGGTGAAATTGATTTCTTCTGCTGCTGCAAGAGCAGAAGAGGTATAGGTTGTAGTTTTTGTAACAGGTAAGGTGGGTAGAGCTTCGGTAATGGCAATATCTTCTTTTTCAAAAAATAATTGATACGATCCAAGTGCAATTGCACCACCAATCACTGCGACCCCCAGGGTAGAAAATAATCTTCTCATAATCGTTCGGTTTTTTTTATAACTTCAATTTTTATGCTGTGTTGCTGTTTTTGAGCTTTTTTAACGCCTATTTAACAGCAACATCATCCTAAAGTAAATTGTATATTTGACCCTGATTTATGCAAAATTATACATTCTATAAATATCAAGGTACGGGGAACGATTTTATCATCATAGATAACCGTTCACAGAGATTTTCCAAAAATAATACCAAACTAATCCGAACCTTATGTGACCGAAAATTTGGCATAGGAGCAGATGGATTAATCTTATTAGAAAATGCCGAAATGTCATCCCATGATTTTAAAATGGTCTATTATAATGCAGATGGCAGGGAAAGCACAATGTGCGGTAATGGCGGAAGATGTTTGGTAGCTTTTGCAAAATTTCTGGGAATCATTCATGACCAAACAGCTTTTATGGCAATTGACGGTCCTCATGAGGCCAGGATAAATAAGGACGAGGTAAGTCTTAAGATGCAGGATGTCTCTAGCATTAAAGAAGAGCAGAATGCCTACCTATTAGATACCGGTTCTCCACACTACGTGAGCTTTATTCAAAACCTGGAGCAATTAGATGTGGACCAACAGGGTGCAAAAATTCGATACAATGATTCGTTTAATGCTGAAGGAATCAACGTGAATTTTGTTGAGCCCTTAACAACAGGAGAGTTAAGTGTGCGAACCTACGAACGCGGTGTTGAGGCCGAAACACTCTCCTGCGGCACGGGAGTTACCGCTGTAGCACTAAGCGCTTATCATGCGAAAATCACCAATGATAAAAAGATAACATTGACCACACCTGGAGGGAGGTTGAGTGTTTCTTTTAATCCCACCTCAACGGGATTTACTGATATTTGGCTTACCGGTGCGGCAGTGTTTGTTTTTAAAGGAGAAATCTCATGGTAACACTTAAAAATGAACTGGTTAAACTACGGGCACTTGAACCTGAAGATCTGGAGTACCTGTTTAGTGTAGAAAACGACGAAGAGTTTTGGGAAATAAGCCATACGAATAAACCTTTTTCCCGTAAAGTCTTGCAACAGTACTTAAAAAATGATCACCATGATATTTATGTGGTAAAACAGCAGCGTTTTGTCATTTGTTCTTATCAAGATGATATCTTAGGTTTTATTGATCTGTTTGACTTTAATCCCAAACATAAGCGTGCCGGGGTAGGCATCTTGCTGGTGAATAAAGAAGATCGCGGCAAAGGCTACGGTAAACAGGCGCTAACGTTAGTCCTTAACTATTGTTTTGAGCGCTTAGATCTGCATCAGGTTTATGCCAACATTGCAGAAGATAATCACATTAGCAGAACTCTATTTAAATCCTGCGGTTTTAAAGAAATTGGTATTAAAAAAGACTGGAACTTCCATCAGGGCGTTTACCATAATGAACTCATAGTACAACACATTCATCATGTATCTTAAAAAAATTCTACTTATCATTATTCTGCTGAGTATTGCTGTCTTGGGATGGTTTAGCTATACCGTCTACACCAGTATTTTTTCGCCTAATACGGGCTTTAAAGAAGAGCGAAAAGAACTTTATATTCCGACTAATGCCAGTTATGAGGCGGTACGTGATACGTTGGAGCCGTTACTATTGGATATGGATAGTTTTGATGCCATCGCCAAGAGAAAGGGATATATGAGTAATGTAAAAGCGGGGCGTTATTTCTTAAAAAACGGAATGAACAACAACGACCTGGTAAATACGCTACGTAGCGGGAACCAACCCGTTTCGGTTACCTTCAATAATCAGGAGCGTATTGAAAACCTGGCGGGTAGAGTAGCCACCCAAATAGAAGCAGACAGTATCACTCTTCTCAACGCGATGCGTGATCCTGACTTCTTACAAAACCACGGTTTTGATCAGGAAACAGCGTTAAGTATGTATCTGCCGAATAAATACGAATTTTATTGGAATACTTCAGCAGAGAAATTTAGAGATCGAATGTATGAGGAATACCAACGATTTTGGACCGAAGAGCGAAAAACTAAAGCCAAAGCTCTTGCGCTCACTCCGCAACAGGTGATCACGCTGGCATCCATAGTACAAAAAGAAAGTGTTAAAATTGATGAGCGTCCGCGGGTTGCAGGAGTATATTTAAACCGGTACGAACGCGGAATTAAGCTTGACGCAGATCCTACGGTCATTTATTCCATTAAAAGAGCATACAAAAACTACGACACCATTATTAAGCGCGTACTTTACCGTGACCTTGAGCTAGACTCGCCCTACAATACGTATAGAGTTAAGGGATTACCTCCAGGGCCAATCACCATGCCCGATATTAGTGCCATTGATGCCGTACTAAATCCTGAAGATCATAATTACCTCTTTTTCGTAGCAGATGTGAGCAGACCCGGGTATCATCTCTTTGCCGAAACAAATCGCCAACACAATAATAATCGAAAACAGTATAGACGTTGGATCGATAAATTAGGAATACGTCGTTAATGTACCGCATTACAGCACTACTTTTCTTCTTTTTATTTGCGCTTAGCGCGGAAAATTACGGTCAAGCCGAAAAAGAGCGTTCTTTTTTTGAGCCCAGTGATACACTACATAAACCCAGGAGAAATGCGGTTGTGTTAACCGAAGCTGCCATAGGTGGTCTCACATTGGCAGGATTATACCAGCTGTGGTACAAAGATTACGAACAATCCAGCTTTAGGTTTATCAATGACAATGACGAATGGCTGCAACTGGATAAAGTAGGTCATGTGTATTCAAGTTATCATCTGGGTAGAGTAGGAGCAGACCTTTTAGCGTGGAGTGGTGTAAAAAAACGCGATCAATTGCTTTATGGTGCAACCCTAGGCTTAGGTTTTTTAACGGCCGTAGAGGTGTTTGACGGCTTTTCAGCTGAGTGGGGAGCTTCTACAGGAGATTTGTTGGCAAATGCAGCAGGAACAGGATTTTACATCGGGCAGGAGCTCTTGTGGCAGGATCAGCGTATGGTACTTAAATACAGCTTTCATCAAACCCAATTTTCGGCTCAAAACCCTGAAAAACTAGGAAATGGTCTTGCAGAAGAATTTTTGAAAGATTACAACGGTCAAACGTACTGGATAAGCGCAAACGTTAATGCGTTCTTAGGAGACACTCTATTACCCAACTGGCTGAATCTGGCGGTAGGATACGGAGGAGAAGGCATGCTTACGGGTATACCTTTAGCAGATGACCCTACATCGCGCTATAGACAATATTACCTGAGTCTTGACATAGATTTTAGGCGTATAAAAACAACATCAGGTTTTTTACGCAGTGTATTTTCTGTAATTAACACGTTAAAAGTTCCGGCGCCTACGTTGATCTACAGCACAGAAAAGAACCTTCAATTTTCACTACTATATTTTTAACATCCTGGATCTAATCTGGTTCAATTTTTTAGGTTGCAATCGTTAAATATTCCTTCAAACTTGTTAACAATTGTTAGTCGTACTACATAAAATTAAAAAGCAACCGTGCGGGAACAAGTGAATTATAACGTTATCGTAGCATTTTCGGGGTTTTTAGGCTTAACTGACTCATTAGGAATTATTTAACTCGTCATAGTTGAATAGATTTAGATTAGTTGTATCTTTGCACGCTCAAAATTCGGGAGGGCATTAACATTTAACGATCCCTAAGATTGATCATTTTAAATAGAAGTAAGGTTTGAAAAAAGGAATATTATATAGTACATTTTTATCACTAGTGGGAATCTTTGCATTTTCAGCATTTTCATCAGGAGATAAAGTAATGACGTATTATTTTGCCAAGACAGATTTACCTGAGTACTATACGGTAGCAGAGCCTAATGCTTTTTTAGAAAGCGGGATTGATGAACGCGTATATTTTCCTTCTTTAGGTGATGGATATTTAGGGTTTAAAGAGGCCTTAGGTTTTCAGGAATCCGGCGGAGACTATTTTGTGATTAATCAATTTGGTTACCGTGGGAAGTATCAGTTTGGTCGCTCTACCTTAAATACGCTTGGGCTTTATGATGTGCGGGAGTTTCTTAATAGTCCCTTACTTCAGGAAAAGGCTTTTTATGCCAATTGTGCCCGAAACAAATGGGTGTTGCGAAGAGACATCAAACGTTTTGAAGGAAAATGGATCAACGGAGTCAAAGTAACAGAATCAGGTATTCTGGCTGCAGCGCACTTGGCGGGACCTGGAAGTGTAAAGGGATTCCTACGTAGTTACGGTGAAAAGGAGTTCGCTGATGGTTTTGGTACGACCATTTCTTACTACCTGAAAAAATTCGCAGGCTACGATCTTTCGTTTATCAAGGCAGATAAAGAGGCGAGTATAACGGAGTAGGCTTTTATTTCAAAAGAGCCTTAAATAAATGTTGAATCATGTCACAACTGCAATGTGACTATTGCGGCAGATTATTGAATATGCCCTTAATCAGAGTCGAACTTTTCTGCAAGTTCATAGTACTGTACCAATTGTACTTCTCTTCCATAGGTTTCTTCTAACTTGTCTCTTAACAATTCTAAGTTTCGCTTTGCATGCTCTCTTGCATTAAACTCAGATGATACAATCAGGTTAATAAGTGCTGGTATAGATTCATACGTAAAGCGTTGTTGATTATATATTTTAGATAGTATAAATAACTTGTCATAATCCATATTTACAATTAGCGGGTGAGACTTTGCAATATCCCACGCATCGTTAGAGGGCATATCGCTCATAATTGTACCTCTGCCAAACGCCTCATAAATGACTGATTTATCTGCAATAAACGTTTTTATAAAAGTTGTGTCATTAGAAAGACTATCTAGCCTATTAATTATTTCTTTATGATATGGAACCCAATAATCTAAAAGTTTTTTATTCGTTGTTAGCTCTGAATTTATTTTTAGAAACAACTCCTGAGCATCTCTTTCATTTTTTCTGTCCTCTATTCGTTCACTTAGATACAATCCCAATACGACACTAAAAACAATTAGGAGTACTTGTTCGAGATATTTTAGTACAGTGTTTTTCATACTATAAGAGCATTGATAGCTTATCAATTAGCTATTCGTAAAATTATCTTTTCTAGTGGTAATTGATACATTAAAACAAAATTAAGAGCCGTACGCAATTCGGTTTTGAATATCCAATATAACGAATTTATTTACCTGTTTTTAAATAGTTCTAAGAATAGATTTCTTTGCACGCCTAGCTGGACGTTTCTGATTCCTTTATGATATATAATCTTTAGAAAATATGCCAGATCACCTTACAATAGCTGTAAAATTACTACGGAATGGTAACTCTTGTTGTTTAAGTATTTTTCGCGGTCGCATGTTGGATCTGTTTTTTTCTCTGATTTAAACTCTGCCAACAACTATTGTTTTTGGCTCTTAAATCCATAGATAGTTGTATGCATTCCTGCAATCTTCCATTTTCCATTTTCCTTTTCCATTAGTCTAGTTTTTCTTTTTAATCCGCGTATAGAATCCATTTGTTTAAAGCTTACTGACGCTCCATCTCCATATAAACGCACATCTATATCATCGATCAGTTTAGGAACGGGCTCCGGCTCAGGATGTTCTTCAATAAAGGTTTTCACAAATTGGCTTATCTCATCCCAACCTATAGACTCTGAAAACGTGCTATCTACAAAGTTCATATATGTTTTAGATATATTTGGTGTGTGTACCCAATTTTCTGTCCACTTTTCATAGTCCCTTTGAAAAGCGTCCCTCGTTTCATTATTTAACGTTTCCAAAATAGCTGTTTTTTCTTGTTCAAAGTTCATCTTTTTGAAAGTTTTCATTTCAATCGTGTTATTTACATCAGATTTACATCCGATTAATACAGTAATCGACAGTAGTAATAGTAAAATTCTGTTCATTTTATTTTTTTATTTGTGGGCTACAAACCGCTTCAAGTACTAAACATCGGTATGTATAGTTTACACTATGCTTTATAGATTGAAGTTACATAAAATAAAAAAACCGTAGAACCTTATCACCCCTCTTGGTGAACTAGGAACACTCGTTAAATAATAGAGAACTATGAATACATTGTTTTTGGCCATTAATGGTGCATACACCACGCATTTCTTCGTAGAATATTATTAGTTTCGTTTTACACGTTCGAAATAATTAATCCAAGAGCTAAATTTTAATATCGTAGCAGATAAAATTTTATGATCATTTCAACGTAGTTGTCTAGAACAAAAACCAGATCTTATTATTGAAACAGTATGTTTTTAGAGGGGTTGCTATTAGACTTAGGCTTAGTAAAAAAATAACCTTTAAATTTAAAGTATGCCTAAAGAAAATCAATCTGTAACAAACTGATCTAAAAATGCCTGAGCGAATACAGATTGCAGTAAATTTCCATTACTTAGATTGAATGAACTACTTAAACCTTCACTGTTTGTAAGCATGACGAGAGTCAAATTTTTCTCCGGTATTTTTACATATAAACTTGAATATGCCTTAGGTTGCCATCCATAATGCCATATTACTTTATTGTTTTTGTAATTGTCAATAAACCAGCCATATCCATAAGGTGAACGCCTGCCGTCATTGAGTAAAAAAGGTTCAAACATTTTTTCTTTGGCTTTATTGGATATGATCGTATTATGAGTTAGCGCTTTATCAAATAGCAGTAGATCTTCAACTGAAAATACAAGTCCGGCGCCTGCATTTAAATCTTTATCAGGAAATGGACTTCGTACAAATGAATCGTCTTCACTAAAATGGTAGGGGAGAGCAATGGTGTTAAGTAGTTCTGTTTTTGTATCGTCTAATTGAGAGGAAGCCGCATGTTTTAACTCTAGTTTTTGAATGATCAGGCTATCCACCATACGATCAAAATTCACCCCGGTAGCCGTTTTCATTACTGCTGATAACATACCATACAACAACCCGTTGTATTTGTAATTAGTCCCGGGAGAAGCTTCTGCAGTATGAGATAAATGGTGCTTGAGCAAAATATCATCACGATTAGGTTCATAATCTTTTAGTAAGAAAGCATACTCCGGCATTTGCTTTTCAAAATAGGCTAAAATCCGTTCACAGCGTTCCAGGTAATTGGGGACGTAATTTTTTATCTTCCAGTTTAAATCAACGTTTCCTTCTTCTTCTAAGCGCATGAATAAGGTGGAAAATATAGGTTTTGTCAAAGAGGCAATACGAACCGGAGTTTGAGCAGTCATATCCTTCTTAGCTTCAACATTTGCCCAACCAACCCCGGTACTAATAAGGATAGAATCATTTCTCATTACACCCACACTCAAGCCTGGGATTTGATGTTCAATATGTAGAGAATCGATCTTCTCTATAAATCCTGCATAGGCCTCAATGGACTTATTTTGAGCTGAGCATACTAATGTAGTTAACAGAAAAACGAATGGAAGCCACTTTTTCATCTTAACTTTTATAATATAACGATCTAGGGCGGCTTTTGTTACAAGTCTAGATGTTAAGAGAGAAATCCTATTTTCTATAATACAGGTTGTACGTTTGGCTCATAGCTTTTTAATATATATGCTATGATTTTAAGTAAGCATTGCGCTTTGTTGGATTATATTTCTACTTGTTACCTAGGGTAAAAGATTAGATTACATTATTGCGGCAGTGCATTTACTTCAGAGTGGGTTACTTTGTTTCAAAACTGTTCTCTATAGTGGAAAATCCATTTGAGTTTTTATTTTTATCCTCTAAAGATCCTTGTTTTAAAGTTACATAAGAATTTTTATCTCCATTGAATGCAGAAATTGATCCCTCATGCCTAATCCCTAACGTGCTGAATGTAAAATTTGATGTCCTTGATTTTATATGATTGAATTCAGCGTCACGTATAGAGTCAAATTTGAGATTAGCTATGACTGGATTATTTTGAAGTTGTTCTAGATTTATTGAAACTAAATTATCCAGATCAATTTCTTCATCAAATGATACAACGGTAAACAATCCACTTGAATCTAAACCATCTTTTTCGACAGAAAGAAAATAAACACCTTCTTCTAATCCTTCACTGTCTGTAATATTCCAATCATCTGGAAAATCAAAATTAAAATATTCTCCTTCATACCTTTTTTCAGTAGAATCGTTGTTATTCAATTGAGTATTATCACTTTGTGTTTTTTTACACGATGATATCGTAAAAATTAGAACAAAAATTAACAAGAGGTTTTTCATATCATACGTCTGGAAAAGCACTAAGCGCAATGTGATTTTAGATGTTCAATATAGCAAATTTATTCGCTTGTACTTTCACTATTGAAGAAACAGATGCGAAAGTATGCCTAGCTAGCGTTTTGTAGGTATGGTAAAAGTAAAAGTAAGTAGGTATAACGTGAAGCTAATGTAGCAGTAGAACTACTGCGGAGCGGGTTATCTATAAGGAATTAGAATGTACAATATCCCAACTCATTTTTCAAGATTAATTTCTAAATCAATATGTTTGTCCTTGTTCCAATTTTTTAAGCTGTCACGAAAGTGCATATGACAGTTTTCGTTTTCCTTTATGTGACTTTCCACTTGTTTAAAAAAGGAACACAGATTCATAATATCTTCCTTTGTTCCATAAATAATTCCCTGCTTTCCTTCGACTGCAAAAGAACCATCTTCATCTGAATGTGCTTTTGATAGATAAATTTTCATTTTTTTTCATTTTGCGCAAATGGCGCACAATAAACCGCCATGCAAAGTTGCATTTTGAATATTCAATATAGCAAATTTATTTCCATGAGTCTTCACTATTGAAGAAGCCAGATGCGATGGCATACCTAGCTAGAGTTTTGTGATTATAGTAAAGTAATAGCTACATAGGTATAACGTGTAGTTACCGCAGCAGTAACATTATTCTGGAGCGGGTACATTGTTCGGTATAGTTTAAGTGCAAAGATTGTTTGCTATTCCTAATAACTCATCAGAAATAATCTCAAGTTGAGTCATTCCAGTAGCTGAATTTGGTATATTTCGTAAATACCCTGCTGGAGTTTTTTCTACTGGAAGTAGAGTCAAACCCTGAATAATTGCTTGAAATTGATCACTAACTTTTTGACTTTTATGTGCAATTGCATTTCTTATTTTATGAAAATTTGCCAATTTATTTTTTTGTAAGACAGTTAAATCTGAAAACGGTCTAGCATCTACGAAATATATTTTTGCTCTTTTTAAAGTATTCTCTTTATATGGAAGCCAGTCTACATAGGTTCGTTTCTCTCCCTTAATAACAATTTCCACTTCTGTGACTGGTTTGATTGAGACTTTTCTGTCAACTGTTCCATCAGTATGACTAACCGAACCACTCAATATTCCAAGAAAAAGCTTTTCGATTAAACTTTCAAATTCTGTAAATAAATCTAAGTAAAGACCTGCATAACCTTGAATAATGTCTGTATCTGAAATGGTTCCATTACTAAAAGCAAGTTCAAAATTAGCTCTAGTATTGTTTAACTCGATTAATCTATTACTAAATTCTCTTCTTATGGTCGTTGAAAATTTAGGCAAAATTTAAGAAATTAAGTAATCAAATAAAATATTTCTTTCTTTCGGATTTGTCGTTCTTCTATCAGTAGCTTCAAGAACCTTATCGGGTGCGGATCTATTAGCAATACGATCTCCTTTTGCTTTAATCTCTTGAAGTTTCTTGTTATCTATCTTTTTCGCCTTAGTTTTTTTGTCTACATCCGATTTTATTCCATATAGCAAATGATAGATGGACATAAAGAATGTATAAAAAATTGTTTTTTTATAAAAAACAAAGTCATTTTTATTACCAGGAAAATTGTCATTTATATATTCAATCACTGTTCTAAATCTATTCTCTAAAATTTCACGTTCCTTAAATTCTTCGTCATATTTCTTATAATATGATTCTATTTGTGAAGTTGATTTACCTTGAATCTTTTTTTCCATCATCGAAATTATTAGCTCTGATGCTAATTCTACTTCTTGCATTCTTGAGATATCTACATCAGTGAAAGTTTTCCATTTTCTCCAATGATTAAGTTGTTCAGCGGCTAAGTCGTATAGCGAAGTTTTGAACTCTCCAAAATATTGTGAGTTCAAGAGTTCTTGCTTTTTTAATGAATAACTAGTTGAATTCATTCTTCTAAAAATTTGAATAACATCCCTGTCATCCACATTTGAAGAAAGTATATGAACATTGAACTCATAATTGAGAATCCTATTTTTCGCATCCTCATCTAAATTTTTAAATTTAGTTCCAGCAAGCTCAGAATTATGAGTTTTTTTAACTACAAAATCATCAACTTTTGGATCAAAATCATCTAACAAATCTGGGGCTATATATGCTATTATTGTTCTCAATCTTTGTTGACCATCTATGACCTCCCTCATTGGTTCATAATTTTCTTTATTGATTCCACGGTCTCGTAAAAAAATTATTGGTACAGGTAAACCCTTATATATAGTATCTATCAAATATGATTTAGCGCCTTTATTCCAAACAGCTCTTCGTTGAAAATGTGGAGACAATAATAGTCCCCCTTTTTTTTTCCAAGAAATAAAATCTGCAATCTTGTAAAATGTCTTCTGAATGGTTATTAAATTGTTCATCTATTAGCTTTTTAAATTACTGTCAACAGTCAGACGGATAAGGCAGTAGCATCCCAACTTAAATTGAGAGAGCTCCATTTAGCCTTTAGACGTTATTCGGTTTATGTATTGATATAGCTATCGCCGATCGTTGTTACTCTGTTAAATGTTTAGGTTACTAAAGTAGTAAATTAGATAACCAAATAACAGTCATGCTGTCTGGCCATGTTATATCAGCACTAAATATACAAGGTATTCTATATATTTTAAGGATAACAGCAGGTTCTGTTACACATTATCTATTTTTAAATCTTTTTTAATTCAGCGACGAATTTAAACTACCTCCCCAATCACAAAAATCGTGGGGCGTTTATGTAGATCGACCTTGGTGTTTTTCCATTCTTTTACGGACTTGGTAGATATGTATTGATCGGTCAAGGTAAGATCACATCCTATACACAACATGGTTTGTGGGAGTAAGGTTTGGATTAGTTGATCCAGCAATTTGTTGTTGCGGTATGGAGTTTCCATAAAAAGCTGCGCCTGGTTCTCTTCCAGCATCCTGCGCTCCAGTTGCTTTAGTTTTTTCTTTTGTTCGGTTTTATCCAGGGGCAAATAGCCGTTAAAGGCAAAGTTTTGACCGTTTAATCCGCTGGCCATCATAGTGAGTAGGATAGAAGAGGGACCAACTAACGGCATAACCTTGATATTTTTTGCGTGGGCTTTTGCGACCACCACGGCACCGGGATCTGCGATGCCGGGGCAACCTGCTTCACTTATGATCCCCACATCATGTCCATTAAGACAAGGCTCCAGCATGGCGCCGTATTCCAAAGCATCTGTGTGTTTATTGAGTGTTTGTAAGTGTAACTCTGCCTGGACTTTACCCGGGACAACATGTTTAATAAACCTGCGGGCGGTTTTTTCATTTTCTACAATAAAATGATTCAGGCGTTGTAGGGTATGAATAACCGCAGGAGATAAGACATCTGCTGCGGTTTCTTCATTGCCAAGATGGGTGGGAATTAAATAAAGTTTCCCTAACTGGGGTGCATTCATTAGTTCTTGATCAGTTTTTGTGTAAACGTACCTTGCTTGGTCTCTACCGTCACAAAATAGAGTCCGGCAGATTGCGTATTGAGCTTCACATTTGCTTCGCTTTGATCATTGTGATAGATCATTGCTCCTGTAATATCTCGTATGATCACGGTAAACGGCGATTCGATTCCGCTAAGGGTGAATTCTTCCTGAGCAGGATTAGGGAACATGGAAAATGCAGTTGCTGAATTATCTGCGGTAGAAAGGTTGGTCGATACGACTTTAAATATTCTTCCGGATAGGGCAGCCACATACAAATTCTGTTGGTTATCCTCACCAAATCCTGCAAAGCCATTACCGGGATAGGTACTGTCCCACATTAAATTATCGTTTTCATCAATAATGCCGAGTTCATCACTCACATAATCGGCAAAGATGTATTTTCCCACCAGATCAGGAAATTCTGTCCCGCGATAGACCATTCCGCCGGTGACAGAGCTTCTTCCGCCATTTATATGGGCGTAATCCACTAAGGGGAAGGTGAGATCATCATCTTCGGGGCAGTCACCACTTTGATTAAAAACGGCATTCCCTTCATAACATCTCCAACCGTAGTTAATCGCTTCCGCGGAAGCGGACACCCTATTAATCTCTTCAAACGCATTTTGACCTACATCTGCTATCCAAAGCGTACCTGTGGGCTCATCAAATGAAAATCGAAACGGATTTCTCACCCCTATACTCCAAATTTCATCTGCAACATTATCGTCATCAACAAATGGATTATCTGCGGGGATGTAGGGCGCAGGAATATCTACATCCAGCCGAAGCATCTTGCCCAATAAATTTAACGGGTCCTGAGCGCGATCCCCGGGATCACCACCACTACCTCCATCGCCACTGCCGTAAAACAGCTTGCCATCTGGTCCAAAGGCGATGGTGCCACCATTATGATTGGCAAAGGGTTGATCGATTTGTAATAAAATAGTTTCAGAAGTTGGATCAGCTACATTAGCATCACCTGAAACACTAAAGCGTGAAATAACCGTATCTCCATCGGCATCTGAATAATGCACATAAAAGAAGCCATTGGTTGTATAATCCGGATGAAAGGCAAGCCCAAGCACACCTCGTTCGCTATTGGTAGTTATTTGGTTAGAAAGGTCTAAAAAAGGATTGGGCAGTGTAGTACCATCAGGTTGAAGGATTTTGATTAGTCCTTGTTTTTCTACGATGAATAATCGGTCATCGTTCGCGTGTTGAATGTCCAGGGGTTGAGAAAATCCCGTAGCCACTTCTTCTAAATTAAGTTGTTGTTGCGCCTGCATTAGGCCACAAGTCAACCCTAACATGATTAGTGTTTTTTTCATGATTCAATAGTTTTCTATAAAGATACAGATAAAGTTGTATAGTTTGTGAGAGATGAATCTGTGCGAGGCGAGTTTGTGCGAGGCGAGTCTGCGAGAGGTGAGTTTGTGAGAGGTGAGTTTGTGAGAGGTGAGTTTGTGAGAGATGAGTTTGTGAGAGATGAGTTTGTGAGAGATGAGTTTGTGAGAGATGAGTTTGTAAGTTATCATAATGTCACAAATGCAAAAATAAAATTTTTGGGAATGTAGTGATTGAGATTTCTTTTTTGATTACCGAAGCTTAAAGCTAGCCAGTAATACGCTCTTTCTCTTGACGGAGAAGGTGGGGATGAGAAATTAGGAAATGAAATTAAAGTTGAAACTGAAATTAAAACCAATACAATTGGAATTTGGATATTGATTATTGAGATTTTTTTTGACTATAAACCAGTACTAGTTGTTCAAACAAGAAATTACGTCCTATCAAGCTCCTTAGCAATGACCTTACAGGCTTCATCCAACATGTGGTAGACCTTTTCAAAGTTTTTAGGACCTCCCTGATACGGGTCTGGAACATCAACGCGCTCACCCGGGAAAATAGCCTCTAAAATTAAGGAGACTTTTTCTTTGTCCTGATCATTACGCGCAAGCGCAACAACATCGCGATAATTCGCATTGTCCATGACGTAGATACGGTCGAACACATCAAAATCACGAACGCTAAATTGTCGGCCGCGTTGATCGGTAATGTCTAATCCGTGTTTTTTTGCTTCATCAATGGAGCGTCGATCAGGTAGATCGCCAATGTGATAATTTGAGGTGCCGGCAGAATCCACCATTACCTGATCTGAAGTTTTAGCGTCTAAAATACCTTCGGCCAACGGGGAGCGGCAAATATTGCCCAGACAAACCATCAAAACTTTGGTCATGATAACCTTGTTTACATGGTTAATTTCTTGTCCAGATCTTCCACAAACTTTCTAAACTGCTTATCGGTGGAGGCCAAATTATCTACGGTCTTACAGGCGTGGAGTACAGTGGCGTGATCACGGCTTCCTATTTGAGAACCTATACTGGCCAACGATGCCTTGGTTAATTTTTTAGCAAAGAACATGGCTAGCTGGCGTGCCTGTACGATGTGTCTCTTTCGGGTTTTGGATTGCAATGTATCCACATCCATTTGAAAGTAATCACTCACTACTTTTTGAATGTAGTCAATAGAAACTTCACGCTTGGTATTCTTCACGTAGTTGTCTACGATCTTTTTCGCCAGGTCAAGGGTAATTTCACGCTTATTAAACGAAGAGTGTGCAATTAAAGAAATGATCGCACCTTCCAATTCTCTAATGTTGGTTTTGATGTTGTTGGCTAGAAACTCGATGATTTCTTCGGGCATTTCAACTCCGTCTCTAAAGAGTTTATTCTTTATAATTGAGATGCGGGTTTCAAAATCGGGTTGTTGTAGCTCTGCGGAAAGACCCCATTTAAAACGGGATAACAACCGCTGTTCAATATCCTGCATATCTACAGGAGCCTTATCACTGGTTAAAATAACCTGCTTCCCGTTTTGATGTAGGTGATTAAAGATGTGGAAGAAAACATCTTGTGTTCCTGCTTTACCAGAAAGTAACTGAATATCATCTACAATCAATACATCAATCAACTGGTAGAAATGAATAAAATCATTTCGGTTGTTCTTCTTAACCGATTCGATGTACTGCTGGGTAAATTTTTCTGCAGAAATATATAACACCGTGCGCTCAGGATAGTGTTCTTTAATTTGAACTCCGATCGCATGTGCCAAATGTGTTTTTCCTAAACCAACTCCGCCAAAAACTAAAAGCGGGTTAAACGATGTTCCGCCAGGTTTATTGGATACTGCGAGACCTGCAGAACGCGCCAAACGATTAGAATCACCTTCTAAAAAGCTTTCAAAGTTATAGCGTGGATTAAGTTGAGACTCGATTTTTACGTTTCGAATCCCCGGGATGACAAAAGGATTCTTTAATTCAGGATCTTTGTGCTTTACAGGAACGTCTACTTGTTGGTTACCAACATTAGAGGGTTTTTCGCTGGGAATACGTTCTGTAAAGGGTTGTTTGTTGCCGTAGGTATTTTCCATTTTGATCACATAGACCAATTTGGCAGTTTCCCCTAATTCTTTGGTTAAGGCAACTTTTAAGATTTTTACGTAGTGCTCTTCAAGCCATTCGTAAAAGAATTTTGAAGGTACTTGGATGCTTAGTGCTGCATCAGAAAGTTTTACAGCTTTAATCGGTGAGAACCAGGTTTTATACGCCTGTGGTGTAATGTTATCTTCAATAAAGGACAGACAATTCCCCCAAACTGATTCTGCAGTCTTCCCCATAATTAATTAATCGCTTTAGTTTAGTTAGTGTAAAAAAGAGATTTCAGTTTGAGAATCTCCTTAGATCATTAGCGAAGCAAATATGTGAACAAAAAATGGTATAAAAAAATCAAAATACTATTGAATATTCAATATTTTTTTCTCAATATGAACTTTGTTTAAATGTACAAATTTAAATTCACCTTTAATCCATACTTTGAATCATTTCACCTCTAAAATTAAGGTTCGCTACGCAGAAACAGACCAGATGGGCGTGGTACATCACGCAAATTACCCGTTATATTTTGAAGAAGCCCGTCTTAATTGGTTGGACAATTTAGAGATATCGTATGCGACTATGGAAAAAGACGGGATCATGCTCCCGGTTTATAAAATCTCTGTCGCCTACCATGCTCCTGCGCACTTTGATGACGTACTTAGTGTAACTACATCTCTAGTAGGAAAACCCACGGCTAAAATTGTATTTGATTACCGTATTTTAAATCAAGAAGAAAAATTAATTGCGACAGGTTCTACGACCTTAGTTTTTGTAGACGCCACTTCTAGAAAACCTATTGCTTGTCCAAAGATTATTTTAGATCGTTTGGGGTTTTAATAATGGATCAATCAGTCCAATTCTTTTACGGTTATGCCGTAGATTGCTTCAAAAAGAGCGACCATAGATGCTAGATCATTTTTTCGTATCGCCAGCGTCATTTTACAGGTTAGCGTCATTTCTTGAGCTACGATGTCAAGATTTTTTTCTTTAATCACGCACATCACTTTATTGAGTAGGGGATACTCAAAGCTTAACTCAATTTCGATGTCGATGGTTTTTTCTATAATCTTTGCCTCCTCTATGGTGAGTTGGGCGGTTGTGCGATAGGCGTTGATGAGTCCGCCGACGCCTAATTTCGTTCCGCCATAATACCGCAGTACGACCACCAGAACATTGGTGAGATCATAGGATTGCAACTGACCGTAGATGGGCATGCCGGCACTGTTAGAAGGTTCACCATCATCATTAGCTCTATATGAATCGTAGGATTTACTCAATTGCCAGGCGTAACAAAAATGACCGGCCTGGTAGTGCTCTTTCTTGAGGTGATCCAGGTGCTTTTTGATGTCGTCTTCATTCGTTACCGGAAATGCGTAACCAAAAAATTTGCTGTTTCGGTCTTTAAATAAGATGCCTTCAACAGGAGCGAGAATGGTGTTATAGGTGTCTTTCTCTCTAGTCATTATAATGAGGCGTACGCAACTAAGAGAATACTCAGGATCGCTAGTCCTATCCCAATCCAATTCTTAAGAATCAAACGTTCTTTAAATAGTATAATTCCCAGGGCAGTAGAAACCATTACAATAGAAACATTGTTTACCGTAAAAACGGTTGAACTTTCAAATCCGGGAGCTTTTAGAGCTTTGATTAAAAAGTAAATCGAAAAATAGTTAGGAACTCCTAAAATAATCCCTGCCAGTATGCTTTTAACTGAAATCTGTTTCTTTGTTTTGATGTACTGAAACAACATTACACTCAATCCAATAACCGCTGCAACCGCAAAAATCCCTGAAGAAAACAGCGGAGTCTCCTCTGCAGGTACATAATTAGTTTCTAGATATTTAAGGCTGGTGTCTATCACACCACTCCCTAGAAATACCATTAAGGGATAAACGAGATTTTTTTTGTCAATGCTGATCCCTGATGTTGATTTAATCGAAGCCAAATACACTGCCACTAATGCCAGTATGATTCCCAAAAGCTTCAGGAATCCGGTACTTTCATGATATACCGCTATTCCAAACACCACGGGTAGCGCTACACTCATTTTACTGGCTACCGAAACGACCGAAAGCCCACTGCGCTGAGTAGTAATGGCCATCACATTAAACACCACGATAAAGAGGACACCCAGCAGTAACGCCCCATAGAACCAGGAGGAAGAAATCACTTGGTCAACGGTGACAGGTTGATTAAAAGCAATCAACCCCGAAGCACAAGCGGTGACGTAATTCATCACAATTGCCTGAAAAGTGTCTACCTTATAGCGATCAAACAATTTAAAAACAACAAAGATGGTGCTGGAAGCCAGTACGCTGAGTAATAAATAAATCAAAAGAGCTCCTTTTTTATCGCAAACAAATCTACAACATCCTGCGTAGCGGGATTAATATTCCAGGTGTGAATTCCCAATTTTTCAGCAGCTACAGTATTTTCTAAGGTATCGTCAATGAATAATGTTTCTGTAGGTTTCATCTTATGTTGCTCCAGCACATATTCATAAATTTCCAAGTCTGGTTTTCGCAGGTTTATTTCATGCGATAAGTAAAATCCATCAAAGGAGTGTTTAAATTCAGGATAAAAAGACACATGTTTTTTGATGTAATCGATATGAATCTGATTGGTATTACTCAATAAGATAAGCTTGAACTTGCCCTCAGTACGTAATTGCCTTAGAAAGTCGAGTCTGTACGCCGGGAATTCTTTTAAAATGGCATTCCAATGATGTACAATTTCTTCTTTTGAGACATCAAAATAGTTGTGATACGCCTCTAAAAATTGTTCATGGGAATATTCACCTTTTTCAAAGGCGATGTTTAATTGCTCAAGGTGCGGAGGTAAGTTGTCTATTCCTGCTTCACGAAATGAATTTATCGTTGCGGTTTTATCCAAATTGATAAAGACATCGCCAAAATCAAAGACTAAATTCCTGATCATTATAGTAAATTTGGTGTACATCACGCAAGACATTATGCGTTAAACAAGGTTCATGCTTTATCGCCGGAGCTTTAACACCATCTTCCAGCCGGTGTGGCCCGGTGAATACATGTGCCTCATCCCACGATTCAGTATCAATGAATAATTTCAAAGTTTTGGTTCCACCTTCAACTAAAATAGATTGAATGCGCTGGTGATAGAGGATGTCCAGGATTTCTTCGGTAATGGATTTTGTAGGATCTAATTTTTTGATTTCGGCATGTTTTATTCGTGTTTCTATATCTACCGTGGTGAGTACAAGGGTTTCGGCTTGACCGTCAAAAAGAGTTTTATCAGGGTCTAAGGTTTTCTTTGTATTGAACACAATACGAGTTGGACTCCTCCCAAACCAATCTCTGGCAGTGAGGCTGGGATTATCTGCGGCTAGAGTTGCGCCGCCTACCATAATTCCCATCTCCTGTACCCGTAATTGATGAGCAATCTGTCTGGAGTAAGGATTAGTGATCCACACAGGTTCGGCCTTGTCGCGTTGATAGGGTGGTGGTGCGATATAGCCATCTTTAGTTTGCGCCCATTTAAGGGTGACATACGGGCGTTTCTTTTCGTGATAGGTAAAAAATCGTCGGTTGAGCGCCCTGCATTCTTTTTCCAGTACACCGGTGATTACCTTTATCCCGTGATCCCGCAGTTTTTTGATTCCTGTGCCGGCTACTTTTTCATTAGAATCTACCGCACCTATAACTACTTTTTTTACGTCGCTTTTAACAATAAGGTCAGAACAAGGCGGAGTCTTCCCAAAATGATTACAAGGTTCCAGACTAACGTACAAGGTTGCTTTTTTTAATAGCTCCGGATCAGTCACCTGGCGAATGGCATTAACTTCGGCATGAGGACCCCCATGTGGGCTAGTGTAGCCTTCGGCTACAATCATCTTATCCACTACGATCACGCAACCTACCGATGGATTGGGCATGGCAGCCACTAGACCAAGTTTGGCTAATTGCAGGCAGCGTTTCATGTAAATTTCGTCTGTTGACGCCATGGGGTTATATGGTTTAACCTTTATCTTTGTCGCTAAAATAAGTAAAGCTTGGCACACCGCATTAGAAAAATTACTCCGGAAGATAATCCAACCGTAGCACACTTCATTCGCAGCGTTTTTGATGAAATGGGCATTGCAAAAGTAGGCACTGCCTATGAGGATGTTACGCTGGATCGCATGTTTGAAACCTACCAGGCTGCGAACACCACTTATTTTGTTGTTGAAGAAGAAGGCGAACTTATTGGTGGCGCCGGGATTGCACCCTTATCGGGTGCAGAGGCTCATGTGTGCGAACTCCAAAAAATGTATTTTTCACCAAAAGCACGGGGGAGAGGTATTGGCAGTGAAATGATCACCTATTGTATGGATTTCGCCAGGGAAGCCGGGTATACCTTGGCGTATTTAGAAACCATGCCCTATATGCATGCCGCCAAGAAGTTATACGCGAAAACCGGTTTTACGCCTATCAATGGTCCCATGGGGGATACGGGACATTATTCCTGCAATGTGTGGATGACCAAAGCTCTATAATATGCGGTTACAGGAGCTTCAGGAAGCAGTTAGGCAAGAATTAAAAGAGTATTATCCATTGACCGAAGTGGATAGTTTTTTTTACCGTCTGGCGGAAGATTACTTGGGTTATACCAGATTTGAAGTAAGCCTGCATGAGCAGGAGGAAATTTCGGCGAAAGCCAAAGAGAATTTTTTTAGTGCGCTGAAACGGTTGAAAAACCACGAACCTATTCAGTACATCTTAAGAAAGACAGAATTCTACGGACTAAGCTTAGCCGTGAATCCTACTGTGTTAATCCCACGTCCTGAAACCGAAGAGCTGGTTGATCTCATTATTTCACAACACAAAGACAGGCAAGATTTAACGGTGGTAGATTTGTGTACCGGGTCTGGCTGTATCGCGTTGGCTTTAGCTAATCACCTAAAAAGTGCAGAGGTTACGGGAGTGGACATATCCACTGGGGCATTGGAAACAGCGCGTTACAATGCAGCTCAACTCCAGATACCTGTAACTTTTTTAGAAAAAGATGTTCTAACGGGTTCATTGGACATCAAAAATGTGGACATTCTTGTTTCTAATCCACCCTATGTAAGAAATCTGGAACAAAAGGAGATGTCAGCCAATGTGTTGAATTACGAACCTCATTTAGCGCTATTTGTAGAAAATGAAGATCCACTTTTGTTTTATCGTTATATCGCGGAAATGGCAAAAAAGACGCTATCTCCAACCGGTGTGGTATATTGCGAAATAAATGAATATCTGGGTAAAGAGACCAAACAACTCTTTAAAGATGCAAGGTTTAGTATGGTTGAGGTAAAAAAGGATTTATTTGGGAAGGATAGAATAGTAAAAGCATTCTTATGAAGTCTTATGCCTTAAAAAACAAGAGTGTTTTAGTAGTAAGAGAACCACTGGCACGTGATGCTGAAAATATGATTGCTTATGCTAAAACAGTAGGTGACGAAACCGATTTGCTCACGTTTAATGCAGCAGACTTTGACATCACCCTTGATGAAGAAATAGAATTAATTCATCGTTTTAACAGCGATCGTATCAACTTATGCATGTTAGGTATTATTAATGAAAAGATCGTTTCCATGTTGAGTACTAGAACCAGCAAGCGACCACGATTACGTCATGCAAGTGAATTTGGTATCTCTGTGCTTAAAAACGAATGGAATAATGGCATTGCAAGAATCATGATTACCGAAATGATATCACGTCTAAAGCAAAATGGTACTACAACTAAGATCAATTTAAAGGTTTTGGTGCATAACACCAATGCTATTAAACTTTATACCTCTCTTGGCTTTAGGATAGAGGGTCGTTTAGTAAATGATTTTAAATTAAATGATTCTTATAGCGATTGCTATTGTATGGGTCTCATAATTTAAGTGTAAGATTTTAAGATAAATTTTTTTGTATTGATGCCTCTCCCTATTTTAGTGCGCATGAATCAACTACAACGAATTTGTGTGTTCTGCGGGAGCAGTCCCGGGAATAACCCTCAAATCAATCAACAGGCCCAACACTTAGGAAAAGTCTTGGCTCAGCAGGACATAGCACTGGTCTATGGAGCGGCTAAAATTGGGGTTATGGGCGATGTGGCCAAAGGTTCGCTTAATCATGGAGGGAATGTAATTGGTGTAATACCAGATTTTCTAAAGCTAAAAGAAGTGGTACATTTAGGACTTACGCAACTTATTACCACAGAGAATATGCACCAACGTAAACTCAAAATGCATGAATTAAGTGATGGCTTTATCACCTTACCGGGTGGATTTGGCACTTTTGAAGAATTGTTTGAGATTATCACCTGGGCGCAGTTAGGTTTGCATCAAAAACCCATTGGACTACTTAATGTAGATGGTTTTTATGATGATTTGTTGGAAATGCTTCAGGTTATGGTGGATAAAGGTTTTTTGAAACAAGAAAATTTTGATTTACTATTGGTAAATGATGAGGTAGAAGCACTTTTGGAACAAATGAAAACCTATCAGGCACCAGTCATTGAAAAATGGCTTAAAGCAAACCGAACTTAATTTTCCTTCCTCTCGATGAATTCAAGTCAACAGATTGAAGCCCTGCGTAAAGAACTACGTGAACATAACCATATGTATTACGTTCTTGATCAACCTAGCATTACTGACTACGAGTTTGATCAAAAACTCAAGGAATTAGAAGCTTTAGAAGAAAGGCACCCGGAATTTTTTGATCCTAATTCTCCCACCCAGCGCGTGGGTGGAGCGATCACCAAAAACTTTGAAACGGTTAAGCATGATTACCGCATGTATTCGCTGGATAACTCTTATTCTAAAGAAGATCTGCAGGATTGGGAAAAACGCATCAAAAAAAATATAGACGGTGACGTTGAGTATACTTGTGAACTCAAGTATGACGGAGCTTCCATCAGTCTTACCTATGAAAATGGCACTTTGCTGAGAGCCGTTACCCGCGGAGATGGTTTTCAAGGAGATGATGTGACGAATAACGTAAAGACGATACCTTCTGTTCCATTGATCCTTCAAGGAGATTATCCTGATCGATTTGACATACGCGGTGAAATTGTATTGCCGCTTCAAGGTTTTGTGGCGATGAATAAAGTAAGGCTGGAAGCAGGAGAAGAGCCGTATGCAAATCCAAGAAACACAGCTTCTGGCAGTTTAAAATTACAGGATAGTGCTGAGGTAGCCAAACGACCCCTGGTTTGTTTGTTGTATAATATCACCGGGAATCAGTTAAACCTGAACAGTCAATTTGAAGCTTTAGAAAAAGCAAGAAGCTGGGGGTTTAACGTACCAGATGTCGCTCAAAAATGCGCGAATATCGATGAGGTATTGGCCTTTGTGGCCTATTGGGATATACATCGGCATGATTTACCCTACGAGACTGATGGCGTGGTGATTAAAGTGAACAGCTTGCGCCAGCAGGAGGAACTTGGGTTTACGGCTAAAGCTCCACGCTGGGCGATGGCCTATAAATTCAAAGCAGAACAAGAAGAAACACTGTTAGAAAAAATCACCTATCAAGTGGGACGAACGGGAGCCATCACTCCGGTGGCGAACCTTAGTCCGGTGCAATTAGCCGGCACCACGGTGAAAAGGGCTTCATTGCATAATGCAGATCAAATTGAAAAACTAGATATCCGTGAAGATGACACCGTGTTTGTGGAAAAGGGAGGAGAAATTATTCCTAAAGTTATTGGAGTAAATTTTGAAAAAAGGCCCCAAGACTCAATACCTACTCAATACATTGAAGAATGCCCGGAGTGCTCCACGACGTTAATACGCAAAGAAGGCGAAGCCCAGCACTATTGTCCCAATGCAGAGGGGTGTCCGCCGCAAATCATTGGGCGTATTCAGCATTTTATATCCCGTAAAGCCATGGATATAGAGGGACTGGGTGGCGAGACGGTTGCGCTATTGGTAAAAGAAGGACTGATTGAGGACTATGCAGATTTGTATGAGTTACGGGTGGATGATCTGCTTCCGCTGGAGCGCATGGCCCAAAAAAGTGCTGAAAATCTGGTGGAAGGCGTTGAGGCTTCGAAGCAAATTCCGTTTGAACGCGTATTATTCGCCTTAGGAATACGCTACGTAGGGGAGACGGTCGCCAAGAAACTGGCCAAGCACTTTAAAAATATGGATGCAATCGCAGAAGCTGACTTTGACATGTTGGTTTCAGTAGATGAAATAGGCGATAAGATTGCAGAAAGTGTGCTGGATTTCTTCCGACAAGAAAAAAATCAGGAACTCGTTCAGCGACTTAAAGCGAAAGGGCTTCAACTAAGCCTTTCTGAAGAAGAGTTAGAAAATCAAAGTGATACCTTAGCGGGAATGTCTATTGTAATATCTGGAGTTTTTGAAACGATCTCCAGAAATGATCTTAAAAAATTAATTGAACAACACGGTGGGAAAGTAAGTAGTTCAATTTCATCAAAAACAGCATATTTAGTGGCAGGAAATAATATGGGGCCAAGTAAAAGAACAAAAGCAGAATCCAATGGCGTTAAAATAATTAGCGAAAAAAGTTTTTTGTTTATGCTGGAATAATATATTTATATTATTGATTGATTACATAAAACATACCTTTAGGTCAACCTACACCAAAATATGCTTGGTATTTTTTGTTGTTGCGTTTGTGTTATCTGTATATGGAAGCTACATGAACGATGTATGGGTAGAGATTTTTTACTTGGCTTCGTTTATCGCTCTTTTTTTTTCGTATAATCACCGTCGTAATAAGACGCCAATTTTATTTTATCTGGTTTACTTTATATCCATCGTTACAGATGGTCTGCTTATTTACGATTATCGTGCTTTAGAATCGCTGATTCTTTTCATGTATACGGGTGTCTTCTTGGGGATGATCTTGTTTTCTATCATTGAATTTAAGCCTTTTAGGCCTGAACCTATTGATTGGTTGAGTCTACTAATTATATATTCTTTTATTCTTTGGTTGATTTATTATATGTTCCAAATCTCACAACATTTAGGTTTACCTTGGCGTATTGACTATTCTGTATACACCATCGTTTTAGCAATTTTTAGCATTATTTCATATACTCATTATACCGGTAAATCATACAAAGCCTCTCTTTGGTTAGCATTATCTTCTGCATTTGCCATCATGGCAGGTGTGATTTATTTTATCTATGAATATTCGATTTCAACATATTTCGTAAAATTATTTTATACCATTTTTCACTTTTTGTGGTTTTTTGCAATTTTAAATTACATCAAAGAACGACGCACGACAAACAAACTACGTTTTTTTGGAGTATAGATCAACAAAATAGTTATTTTAGTAATCAGTAAATATTGACTCCTGAATACCGCTATACCAAATCTTGAAAAATCTTTTAAAGCAAAAATTGCACTCGTTATAGTTTTTGTGTGCTTAGTCGCTTCTATTTTTGGCGTTATCTTAAAGAATTGGTGGCTGGAAAGTTTTTATATTTTTTCAGCAATTGGGATCTATCTGGCATTTGACAAAACTTCTTTCAAAGTTACCCCACTCATTATATGCTCTTACGTTCTTTTGATTGTTGCAGATGGTATTGCTATAATTAATTATCAAGAATATGAAATTTTAACCATAGTACTATCCTTGATTTCTTACGGCATTTTCAATATTTTTTTGTTTTTAGAGTTTAAACGGCCCAGAATAAAAAAGATAGATATTTTAAGTTTATCAATTATTTACATCTTTATTTTTTGGTTGATATATATGTTTGCGGGGATAATAGAAAATAATGCTGATTCGGGCAGTGAAACAGATTGGGTTTTCTATGTATTTATGGCTAACATGGTTATTCTTTTACTAGGTTCTTTCACACATTATACAAGTCGATCCTACTGGGCTTCAATGTGGTTGGTCGTTATTGCATCTTGCGCTGTTATTTCAGAATCTGCTTTTTTCCTCACAGAATATCTCATAGAAACAAAAGCACTTAAAATCATCTACATCATTTTTCATTTGGTATGGTTTTATGCCACCTTATGCTACGCACAAAAGCGTAGAAAAACAAATAAATTCCCGCTGCTTGGAATATAGACTTATTCTAAAAAAGTCTAAATTTACGGTCCAATAATTTATAAATGATCTTTAAAGGAATAAAGGCTTCGGCAGTCAAAAAAGCGATAGAACAAAACTTAAAAAAATCTTCTAAGCCTTTAATTAATTATCCCACCAGCGTTGGTTTCATTGTTGATATTGATCATTTTTCTAATACAAATGAATTATTTTCACTTGCTCAGGATTTGAACATTAAGGCAAAACATGTGGAGATTATCTCTTATTCACGTACCATCAAAGTTGGTGAAAACTATTCTGGAAAAATGTTAAATGATAAACAAGTAGGATGGAAGGGTGAATTTAAAAGTGAAGCCGTCTCTAATTTTGTAAATAAATCCTTTGACATGCTGATTAATTATTTTCAAGAAGAAGTAGAGACGATGGTATTAGTTTCTGCTCAGTCAAATGCTTGTTTAAGGGTGGGTTTTCCAGAAATTGATGATCGTCTAAACGATTTTACCATAGCGACTTCACTACAGAACATTGAATTATTTGGCAATGAGCTTAAAAAGTATTTAGACATTATCTATCAAAAAGCATAACACAACATGAAAAGTTTAAAAGGTATAGGCGTGGCATTGGTCACCCCATTTACAAATGAGAATACTATTGATGTAGAAGCACTACAACAGATTGTAGCCTATCAAATTAATGAAGGGGTAGATTATTTAGTCGTACTGGGTACTACAGGTGAACCGGCAACCTTAGATAAAGTCGAAAAAGAATTAGTCAAAAAAACGATAATAACGGCTAATGATGGGAAACTTCCATTAATATTGGGAATTGGAGGTAATAATACGAAAAGTGTAATAGAAGAACTAAACAACACAGATCTTAGTGCGTTTGAAGCAGTGTTATCGGTTTCGCCGTACTATAATAAACCAACGCAAGAAGGAATATTCGCTCATTTTGAGGCAGTGGCGAATGCTTCTCCCAAGCCTATAATTCTTTATAATGTGCCGGGAAGAACTGCTTCTAATTTGTCGCCGGCTACTGTTGCTAAATTGGCCCAAGTAGAAAATATTGTCGCCATAAAAGAAGCTGCAGGAGATATTGTTCAGGCCATGGAGATGATTAGGCTTACGCCCGAAGATTTTTTAGTAATCTCTGGTGATGATATGATCACTCTACCTATGATCTTGGCAGGTGGTGCCGGAGTGATTTCTGTCATAGGAGAAGGATTTCCAAAAGCCTTTTCAACCATGGTTCATCTTGGTTTGGAAGGTAGAAATACTGAAGCTTACGCGATACACAACTCTCTAGCACCTTGTATTAATTATATTTTTGAAGAGGGGAATCCTGCCGGGATCAAATCTGTATTCAAGGCAAGAGGAATGTCAACCGGAGAGGTACGATTACCCTTATTACCCGCAAGCCAATCCCTGGAAGATAAAATCAGCAGGTTTGTAGCTGATTTTAATGTGTGATAGAAGTCATTGTGCAACATCAGGTATATTTTTTAGTTTATCTAGAAAGGTGTACTTTTGCAAATCTTTGAAAAACCAATGAAGAAAATCATATCAATTTTTATCATTTTAATCAGCTTAACGGGCTGCGGTGAATATCAGCGTGCCTTAAATGGAGATGATGTGGGTAAAAAATACGAAGCCGCAGTCGCGTTGTATGAAGAAGCTCAGGAAAAAGGTAGAAGCAATAAGGGTAAGTATCGAAAAGCCCTTAGGTTACTGGAACAGGTTGTTCCTCAATACAGGGGTAAACCACAGGGAGAAAAGCTATCCTTTATCTATGCAAATACGTATTTTGAATTAGGAGATTTTTCATTGTCTGGGTACGAATTTGATCGCTTTTCAACATCATATCCCAGAAGTGAGCGCGCCGAAGAAGCTGCCTATAAAAGCGCAAAAAGCTACTATTATGATTCGCCGCGATATACCTTAGATCAAACCTCGACAAATCAAGCAATCCAAAAGTTGCAAACCTACATTAATCGTTATCCCAGCGGAGAATATTTAGACGAAGCAAACGAACTGGCAAAAGAGCTAAGAGAGAAACTGGAAGAGAAAGCCTTTGAAATTGCTAAATTATACTACAATCAGGGAGACTTATTTATTTCGGGGTACAGTAATTATCAAGCTGCAGTATCAGCATTCGATAATTTTATTGTAGATTATCCAGGAACGCCTTATCGCGAGAAAGCGTATTATTATAAATTTGATGCTCAGTACAAATATGCGATCGGTAGTTATGAATTATTAATGGCAGATCGACTTAAAGAAGCTAAAGAGTACTTTAAAACATTAAAAAAATATTATCCTGAAGGTGAACTCACTGCGGATGCAGAGGAATCCATGACAGACATCAACGAACGATTACAACAATTAGAAAAGTAAGATAGATGAATACAGATCTTAAAAAAAGCGACGCTCCTGTGTCTACAGTAACCTTTAATCGTAATGAAATAGATACTCCTACAGATAATATCTATGAGGCAATCGCAATCATTTCAAAGAGGGCTACTCAAATAAATAGCGAAACCAAGAAAGAACTATTAGAAAAGTTAGACGAATTCGCTACATATACAGACAATCTAGACGAGATCTTTGAAAACAAAGAACAAATCGAAGTGTCTAAATTTTATGAGCGTTTACCTAAACCTCATGCGCTTGCCGTACAAGAGTGGTTAGAAGATAAAATCTACTACAGAGATACGAAGAGCGATAGCCAAGAATAAGGCGATGGCTATTTTAGCCGATAAAAAGATTCTTTTAGGCGTTACTGGTGGTATCGCCGCATATAAATCTGCATTACTTGTGCGCCAATTTATCAAGGCTGGCGCACAGGTTAAAGTAGTCATGACAGAAGCTGCAAAGGAATTTGTCACTCCGTTAACCCTTTCTACTTTATCAAAAAACGAAGTGATCTCTTCATTTACACATGATGAAGATGAAAATGCAGTGTGGAATAATCACGTAGAACTAGGGTTATGGGCAGATTATATGGTTATTGCTCCTGTGACGGCAAATACCATGTCCAAAATGGTCTCTGGAGCAGCAGATAATATCTTGTTAGCGACATATCTTTCTGCTAAATGTCCGGTGTATTTTGCTCCGGCGATGGATTTAGATATGTATCAACATCCTTCCACAAAAAACAGTATTGCTAAATTACAAGAGTTTGGAAATACATTTATTCCTGCAACCTCAGGCGAATTAGCCAGCGGGCTGGAAGGACAAGGTCGTATGGCAGAACCTGTTGATATAGTAAGTTTTGTAGAGAACCATATTTTAACTGGCTTAGCACTGCATGGTAAGACCTGTCTCATTACAGCTGGGCCTACATATGAACCTATAGATCCTGTACGATTTATTGGAAATCACTCCAGCGGAAAGATGGGTTTTGAAATTGCCAAGGCTATGGTTAATCAAGGAGCAAAGGTGATTCTAGTTTCGGGTCCTTCACATGAAACCATTGATTCTAAGTACGTTGAGCGAATTGATGTAATGAGTGCAGCGCAAATGTTTGATACTGTCAAAAAACGCTTTGCCTCTTGTGATATAGCAATTGCTGCTGCAGCCGTAGCAGATTATACTCCGGTACATGTTGCGGATCAAAAAATTAAAAAGAAAAAAGAAAATCTTGTATTAGAATTAAAAAAAACTACAGATATCCTCAAATACATGGGCGATCATAAGAAATCGCAGTTTGTGGTTGGTTTTGCGCTTGAAACGCAAAATGAACTGGCCAATGCGAAAGAGAAGCTAGCACGAAAAAATGCAGATTTCATGGTGTTAAATTCACTCAATGATAAGGGAGCCGGATTTAAAAAAGAAACCAATAAAATTACCATCATTCACAATAACGGTGACCTAAATGAGTTTGAATTAAAGTCAAAATCTGCCGTAGCAAATGATATTGTTCATCAGATAATTCAACGTACAGCATGAGATTTATTTACCTTTTGATCATAATATTCAATGCATCTTGTATTTCAGCTTATTCACAAGAGCTAAAATGCAGCGTCATTATGAATGTTGAACAAACCGGTCAAACTAATTTACCAATTTTTAAAACCCTTGAAACGGCTATTTCTGATTTCGTTAATAAAAATGTTTGGACAGATAAAGAAGTAGAACCTTATCAACAGATTGATTGTAGCATGTTTATTACGGTATTGGGTTATCAGGCCAATACATTTACTGCAAATATACAGGTACAATCTAATCGGCCGGTTTACGGGAGTGTCATGAGTACACCGGTATTAAATTATAATGATCAACAGTTTACATTTGTCTATAACGAGTTCCAACCTTTAAATTATGATCCCAATACTTTTGTCAATAATTTAATTTCGGTATTGAGTTTTTACGTTTATACGATTTTAGGTCTTGATGCAGATACGTATAGCGAATTGGGTGGAGATGAATATTTTGAAGAGGCGCTTCAAATTGTAAATACCGCTCAACAGAGCGGATCTGCGGGATGGAGTGCAGGTGCAGGATCAAATGCCAATCGGTTTAGATTGAATAAAGATTTATTATCCAATAATTTTATCGATTTTAGAAAAGCATTATATACATATCATCGCCTTGGATTAGACGTAATGCATGAAGATGTTAAGGCTGGCAAGGAGGCGATCATTAACTCAATTGCCACACTTAGAGCAGTGAATAACAACAGACCTAACTCGCTTTTAATGCGTTCTTTCTTTGATGCGAAAGCCACCGAAATTGAGGCTATATTTACAGGAGGTCCCAGTGTTCCTATCGCGGACTTAAAAGATAATCTTTCCAGAATTTCGCCCATGAATAACAAAAACTGGCGAAACATTAAAATGTAGTTCACAGGTTTTATTGCGCTATAAAAACATCTTATCTTAGCGTAAAATTTATCGTGTGCTAACGTCATTAGATATTCAAAACTTTGCGCTCATTGAGGACATTCATATTGACCTTGCAGATGGCTTTACTATTTTGACGGGTGAAACCGGTGCAGGTAAATCCATTTTACTGGGAGCTCTTGCGCTTTTATTGGGTAAAAGAGCAGATTTATCCACCGTAAAAAATCAGGCGCAAAAGTGTATTATAGAAGCAAACGTTGATATCACGGCATATAAACTTCAAAAATTATTTGAGGTAGAAGATATAGACTACGAGGATTTAACCATTATTAGGCGAGAGATTTTACCTAGTGGGAAATCCAGAGCATTCATCAATGATACTCCCGTACGCCTGGACACGCTTGCATTACTGGGAAAAGAATTAATCGATATTCACAGTCAGCATGATACCCTGTTGATTGGAAATACCGCCTATCAATATAAACTTATTGATTCCCTTGCGGAAAATGAGTCTCACCTTGATGCTTATCGCATTCAGTTTGAACACCTCAAAACACTTGAAAAAGAATTAGAAGATCTGCAGATTGCTCAAGCAGAAGCTTCTAAAACACACGACTATAATGCATTTTTAGTGCAAGAGTTAAATGAGATTGATCTCATACCGGGAGCGCAAGAAGAGCAAGAAGAAATTCAGCATGGTTTAAGCAACGTAGAACTAATAAAAGAACAATTAGGTCAATCCTATGAAGCGATTATCAATGAAGACGTTGGTATAGAGCAGGCGTTACAGGAGATTAAACGTAATCTTCAATATATAGCTTCATTCTCCAGTGAATACCAGCAACTCCTTGATCGCATTGAAAGTCTTAAGGTAGAAGTACAGGACGTCGCACAAGAAATGGATCAACTCAATGATAAAATTAGTGATGATCCACAGGAGTTGATACGAGTAAACGATTTTTTAGAGCAATTGTATGCCCTGCAGAAAAAACATCAAGTTGACAGTATTGAGGGACTCTTGCGCGTTAGAGAAAAGCTTGAGTATAAGGTAAGCATCACTACGAATGCAGAAGAAGAGGTTGCTGCAAAAGCTTCAGAAATACAAAAAGCGAAAGAAGAGGTTGTCAAGCTTGCAGATACGTTATATCAAAGACGTCAGCATGTTATGGCTGATTTTATCGCTTCCGCGGAAGCAGAAATAGCCCGTATGGGAATGCCTCACGCCAGACTCAACATAGAACTGGCTAAGACAGATTCATTAAATTCTTATGGAGGTGACCAAATGAACTGGTTACTATCTGCCAATAAAGGCGGCTCTTTCAATGAGATCAAAAAGGCAGCCAGTGGAGGCGAACTTTCCAGAATTATCTTGGCCATGAAAAGTATTCTTGCCCGGCACAGTCAATTACCCACCATCATTTTTGACGAGATCGACACGGGAGTTTCTGGAGACATTGCACAAAAAATGGGCGTAATTATGCAAAAGATGAGTAAAGACATGCAGGTACTCTCTATTACTCATTTACCCCAAATTGCAGCTAAAGGTGATCAACATTTCAAAGTATTTAAAGAAGAACATAACGGGAATACTATCACTAAGATCAAAGCATTAACACAGCCTGAACGTGTGGAAGAACTTGCTGCAATGTTAGGCAGTAGTAGTGATGCCTCTAGCGCAATGGCGCATGCAAAAGCCTTATTAGAATAATATAAACCAATCAACATTATGTCAACAACCAATTTATTGAAAGGAAAGAAAGGAATCATATTTGGCGCCTTAGATGAACATTCTATTGCGTGGAAAACTGCCGAACAGGTTCATACTCACGGGGGAGAATTTGTACTTACTAATGCGCCTATTGCCATGCGTATGGGAACTATTAATACACTGGCAGAAAAAACCAATGCGACTATCATCCCTGCAGATGCTACGAACCTGGAAGATCTTCAAAAACTGGTTGATGAATCTCAGGAAAAACTTGGTGGTAAATTGGATTTTGTTCTACACTCTATCGGGATGTCTGTCAATGTAAGAAAGGGTCGCCATTATACCGATCAAAAGTATGACTGGACAGAAAAAGGCTGGGACGTGTCTGCGCTATCCTTTCATAAGGTAATGCAAACCTTGTATAAATCTGATGCGATGAATGAGTGGGGGAGTATTGTTGGGTTGACATACATTGCGGCCCAGCGTGTGTTTCCTGATTATAATGATATGGCTGACAACAAGGCCTATTTAGAGTCCATTGCCCGCAGTTTTGGTTATTTCTTTGGCAGAGATAAAAAGGTTAGGGTGAATACGATCTCCCAATCGCCAACACCTACTACAGCAGGAAAAGGCGTAAAAGGATTTGATGATTTTATCTCATATGCCGAAAAAATGTCCCCCTTAGGAAATGCTACAGCAGGTGATTGTGCAGATTATATAGTTTCATTATTCTCAGACTTGACCAAGCGCGTTACACTGCAAAATTTATTTCACGATGGAGGATTCTCTAACATGGGGGTTAGTCAGGCAGTGATTGAAGGGTTTTCTGAGTAGATGAATGTTGTAACTAATCCTGAATAACAGGAGTGAATTCATTAAAATAAACATATTTACCAATTTTTGGTATATTTGAATAAAGAGGAAAAATGAAAAACACGTCTATTTCGCTTGGAAACTATTTTGATCAATTTGTAAAAAATCAGGTTTCTGCGGGTCGATATAAAAATGTAAGTGAAGTCATTCGCGCAGGGCTTAGATTATTAGAAAATGAGGAAAGTAAAGTGACTGCTTTAAGAAACGCAATCCATGAGGGATTGAATAGCCCTTTAGTTGAGGACTTTGACTTTGATAAAAATCTAAACCATCTAAAAGCCCAACAGCAAGATAATGCCTAAGATTGTTTTAAGACAACAATCCATTGAGGACTTGAATGCCATTTGGCTTTATACTGCTAGTCAATGGTCCCAACAACAAGCCGACAAATATTATACTTCTATCCAAGATGCGTGTAATTCCATTGGTGAACAACCAGAGATTGGGAGAAATTATGATGCTATAGAACTAGGCTTATTTGGTTTTAAAATAGGGAGGCATATTATATTCTACCTATTCGCGTCAACAGATAAGATAGAGGTTATACGAATATTACATGAGCGTATGGATTTGAAAAATAGATTAAGAAACTAAACTAATTAAACGTTAAACCTAAGACTTTTTCACTTTTATCCTACATGACCAAACCCGTTTACTCTTTTATCATTCCTGTATATAATCGCCCGCAAGAGATTCGGGAATTGTTAGGGAGTATGCTTGAACTAGATGGAGAGTTCAATTATGAAGTAGTTATTGTAGAGGATGGGTCTCAGGAGACTTCAAAAGGGATTGTAGAAGAATTTAGGGGAAAGATTGATATCAATTATCATCCAAAAGAAAATACTGGTCCGGGTCATTCCCGTAATGTAGGAATGAGTATCGCACAAGCAGACTATTTCATCATTTTAGACAGCGATGTTCTGCTTCCGCCCAATTACTTAAATGTAGTAGACGAATTTTTATCTCAGCATGATGTAGATTGTTATGGAGGACCAGATGCAGCCCATGAGTCATTTTCTCCTACACAAAAAGCCATTGACTACGTGATGACCTCTTGGTTAACTACCGGAGGAATAAGAGGTAAAAAGGGAACGCTAAGCTACGAACCAAGAAGCTTTAACATGGGGCTTTCTAAAAAAGCCTTTGAGGCTACCGGTGGGTTTGGATCGATACATCCTGGGGAAGATCCAGATTTATCTATTCGTCTAAAAAAGCAGGGTTTTACTATAGGTTTAATTACATCAGCTTTCGTTTTTCACAAAAGAAGAATAAGTTGGGATAAATTTTTTATTCAGGTTTCTAAATTTGGTCGAGTGCGTCCTATTCTAAATTCGTGGCATCCTAAACATACTAAGCTCACATTTTGGTTTCCTACTTTTTTTTGTATAGGATTTATCATTTCACTCGTAACATTAGCCTGGGGGAATTATTTATTGGTTTTGTGCTATGCTAGTTATGTTTTAGCTATTTTTATTGATGCAACGCGGCGATATCAATCTGGTAAAATTGGATTAATGGCCGTTAAAGCCATGTGTTACCAATTTTTTGGATATGGAAAAGCCTTTTTGGAATCAACGATTCGCATTGGTTGGTTAAAGTTAGACCCCAAAAAAGAATACCCCGAATTATTTTTTGATCGATGATAAAAAGAATCAAACAAACAGCATCTCAACGTATAAAACGAACTAATTTCAAAGCTCTCGTATTCTTTTTAATTTTATCCTGTATTGTTTGGTTATTCGTTCAGTTTTCTATGGAATATGAAAAACAGTACGCTTTCCCTCTTTCTTATATAAATGTACCTAAAGATAAAGTGATTAAAACAAGCAATCTTGATACGTTGAACATAAGAATCAAAGAAAGTGGTTTTAAACTTTCCTGGATTAGTTTAGTAAATAAGAACTTAGATATTGATGCTTCCAAGTTAGATCAATTTGGTGATGTACTCTTGTTTGACGCAAAAATATATACCCCATTGATTGCCGAAGCTTTGACAGTAGCTTCACAGGATATTGTACTTCTCACACAACAGGCACAATTACCTTATGATCAAAAAGAAACCAAAATGCTACCGGTAAAGTCAGGTCTCATTATAGCTTTTGCACCCGGATTTGAAACACCTGGAGTTACATTTAGTCCGGATTCCATAAAAGTAAGTGGAAGCAAAGAAACACTGGATACTATAAGTGCATTGTATACCGAAAAGTTAGTTTTTGAGGATGTGGCAGAGAGTCTCACAGCGTCTGTCCCGATCAATACAAAAAATTTACTTGATGTTACGCTCTACCAAAATGAAGTAGCCTACACCATTAACGTAGATAAATTTACTGAAGGTAAGATCAAAGTTCCAATCGACATCATAAATGTACCCGATGATGCCAGTATTTCAATCTTTCCAAAAAATGCTGTAATTACCTATCAGGTTAATTTAGCTGAATTCAATAATGTAAATACAGAAAATTTCAAGATTAGCTGCGATTTTGCTAAACGCAAAGAGGGAAATTTGATGTTGCTTGAAATTTCTGCGCAACCAGAAATTGTTCGGCAAACCAGATTGAATATCAATAAAGTTGAATACATTCTAAAGCAATGATAATTGTTGGGCTCACCGGTGGTATAGGAAGCGGTAAAACTACTGTTGCAGCAATGTTTGCTGCTTACGGAGTACCAGTGTACATCGCAGATGATGAAGCTAAAAAACTCATGAATTCTGATCCTGACCTAATCACAGAAATAATTAGTTTATTTGGTAATGATGCGTATGAGGATGGTCAACTCAACCGTAGATTTTTGGCAGACAAAATATTTACAAATGAATCTTTAAGAGCACAAATGAACGCTCTCGTTCATCCCGCAGTACATCGACATTTTGAAGCCTGGAAAAAACAACAGGATTATCCATACGTTATATACGAAGCTGCTATATTGATCGAAAATGGCGGGTATAAAAACTGTGATTATGTTATCTTGATCGTTGCTGATAAAACTCTTAAAATGAATCGATTGAAAGAGCGTGATGATAGCTCAACAGCTCAAATTGAGGCACGGATGAACGCACAATGGTCTGACGAAAGGAAAAAAGCTTACGTCAACTTCACCCTACAAAATACGACACTTGATCATCTTAAATCCCAAGTAGAATATCTTCACCAAATGCTCTTATCGATGGAGTAAGTTAACATTTGTTCGGCTTGTTAACATTTGGTTAAACACCTACAGCTCTAAATGTTAAAATCATATTTTTGAATGCATGAACAAGAAGCTGTTTGTTTTGCTTGTTGTATTGATGAGTTTGTCGCTTATTGGGATCATTTTTGTTCAGGGATTCTGGATAAAAAGTAGTGTGGAGAGTAATGAAGAGCAGTTTTCGTTCAATGCAAAACAGATCCTCATAGAAGTTTCAGAAAAAATAGAAAACGCAGAAGTTGAAAGCTATTTTTTTGCGATAAGAAATAACATCGTCAATACAAATCAGCCGGACCAAAAAAAAATTCAGGAATTATTCACAGTAGAGAAAGATCAGCTCACTAATAACGTATACACCTATTCTAACAGTCTTATAGAAGAGGATTATAAGTTATCTTCGGACTTTCTTAAAAATACTTCAGATAGTATTACGTTCAAAAAGTTAACCAATAAAGTAGTTACTCAACTCATTAGAAAAGACACGATAGACGGTAAACCTATCATGTCTCAAAATGAGATGGTTCAGTTTTTCAATATGGAACCTTTTGAAAAAGAGGTTATTAAGAGGACAATAGCCCGCGAGGCTGCAAAGCAACCTGTTAATAAACGAGTTTCAAGAAAATTCATCCAAGCGGTTATTGAGAAGGAATTAGCCTTACGAGAAATTGAAACCGATGTAGAATTTGGGATTTACAGTAACGGACTTCCTACCAGCGTACATACCGATAATTTTGAGTTAAACGAACCTTCAGTATATGGAATAGCATTGTTTGAAGATGAGGATGGTTTTAGTAACTATCAATTGTTCATCAATTTTGTAGAAAAAAAAGATATTGTACTAAGTTCAATTTACTTTATGTCTCTGCTCTCAATCATATTCACATTAATCATCGTGATAGCTTATTCAAGCGCATTGTCTCAACTTATTAAACAGCGTCAAATATCCCAGATTAAAACGGACTTTATCAATAATATGACGCATGAGTTCAAAACACCTATCGCAACAATTAATCTGGCGTTAGATGCATTAAAAAACCCAAAAGCCAGAGAGAATAAAGACATGCTCAATCGGTATTTTGGAATGATACGCGAAGAGAATAAACGTATGCATGCACAAGTAGAAAATGTATTGCGTATGTCTAAATTAGAGCGTAATGAGTTAAACATAGCTAAAGAGCGCCTTGATTTTCAGGAAATTATTGAAAGCGCGGTGCTTCATATTGAATTAATCGTAGAAAATCGAAACGGAAAGATCAATACCTATTATAACTCAAAACGTAAATCAGTCTTAGGGAATGATATGCATTTAACTAATGTGATCGTAAATATCCTGGATAATGCGGTAAAGTACTCTCCTGAAGAACCCATTTTAGACATCTACACAGAAAATATAAATAATCAAGTGGTTTTATACGTTAAAGATCACGGGATTGGAATGAGTAAAACAGCTCAAAAGAAAATATTTGAAAAATTTTTTCGTGAACACACCGGTGATATTCATAATGTAAAGGGTCATGGATTAGGCTTGGCATACGCTAAGAGGATAATTGATGATCATCATGGAAGCATAAGTGTGACTAGTGAAAAAGGAAAAGGAAGCACCTTTACAATTAAATTACCTTTAATAACATAAATATGGAAACTGAACAAAAAAAGATTTTATTGGTAGAAGATGACCCAAACTTTGGGATCGTTTTAAAAGATTACTTATCCATGCATGAGTATGCGGTAACGCACGCAAAAAATGGGATGGAAGGATTTGAAAAATTCAAAAAAGATGATTACAATCTTGTGATTTTGGATGTTATGATGCCCTATAAGGATGGATTCACCTTGGCAAAAGAAATTAGAGAAAAAAATGAAGAGGTGCCTATCATCTTTCTAACGGCAAAAGCGATGAAAGAAGATGTGCTAAAGGGATACAAAGTTGGAGCAGACGATTATCTCAATAAACCTTTTGACAGCGAAGTGCTTTTAGCCAAGATAAAAGCGATCATGCAGCGTAAAGCAACTGATAGTATTGCAGATAGCAAGCAATTTGAGTTCAATGTAGGTAATTTTCACCTTAACTCTAAGCTAAGATTCTTAACCTTTGAAGGGGAGGAGCCAATCAAACTTTCACCAAAAGAAAATGATCTTTTACGTCTTTTAGCATTACATGAAAATGATTTAATGCCCAGAGAATTGGCGTTGACTAAAATATGGCGTGATGATAATTATTTTACCTCACGCAGTATGGATGTATATATTGCTAAATTGCGTAAGTACCTTAAGAAAGACGACTCTGTAGAGATTCTAAACATTCATGGTGAAGGTTTTAGACTTGTCGTTAAAGATGTGGATAAGGCGTAATTAGATTTCAGTTTTCAAGATAATCCTCCTGCTTGGTGTGGGAGGAATTTCTTCTTGATTTCTTTAATAATTTCTTCATGCGGAGTCGTATAATCATACCAATGTACTGACTCATCTTTTCTGTACCAGGTGAGCTGTCGCTTAGCAAATCTGCGGGTGTTTTTTTTGATTTCTTCAACCGCTTCGGGGAGTGTACAATCTCCATCGAAAAATGTAAATAATTCTTTATAGCCCACGGTATTTAAGGCATTTAATCTTTTTAGTGGATATAAAGCTTCTGCTTCAGCCAATAAACCATTTTCCATCATAGTATCTACACGCCGATTAATACGTTCATATATAATCGAACGTTTTGCTGTTAATCCAATTTTAAAAGGCTGAAAATTTCTGGGTACAGACTGATCCTTTAAAAATGAAGAATACGGCTGACCCGATCCAATACTAACCTCTAATGCGCGTATGACCCGTTGTGGATTTTGAATATCTATTTTTTCTGCGGAAACAGGATCAAATTGTTTTAATTTCCGCTGCAGCGGAAGCAATCCATTTGATTCAAATTCCTCTTTCAATTGTTCCCTTACCGAAGCATCTACTTTAGGAAAGTGATCTAGTCCTTCTAAAACAGCTTTTACGTATAATACGCTACCGCCAACCATACACTGTATTGGATTCTTTTCAAAGAGAAGGTCTAGTTTTTTTATAGCATCCCGCTCAAAATCGCCAACAGAGTAGGGCTCATGAATTGAAATATGCTGAATAAAGTGATGTTTAACCTGCGCCAGTTCAAGTGATGTTGGTACAGCAGTACCAATGCTCATATCTTTAAAGAATTGCCGTGAATCGGCTGAGACTACTTCAGCATTGAACGCTTCTGCCAAGGCAATTCCCAAGCCGGTTTTGCCAATGGCAGTAGGTCCCACAACGATAAGGAGCGAATTAGTCATCTCTTAAGGGTTCACCACAATTGTGACAGAATTTAGCATCATCCTGATGCTTTTTTGCATTACAATTGTAACAGGCTATCGTATTTAAAATAACCTTATTCTCTTTAGAATTCAAATTCTTTGAGTATTCTGAAGTGACAATTCCGGTGGGAACGGCGATAATACCATACCCCATGATCATGATCACTGCTGCAATAAATTGGCCCAGAGGTGTAACCGGTGCGATATCACCAAATCCTACTGTGGTGAGTGTTACAATACTCCAGTAAATCCCAACAGGAATACTTACAAAACCACTTTCTTCACCTTCAATAATATACATTAACGTTCCTGAAATTATGCACATCATGAGCACTGCAAATAAAAATACTGCAATTTTCTCCCGACTATCGCTAATTGCTTTTTTTAAATAATTACCTGCACCTAAGTAACGGGATACTTTTAAAATTCTAAAAATACGTAATAATCGCAGTGATCTTACCGTAAGAAGAGCGCTTGAGCCCGCAATAAAAAAGGATAAGTAGAGTGGGAGTACTGATAGTAAATCAATAATACCATAAAAGCTAAAAATGTATTTAGTTGGTTTTTTAATCGAAATGATCCTGGCGATATATTCTATTGTAAATAGTCCTGTGATAATCCATTCCAGTAAATAAAATGTATCGGCATATTTTTCATTGAGTTTGGGGATACTTTCCAGCATCACAATAACGATACTAACTAAGATAAGTATCAATAAAATTACATCAAACAGTTTGCCCATGGGCGTATCTGCCTCATAAATGATATCATGCAATTTTCTACGCCATTTTGCTGGTGTGCTATTAGAGCTCAAAGATTTGCTTTTTGCTAAAAGTACAATTATTTTGGATTTCGTTTATCATTAGATGAAGTGACGCATTAATTGATTATACCTAATCTGCTCATAGTCATTTGCAACAATGTTAGCTAAACTATAATCCTGTCCTGTAGAATGTTTACTATCGTATCCTACACAAAAGATTCCTGCAGCATGGGCTGCTTTAATTCCATTAGTTGAATCTTCTATGACAACACATTCATTTTTATTGGCATTAGCAGCTTGAGCCGCTTTAATAAAAATTTCAGGGTGCGGTTTAGATTCTTTTAAATCAGCTCCGCTTAATTTACCTGAAAAATAGCGGTTAAGGTCAAACCTGTCAAATACTCTATTAATATTAGGCATAGAGGCAGAGGAAGCTACAATGAGTGTTAAACCGTTGGCTTTATAGTCTTGGATTAGAGACAAAACACCATCTAATAATTGAAGGTCATCATCTTTTGTAAAGATGAGCTTAAAATATTTTCGTTTAATGTCAACTAATTCCTCAGGAGCTTGCGCTAACTCATAGCGATCACATAACTGTTTGCAAATATTAAGGGTAGATTGGCCGGTAAAGCTTCGATAAAGTTCGTTAGATACTTGAATACCTACTTCGCCAAACATACGGTGATATGCTTTTTGGTGCAGAGGTTCTGTATCGACAATCACCCCATCCATATCAAAAAGGATTGCTTTAAGTTTGCTCAAAACTCTATAATTTTTATTCGGTTATTTCGGCGTAAATAGCCCTGAATGATATGTTTTGCATCTCTATTTTCCTCCATGGGAGTAATGAGTGTCTTCATGATTTGAGGGTTATTCACCTGATAATTTAAATTGAAGTAGCCAATACCTTTAAATGTACCTTCTTCAATTAATAACGCTGACTTTTCATCAACTTCTCTACCGCGATCAATGAGTAACATGTTTTTATTGTGATAACTATAGCGCTCAATAACCTGCTGTGCTCTCTTGTTATACTCTTCCGCACTTTCTTCACCCATGCAAGCACCTTCACATTCTTTAATGGAATGGTTAAAACAGCTGCCCGTACTTTTGTCTAAGCTTGTATATTTTTGACATAGGTTGTATTCTTCAGTAATACGCTCTAAAAAGCTTTTACCCGATAAGTAGCTGGAAAACGTAGTAATGGCGTTGTCTCTTCCATTCGCTTTGGCGATATTGAACTTTAAATAACCATCATCCGTAAAACTATGGTGAAGGGAATGACTAAATATCGTCTTTTTTAGTGCACGATTAAACTGCGGCTTGTTGCGTTTAATTTCCTCGTTCTCTTTCAATAAGGCTATTAGTTCATTGCCCGTAGCTTCAAAGGTGACTGCATGCACCAGTTTTTGCATTTCTTTTGACTTATGATTGTCATTGGTAAAATGCTGAGTGATTCTTTTTTTGATGTTTTTGCTTTTACCAATATAGAAGATATCCCCGTGTTCATCGTGCATATAATACACTCCCGTAATGGATGGGAGTTCTTCTATAATTCGAATGAGCTTTGCATCCATATTATTTTTAGGCGTGGTTCTAACGGTAGCTTTAATGATCTCTTTATCGGTATCTTTACTCAGTAAGAGTTTAAAAAGTTTTACAGTAGCTAACGCATCTCCATTGGCTCTATGCCGGTCTGAAATAGGAATACCCAGACTTCTCACTAGTTTCCCTAAACTGTACGAGGGCATATCTGGGATAAGTTTTTTAGAGAGTTCTACTGTACACAGCGTTTTGCGTTCAAACGGATAGCCCAAACGATTAAACTCAGTCGACAAAATGCGATAATCAAACTTTGCATTATGAGCAACAATCACGCAGTCTTGTGTTATTTCTACTATACGTTTAGCGACCTCGTAAAATTTGGGAGCATTACGCAACATGTCATTATTGATTCCTGTAAGTCCTACTACAAATTGTTGGATGGGACGTTCTGGATTGACCAGGCTAATGAATTGATCGATTACCTCATGACCATTGAATCTGTATATCGCAATTTCTGTAATACCTTCTTCATTGTATTTTCCTCCGGTGGTTTCTATGTCAAGTATTGCGTACAATTTTTTGTTATTCGTTATTGAGTTACTCGTTATTGGATTATATGTTACTAGCTATGGATTAATTAGTATGTAGTTGTTTTACTTTAAATCTTAAGTCTCTACTTTCTACCTACTACCTACTACCTACTACCTATTACCTACTACCTACTATCTACTACCTACTACCAAAAATAGCGCTTCCAATCCGTACCATCGTACTGCCATGTTTTATCGCGATGCTATAATCACCGCTCATGCCCGTTGAAAGAGTATCAAATTCATATTTAGTGTAAAACCTATCGTACAGTTTTTTAATACTTCTAAATTCTTCTGCGATCTGCTCCTTATTTTCAGTGAAGGAAGCCATTCCCATAAGTCCTTTGAGTCGAACATTTGGATAATTGGCGATCGTATTGTTTTGCAGAAAATTTTCCGCTTGGTCTAACGGCATCCCGAATTTCGTCTCTTCTTGTGCAATTTTGACCTGAAGCAAGATATTAATCGTACGATTATTATTTTCCGCCTGACGGTTAATTTCTTTCACCAGTTTTAGGCGATCCACCGCATGAATGAGTGAAACGTAGGGCGCCATATATTTTACTTTATTGGTTTGAACATGACCGATCATGTGCCACTTAATGTCTTGTGGGAGCTGCTCCTGTTTTTCGGTCATTTCCTGAATCTTATTCTCCCCAAAATCACGCTGACCCGCATCATATGCTTCCTGTAAGTCGCTTACAGGTTTGGTTTTTGACACGGCTACCAAGATCACCGAATCTGGTAAAATCTCATGGTACTTTTTTATATGTTCTGAAATACTCATGGCTAGGACTTAAAATTCGTAAATCGTAATTGCACTACGTAATTTAGGCTCAATGTAGGTACTTTTAGGGGGCATTTTAAGTCCCTGATCCGCCACTTGCTTCAATTCTTCTACTGTGACGGGCAGCATACCAAAACCTACCGCGTATTTTTTCTCATCGACCAAGCCTTTGATATAGGCTGCTCCTTTTTTTCCTTCCACATAGTCAATTCGGTCGCTATTGCGAAGATCTTGAATGCCTAATATTGGTGCGAGTACTGTTTTATATAAAATCTGAGCATCCAATTGATCTAAAGCATTTTCAAAGGTGTATTGAGCTTTTCTTAGGTAAAGGGAATAAAACTCACCATCCAGATACATATTAAAATGATGTTTTTTAGAAGGAACATACTCAGTAGTTTCTCTATTTTCTATCCTAAAGTGTTCATCTAACGCGATGAGAAATTCTTCTTTACTCAGGCCATTTAGGTCTGTAATCAGCCTGAAAAATTCGTGAATTTTTAAATGGGACTCCGGAATAATGTAGCTCATAAAGAAATTATACGCTTCATCACCGGTGTGCGAATCATTTTGTTTGTGTCTTTCTTGTGTCAATAAATATGATGAAGAGGATCGGTGATGTCCATCTGCAATGTATATCGCATCCATAGCCTCAAATTCGTGTTGGATAGCTTCAAGATCTTGTTTTTGATCAATGACCCATAGTAGATGCGTGTCTTTAAACGTTGTGGTGAACTCATACTCTGCGCGTTCACCCATTTTTTTCTCGATAATGATAGAAATGTTGGCATTATCAGGGTAGGTAAGGAGGACGGCTTCTGCATTAAATCCTACTGTGAGGAGATAGTCCTTAAATAATTCTTCACGCGCGGCTATAGTATCTTCATGCTTCTTGATGACATCATTCTCGTAGTCTTTGGCACTTGCCGCAGCTATGATTCCGCAGAAGACTTGTCCATTACGATCTACGATTTTATGAACATAATAACAGGGTTTTTGATCCTGAAAGAAATATCCATCTTCCTTAAATTCTTCGTATCTATTCTTTACCAAACCAAATCTCTTTTTACCCGAAATTCTCTTGTGGTATTTATATCCCGGGTTTAAAATGTGTAAAAAAGAAAAGGGATTAGCCTTCATTCTTGCGTTTCGCTCTTTAACCGAATAACTTTCGTAAGAGCGAGATGCAATTAGGCTTACTTTATCCCGGGTGGATCGTACTGCTTTAAATGGAATTATTTTTGCCAAGAAGTTGGTTTAAGGTTTTAGGTTTTGATCTGTGTTGTTGTATTGCTTATTAATATCTAGTTTGATTGAAGGGCAATAGGAATGAGGCATAAGGGAATAGGAATTAGGTGTTATTTATGGTGTACTTAGCATATTCATTTGAATTTTGCATTTCAAATTAAATATTTCCTATTTCGTACCTCTAACCTCGTACTTATTTTATAAACTGCCCGGCTACTTTCTCGGCTTTTTTGTTTTCGCTGTAATCATAAAAACCTTCACCAGATTTTACGCCCATCTTACCTGCAGCAACCATATTGACTAATAAAGGACATGGTGCATACTTAGGATTTTTAAATCCATCGTACAACACATTCAAAATTGAGAGGCAAACATCAAGTCCTATAAAATCTGCTAACTGCAAAGGCCCCATGGGATGCGCCATCCCCAGTTTCATCACAGTATCAATTTCTTGAACACCGGCAACCGCGTTGTACAGGGTTTCGATGGCTTCATTAATCATCGGCATTAAGATTCTATTGGCGACAAACCCAGGGTAGTCATTTACCGCTGTAGGAATCTTCCCTAATTTTTTAGAAAGCTCAACCACAGTATCAGTCACTTCTTGACTGGTGTTATAGCCATTGATGATTTCTACCAGTTTCATGATGGGTACCGGATTCATAAAATGCATCCCAATTACCATCTCTGGTCTAGAGGTAGCTGCTGCTAATTGGGTAATAGAGATAGAAGAAGTATTGGTCGCTAAAATCGTATCTTCAGGACAGTCTTGATCTAACTGATTGAAGATTTTCTTTTTGATTTCCATATTCTCTGTCGCGGCTTCAATCACTAAGCTAGCATATTCTACCCCTTCGGTAATAGCGGTGTACGTGGTTATGTTATCCAGCGTTTGTTGTTTGTCGCTCTCCGTAATCTTTTCTTTGGCTACCATGCGATCCAAGTTTTTGGTAATGGTAGCAAGTCCGCGGTCAAGCGCATCTTGAGAGACATCAATCAATTGGACTTTAAAATCGTTTTGAGCAAAGGTGTGGGCAATCCCGTTGCCCATGGTTCCTGCTCCTATAACGGCAATGTTTTTCATATGTTAGTATATTTTTCTTAGAATCTTTCGGAATCCCGGATTCCAACTTATATTTTTTTAGTTTTAAACTGTGCAATAATCTGTTTGGCAACATCCAGCGCTTCAGCACCTTGTGCTAAGGTAACAATTGGCGTAGTATCATTTTTAATTGCTTCCGCGAAAGCGTTCAACTCGTCTAAAATAGCATTATTCGCTTCTACCTTAGGATTGTCAAAATAGATCTGTTTTTTAAGGCCTTCGGCATTTTGAAGGATCATATCAAATTCCCCGGGATCAGTAGGAGCGTCCTTCATTCGCACGACCTCACAAGCCTTTTCTAAAAAGTCGACAGAAATGTACGCATCTCGCTGAAAGAAGCGCGCTTTGCGCATTTTTTTAAGTGAAATCCTACTGGCAGTCAAATTAGCCACACAACCATTTTCAAATTCAATACGCGCATTCGCAATATCTGGGGTGTCGCTTATCACTGAAACTCCGCTGGCATGAACCGCTTTAACCGCTGAATCAACCACACTAAGAATGACATCAATGTCGTGAATCATTAGATCGAGTACCACAGGCACGTCGGTTCCCCGTGGATTAAATTCTGCCAATCTATGCGCCTCAATAAACATGGGTTCACTAATTTTATTCCCAACCGCTTGAAAGGCGGGATTAAAACGCTCTACATGACCCACTTGACCTTTCACGCCGTGTTTTTTAGCCAGTGAGATCAACTCTTCTGCCTCTTGTGTCGTATTCGTAATGGGTTTTTCAATAAAAATATGTTTCCCGGCCTGAATCACTTTTTTGGCAGTTTCAAAATGATAGGTGGTGGGGGTAACCACATCGACCATATCAACAGCTTGGATAAGCTCTTCAGCCGAATCGAACAAATGATATCCAAATTCTTCGGCAACCTTTTTAGCGTTTTCTTTATCGCTATCGTAAAATCCTTTTAGGGTATAGTGGGTTGATTCGTGAAGTAATCTAAGGTGAATTTTTCCTAAATGACCGGCGCCAATGACTCCCGCGTTGAGCATAATGTGATTTTTAGCAAATTTACATTTTATCAGCAAACTTTGTGGGATCAATCACATCATTATCCTTATTTTTATCAAAAATTACTGCCTTGAGAGACCTTCCAAAACACCAGGGAAAACGCAGACAACTGGTATGCTTATTAAAAGAAAAGGGGATTACCTCTACGGCGGTGCTGGATGCCATCAATACCGTACCGCGCCACTTATTTTTAGAAAGTAGTTTTGAAGATTTTGCATATCAGGATAAGGCGTTTCCTATCGCGGCAGATCAAACGATCTCACAACCCTACACGGTCGCCTTTCAAACTGAATTACTGGAGTTAGAGCCCGGCGAAAAGGTATTAGAAATAGGAACGGGTAGTGGATACCAAACTGCGGTCTTATGCGAGTTAGGAGCAAAGGTATACAGCATTGAACGCCAGCACGAGTTATTTAAAAAAACCAAGTCCTTTTTGTCCAGGTATGGGTATCGCCCCAAATACCTCACGTTTGGCGATGGATACCTGGGTTTACCTAAGCATGCTCCTTTTGATAAGATCATCGTTACTGCGGGGGCTCCGGTTGTGCCCAAAGCGCTTTTAAGTCAGTTAGCGGTTGGTGGTAGAATGGTCATTCCCGTAGGAGAAGAAGTGCAAGTCATGACCTTATATGTAAGAACCTCTACCTCATCGTTTGATCGACAGGAACTGGGCGAGTTTAGATTTGTGCCCTTACTGGAGGATAAGAATTAATTTAAAATACACGCCTTTCATTTATGAAAATAAGCCCAAAAGCTCTAGGATTTGTAGCGACCCTTTTTTTAGTCTACGGGCTCTACGGTATGAATTTTAGTGATCTTAGTACACAAGAAAACTACAAAAGCTACGTTTTCTTTGGAATTTTTATAATTTTATTGTTTACTATTATTCATCAAGAACGAAAACAGAAGAATGAATAAGATTTGGATAGGAGTTGTACTGTTCTATAATTTACTAAGCGCTCAATCATACACAAGTTACTTTACAGGAGATACTGTAGATGCCTCTCCGCAACCCACCTTTGGAGTCTGCCTCATGGGCGGCGCTACCGAAAATGATGAAGCCATGGCCTGGTTCCTGGAGCGGGCGAATGGGGGAGATGTAGTGGTATTAAGAGCTAATGGAGGTGATGGGTACAATGACTACTTTTTTAATGATTTAGGCGTCACCATAAACTCTGTTGAAACATTGGTCATTAATGCGCTTGATGGTGCAACCGATCCTTACGTATTGCAGCAAATTTCTAATGCAGAAGCTATTTGGTTCGCTGGTGGGAATCAATACAATTACATCACCTATTTTAAAGACTCTATTGTAGAGGATATCTTGAACGAACACATCAATGTAAAAGGGGGAGTGATTGGGGGTACCAGTGCGGGGATGGCCATTATGGGATCGCATCTTTTTGACGCACAAAATGGCACGGCAACTTCTGCCGAAGTCCTCGCAGATCCTTATGATGATAAAGTTTCTTTAAATACAGATTTTTTAGAAGTCCCATTCTTGGAAAATACGATTACAGATACGCATTACGATAGGCCTGATGCCGATGACAGTCCGGAAAGAAAGGGAAGACATACCGGATTTATCGCCCGGTTTACCAAAGAAGACAACCAACGTTTTTTCGGTATCGCAGCAGAAGAATATACCGCTGTTTGCATTAATGAAGACGGAAGAGCATATGTCTATGGTAACTTTCCTGAGTTTGACGACTATGCTTATTTTATCCAACCAACCTGTTCGACCGATTTTGGGCCAGAAATTTGTGAACCAAATACTTCGCTAACATGGGATTTAAATACTGAAGCATTGCAAGTGTATAAAGTTCCCGGCACGACTGATGGAAATAATTATTTTGATTTATTTGATAAGGAAACCGCTCAAGGCGGAAGCTGGGAAAAATGGTATGTTATTGATGGCGTATTAAATATTGAAGATACAACAAATCCCGGCTGTAATACGCTGAGTGTAAATTCAGCAGAAGCTAACTCCTATTCTGTTTCTCCAAATCCCTTTATAGATCAGCTTCGTATTAACACTAAAGAAAGTCTGGATTATACGTTGAGAGATGTACTGGGAAATAGTATAATGACCGGAAGATTAGTGCAATCTCAAGAATTAGCAACAGATAATTTAAGTAGCGGAGTATATTTTCTAACTCTTCAGCAGGCCGGCACAACCAAGACGATTAAACTCTTAAAACAATAGACTATAAGTCTGGCACAAATTTTATACCGATGATGAAATTACTGCTTTTCCAGCCATCAAAGTAAGGCCAAAAATAATCAAGGCGTAAGAATCTAAATTTTCCAAATCCTATATTATCTAATCCTATGGAATACTCGCTGTAGGGTTTGTTATTTTCAGTATAAAGAACATGTGCACCACCAACCAGGCTTAGATTGAGACTGCTAACCCAGGGAATTTTGTTTAAGATATACCCTTTAAAATCATGTTCAGTATGAAATTCAGCATAAGAGCCATTGGTACTTAGCTTATAGTAGGGTAATAAATTAAACTGATTGAGGTAATTGGGTGTGCGCCCTATACGTGTTTGATTTCCCCAAAAATGTTGAAAATCCACGTAAGCAATATCGTTCGCATTGATAAAGGTACCTGCCTTGAGGTGATATCCAAACCGTCCTTTATTTCGTATATCAAATTGTTGAATCAATCTACCATTAATTTGGCCAAAATTATAGTCACGTACTGAGGCTCCAATGCCGCCCTCATAGGTTAGTGTTAGTTGAGGAAACTTTTCTGAACTCACATTATATTTCCCATCTGGGTAGGAGTAGTATTTCTGGTCAAAATTAATCCGGGTTGAAAAGAATAACTTCGTAATCGTATGGGCTTCAAATGATGGAACACCTGGACTATTCCTGCGTAATGGATTATTAGAAGTATAGTTATTTGATGCACTGGGAAAAACAACAAAATCTGTTGTATTAAAGAGAGGAACTCGCTCTTCAAAGCTTACTCTACCACCTAGTCTCACACCATTTGCGATATCCCTAAAGAAGAGAGCCTCAACGTATTGTCTTCCGTAGAGCTTCAGGAAATTACTTTGAAAAAATAAGGTAGATACAGTATTTCCAAATTTAGTGATAGGATCGGTTTGGTTTATACTTTCTACTCGGCTTCCGCCAGAAATTCTTAAAAAGGGTTTAGAGAAATTATTGAATTTTATATCAATACCACCTTCCATTCTAAAGCGATCATCAGAAATGCCATAATTCAAATTACTGAATAATCTCCAGTACTTACGACCTTGTTCTTCTTCTAAATCTTTAGTGAAATATAGTTCGGTAGATGAGTTGAACCCCTGCACTGTATTAAAACTTACAAATAAGGGGGAGGTAAAACCTGCTCTGATATTTCTTGAAGAGTTTTGCCAATCGTACCCAAAAAGGGGTGAGGTGATTTTGATTTTATTTTTTACGCCGTCAATGGAATCAAGATAAGGTTTTGATTTTCTGATCGTTTGTAAGCTATCCTTTTGGAAATAATCCTCTTGTTCTTCTATCGTAAGAGGAACCGGTCGTTTCTTTGCCCAATACGTAGAATCCAGTTGATTGGCTTTGATATCAAACGATAAGATTTCTTGCGAAAAACTATTCTTATCAAAATCTGGGGTGAAATTATAATTTGTGTATACGGCGGTAAATCTACCATCCCCTTTTGTTTTTAAGAACGCCCAGCTAAAGTCAATTGCTTGCGAGGTTTTGACCCAAATACTATCCTGATCAGAAAAATTAAAACTCTGTTTAAACGATAGCTCTTCAATGATAGGTACCTGAATTGATTTTCCGGTAGTTTTTAATTCAACACCATAAATTTGCCAGGTATCTTCTACAATATAGATGGTTCCCTTAAATACTACATCATCGTCCCGCTTAGGGTTAACCTTAATTTTGTTAATTAGATTTCCACGCTCATCATAAAAAACTCCTTCCAGTTCATAAGTGTAATAGCTAAAAGCATTACCGGCAATAGGAGAAATGAGCTGCGCATTGATGTCGATCGTACTATTGTAAAACGAAAAATTTGCTTCTTGTGCGCTGTTAAAACTAACCCCATTATCATTACCGCTGATTTTTGAGGCTATAATACGTTCGTTGAACTTATCTGGGGCCTTGAATTTTATTTTCGAAACTGTTTCAGATAGATAAACGATTCCGCTTCGGGTAGAGTCGAGTCCACCACCCAGGTCGCCCAAATCCTGACCTAGGATTTTTTCAGGGGCATTTTTAATTCTCCAAAGTCCTCTGGAGTAAAAGTCTGCTGTATAAGCGTCAATTTTTTGTTTATTTTTTTTCCTGTCCGCAATAGCGCTTCTAATAATAGCATTAGCAGGATTATCCTCGCTATCTATTAAAACTGTTTGGAGAGTAGTACTTTCTGCCTTCAGGGTGATGTTTATATCTACGTTTTCACTAAGGTAGGAAACTTCTTTTTGTTGGGTTTGAAAACCCAGGTATTGAAACGTGATGGTGAATGTACCATTTGTAGGAAGTTCCAGTTCAAAATAACCGTTTTCGTTCGTGGTCGTTCCGCGGTATGAATCTTTTAGATAAACATTAACAAAAGGTAAGGGTTCATTATTTTTATCAGTTACTCTACCTGTAACTTGAGCATCAATAGTTATATAAAGAAATACAAAAAGAAAGAGGCACAATGCTCTCATAGAATAATGCTGGTGTTTGGGTAGCTAACTACGATATGCTTTTTTTATTCGATCTAAGTTACGTTTATTATCCCGATCTTTTATCACCTCACGTTTATCAAATAGTTTTTTACCCTTAGCCAAAGCAATTTGCATCTTTGCCAAACCACGTTCATTAATGAATAATTTGAGAGGAATAATGGTAAGCCCCGTTGCATTTACTTCTTTGTAAAGTTTCTTTAGTTCCTTTTTAGTGAGTAAAAGTTTTCTACTTTGCTTTGGGTTATGATTAAAGTGCGTAGCGTGAGAATATTCTTGTACGGTCATATTGATTACGAATAATTCACCGTTTGAAAATTCGCAAAAGCTTTCGGTAATGCTTGCCTTTCCTGCTCTGATGGATTTTATTTCAGTTCCGGCTAGTTGAATCCCTGCGACATACTTCTCCAGCAGTTCGTATTCAAATTTCGCCTTTTTATTTAAAATTTTTACAGTATTCTTACTCATGTAACGCAAATGTAAAATTAGTAATGAAAGCTTGTCCTATATTTAATTATATTTTAAAGTATTTTTGCGGGATGAAAAAATCAACCTCAAATTTATTTGGTTCTGTCGTCCTGATTTTAATAGCATTAGTTTTTTCCTGTCGCAACACTCCTCAACAAAAATTAACAGCTCAAGAAATAGTAGATAAAGCGATCTATAAAGCCTGTGGTGATTCCTGCGGAAAGGCAGTCGTATCATTTAGCTTTAGAGGAAATCGTTACAAGCATACCCGCAATGAAGGAATTTATGAACTTGATCGTATAACCGAAGATTCTGTAGTTACAAGAGATATTTTATCCAATAACGGATTCAAGCGTTTGATCAACGGAAAAGAGATCATGGTGCCAGATTCTTTACGGCAAAATTACGCAGACGCGGTGAACTCAGTTCATTATTTTGTTCGAATTCCTTATGGATTAAATGCCAACGCGGTGAATAAAAAATTGGCAGGAGAAGCCCAAATAAACGGGAAGTCATATTACGAGATAAGTGTCACCTTTGATGAAAAAGGCGGCGGAACTGATTTTCATGATAAGTTTATATATTGGATTGAAAAAAATGAATTCACAGTAGATTATCTGGCATATTCATTTGATGTAAACGACGGCGGAATACGTTTTAGAGAAGCCTATAATCCAAGAATCATTAAAGGGTTTAGATTTGTGGACTATCACAATCTCAAACCTAAAGACAAAACCACACCTCTAACAGACTTAGATAGCCTATTTAGTGCAGGTGAATTGGTAAAAGTGAGCGATATAGAGGCCAATAATATAGAAGTTGAACTTTGTACTACTTGTTAGCATCATTGCTCAAAAAATGGTACAACAAAAAACCTCCGCATCAAGCGGAGGTTTTTTAATCCCAATTCCTATGTATAGGTTAAGTCCACGTGCCTATCGGCGTCATTTCTTACAAGCAGTTTCCATCTTGAAACACTGCACAGATTTTAGCTAATGTATTATCTTGGGGAGAACATTCTTTAGCAGGTAAGAACTTACTGCTCGCACCTCTTGTGGTACAGAATTGGGTATTATCGTTGATAGTTATGTTAGAGAAGTCGATGTAGGTATAGGTTTGGTTTACATAATCCTGCTCATCAATCTTAAGCATAAAGGTAGTAGGAGTATCATTTTTAAATCCCTCTACTAAGTAAAAGAATGAATTATCATCATAATCTTTATAGGCAGATACAGAGGCTACCTCAGAGATGATGGGAGAGAAGTTTG
>NZ_BAAAFG010000005.1:75852-173200 GCF_039523415.1 Gangjinia marincola
AAGCGGAGGTGTAAACAAACTTTTTCATAATAGTAGGATTTTGGTATTGTTATTTCGTATTGACAAGACAAACATACGACATAGAACACATGTGAACGACAAAATGCATATATATTTAACAATAAATTAACAAATAGAATGATCAAGCGGGGTTATAGATGATCATAAATCGCGCTAAAATAGTTTTATAACTATCATGATATCAGTATTATAATTACTAAATAAACAGTTAAACGAGTTGATGAATGTATTTCTTTGACGAAAATGCATTTTGTCGGTGAAAGTTCGTCTTGTCGGTAAATGACACAGAAGTTGAAGAAAACTTCTTACTGGTCTATAAAAAGAGATTTTAATTCTGGTGTTGGGATCATACAACTGTCTTTTTTGCCGAACCACTTATAGCGGTAATTGGCAATAAAGTCATACACTCCATTACGAATAAACTTAGGAAATATCATAAAGCCATATAGTGCGGGATAGCCCCCTTTGAGGTATTTTGAAATTCGTAGCGCCGCAGATGATTTTACATAGACTTTTCCTACATCGATCAATATGATCGAATCGGTTTCCTTAGGACTAATGTGGTATTTATCCAGTAAAAAAACGCCGATATCACTTTGTAAAGCCGCGTATCGAAATACCTTGTTTTTATCCCTACGTATGATAAAAGTTACAGCACTATTACAAAGATTACAAACTCCGTCAAATAGTATGATCTTTTTATCTTTTGGATATTCCATTTGCAAATTATCCTTTTTTTCGTTCCACTAACTCTAATAAATCTAAGCTTACATTTGTGGTAAAGATACCATAATTCACGGTAGCCTTTCCTTTCTCTATGTCGTCAATACTACCTACTGCCTTACCGTCAAACATGCGAACTTTGTCCCCAAGCTCTAAAACAGGTTTTGGTTTAGCCGCTTCTTTTGTCTCTTCCGTTTTTTTTGCCGCTTTTTTCTTTACTCTTATTTTCTCAATCTTTTGCTTAGCTTCATTTGCGACCTGCTTTTTATGGGCGTCTTCTTTCTTTTTTTCTTTTACATTTTGTTTTTTACGTTTCGCATTTTCTACTTGTACGATTTTAAAAAGCTCATCCATAAGCGGTCGCTTCTTCTTGTTTTGAGCATAACGATCACTAAGTGTATCCAACTTTTGTCCTAAGTAAATTAAACGCTGGTTGGTATCATACAACTCTTGATAGTTTTCTAGCTTACGCTGAATTTTAGCATTAGTCTCATCAAATTGATCCACCTTCTTTTCTAATTCCTGTTCCTTCTTTTGAATCGAAGAAACCTTTTTTGTAAGCTTGCTGCGTTCCTTTTGAAGGTTAGCAATACTTTTATCAAACCGAATTTTTCCGCGTTCTACCTTCTTTTTTGCTCTGTTTATAAGCGAATAAGGGATGCCGTTTTTTTGAGCGACTTCAAACGTGAACGAACTTCCGGCTTCACCGTAATGAAGTTTGAATAAAGGCTGAAGTGTTTTAGCATCAAACATCATATTGGCATTTACGATCTCTGGCGTGCTTGCTGCCATTGCTTTTAGATTTGCGTAATGCGTTGTAATCACTCCAAAGGATTCGCGCTCATGAAACACTTCTAAAAAAACTTCGGCCAGCGCACCACCTAATTCAGGATCTGTTCCTGTTCCAAATTCATCAATCAGAAATAAGGTATTTTCATTGCACTTCCGCAGGAAGTAATTCATGTTTTTCAATCGATAACTATAAGTGCTCAATTGATTTTCAATACTTTGGTTATCACCAATATCTGTGAGAATGAGCTCAAAAAGTGACATACGCGTGTATTCGTGCACGGGTAACAGGATCCCACTTTGCAGCATGATTTGCAACAAGCCTATGGTTTTTAACGTTATACTTTTACCACCTGCATTGGGTCCTGAAATGACGATGATTCGACCTTCCTGTGATAATCGTATATCCTGGGGATAGGTTTTTTCGTCTTTAGCTTTGTTGTTGAGCAAAAGCAATGGATGATACGCATCCTTAAGTTCCAGTTCTTTTTCTTCTACTATTTTAGGGAGTACCCCATCGTATTGTTGGGCATACTTGGTCTTGGCCGCGATCATATCAATATCACTAAGAAGCTGTTGGTATTCCACCAGTAGCTCTCTGTACGGCCGAATGGTTTCAGTCAGCATAAAGAGAATACGTTTGATTTCTTCGCTTTCTTCAAATAATAAATTATTTAATTCACGATAGGACTGGGCTGTAGTTTCTGGCTGAATGTAAACAATACTACCTGTTTTAGAACTACCCATGATGGACCCCTTTACTTTTCTCCTGTGCATGGAGCTTACCGCAAGCACGCGTACATTATCAACAACACTTTCTCTAATTTCATCCAGATATCCATAACCATTATAGGTGGTGAGCGCTTTACCAAAACTACTGTTGATTTTTCCTTTAACTCGATTGATGGATCTTCGGGTTTGTTCTAAAAGTGGAGAAGCGTCATCCTTGATCTCACCAAAATGGTCAATGACTCTATCTACGGCTTCTGTAATTTCTTTAGAAAACACAACTTTTTGTACGGTTCGATGAAGGGTAGGATATAATTCGTGTTGTTTTTTAAAGAAGGATAGGTGATCATTTACGGTTACTTGAAGTGCGCCTATGCGTCTTATTCCACCTACCTCTAACTGGCTGTCTTCTATATTGAGCAATTTGATTTCGTGGGATACGTCATCAAAACCATGATTAGGAATGCGCTTATCCTGCATAAAAGAATCTGTATATTCTTTAGTTTGACGTAATCCAAATTTAACTGCGTTAGCAGAGGTGTAGGGAGTAAAATTTAACGCCTTTTCTTTTCCTAATGCTGTGGTGCAAAATTCACTTATTTGGGCTAGTACGGTGGGATATTCTAAATCGGTAAGTGTTTTCGAATGAATTTTAATCATAGTTTGAGTCCTGTGGACGGATGCAGACGTTAATTGTGTTACAAAACAACAAACTATCCTGCCGGGCTTCTTTATTTTTGATACAAATTTAACGATAAAATACCTATGAATGTTCAGATCGATGAATCCTGGAAAGAATATCTTCAACCCGAATTTGAAAAGCCGTATTTCGAATCTTTAGTTCAATTTATAAAACAGGAATATCAACAGTTCAAGTGCTTTCCTAAAGGGAGTCAGATCTTTAATGCTTTTAATCACTGCTCTTTTGACGAGACCAAAGTTGTTATTTTAGGTCAGGACCCTTATCATGGTGCCGGTCAGGCAAATGGGTTATGTTTTTCAGTAAATGATGGGATTGCTATTCCTCCATCTTTAGATAATATTTTTAAGGAATTGACAAATGATATTAAAATTGATTATCCGTCAAGCGGAAACTTATCGTCATGGGCAGATCAAGGCGTACTTCTTTTAAATGCTACCTTGACAGTAAGAGCACATCAAGCCGGATCACATCAAGGTAAAGGATGGGAATTGTTCACAGATAAAGTAATAGAAATGATTTCTATAGAAAAGGAACATGTAGTTTTTATGTTGTGGGGAGGGTATGCTAAAAAGAAAGGAGCGGTAATAAACCCTGAAAAACATCTTGTCTTAACTTCGGGTCATCCTTCGCCATTAAGTGCAAATAGAGGATACTGGTTTGGAAATGCTCATTTTTCTAAAGCGAATGAATACTTAGTTGCACACGATAAAAAGCCTGTAGCGTGGTAAGCTATGCTGCTTGAGAATCCTCTTCTTCCTTTACTAGTCTTGGTTTGTAATACGCCTTTTCATTTGTAGAAACTTCTTCATCACAATCATTGCAACTATATGTAAACAAAAGTAAGTTTATAACAAGCAGGATTCCTATAATAATAAATACGATGGTCATGTACTTTGATTGGTTCCTTTATAGTATTGATGCAAAAAATACCTTAAGGTTGCCTCAATTTAACACTTATTTTTGAAACAGGCAGTTTTTTCTCAATTAAGTTGAGCGAATATAACTTTTCCTGGACCTCATTTATGGCAGAATCATCTAATTGGGTTTGGCTCCATTCGGTAAGTGAAAGCCACTCCCTAATGTCTTCTAATTTTTGATTATAGCGAAAAGCCAGCATTCTATCAATCGCAGGGATTTGTTTAAACTCCCGGGTTGTGGCATTGAGAATAGTTAACAGTGCTTTTAATTTTGTAGATCTTTGTTGGATAAGCTTATCACTCGCTAAGATCACAAAACAAGGCCAAGGTGTAGGGCAATCTGCAATTCGTCTAAATACGCCTTCATCGACCATCGGTTTAGTAGTAAAGTGCTCCCACATAAAATACTGCGCCTCATCTGCGGGTAATGCTTTGATAGCTCCCTCAAGATTGCGAACTACTTTAAACGAAAGCTTGGAAGTGTCCCAACCTTGATTTTCTGCATTTACATACGCTAAAAGATGTGAGCCTGATCCATACCGGCTAATGGCAGCAGTTGTATTCTGTAAGTCATTTAACGTTTGATATATGGAGTCATTCGCCACATGAATCCCCCAAATAAGGGGACTTGCAATGTAGGATTGAACGATTTTAGCAGGATTACCCTCTACTATATCTTTTACAGCACCTTCGGTTAAGGTAATAGCGATATCAATTTCGTCATTTCTTAATGCCTTACACATAGCTCCGGTGCCACCCGGAAAATCCCTCCAGGATACCTCAATTCCTTCCGTATTGAAATCACCAAGTTCCATACATAAATGCCAGGGAAGATTAAAATGTTCCGGAACTCCGCCTACGCGAAAATGTGTCAACTCATTACTCAAAAGGAAGAAGCAATTAAGGTTAAGGTTTTTTGAATCAAAAGATCTACGGTTTCAAGAGGTGTTTGGCTAAAGCTTCCGTTTGAACGATTGGCTAAGATGGCATTAAGTGAAATAGCTTTATGTCCTAAAAGCTTGGACATGGCATAAATACCGCTGGTTTCCATTTCTAAATTGGTTATTTGCTTACCATGGTGGTCAAAAAAGCTAAGTTTAGACATTAGATCTTTTTCTCTTAGCCGAAGCCGTAAAACTCTTCCCTGCGGCCCATAAAATCCTACATTGGTAGCTGTGATGCCTTTGATAAATGTATCATCTTTCATAAAAACCGAAGCCAATTCCTGGTCTGCATCAATCACATAGGGGCTGGCAAAGTCTGCTGGTAAATCTAAATGACTGAGTAAAGCCTCATGAAAGGAATCTCCAGCGGGTTCAGCTTTATCGTAATAGTGGTAAAGTGCATCAAACCCTATAGCCTTACCTGAAAGGATAAATGAATCAATGGCAATTGAAGGTTGTACGGCACCGCTAGTGCCAATACGTATGATCTTAAGTGAGGTAAGTTCTTTTTTGATTTTTTTTGTGTTGAAATCAATATTGACCAAAGCATCAAGTTCATTAAAAACGATATCAATGTTATCGGTTCCAATACCGGTAGAAATTACAGTAATACGTTTGCTGTTGTAGGTTCCTGTTTGTGTTTTAAATTCTCTGTTATGAACCGTGAATTCAATTTCTTCAAAGTATTTAGTAACCTCGCTCACGCGCTCTGGATCACCTACAGTAATTATGATAGGAGCAATTTGTTCTGGACGCAAATGCAAATGATAAATACTATCATCCTCATTTAGAATAAATTCTGAAGGGGCTAAAGCATTCATAAATTACCCTCCTACACGTTTAGTAATGAATCCTTTATGTTGCAATATTGATATAATTTTATCTCTGTAATCTCCCTGAACAATAATTTGATCATTTTTAAATGATCCGCCTACACCAAGCTCAGTTTTTAGTTCTTTAGCCAAAGCCTTAAAATCATGGGTAGCGCCGGTGTAGCCCTCTATGATCGTAATAGGTTTACCCTTGCGTTTTTCATATTTACAGATAAGAGGCTCATCTTGAATCCACAATCCATCTTGAGATGTGTTGGTAGTATCTGTTTCGGGCTCACTCACCTGATCAGGAAATAAATTTTTGAGTTGATCTTGTAAATCCACTGGAGTTGTATTTAAATTTTTGGGAGTATGATTTAGCTCCCTTATTTTTTAAGCAGGCCTATTTCCACCAAGCGTTGATGTAAAAACTCTCCAGCTGTGATATCAGCATAATGTTTAGGGTGATCTTCATCAATACATTCTTCCAGGCAATTCAATTTCATATCGCTTCTGGGGTGCATAAAAAACGGAATTGAGTATCTGGGCTTATCCCAATCGTCTCTTGGTGGGTTGACTACACGATGTATGGTAGAGCGTAATTTATTGTTGGTATGTCGTTCTAGCATATCACCCACATTAATCACAAGTTCATCTTCTTGCGGGATAGCGTCAATCCATTGGCCATCTTTTCTCAATACTTGCAATCCGCCTGAAGATGCGCCCATGAGCAGAGTGATTAGGTTAATATCTCCATGCGCACCTGCACGAACTGCACCATCTGGTTCGCTGGTAATAGGAGGGTAATGGATTGGACGCAAGATGCTGTTTCCATTTTTTGCCCATGGGTCAAAATAAAATTCATTCAATCCAATGTATAACGCCAGGGCTCTTAACACATATATACCTGTTTTCTCCAGCATGCGATAAGCTTCCATGCCGATTTTATTGAAGTCATCTAGTTCAGTGACCTTGACATTTTTAGGATATTCTTCAATCAAATTTGCATCGGCTTCAGGCTCTTGTCCAAAATGCCAAAATTCTTTTAAATCTGCTTTCTTACTATCTTTAGCGTGTTCTTTTCCGAAAGAAATATATCCGCGTTGTCCACCTCCATCTTCAATTTCATATTTCTTTTTTGTCTCAATCGGTAGAGCAAAAAAGTCTTTCACCTCCCGGTACAAATCTTCAACCAGATCATCGGTAAGAAAATGATTTTTTAGAGATACAAAACCTATATCTTCATAGGCACTCCCTATTTCCTGCACGAACTTTTCCTTTCGCTTAGGATCGTTCGATAAGAAATCGGCTAAATCTACACTTGGGATATTATTCATAAACGTAGGATATCATTAGTGGAACACAAAGGTAAGCATTTAGACAAATTGTATAAAAGTTTAGCGAATGCGATTTTGTCGATCTTGAGAAAGTGTTACTTTTGATTACAATGATTTCAACAAAACAAAAAACCAAACTTCTTTTTAACCGCAATAAACTATCAAAAACAAAATTGCTAGAATTGTATCAGGCAATGTTGCTCCCGCGTTTGATTGAAGAAAAGATGTTGATCCTACTTAGACAGGGTAAAATATCCAAATGGTTTAGCGGGATAGGGCAAGAGGCGATCTCTGTAGGAGTGACTATGGCGTTAGAGAATGATGAGTATATTCTCCCCATGCACCGTAATTTAGGAGTATTCACCACACGTGGGATTCCTTTATACAGACTATTTTCCCAATGGCAGGGCAAAGCAAATGGATTTACTAAAGGACGTGACCGTAGTTTTCATTTTGGGACTCAGGAGTATCGCATTGTAGGAATGATTTCACATTTAGGACCTCAATTAGGTGTGGCAGATGGGATTGCATTGGCACATAAATTAAGAGAGGAGCAAAAAGTAACGGCAGTATTCACTGGAGAAGGCGGAACCAGCGAAGGAGATTTTCATGAAGCCTTGAATGTAGCATCAGTCTGGGATTTGCCGGTATTGTTTTGTATTGAAAATAATGGTTACGGATTATCAACGCCTACTCGGGAACAATATAGGTGCGAAAATTTAGCCGATAGGGGGAAAGGATATGGCATGGAGTCTCACGTGATTTTTGGTAATAATATAGTCGAAGTATTTACTAAAGTCTCAAGAATTGTCAAAAGCATGCGGAAAAATCCGCGACCGGTGTTGATCGAGTTTAAAACTTTTAGAATGCGTGGTCATGAAGAGGCCAGCGGAACGAAATATGTACCCGAAACACTGATGAACGAATGGGCAGAAAAAGATCCGGTACACAATTTTAGAGAGTTTCTTTTAAATCAGGAAATCCTAACCGAAGCCTTAGACGAGAAATTCACGACAGAATTTAAGTCCAGCATCGATCATCATCTTCTTAAAGCGAATACTGAAGATCACATAACATCAAATCAAAGCATAGAATTAAATGATGTATTTAAATCGTTTGATAATAAGGAGGTTGATCATGGAATTGAAAAAACAGAAATACGTCTTGTCGATGCAATTTCAAACGGACTAAAACAATCCATGCAACACCATCATAATCTTATTTTGATGGGACAAGATATTGCAGATTACGGCGGAGTCTTTAAAATTACTGAAGGCTTTGTGAAACTCTTTGGAAAGCATCGCGTGCGCAATACACCTATTTGTGAATCAGCAATTGTGGCGGCAGCAATGGGATTGTCCATCAATGGAATGAAGGCTGTGGTAGAAATGCAGTTTGGGGATTTTGTAAGTTCAGGCTTTAATCCTATCGTGAATTACTTGGCTAAAGTTCATTACCGGTGGAACCAACCCGCAGATGTCGTGATACGAATGCCATGTGGTGCTGGAGTAGGTGCCGGTCCATTTCACAGCCAGACTAATGAGGCATGGTTTACTAAAACTCCGGGACTAAAAGTTGTCTACCCTGCATTTCCGTATGATGCTAAAGGTTTACTGGCGACGGCGATTAACGACCCCAATCCGGTTCTCTTTTTTGAACACAAGGCCTTATATCGCAGCATTCGGCAGGAGGTACCCACAGATTACTACACCTTACCGCTGGGGAAAGCTGCTAAGCTAAAAGAAGGAAATGGGCTATCTATTATCACATACGGCGCCGGAGTTCATTGGGCAATAGAAGAAACTGAAGAACAAAGTTTGGATGCAGATGTGATAGATCTGCGTACATTGTACCCATTAGACCGGGAGGCGATCTTTGCTTCGGTTAAGAAAACGGGAAGAGTACTTGTGCTTCAGGAGGATTCAATGTTTGGCGGGATAGCTTCAGATATTGCTGCACTTATCGCAGAGCACTGTTTTGAATTTTTAGATGCACCTGTAAAGCGTGTGGCGAGTATAGAGACACCTATTCCATTTGCTGCTAATCTTGAAGAAGATTACCTTCCGCGAAAGCGATTAAAATATGCAATTCAAGAACTCTTAGCGTATTAATTCTCCAGATTAACCAAAGAATAACTCGTGTAAGTATCTGCCCGGAGCAAGGGTAAAACCTCCTGCAATTACAATAGCTCCTACATACAACAGGATCATTGAACGTTGGTGAGCTTTAATATTTCCTTTTTTAAGTGACCAAATCGTTTGAGGAACAGCTTGTATGGTGATGACGCTAAAGAGATGGATCCAACCAAAATGAGATAAAAATTGTGGTCCAACCTGCGCGGGTATAAACAGCGTTATAATAGCCGTAAAAAACATCAGGCTTAGATAAATTTTACCTAATAATCGATGAATACCTGCACCCTTTTTAGATATTAATAAAAGATAGGCACCTAAGAAAATACAAGGTATCACAGTGATTAGATGCGTATACATCAAAAAATTATAGAGACTCATTAACGTTAGATTAAAGACGGTTAAAGTTAACGCTTCTTAACAAAATGCCGTTAATTTGTTGTAAAGTATGCTATTCTTAGGTCAATTTATAACATATTCGTAATACAGGAAAGACTCCTGTTTAGGCGTTTTAAATTATTTTAAGGGAATGATTTGAGCGCCGGTTAAACTAACTTAATATTTTAAATTGATTACGTATGAAACGATTAATAGCAAGCGCCTTAGTTGCCCTTATGCTGGTAAGTTGTGGATCTTCTAAAATTGTTCGGCAAGCAACCCGTACTTTCAAGGGAGACTGGAATTTGACAACTATTACTTACCCCGGGAGTTATGGGACATTTGATGTGACATTACTAGGTGAAGCTTCTGCTGAATGCTTTGAAGGAAGCAGTTGGAAATTTGTTCCTAACAACGATACAGGGACATATACCATTAATGACGTAGCATGTTCCCAGGAAACAGGTTTTTTCAAATGGTTTGTAGATGAGGTAGACGCTTCTACCGGAAACTACGATTTTTTACTTAAGCCTACCGACGAACGTTACAAATCTGATGATACAAACACGGGCTATCGTATTAGCTTAATGACTCTTACCGAAAATGACATGGTATGGGAACAGACCGTTTCCTTAGATGGGAAACCATTCAAGATCAGATGGAATTTTATTAAATCAATCCAACAATAGAAACAATGAAAAAAATATATATCACATTACTGTCGGCAACCTTGATTTTAGGAAGCTGTGATTCAGTTAGAAATGCAAATAATACTCAAAAAGGTGGAGCAATAGGAGCTACCGGTGGAGCCGTTATCGGCGGAGTGATTGGAAATAATGTAGGAGATGGTGACAACTCTGTACTCGGTGCCATTATTGGCGGAGTAGTGGGAGGAGCTGCCGGTGCGTACATTGGTAATCGAATGGACAAAGAAGCTAAACGAATTGAAAACGAAATTCCTGGTGCTGAAGTAGAGCGCGTAGGTGAAGGGATTAGTATTGTATTTGATGAGAAAAGCGGAATTTATTTCGACACAAACAAATCAAATATTAATGCAGAATCTGCGCAAACGCTGGATAAACTGGTTGATATTTTTAAAGAATATGAGAAAACCAAAATCATAATTGACGGACACACCGATAATGTAGGTGCAGAGGAGTACAATTTGACGCTATCAAAAAAACGCGCCACTTCTGTTACAGATTATCTTAGAAGTCATGGAATAGATGCCGGACGATTAACGACAGATTGGCATGGTGAAAGCCAGCCGAAATACGATAATAGTACGCCTGAAGGTCGTTCTAAAAACAGACGTGTTGAAATAGGTATCGTCGCCAATGAAGAGCTTATTCAAGAAGCTGAACAAAAAACAAACTAGGTAGAACATTTTTCGGGGAGTATCCCTCCCCGAATTTTTTTAGATAATGACCCCCAATCTAAATATGTTCATGTTATGCAAAATTTTACGCAAATCAATATTGTTGGAGGAGGCCTTGCCGGGCTTACCGCTGCAATTCATCTGGCCAAAAATAAGGCCAACGTAACTGTATTTGAAAAACAACAGTATCCCTTTCATAGAGTTTGTGGTGAATACGTCTCTAATGAAGTATTACCTTACCTGGACAGCCTGGGAGTAGATGTGATCGCGCTTAATGCACAACCGATTTATGAGCTCAAGGTATCTTCAGAAAGTGGTAATACAATGACATCTAAACTGCCTATGGGTGGCTTTGGGTTGAGTCGATATGCCTTTGACAATGCGCTTTATGAGCATGCCAAGAAATTAGGAGTAAAGTTTGTCCATGAAGAAGTAACTATGGTGCATCACAACGATGCTGGATTTACCATAAAAACCAAACAAGGAGGCACCTATTCCTCTTTATTTGCGATTGGATCGTATGGAAAGCGATCTATCTTAGATAAAACCCTTAACCGAGACTTAACGAAAGACAAGTCTTCTTGGATTGGAGTAAAAGCACATTATACACATCCTGATTTTCCTGATCACCAGGTAGGATTACATAATTTTAGTGGCGGCTACTGCGGTCTTTCAAAAACCGAAACAGGTGCAATTAATGCCTGCTATCTGGTTTCTTACGAAAGTTTTAAGCAACACAAGAATGTAGAAGAATTTGAAAAAAAGGTGATGATGAAGAATCCACACCTTAAAAAATTCTTTGGGGAAGCAGAGATGATCTTTAAATCTCCTAAGACCATTGCACAAATATCTTTTGAAGAAAAATCGCCGGTTGAACATGATATGTTGATGTGTGGTGACGCTGCACGGCTTATTCATCCATTGGTAGGAAACGGGATGGCAATGGCTATACATAGCGCTAAAATAGCGTCAGAGTTGATTTTAGAAAGTCTTGCCTGCGACTACCACAAATCCAACCTCACGAATAACATTTATATGTTTAAGTGGAATAAAGCTTTTCGCAGGAGATTACAAACCAGTAGATTTTTACAAAAAGTATTGTTGTCAAAAACCCTGTCAGGTTTTGCAATTAACGGAATGACTAAAATTCCGGGAGCATTTTCAAAGTTAGTCCAATTAACACACGGTAAACCCATTCTTACATGATGTTAACGACCCGTAGTACGCAACGGGAACTCATGGATGATCTTAGTCTTGAGAAAGATCATCTACGCAATGTGCTTAACGATATCAGCACCGCGAATAAACTGTTAAATGGGGATCAGGCTACGTTACAAGCTGTCCTCAAATACATAGATGAAAACCCTAAACCTTCGTATAGGTTTATGGACGTAGGTTGCGGGAATGGTGATATGCTCATTAAGTTGCATAGTGCCTTGGAAGAACGGGAGATTAATGCCGAATATATAGGGATAGATTTAAATCCAACCTCTATTGAAATTGCCCGTGAAGAGACTTTGCTCTATCCTAAGATTAATTTTTTACAACAAGATATTTTCACCTTGGATGCAAAACGATTTGAGTGTGACGTATTGCTGTGCACACTAACCTTACATCACTTTGCATCGCATGAAATCCCCAGGTTTTTAGAAACGTTTAGGGTACTAGCAACTGATCTGGTTATTGTGAATGATTTACAGCGTAACAAAGTGGCGTACCAGCTATTTAAACTGTTTAGCGCAGTGTTCATGAAAACTAAAATTGCCAAGCAGGACGGATTAACCTCTATCGCCAGCGGATTTACCGAAACCGAACTGCATGAACTGGCAGAAAAAGCAAATATCCCAACGTCTCAATATAGCATCGAATCTAAGTGGGCTTTTCGCTATCTTTGGTCAATAAATGCCCACAGATGAACATACGCGTTGTTAACGTCACTACCCAAACTCCTTCATATTCAAAAAAAACCGCAGACATCATCCCTTTTGTAGAGGAATGGCTGAGTGATCAACCAGAGCGTTTTCAGCGTAAAGTGGTCAAAATCTTTGAGGGTGCCGGGATTGATGAACGTTTTTCCATCATGCACCCGGAAGAAGTTTTTACCGCGACTTCCTTTCAGCAAAAAAATGATATTTATGCACGTGAAGTAAAAACACTTGGTTCGCAGGTGTTACAAAATGCATTACAAGATGTCTCCTGGGAGGCAGGCACGATAGATTTTATCATTACGGTAAGTTGTACGGGGATTATGATTCCGTCTTTAGACGCCTATCTGATCAATGAATTACAGCTAAAGCAAGATATTGTCCGCCTTCCGGTAACAGAAATGGGTTGTGTAGCCGGGATTTCGGCAATGATCTATGCTATGAATTTTTTAAAGGCCCATCCGGGGAAGAGAGCTGCAATTGTAGCTGTAGAAAGTCCAACAGCGACTCTGCAACTCAATGACTTTAGTATGGCTAATATGGTAAGTGCAGCTATTTTTGGCGATGGTGCAGCCTGTGTTTTGATGAGTTCAGAAGAGCAGGATAAAGGACCAAAAGCAGTAGCTTCTTCTATGTATCATTTTTATAACGCTACTCAAATGATGGGCTTTAATTTAGTAGATACCGGCTTGCAGATGGTATTGGACACGGAAGTTCCACAAACGATCTCAGATCATTTTCCGGCTATTGTACATCCTTTTTTGGAAGAAAATAACAGCAGTATCCAACGCATTGATCATCTTATTTTTCACCCCGGGGGTAAGAAGATCGTACAAACCGTAGAAGAACTTTTTGGCGCATTGGGTAAAAATATAGAGGACACAAAAGAAGTTTTACGCACCTATGGTAACATGAGCAGCGCCACGGTATTATTTGTGCTAAAGCGATTTTTAGAAAAAGAAATCAAGACAGGAGAGCAGGGACTAATGCTTAGTTTTGGTCCGGGGTTTACCGCACAACGTATTTTATTAGAATGGTAGTTTTGGAGGATTTGGTCAAAAATTTACCTTACGGACCAGAGTTTACCTTTGTAAACCGCATCAAACAAGTATCTCTGGATCATATTGTGGGCGAATTTCGCTTTCGCGGAAGCTTATCCTTTTACCAACATCACTTTAAGGATCACCCGGTGACTCCCGGTGTGATCTTAACTGAATGCTGTGCACAGGTTGGTTTAGTTTGTTTTGGAAGTTATTTACTCCGTGAAGATGATCCCGAAGGATCGGGAGATGCTGAAAATGCAACAATTAAGAAGCAATCCTCCATCGCTTTTACATCTAGCAGTATGGAGTTTTTAGAAGCCGTTTACCCCGAAGAAGTTGTTACCGTTACCGCCAAAAAAATCTATTTTAGATTTAACAAACTCAAAGTCCGCGTAGTAATGACGAATTCTGTCGGCAAAAAAGTCTGCTCAGGCACTTTAGCTGGGATGTTGACATAACGTCTTTTAAATCTCAACATGGGGTGAGCCCTCTTTGTATTGGAACTAGGTTCAATGACCACCGGTGGCAAGAAGTCATAATGCGCTTTGTAAGCTGATTTACTATAGATCCTACGACGATCCAACAGTTGAGGTAATTAATGCAGCTAATGCAAACACAGCACTATTTTGTCTTACTCTCATTTTATTTGTCGGAGAATGTCCGAAAAATATCCACTAAATATTCTCTTCACTCTTGGAGGGAGGTGTCTAAATATTTGAATCTATTTTTTTAATCTTGTTTTTAGTTTTAAAATTCACAATAGTACTGATTATTCCAATAAATTTGCCTTTTATGAGAATGCAACCGAAAATCTCGCTAAAGGTCTTATATAAAACTAAAATAGTATCTTGCTATACGTTGATCTGAAACTATTTAAAATATTTGAAATGAAAAAAATCTACGCTCTCCTCACGTTAATTTTTACCTCATACATACTTTCTGCGCAGTGTTCATATGATACGATGATTACTTCTTCTCCAGACCTTAGCGGGGGTAATGAGATACAATGTAGTGACCAGGTGATTACATTTACAGCGCCTAGTGGATATGATGCCTATCAGTGGAAATATAAATTCTCTCCTTCAGGATCACCAAACAATTTTAATGGGGAGACCAGTAACACGCTAAGTATAGTTGCCGGAGATTTAGGCTTTGGCTATGTCTACGTAACCATGACTGATAACGATTGTACTGCCGATTCTAATGATATACTATTCGATACGTGGGTATTTCAGTTTCCTGCCATTAGCCATGATGCAGATACAGATCTATGTTTTAATGAAACTTCTGTAATTTCGAGTGCGTTTGCTGGACCTTCTAATTTTAGATGGTTGCGTAATGGTAGCGTTGTGCAGGAGGGTCCTCAGAGTTTCTATACTGTTTCAACTGCAGGAGCATATTTGCTAGAAGTTAGTTACGCTCAATGTCCGCAGCAATGGATTTCTAGTGGGGTAGAAGTAGTCTTTACCGTTACTGGCGAAGAGGTAACAATTGAAGAGGTAAATGGTACCCTTGAGACAACACCTAATGGTTCAAGCTATAGTTGGTTTTTGGATGGAAACGAAATCCCGGGTGCAACAGCTTCATCTTATACTCCAACAGAATCCGGAAACTATACAGTAACAGCACTTTTTTCAGGCGTTGAAACCTGTTCTGTAACCTCAGATGTCTATTTCTTTCAAGAATTATCTGTAGTGGATCAGACGTTTGATGAGCGTGTTTTCTTTAGTAATACTGTTGCTAAAGAAGGCGAATTTTTATTGAATAATTTAAGCAGTGAAAAACTAGTGTATACGGTTTTTGATCTTACGGGGAGACAAGTGATCAAAGATATTACTTCTGATGCCCAAATTAGTATAGATGCAGGCACCTGGCCTGCGGGTATCTATCTTTGTAGATCAACGATAGGGGTCAATTCAAAAATAGTTCGATTAGTAGTGCCTTAGGGCTATCGTAGCTATGAATTGCGTTTCATATTAATATAAAATGTAATTCATGAAACAAATGGGGTAATGGCCTTGATCGTAGAATTAGCTTTTACATAGATAGATTACCTATTATTATCTTTTGTAGCTAGTTTAGGTAATGCTAAAATAGTTTTAATTGCTGTGTGGATGACTATGGTGAAATTTTTCGATTACCAATAAACTGAAGAATCGAAATGAAGCAAGATACTCGATTGTTATTCCTTGCCTAATGCGGATTTTTATATTCAACTACTAAAGATGTAAACTTATAACAGTTGCCGGCATCGAATAGTAGAGTATTATATGACATGAAATCACATCCCGTCTGGATGCCATGCTCTTCCTGAATTATTTGGTTCGTTGGAGGCAAGGGGTAGAGAAGCTATTCCCAATCACACTTAAAAATTAAAATTATAAATTAATTGCTTGCATCGAGTAGCGGAGCGTAGCCAGATGCGGAGTCTAATTCTAACCAAAGTATATTTCTATTTTTCCAATTGCTTGTTTTTTAATTATTTACAACCAGAGTGAAACGAAGTATGAGAAATCTTACGATTCTTTCTAAATTACATTTAATTCAACTATGTTTATCTTTTAGAAATTGCAAAACATCAACATGATTTCCTACTCCCCCCGCACCGTCATCACCGGTTTAGGTATTTGTGCTCCCAATGGCATTGGGATAGATCAGTTCCATACCGCTATGCGTGATAAGGTATCGGGGATACGGCATCACAGTGAATTAGAAGCGCTAAAGTTTTCTTGTCAGATAGGAGGGATGCCCCTGGTCACAGAACAGCACTTAACCAATGTCTTTACGCCATTACAACTCCGCGGACTCAATGCCAGCGGGATTGTCTACGGATGTATTGCGGGTATGGAAGCCTGGAATAATGCCGGGTTTGCCGCTCAATCCAACGAAAAACGACCCAACACGGGAGTCATCTTTGGAGCCGGGATCAGCGGGACCGATAAATTTAGAGAAGCTATTCATCATATTGACGATCATAACGTACGGCGTTTAGGCAGTACCAGCGTACTCCAAACCATGACTAGCGGAGTGAGTACCTATTTGGGCGGAATGATTGCCGCCGGGAATCAAGTTACTGCAAACTCCAGTGCCTGTGCTACCGGAGTAGAAGCTTTATTGATGGGTATAGAGCGTATCAGACATGGAAAAGCCAAGGTGATGCTGGTTGGCAGCACCAGCGACAGCGGACCATACATTTGGGGAGGTTTTGATGCCATGCGTATTTTACCATCAAAGTATAATCAAAATCCCACTCAAGCCAGCCGACCTATGAGTGCTTCGGCCAGTGGTTTTGTTCCGGGGAGCGGGGCAGGAGCTATGGTGATAGAAGACTACGAACATGCCAAAGCCAGAGGGGCAACCATCTATGCAGAAGTGCTGGGTGGACATATCAATAGCGGCGGACAAACCAATGGCGGCAGCATGACGGCTCCTAATCCAAGTGCTGTCCAGGAGTGCATTATTAAGAGTTTGCAAAATACTAACATACAGCCAACAGAAATAGATTACATCAATGGTCACTTGACAGCTACAACAAAAGATACTGAAGAGATACAAAATTGGGTCAGCGCGTTGGATCGTAGCGGAAATGACTTCCCTGCCATCAATGCCACTAAGGCGAATATAGGGCATGGTTTGGCAGCTTCGGGCAGTATGGAGTGTGTGGCTACTGTACTTCAGTTAAAATATCAGGCGCTTTACCCGCAACTCAATTGTTCCGATCTGCATCCTAACATTAAGGAGCTCATCGCTCCAACCTGCATTCCGCAGGAATATACTTCAGCAAAAATAGATACTGCCATAAAAGCCAGTTTTGGATTTGGGGATGTCAATGCTTGTGTTATCTTTAAGCGGTTTGAATAATAGTCGATGAGGTGATGAGTGTTGAGTGTATGAGTGGCGATTTTATTCGCGTTGAAGACACGTCATGATCGATAATCATTAACTCAATAACCGATAACGATTAACAATTTTCGATTTCTGATTTTTGAATAATCCATTACCAGAATACCAATAACCCAATAATCCAATAACTCAGTGCCCAATAACCCAATAACAAATAACCTTCCACATTGAATCTTCCCATGAACAACACCCATTACAATAAACTGAAAACAATTATCATACCCTATTTACCAGATGATGTTTTGGTTGAAGAAATAACACCTAAAAGTCATTTGATCAATGAATTAAATATAAATTCAGCTAACTTGGTTGATATCATTTTAGATGTTGAGGATGAGTTTGGGATCAGGTTAGAGAATGAGGATATGGAACAGTTGGAAACCGTAGATGATGCCCTTCGTATTATTGATGAAAAACTAACACGCGCGTAGACTTCTCTTAAATCTCTATTAAACGTGCCGTTAAAATTCCTTAAGGATCTTTGTCAAGATGCCTTCTACAACTACATTGTTTAAAAAAACAAATGAGTGAAGAAAAGTTAAAGGTATTTAGCCGTTTGGATCAACTACGAACTGCAGTATACGGGCATCCTGAGAAAATTCTTTCAGACACCTTTTTGATGAAAATTCCTAAGCATGTTTATCGCTTTGGCAATACCTATGCCATACGACATTTAGATTATCAAAAAATACTCTTGATTGATGCGGTACGACCTGAAAACAAAGAGGCCTTACAACATTTTAAAGATAGTGGCTATGAGATAGCAGGTATTGTTTTAACCCACGGTGATTTACTTGATCAGGCTTACACTTCTTTAGATGAGATTGCTAATGAGTGGGATACAACAATTTATATGCACTTGATGGATGCTAAAAACCAGTCTGGAGCAGTAGAAGATGTAATGACAGAGCCAGATGCGCTTAAAGCATTTGGACTTAAGGTATACCATATGCCCGGACATACTTCGGGAAGCATTATGCTATATACAGGTATCAATGAGGGAATGCTATTTACAGGGGATAGTGCAGTTGGCTCACCTTATGAGAGTGATGAATATTACTTTGAGCGTCCACCAATCACTAATGAACAAACCGATTACGGTCTTATTGAGGCATGGCGATCGTTTAACGAACCTGTACGACACATGTTACCTTTACACGGTAAGCCTCAGTTCGATATGACAGATCAACAACAGGCCGATATGATTAGAAATTTAATCAAAGATGAACCTACAAAATCCTTATAAATGAACGCCAAAGAAACTGATTTATTAAAAAAAACACCTACAGAATACGATATTCATCCTTTAATTAAAAACCGTTGGAGTCCGCGTAAATTTGCAGATACCCCAATCACCGAAACTGATTTAAATCATTTATTTGAAGCCGGAAGATGGGCACCAAGTTGTTACAACTGGCAGCCTTGGCGTATTGTATGGGGAATAAAAGGAAGTGAAACCTATGATAGGATTTTTTCGCATTTATCAGAATTTAATAAAGACTGGGTAATAAACGCTCCTGTTCTTCTGCTTACCGCTTACAAAAAAACTACACCTGAAGGTAAAGATAATTTTCATGCGCTGCACGATTTAGGGCAGTTCGTTGCTATGATGAGTATACAGGCTCAGCATATGGGCATTGCCGTACATCAAATGGCTGGTGTAAACCCAGACAAAGCTAAAGCAGAATTTGGATTCCCTGAAGAATACCATGTAGCTACGGCGGTGGCATTGGGACATTATGGAGGCGATATGGATGATCTTTCTGATGATTTAAAAGATCAAGAAAAAGCAGAGCGCAGCAGAAACAGAGTGGAATATTTCACGTTCCAAGGAAATTATGTTGATCGCGCTGAATTGGATAAGTAATGAGTAAACGATTAGTACATAAGAAGGCTTTAGTGACAGGCAGCGCACAAGGAATCGGCTTCGCAATAGCTAAGAGACTGGCTAGTGATGGAGCAGAAGTGATTTTGAGTGACATTGACAAAGATCAATTAACTGTAAAATCTAAAGAGCTTAATGATCTGGGATATAAAACATCTTATGTATTACTGGATGTTACTAATACTGATCAAATCAAATCGGTTGCCAAATACCATGCATTAGATATCCTGGTAAACAACGCCGGAATTGCAAATGACAAGAAAGCTGAGAATCACAGCAATGAAGACTGGCAAAAAATGATGGATCTCAACTTAAATGGTGTTTTCTATTGTTGTCGGGACTTTGGTAATTCAATGCTTGAGCGAAAATCGGGTTGTATAATAAATATTGCGTCTATTGCGGGAGTTGCTGTAGTTAGTCCAGAGCATCACATTGGGTATGATGTTGCGAAGGCAGGGATTATCCAGATGACTAAAACACTAGGAGTAAACTGGGCTCCTAATGGAATACGAGTAAATAGTGTTTCTCCAGGATATACCAATACGACTATTTTGGAGGAGGTAGGGAGTGAAAGTCCTGAAACCTTGGAACAATGGAAATCTCAAATTCCTAATCATAGCTTTAACGAACCGGAAGAAATCGCAGCAGTAGTTGCCTTTCTGGCAAGTAATGAGGCAAGTGCGATCAATGCTACAAATGTCATGGCAGATGGAGGTTACAGCGTTAGTCAATAATGTCTAATTCAAAACTAGCATATTGGTGTTTCAAACTTGTTTTGGGGATTAGTTTCGCAGCTCATGGAGCAGTACGAATCCCTAAATTACACGATGTAGCTCAAGGTATCAGTGACCAATTTGCTGAAACAGTATTATCTGGAATGCCTTCATTGACAATGGGGTATGTGATTCCCATAGCAGAAGTCGTATGTGGTATGTTCATTCTTGTGGGAAATAGAGTAATGCGTTATGGTTTAGCGGGAGGTATTTTGCTCATGGGAGTATTAATGTTTGGAACGTGTATCTTGGAGAAGTGGGAGTGGTTACCTTCACAACTTTTACACGCACTGGCATTTTATTTGCTGTTACAGAATAAACATACACCATCAGAAAAAAATTGGATGAAAAATGATGGTACTAAAAATGAAGTTTAATAAAAATAGTATACAATGAAAAAACATGGACTCATGCTGGTAGTTTTTCTTTCAGCAGTATTAGCTTTACAAGCTCAGGATCCTTTTTTACAAAAGGGTGATCTTGCAAAAGATGAACAAGCCAGAGAATTAGTTAAAAAATACGATGCTGAGCTGGGCTTACGCGCAGAACAGCGGATGAAGATGGCAATTAAGATTGAAGAATTTTTAATCGATCGTGAAAATGTGATGAATAGTCGCAAGACTGAAGAAGCTAAACTTGACGCACTATATGAATTACAAAAGGCAGAAGAAGCTTCAATGCGCAATATTCTTACCGGAAATCAATATCCTCTTTACCTCGAAGTAAGAGAAAAAATACAACCGCTTAAAATGGTGAACAATGAAGAAAAGAAGTCTTCGAGTAAATCCATGAAGAAGAAGAACGATTTGAGAAAAATGGACGAAGATGAAATGAAACGTAAGCAACAGTAGTGATTAGACGTTCTCATGAGGATTACATGCGTATGGCAATATCACTTGCATACGAAGGAAAACAAGCGATAGGCGGAGCCCCTTTTGGGGCTGTTGTCGTTTTAAATGATGACGTGATTTCGGCGGCGTACAACCAGGTCAACATACAGAACAATTGTCTTTTGCACGCTGAAACATACGCTATTCAGCAGGCTTGTAAACGCCTACGATCAAAAGATTTGTCACAGTGTATTCTCTACACCAGTTGTGAACCCTGTATGATGTGCTTGGGAGCAAGTTACTGGGCAGGATTTAAAAAAATTTATTTTGGTGCTTCGGCTGGGGATGCCAAAAAAGCCGGATATCAATATGCTAACATGTATTATAACTCAACTGAAGAAAAACGTCGTGAGGAATTTAACCTTCATCAACTTTTGCGCGATGAGGCACTTCAGGTTTGGGGGAATGACTAAGATTTAATATTACAACGAACTAACTAATACCAATTATGTCTGAAAATACAACTGATAAAGTAGACGAGGGTTTAGAAGATACCGAAAAGAACCATTCGTCTGAGGAGGGTCATATGCGTTCACATGGTGAAATTTTAAACACTCAAATTAGTGAAGGAATTGAAACCTATGAGCAAAGTAATTCAAGTATATTTTTAAGTTCTCTTACGGCGGGATTGGAAATAGGCTTTAGTTATATCCTTTTATGTGTAGTAGTGTTCTTTTTTAGAGATCGTGTAGCAGATGATACGATATGGAAGTTAACTGCATTTGTATACCCTGTGGGATTCATTTTGATCGTATTAGGGAAATCAATTTTATTTACAGAACAAACCTCACTGTTATTTTTACCCGTACTTAATAAGAAAAAAACTGTTGGGCAGCTACTTAAATTATGGGGAGTGGTTATTGCCGGTAATTTAGTAGGTGGATTTATTATGGCAGGAGTTGCGATATTATTGGGTCCCGCCTTGGGTCTTTTTGATTTTGAAGCAATTGAGAAAATTGCGAAGCACGTTTCACATTATTCGGCAACCGTTATTATGGGTAGTGCAATTTTAGCTGGATGGTTGATGGGGCTTTTGTCATGGTTATTGACCTCTGCCGATAGTACGATTAGTAGAATAGTAATTATTTACTTAGTGACCGCGGTCATTGGTGCTACCGGATTACACCATAGCATCGTGGGTAATATCGAAGTGTTCGCAGGCATGGTCACTTCTGGCAAAGTTGGATTTAATGACTACGCAATATTTCAAAGTATAGCGCTCATAGGCAACGCGATTGGCGGAGTCGTTTTTGTAGCCGTATTGAAATACACCTCTTTTGCATATAATTTTACACGATGATTTATGGCGGAAAAAGATGAAGAAAAGTCAGATGACTTATATACAGATGCTAATCCTGAAACAACAGTAGAAGGATTAGGATTTAAAGACAAAGAAACTGCCGAAGAGAGTGTAGATAAATTGAAGCATCTCTTAAAAGAAGAAGTAATCACGCGTGATCATGCGAAGCAGATTTGTGTCACGATGGAACAGCGTTCCAAGCATCATCCCCATCGTAATGAGGATATGAAGAAGGCAGAAAAGATATACCGTGAATACCTGGAAAAACTCAAAAATAACGATTAGCCTTAGGTCTAGGCCGTTTTAGTGTTGGATTTACTACTCGCTTTCTTTTGCTTTCTCTCCTTGTACATGCGGTATGCCTGATAACCAACTTGAAAAACAGTGAGCACTCTAAAGAACTTTTTCATGCGTTTTATTTTAAAGGTACATGCATAAAAACGTGTTCACTAAAACTATAACGATCCTTAACATAAAAATGTTAAGGATCCCTTAGAGACTTCGCAGATAGTAAATTTTTTAATCAGTAAATCTTTACGCTATAGCATTTTAGACTGGCCTCAGGTTTCAAACAACGTTAGTTACATTGAGACAATGGTATACTTCGGTAATAGAATACGTATTAGTGAAGTGTTCAGGAGTTGTGTAATTTAGTTTTAGTACAGAGAATATCAAGGTTTGGCATATTTTTCCGCAGAAAAAAAAGCACCATTCGTTAAAATAGTGCTTAGTAATTAGTCGATTCGTAATTTTACGGTATTCGTATATCTGCCGAATCACTTTCGATAAGTTTCAGAACATCAGCATATGTTTTTGCCTGTATCGTTTGATCGCCACGAATCAGAATAGGGTAAACCACTATTTCGGGATGTTTATTGAGTAGTTTAATCGCATCGTGATCATCAGTAAGCTGAATCTCCTTATTCCCGTAAGCTTCTCTAAATATTGGGTGATCTTGTGAAATAATATCTCTTAGAGGTTTTCCCAAAAGACTAGAAATTTCTGCCCACTCACTATCTGCCAAGGTTTGATTAGACAAGTCTACAACCTGTAGCACAGCCTTTGATGAAGCTGCATAAGCTCTAACTTGCTTGCCAAGGGATGTTTCGGGATTATAGATCAGTGTGATCTGATTATCATCTTTAGCAATGATTCCCATAATTAAAACGATTTCATTTTTTCCTTACGCTTTTTTAGTTGGCGCGTTAACTCGTTAACACAGGTTTGGATACCGTCTTCGAACGTATTTGTATTGGTATCTGTAAACAAACGGGGTCCTGGGGCGCTTAGTCTAATACTGGTGACCATACCGGTATCTGTGCTGGTAGTGTTTTCAGTTTTAAAAAAAACATCTGCACGGATTAGAAAATCATAATGTTCAAATAGCTTTCCTAATTTTTCTTTTGAAAAGTCTTCAAGGCGTTCACTTTTAGTAACACCGTCATAATTAAAGTTAATCTCCATAGTTTTATTTTGTTCATCTAAGATACGATAGGATAAAAGCATCCCAAAATCTTAAAGAATAGTTTAACGACATCTTAGCAATTTTTGGCCTTTGAGAAATAAAGTTACGCCAACAATAATTATTATCAACGCGTATTATTATGCTTCCTGCTTAGGCAGTACGCTACTTTTCTTAGGAATAAAAATAGAGGCTAAAATACCACCCACTAACGCTGTGACTATGATCGTCAATGAAAGCCATTCTGGTATTTCAATGTGATGTGATAAAATCATTTTTACTCCTACAAAACCAAGAATAACGACCAGGCTATAATTGATAAATCGAAATTTATCCAGCATACGGGCGATCAGAAAATACATCGATCGCAAACCAAGAATTGCTAAGATATTACTGCTAAATACAATAAACGGATCTGCAGTAATAGCGAGAATCGCAGGGATACTGTCCAACGCAAAGAGGACATCAGTAAGCTCAATAATAATTAGCGCAACAAAGAGTGGAGTCGCCATACGAACTCCCATTTTTGTGATAAAAAAGTTGTCCCCGTGTATCGTAGCAGTAAGCGGAAATATCTTTTTAATTCGATTAAAGATAAAGGAGTTCTTAGGATCAAACTCTGTATCTTTTGACACCAACATTTTGTAAGCCGTGTAGATTAAAAACGCACCAAATACGTAAATAATCCAGCTTACCTGATTGATTAATGCCACGCCAAAAACAATCATCAAACCTCTAAATATGATAGCGCCTAAAATTCCCCAAAACAATACCCTGTGTTGATGTAAAGCGGGAATGTTAAAAGCACTAAAAATTACCGCAATCACAAACACATTATCAATGCTCAAGGATAATTCTATCAAGTACCCTGTAATGTATTTTATTGTAGCTGTTTTGGGAGTAATATTCGTAGGATTATCGATAAGTCCGGCATCGAATAAATAATAAATCACACCTGAAAATGCAAGAGCTACTGAAACCCATAGAGTGGTCCATCCCGCCGCTTCTTTAGTTTCAATAACATGAGCTTTACGATTGAATACGCCTAAATCCAAGGCTAAAAAGAAAATTATAACAACGATAAATCCTGTCCAAATCATGGCACAAAAATAGTAGTACTTATTAATGAATTTCGCACAAAAGACTGTTAATTAATCAATAAGTGATCGCTAATAAAATACTTTTGCGACCGTAGTAGTTTAGCGACATATTTTTAAACTAAAGTTTAGACTGTGTTATCCATTTTACTAACATAATCATTTTCTGCTCTTATAACAAAAGGGATGACTGATCACAACCTTGGCCGTAATTTGCAACCAATGTCAATGTAATTTTGTTAATTAAAGTAAGATAGCATTTGCTATACCTATTGTTTTTATTATATTAATTTTTATGAAAAATAAAATTATACGTTACCTACTTTCTGCGGTTTTGACGCTTAGTGGCATATTTCAATTTCACGCACAAGAAAATGATTTACCTCTTGATATCCCTGGAGAAATTATCAAACTTAAGGATTTGTGCGACGAAACACTTCGCGTAGCACTCACTAAAGAAATAAACAAGAATAAACGCTGGAAGTCCTTAATCGCTAAAAAGAAAATGGCTGTTGGAATTGTAGATTTATCAGATCCCGAAGCCATTCAATACGCCGGCATCAATGATAATGTTATGATGTATGCAGCTAGTCTGCCCAAAATTGCTATTCTTTTGGCGGTTATGGATGCGGTTGAAGATGGTACACTGGAATATACTGCTGAGTTGAAAAGAGATCTAAGACTTATGATAAGTAAGTCGAATAATCAGGCTTCTACCAGAAACATTGATCGGGTGGGGTATGAAAAAATAGAAGAAGTACTTCGCGCACCTCGCCATGAACTCTATGATGAAGAAACCGGAGGAGGATTATGGGTAGGTAAACGCTATGCTGCCGGAGGGCGAAGATATCCAGATCCTCTCAAAGGACTTAGTCATGCCGCAACAGTAAGACAAGTATGTAGTTTTTATTACCAGCTGGCTGTAGGTAATTTGATTAGTACAGAGCGATCTGAACAAATGCTGGATATAATGAAAGATCCTGCCTTGCATCATAAATTCGTCAATACATTGGATAAGGTAGCTCCTAAAGCCACATTTTACCGAAAGTCTGGCAGTTGGAAGAACTATCACGCAGACTCTGTTTTAGTATGGGGCCCAGAGCGAAAATATATCATTGTGGCTTTAGTAGATAACGATTTTGGAGAGCAAATTATTCGAAATTTAGTCAAACCCCTTGAAAAAGTACTCAAAGATTCCCGTTCTTTAACCAAGATATAGGTGTGTTAAAGTATGAGGCATTGGATTACTAAATTATTTGATTTAAAAGAAGGTGAGACGCGGATTACGTTGCTAATGCAAGGCTATATCTTTTTGCTGATTACGGTTCTTTTAATTGTTAAACCTACTGTAAACGCCGTATTTTTATCACAGTTAGGTGCCTCAAACTTGCCGTGGGCTTTTTTACTATTAGCCGTAACAGCAATTATAAGCTCTTATTTTTACACCTTAGCTGTACAACGATTTAGGCTGATTAAGGTCATTCAATGGTCGATTGTATTTTTTAGTCTCAGTTTTTTTTTACTTTCCTATCTATTGCATCTGGGCGTATTGCCTGGCGGGGTTCTGTATGCGTATTACGTTTTAATTGCACTATTTGCTGTGCTTACTACCTCACAATTTTGGCTATTAGGAAATACAATTTACAATGCCAGGGAAGCCAAACGTTTGTTTGGCTTTATTGGTGCAGGAGCCATCGCCGGTGGAATAGCCGGGGGATATTTGACCTCTATATTTGTTCCGATTCTTGGTAATGCAAATATGATCATCATTGCAGGAGTCTTGCTTATATCCTGTCTACCAGTGTTGAATTACATCTATCGGCATAAATTACGTACGATTGTGCGTCAACGTGTTAAGCACAGAGTGGGATTAGAAAAAACTGAAAATGTATCTTCATTTACCATCATTAAAAAATCTGGGCATCTCACCTTACTTGCGTCCATCGTTGGAGTAGGGGTGATAGTCGCAAAACTAGTGGATTATCAATTTAGTGATTTTGCCCAAAAGGAAATTCCAGAAACAGCTCCTTTAACCGCTTTTTTTGGATTCTGGTTTTCTACATTTAATGTGATCGCGCTTTTAATTCAGTTATTTCTTACCAATAAAATTTTAAAATATATTGGCGTCACTTCTACACTTCTTCTACTCCCGTTAGGTATAGCGATAGGAAGTTTAATGGTTCTAACAGTACCAGAATTATGGGTGTTGATCATAATCAAAGGATTAGATGGTAGTTTTAAACAATCCATCCATAAAGCGGCGACAGAGCTTAGTATTTTTCCTATTCCGTATCATTTAAAGAATAAGGCTAAGTCTTATATTGATGTGGTGGTGGATAGTATAGCAACCGGTATCGCTGGTTTTCTATTGTTGTTTATTGTTAAGCGCCTCAATTTAAGCTCACTCTACGTTACAGTCATTATTCTTTTCTTCTTGTTTGTATGGTTAGTATTAATATATCGGTTACGAGGGGCTTATTTTAATTCTTTTAGAAAGAACATACAACGCGGGATTACAAACGATGGACTAAAAAACAAACGTATTAAATCCCTTTCTGCCGCAAAATATGTATTGCAATCAAAAGATGATCAACAAATAGCACACTTTTTTAAAAATGCTTCAAAAGAGTTGTTGTTCTTGTTAAAGGGTGACATCATTTTATGCCTTCAAGAATCTTCAGACAAAACAAAGCGTCTTATTATAAATGCGTTATATAATTTCAAAAAAAATACAGCCAAAAATGAAGTCATGCAATTGGTTGAGCATTCAAACCCAAACTTGGTTCAGGATGCGCTCAAGTATGAATTGACACATACCTCAATTTCGTTTGAGGGTTTCTTCGGAAAATATTTAGATCATACAAAACGTATCGTAAGGGATTCAGCGTTAGTGTTATTAGCTAAATACAAAAAGAGAGATAATACATTAGCCTTAAAATTTCAGCTTGACAACAGGATTAAAGCGCAAGCGGAAGAAATCACATTTCAACATCTTTCACACAAAGACGATCTTCTGCACATCAATCAGGTTCTTAAGGTTATTGCCCACGCTGAAAAGTCTAACTACTATATTTTGATAACTCAGGCGTCAAAAAGCGAATATACTTTTTTGGTTAAAGGAGCAATTAAAGCGATGGGAATTAGTAGAAATCACGATTTTATTGATGACCTGCTTCTATTTCTTAGACAGGCTCTTTATGAAAAAGAGGCAATTCAAGCACTACGTAAATTTGGAGATACGTTAGCAGAGCATATCATAGCGCTGTACACCAATGAAGAACTGAATCCTTTAATGATCAAACATCTACCTTCCCTGTTGTTTGGCTTTACGTATAAATTGCCCAAAAAGATTGTTTCAGAATTGCTCTATAGTAAAAAGATTAATTTGAGGTTAGAAACATTCAAAGCGATTCAACGAAGTCAATCTTATTCTAAACGATTTGATTTCATTAAAAAGGGAGTTATTTCATTAATCTTAAAGGAATGTACTTACTACATGAATACGGCTATGGTGTTAGAAAAGTTGAGAGAGGATGAAAAAAATAATATTTCACAATCTAGTGAAAATGCAGCTTCCAGGCTTGTCGATATTATCCAAAAACAGCGTAAGGATAGTTTTGAATTGCTCTTCAAACTACTCAAGATGCATTATGAATCAGCTGACTTAGATATGATTTATACTGCACTTCGACATGGAAATGAAGAGGCGCAAACCAGTAGTCTTGAACTTTTAGAAAACTTGGTAGAATTCAAATTAAAAAATGAAGTTTTAGGTGTGGTTGATTATCAACTTGATCGAAGTCTGTTTTCTCAACATGAATCCTTAAAAGCAAACTTTGAGACAACCTCTAAGTGTCTTGCTTTTTTATTAAAGAATAGGGGAGCTGCTGTTAAATCAGCCGTTCTTGATGTGATTTTAGAACATAAATATGAACGTTTGATCCCTCACGTAAGTAAATTAAAGGAACATCATAATAAAAAAATCTCATTGAAAGCTACGCAAGTAGTAGATCACTTTGCTGCTTCGGCTAAGGTCTGATCAATCTTTCCCGCTAAATACATATGTGCACCAGCTGAGTTCTTACTTAATACATTGGTCATTAGGCATACAATGTATTTTCTTCCGTTAGGGTGTTCAACAGTAATGACAGAATTCATGTAATTAAAAACGTTACCTGCATAATCATTACAATAAGTTCCTAATGAGCGGTTGCATTTATAAAAACTTCCCGATTTAAAATACACTGCAGCACTATCAAGAGATGGTGAAGCCGCATAACGAATCCTGCGATCGGTCAAATATAAAAGTCGTTTAATTTCAAGGCTTGAAGAAGTATCTACTACCTTGCCCTGTTCTAAATTAACCATATATTTCATCAACCCAACCGGGGTACCTATGCTACCGCCTTTTCTACTAATATACTTATCAGGTCCGTTGGTGAAAAAACCACCTAATCTCCATTCGTCTTTATCAATTCCTAATTCTCTAAGAGGTTCATTCACTACATCGTAGGATAAGTTAGTTAAGGAATCCCGCGGAGTCTCTTTAAAAAAAGCATTCGCCTCTTCTTGAGTTAAATTTTCGTAGTCTCTTCCAAAAGCTTTCATCAGTAATGCTTCACGATATATAACACTTGCCGCCCCGTTGTTGCTTACTGATAACATGTGATCTGCCCATTCGTACAGTGAGAAGGTATCTGTGGCCACTACCTGCCGTTTTAATACATTCTTTTTTTCAGCATTATATACGGGTATAGTATGATGATCTCCAGTTCCCCAAAAACCGGCTCCCACCCGTTTGTTTTTAAGAATATGTACGCGTTCCTCAAATGAATCAGGACATACCTTAGCCAGTTGATCAAATAATGCATTGATAACTGCTATTTTTCCCACGCTTCCCGGTTGATAACCTACATTTTCTCTAAAATCTGCGTACAGTAAATTTTTAGGATCTGTCATGTCCAACACTGCAGCAGAATATCCGCTTGTGGGGAACAGGGGTCTCAACAATTCTTCTAATGCTTTATCTTCTTTAAGTAAGGTTGAAGCACTGTCACCTTTTCTTGAACGTAATTGTAGTTTAATATCTTCTATGCTGTAAAACGCACCGTAACGAATCCTACTATTTTCTTTTTCTTGTAATAACTTTTCTTGTATAGGCAATAACCTTTTAATGCCTGTGCGGGAGTAGCCATCTATAGGATAGTAAAACGTAAACCCCAGGCTGAAAAAGGCCAAAACAAATAATAGAAGTAGTGTTACTTTTTTCATAGCATTAATTTAGTTGAGTCGTCGTCAAGATTTGTTTATCCAGATCTATCTCTGGAGAAATACTCTTTAAATAAGTCGAGTAAAGCGCATTTTTATTTTCTACAAATGGTCTTATTTGAAATAGCCACAATTTATCATTCTTAAATCCTAATTCTATATCCCATGGACCTTGATAATCATTGCTGGTATACTGCGGCATTTTTTCTTGTACTTCTCCCACCATTCGCGTGATTTTTTCAAGGTGACTTTTAGAAAGCACGGGATTTGAAAAGTCGTTATATTCTTTATTTGTTCCACCATCTGTGGGTAAACGATTATGATAAGGTTGCCTAGACGGATTGATCAATTGATTGTTCGCTGAATATACAATCCTTGTTTCTGCGGCTTGACCATCTACGGCGCCGCCAGCACCTCTGCTAAATGCTACGGTAATTCCATCATTTGAACCGGTTTGAACATTTTTAGTAATGATCACTCCAGATCGATCTACATCTACGCTTGGAATTACGAGAATAGAAGGGTACACATTTTCGGGATTGGTCAAATATTGCTGTCTCCAGGTAAAACTGCGTTCAGTATAGGGAGAAGCCCACACTTTTTTAATTCCGTTCATGATTTGTTCCCGATCCTTTACATTAAAAAGAGTAAGATTAAGACCGGCACCGGTAAATTGTTCCAAGTCTTCCATGTTCGTATCGCTTCTTAGAAATACGGGCACGTTACCAACATAATTTCCCAGCTCTTTTTGGAATTTTGCCTGAAAATCCACGACAAACCCTATATCCAATGGCATCTTTAAAATGGCTTCGCGGAGTATTGCTAATTTGTTAAGCTGAAAATCCTGTATTTCAGCTTCAGATGCACCATTATTCTTCATAGTTTCTGCCTGCCGGAAAGTATCTGTAAGGAAATACCAATAACTTCCTTGTGTAGCAGGCATAAGTTGATCCATGTGTGATCTAAAAATCCCAAATGGGATAACAATTCCTTCGACTACATGGTTAGGAAAAATTTGTTTTAATTGTCCAAGATTTGCGGCTTTAGGTCCACAGGTCACGCCGGAAGCGGAAGATTTCACTTCACGTAATGAAAGTACATTTTTCTCATTGAGATTAATACGATTAATGGGTACAGTAACCATCTCTGTATTACGTTGTTTTTCTTCAAAGAGCACCTGCTCTTCATTTGTCATATCCTTTTCCAGCTTCATAAGAACATTTCCTTTATCGGTAACAGCTAGAAATACGGTTTCACCATCATATTGCTTAAGCTCCTGAAAAATTTCGTCGGTTATGGTGACATTTGGTATAGCCAGATTGCGGGCAAGAAGTTGTACGTGAGATACAAGGTTCCCTTCAGAAACAGATAAAATACCAGCTACAGGTTTGAGATCTGAAGGAGGCTTTTGAAAAACGTAGATGTCATTTTTATTCGCTCTTTCAAGTTCTTTTTCAGTTTGAACTACATGCAACACCCCTTTAGAATATCCGGGATTAATTCCCTTTAATCCGCTTTGATCTGAAATATCCAAAACTTGATTTGTGATTCCGGCCTCTTCATTTAAAAATTTACTGAGTGTGGTAATTGTATTACCCAAAGCTAATGCAACTGAAGATCTTATGCGATCATCAATAAACCCTACTGCTATAGGTTCAAATCCTGCGTACTCATCAACTACCTCATTGTAGGTTGCTTTAACGGTAGCCGCACTCCAACCAACTACGCGCGATGCAAATTGATTGTAACGCTCCAGCTGCCCGATGCTCATGGGATTATTATCTATTAGCCCTGTCATTTGATGATCCACAGTCTCCCATTCCCATAATTCTATTAAACCAGTTCCAGCAGTGGCCAGGCTTAAAGTATAAATTTTTTGTAGAAGTTCATCCACTTCTCTGGGTTGCCATGAATTACTCTCTCGCATCAAGATAATTTCTAATTCTGTAGATAGGTCCAGGAAGACTAATCGGTCTAAAGGAGATTCAACCTGTGTAATTGACGTACGAATATGGCAAAGTAGATCAGCTATATCTTTTACCATATAAGACACCTCTTGAGGAGTTTGATAGGTGTTAAAAGAATCCAGCAGTAAGGTTTTCAAGTCAGAATCATTCACAGCGTTTAATTGGGACGATAAATCGGTAAAGTCAATGGGTTTATAGTAAGCTCTAAGTGATTGCTTTAAATTATTCATTTCGATCATCAGAGAAGGTGGCAACTTTTTTTTATGTTCATCATAAAAATTTTCAACACGAATAATATCACTTTTATCCGGATTGCCGTGGATCTTTATCCTAAGATCCATAAAAGGTGTGTAGTTGTCTGCAATAATTTTAGATTGGCTTCTTATTTCCTGGGCAAGGTTAGAGTCCTCGTTGTGTGGAATATCGAGCAAAGATTGCCGAATAAGATAGTAGCTTTCTGCTAATACATCATCATTCCCTAATATCGTTTTGTAAAATGTATTTCCCCAGGCTTTTTCATCTTCAATTTGTACCGCACCTCGATAATACTGTCCCTTTCGTAGTATCCATCCATCATCAATGCTTTCCAGATATTTTCCAAGTTGGTATTGTTTGAGTCGGGAATATTGATCTTTTTTATTCCAAAATTCATCTATAGCTGTAGCCGATAAGATTTGTCCAAAATAGACACTTCGTTTTTCAGCCAGCGCAAGCACATCAGCTCTGTAGGTGGCATGTTGTATTCCTAAGGATTTGCCTCCGCGCTCAGGACAGGGATCTTTTGGATCACGTATAGTGCCATCATCACAGAACCATTTAATTCTAAAATACGGTCCGCGGGGATCTTGCTTTAAAGTTTGAATTAATGATTTAATGTCTTCATTAGAAACGTTTTTCTGTGCCTGAATATAGCTAAAGGAGAGTAAGAGAAAGAATAAATAAAATGTAGTTCTTTTCAATAGAGTAGTATTTCGTTTTACATTTCTTTCTATAGAAATGAATACATCAAAAGTACTAATCTAGAAACAGTGTTAATGTTGCAGTAGCGTTAAAGTTAGTTTGGAATCACTAATAGCTTACTATAATACCCATTGCGCGTTGCAAGTCTATACATATAAGTTCCCGGTAAAATTGTTGCATTTTGAGTGATACTTTTGACAGGGACTTTATACTCACCCGCGAATAAAAATTCATTTTTCAGCGTGGCAACTTGCTGACCTGTCATCGCATATAACTTAATGTCTACATGTTGATCTTGTTGTAATTGGAAGCCAACAAAAACCTGGTTGTTTTCATATAAAGCGCCGTGAATAAATTGAGAGCCTGCTACTATTTCTTCGTTCCCTAAATTTTGACATGTAAATCCTAGGGGCAAGCTGTCAAAATTCTCTCCAAGTAAAGCGACATTAATTAAAGCTGGATCAAGACAAAGCCATTCTGATAATACAGTATGGTAGACTTGTCTAAAGTCAATAAGATAGTCAAGATTACCTTGTTGGTTGAGATTGCTTAAATCAGGATGTGTTCCCACAAAACCCTGATCGTTCAAGGCTGCTCCAAAGAGCATCATTTGTGAAGAGGCTCCATGATCAGTTCCATTAGAGCCATTTTCAAAGGTACGTCTGCCAAATTCTGATATTGTCATTGATAATACACGATCACTAAATCCTGCATCATCCAGGTCATCATGAAATGCTTTCATAGAGGTGGCTAATTCATTCAACAAATATTCATGATCTCCCTGTTGATTTACGTGAGTGTCAAAACCATCAAGTTCAACAAAATAGATTTTAGTTCCTAAATTTCCCTTGATCAGCCTGGCAACTAGGCTTAATTGTTCTGAAAGCCTACCATCTGTGTATCCCGTAGCAGCATCTGTTGACGCATCATACGCATCCTTGATGACACCTGCATAGCTCAAGGTTGAATTTGCTTGTGCTCTAAGAAATTCTGCTTGATCTCCATAAAGACCATCAGGAATATTATCCATGCTAAATAGAACACCTTCACTTGCAATTTGAAAAAGTTTTTGTGGGTTAGCTACAGTCATTGCTAAGTTCACATCACCACCTTCAAAAATTCTATTTCCCTGATTACCTATTTGAATAGCGGGAGGGATTGTAGGTGGATTAAAGATATAATCCGGGTAAAGTTCATTGAGGTACCTGCCCATCCAACCTGTAGTTTCCTGTTCGTTTACTACATCTGTAGTAGCCCAATTATCTGATCCTTGAAAATGAGAAAGACTGGAATCGTTATACCCAACACCGTGAACAACTTTCATTCTCCCGGTATCCCACATAGCTTTAGCGTCTTGCATGTAAGGTGGTAATCCAAAATTTGCGTTGAGGTTTAAGACCTGATTTTCTAAAATCCTTAGCGTAGGTCTGTAATTCGCGTAGGTATCATAATCGTACTTTGGTATGATGGTATTTAAACCATCATTACCTCCTTTAAGCCTAACAATAATCAATATCCTATCGTTATCAGAATTGCTTAAGGCTGCTGAAAGTAATGATGGTTTGGCAGCACTCACAAGAGTATTTGATAGCATCATTCCGCCGGCGGTAGATAGTCCCAGCGTTTGAACAAAAGCTCTTCTGCTCCAGGTTTTGTGTTCGTGATCATGTTTTTTTTGATCTTTTAAGGATGCATTGGGTTGGTGGTTAGAACACATAATTATTGGAGTTGAAATTCAGGAATGCGTAATATGTATTTGAGTAAAAGTCTAGTTTGATTTGGTACAGTGTCCCAATTCATATTCCATGAACCGTCATCAAAATAATTTTGAGGAACATTAGCTTTAAAAATGTCGGTAGCAGCTTCATATTCTGAATATGCCAGTAAAGGTTTGGCAAGTAAGTGATTTACTATACGCTCAGTAATTAAAAAAGGATCGTTGCCATCTCCTGCTATTTGAATGGCCCAGTTTCTAAGTTGTTCCTGTTCAAATTGCCAGTATTTATTAATGAGTCTTTCGCTATATTCCCAGCGACCAACTAATAAACTAGAACTGATCCAACTTTGATCCATTTGCCATCCTGCTACATCAATCGGATTGTAAAGCTCCTGACCTGTAAATCTGGCATGGTTTCTTATGCTGCTTGCAATATCATAATCATTTGGAACACTAAGAGAAGATTCACGGTGCAATGTGATTAAAAGATCAAGCGGACTTTTTATGAGAACTCCGCAATTTTCTTGTGCAAAGAAATCTTCACTTTTTAGAAGCTGACGCAAAACGGGCGCGATTTCGAAATCATTGTCTTTAAAAGTTTGTGCCAAGCCGTTGACAACATTCGTATTTACCTGTGGCGATATAAAAAACCTATATAATTTATTACAAATAAAGTCAGCAATTTCATCAGCGCGTTCTGCAAATAGGATATCAATTACATCATCATAACCCCAATTGCCGGTTTGACCAAAAATTGTTTTTTCAGTACCATCAAATGTATCTGGATTAAAAATAATTGGGCCCCAGCCCTCATCGCGTTGATTATAACCCGTAAATGCTCTTGAAGCTTCTACGATATCTGCTTGAGTATATCCATTATTTTCTCCTAATGTAAACAACTCAAAAAGCTCTCTGGCATAATTCTCATTTGGGCTTCCTGCAACATTTTCATATCCGTTGAGATAGATGAGCATAGAATTATTCAATCCGATTGCTCTTGTGAAATCTTTAAAATTTCCAACTGCATGAATTTGAAGAAGTTCTACGTATTTTACAAGATAGGGAGGCGTATCGACAGAAGAGAATTGAGTTACAAAGTGGTTAGACCAAAATAAGGTCATCTTTTCTCTAAGTTTATTTTCAAGAAAATAATATACACTACTATTCATCCATTCATATTGAAGGGTGAACGGCTCTTCGTCATTGTCTATAAATTGATCCCACGTCCATTCTGCCCAAAATGGAGTCCCAGATGGAGGTAAAGCAATAGCTTCATCTACCAATAAATCAACAATATCAGACGGATTTTGATCGAGATAATCTAAGATATCCTGAGAAGGGATACCAAATGAAGTCCGTCTAAAGAGATGTTGAATTTTATTTTCATTCCACGGGTTTTGGTCAGAAGGGAGGTATGGATCAATATCATTGATTAACGTAGAAATAAATCCTCTCATAGTTAATAGTTAGTTAATTAGATCATTCAAGAAGTGTACCTCACACAATTAGGAAAGATACATGCCATTTAAATAGTTGTCTTTCAACAGCTCAAGCCATCATTTAATGGATTAAGAATTCAAATGCCCTGTGTAAAATATATACACTTTGTTCCTAATCTATACAGAAGATATTGTTTTGATGAAGTGTTAATTCATTACTAAGAAGGGTTTCTCTTTGCGCGTTAATTGCGACTTTTATCCAAAAGAAATTAAATAAATCCATCATGAATTATATAATTATTGCTTTGCAACTTATTGTGGCCTTGAGTCTTCTTAATGTATGGCTCATACAATATAATAAACCTACACAGTGGCGTGGAGGAAATGCTCAAAGTATACAAGAAGAATTTAAGGTATATGGATTACCGGTATGGATGTGCTATGTCGTAGGTTTTCTAAAAGTAACAGGCGCAATCCTTCTTATAGTGGGAATATGGTTTCCTCAAGTCATTGTGCCCGCAGCAACTATGCTTGCAGTACTCTTGTTAGGATCAATTATCATGCATGTTAAAATTAGTGACCCGTTAAAAAAATCTTTCCCTGCTGCACTGTTTTTAACTATTTGCTTGATAATTATTTTCTACTACAACTAAAGAATAAGTGTTAACCATCTATAAGCTAAATAAGAATTAAATGCTGCATAGAATAGCGCAGGAAAGGAAGCTAAGAAGGGATCTCTGATCTTTATTCGCACACCATATCCTAAAATCATAATTAACGCTAAACCAGTACTGGCTGCTAATGCCAACATAGTTGAATAGAATACTCCAATCAAAAGACTTATTCCTCCAATAAACTGTAATATTCCTACGATTCTTCTATGTTTGGCTAGACCATACCGTATAAATTCATTTTTCATGAAAGGGCTTAACAAGCAGCTAATCCCGAAATAAATAAATGATAGTGCCGCAAAAAGTGAGAGGTAATCAAGTGTATTCATTCCTTAAATGTACTGGGATTTTAAGATAATTGCTTTTCATTAACGTAAGCTTATCATATTGGTGGAGTAGAAATAAAGAAGTACTTTTAAAATCAAAATCAGTGCATGCCTTTATTTAACTCTTCAAGATCATTTGCCATAAAGCAAAAACGCCTATTCAATTATTTGCTTTATGCCCTTGGCGAAATTATTCTTGTCGTTACAGGAATTCTTATAGCATTATATATTAATAATCAGAGTGAGCTCTCAAAGAAAAATAGGGAGCTTATGAATAGTGCAAAATTAGTGTATTCTGCAATGGCCCGTGATACGTTAGTAATACATCAATTTTTTCAAGAAAGCCATTACCGAGTTTCTCAAAACTTCCTGTCTTATTTAGATCGCCCTTATGATAGCTCTGCCGTGATGGGTAGAGGAGGTAAGATAAACATGATATTATTTGACATGTATACCCCGGGGCTTACAAATGAAGTAGAGGATATTGTCACAAACGCACCCTTGAATAACTCTGCCCTTGCAAATCAATTAAATGCAATAAGAAGAACGTATACTTCTAATTTTGAAATCGATACAGAAGTCAAAAATCTGGTGTTTGACACATCTAAAGAAAACTTAGCGTATCTAAGTGAAACGCAACCTTGGTATACAGACTTTATGCTTGATCGCTCCTGTAACGATGATTGCATTAATTTTCTTAATAATAATGTGACGCATAAAAAACTAGCAACAAAATATTATTTTTACTACACTACCTTATATAAAAGTTCGCTGCAAAAATTTAAAAGGAGTATCATTAAGCAAATGGAACAATTAAAACCTTTACTTAAAGCCTAAACTCACGCTATATTCATGACCAAAAAGAAAAACGTCACCATGGCTACGGCTTTTAAAACCATTATCTGGCCCCACAGAAAGTTGGTTATTATAGGATTGATTCTTATTGTCATTAGCAGATTAGCAAGTCTGGTTTTACCATGGAAATCAAAAGCGCTGTTAGATGAGGTCATACCTCAGCAAGATTTTGCGCAGCTTAAAAATTTATTATGGATTGTAGGGATTGCCCTTTTAGTACAGGCAGTAACCTCTTTTTTATTAACTAGAATTTTAAGTGTACAAGCTCAGTTTTTAATTTCAGAACTGCGGGCACAGGTTCAAAAGAAAGTGCTCTCACTCCCCATAAGCTTTTTTGACAATACAAAGTCGGGTTCACTGGTTTCGCGTATTATGAGCGATGTGGAGGGTGTGCGTAATCTCATAGGGACGGGTCTCGTTCAATTGGTAGGAGGAACCATTACAGCGGTAATTTCGTTGGTGCTTTTAATTAACATCAATGCCTGGATGACGCTGTTTGTGTTTCTTCCGGTATCTATCTTTGGATATGTGGCCTTACGTGCGTTCAAATACATACGGCCCATCTTCCGCGAACGCGGAAAAATAAATGCCGAAGTACAGGGCCGTCTCACCGAAACTTTAGCTGGCGTAAGAGTCATTAAAGGCTTTAATGCTGAAAATCAAGAGAATAAAACCTTCGAAGAAGGTGTAGACCGTCTGTTTCAAAATGTAAAACGAAGTCTCACTGCCACCGCTGCCATGACAAGTTCTTCTACTTTTTTATTGGGGCTGGCCTCTGTAGGGATTATGGGTATTGGGGGGTATTACATGATTGAAGGCGATATGACCACGGGAGATTTTTTGTCGTTTACACTGCTGTTAGGCTTTATGATTGCCCCCATCGTACAAATGAGTAATATCGGCAGTCAATTGACCGAAGCCTTGGCTGGTCTTGATCGTACTGAAGAACTCATGAACATGACACCAGAAGAAGAGTTGGCACATCGCACGATTTCGCTTGACCACATAAAAGGCGAAATCGTTTTTGATGATGTATCTTTTGAGTATGAGGAAAACAAAAAAGTCCTTCACAACGTCTCTTTTACGGCAAAAGCAGGTGAGGTGGTGGCCCTGGTGGGGAGTTCAGGTTCAGGTAAATCAACCATTGCGGGTTTAGCAGCTTCATTTTTAAATCCCCTATCGGGGAAGGTGACCATCGATGGTCAAAATTTGGGAGAGATTGTATTAAGTAGCTATCGAAGGTATTTAGGCGTAGTCTTACAAGATGAATTTCTTTTTGAAGGCACCATACGCCAGAATATCTTATTTGCCAATCCCGATGCAACCGAAGCTGAACTACAAAATGCTATAAAGGCGGGTTATGTCAATGAATTTACAGATCGTTTTGAAGATGGGCTGGATACCCTAATAGGAGAGCGCGGAGTAAAATTAAGTGGGGGACAACGCCAACGTATTGCAATCGCCAGAGCCATATTGGCAGATCCTCGCGTAATTATTTTAGATGAGGCAACCTCAAATTTAGATACCGAGAGTGAAGCACTCATCCAAAAATCGTTGGCTACACTGGTAAAGGACAGAACGACCATTGTTATTGCACACCGATTAAGTACGATAAAAAAAGCAGATCAAATTTTAGTCATAGAAAATGGGCAAATCGCTGAACGCGGTAACCACGAGACCCTTATCGCTAAAGAAGGCAGGTATTATGATCTGTATACCTATCAAGCTAAAATTTGATAAAAAAGTTTAATTTAGAAATATAATAGAAGGACTTGAAGCATAAATATCCAGAGCACGTAGCACAGTATAAATATCAAAGTTGGCAGATTGAAATAGTCATTGCAGGAGGTATTTTATATGGATTGTTTCAAACAACTGATGTATTAAAGGAATTTTTCTATTTTTTTTATCCTATTTCTGAGGTAACCTCCAATAAAATTATCCTTTTATTTGGGTCTTATATTCTTACCTGGGTATTATTAATTGGGTTCACCGCAAATCTTATCTTGAGAGCCATATGGTTGGGATACTTAGGAATATCCTTTTGGTTTCCCGCAGATATTAATTACGATAAACTAAGGGCGGGCAACGCGTATAAAATTAAGCTTAAAAATCAACCTACGGTAGATCTTCGGCTAATTACTTTAGAGAAGTGGTGCAACTTGAGTTTTTCATTTGCAATTTTGCTTGGCTTTATTGTATTTGGATTATTGGTGTCTTTATCTCTAATCATTTTTACATTAGACAGTTTATCGATTGATCTAGCAAACAATGCCTTATTTACATATGTACTTGGAGCGATATTACTCATCGCACAGCTTGGGTTCATAGACCGGCTTTTAGTGTATAATCCAAATAAGAAAACTCTATGGAGTCGTATCAAAATCGTAATCATTAAATTCTTTAGGATTGTTACGCTTTCTTTTTTATATCAACGAGAACTATTAGTACTTCTAACAAATACAAGAAAATGGCTATTAAACACCTTCATAATACTTTATATTGCTATCGCAGTGCTAATCTCAGGGAATCAAATTGGTCAATTTTTTGATAGCGGTACAATTCGGCTGAGCTTATTTGATGATAGAGAAAATTATTTTCTTAGGACCTCTCCAAGACTAGTTTCTAGTGAATATGAGAATAATCTACAGTCCGGAGATAAGATTTACTCTGCCTGTATCCAAGATGAAATTATTAAGGACGACTATATAAAGTTTTTTATGGTTGGATGGAATGATTTTGATAACTATCTAGGTAGAAAACTTACAGAGAATAATTTCAAGAAAGATATACCCTGGCAACAACTTGAAACGAGTAAAGAGGTTGATTCTTTTGTACAAATAAATATATCACAATGGCAAAAAGCCATGAACCAAACATTTCAACTTTCCATAGATGGAGATGCTAGAAAAGAGTTAGAATGGTACAGGTATAAGCATCCTCTCACCAATGAAACCGGCTACATAACTTATGTATTCATTAATGATATAGAGAAAGGAAATCATATTATTTCCTTAAACACCGTGATTCTGTTTAATAATGGCAAACTTAGAGAACGAAATTTTATTAATATTCCATTTATAAAAATGTAGTACTAAACCTAATTTAGCTTGATTTCTACGAATTTTTTCGAAACAAAAGTGATTCCCTATCATGCTTAAGCAATAGAGTTTTATCAGCTAGATATTTTTTGAGCAGTTCAACTACTTGACGTAATTCTTCATCATTTAAGTGCTTATATGCGGGTTTCTTGAGTTTTGTATCCCATTTAGCACCCATGACTTGATCCAGAGCAATCCGCAGATAACAATGAAAATCAAAGTTAAGATGGACATTTTGCTTCGTAAGGCGCTCCGGGAGTCCTTGGTAAACATCGGGATATGATCTGGGGCGCATAAAATTTTTGATAAAAATAAAGTTTTATTTAAAAAAAATGGTCTTGTATTTGCTTTTATGGTTTTATAAAGTTATTATGGACACTTATAAAATTGTAAAGCAGTAAATGGCAAAATCTCAACAAACCTTTAGTAAATCAGAAAAGGTAAAAAAAAGACTCAAAAAACGAGAAGACAAAAAGAAAAAGAAAGAAGCACGTAAGGCAGAGGCCGAAGCCAATGGTGGCGGAATCCCGTTTGCTTATGTAGACTTTAATGGTAATATTGTCGATACTCCGCCAGATCCTTCCCAAAAAGTAGAAGTAGAGGCTGAAGATATTGTACTAGGTATACCAAAGAAAGAAGATAGCGATGAAGAATTTGATCCTATGAGAAAAGGAAAGGTTTCCTTTTTTGATACCTCCAAAGGATTTGGATTTATTATAGATGCAGAAAATCAAGAGAAATACTTCACCCACGTAAGCGGTTTAATTGATGAAATCGCTGAAGGAAATCAGGTTTCATATGAACTTGAAAAGGGAATGAAGGGCATGAATGCCGTTAAAGTAAAAAAGATTTAGGCATCAACCGCCCTTTTTATGGGCAGCGCACAGATAATTGATATAAATTGTAGTAAACTCAGTTTATGGCAGTATCTTTGCATTATTAAAGTATATTAACAAATTATAATACAATGAGTAAAGGAACAGTAAAATTCTTCAATGATACCAAAGGATTTGGATTTATTAACGAAGAAGGAACAGACAAAGAACATTTTGTACACATTTCTGGATTAATCGATGAGATTCGTGAAGGTGATGAAGTAGAATTCGATTTGACAGAAGGTAGAAAAGGATTAAATGCAGTGAACGTAAAAGTAATCTAGTATATCTCTTATTTTACAAAAAAGCTCCTCAATTGAGGGGCTTTTTTTATGACCTGTTCTAAAGTAATCCTGTCTTAAACGTCCATGCCAGTATACGGCTCTTTTTGTTTCCCTGACTCATAGGGATGATGCGATAGGAGACAGGGAGCTTCTTTAATTGTTTTTCAAGTTTAGGCAAATGTCTTGCTTTGGAAATCAAGCTGCTAAAAACCCCAACCTGGTCTTTCATCAAAACACTTTCTTTGATCATACGTTTTACAAAAAGGGCTTCCCCGCCATTACAGTACAATTCTTTAGTCTGACCAGAAAAGTTTCGGGAGTCTGAGATAGCTATGCTTAGATTCTCGTTTTTAAGTCTCGTGGCAGCATCTGCCTCTTTCTGAGAACTATAAAACGGAGGATTGCACAACGTAAAATCAACGTATTCTTCAGCAGATAAAATTCCGCATAAAATATTCCCGGGATTTGATTGTAACCTCAATTCAATGTGCTTTGATAATGCCGGGTTGAGCTGTACATTTCCTTCCGCGTAAGCGAGAGCATCTCTTTGAATATCCACTCCAATCATATTCCAATCATATATCGCTACTCCTAACAAGGCGTAAATTGCATTCGCTCCAGTACCTATATCTAAACCGGTGATGTTAGATTTTTGACGTATCGAGATAAGATCGGCGAGGTGGTGAATATAATCTGCTCTTGAGGGCACAGCAGGACATAAATAACCACCGGGTAAATTCCAGTCATTTAATGCGTAGTTGCTCATTAAAAGGGCTTTGTTTAACAAATAGACTGCTGTTGGATTAGAAAAGTCAATACTCAACGTGTTGGCAGGTGTTGAAATGAGATACTTTTTAAGTTCAGGAACTTGTAGTGTCAGCTTAGTGAGTTCATAACCGTTACGATGAATATTCTTAGTATGCATAGAAGTTAACCCTTGAGCGATCTAACACCACAAACTTAAGGATAAAAATGATGTTCTATATTTATACTATATTCGGCAAAATTCAAACTTACATGACACTACAACAATTAAATGAATTATTAGAGGGAGAGATAATAGGTTCAACCGATGTTAACATCAGTGGCATAGGAGATATTGAAAACGCTACAGAAGGTCAGCTCACCTTCATTCGAAATAGAAAATATGCCCGATATTGGGAAAATTCTTCGGCCAGTATTGGAATTGCTGCTAAAAACTTGTCTCTTACTCCCAAAGATAATCAAGCAATCATTAAAGTAGATCAGGTAGATCTTTCTATGATTAAAATTTTGAACGCTCTCGCACCTAAACCACCCGTTTTTGATATGGATGTTCATCCCAGTGCGGTGGTAGATAAATCTGCGATTATTAGTGAAGGCGCTAAAATTGGAGCGGGTTGCTATATTGGTAAGAATGTTTTCATTGGCAAGGAAACTATACTATACCCAAATGTTACTTTATTGGATGACGTAATGATTGGCCATCAAACCACTATATGGTCTGGAGCTGTGGTAAGAGAGCAGTGCGTGATTGGTGATGCTTGTATTATCCACTCCAATGCCAGTATTGGTGCAGATGGATTTGGTTTTGTCCCGAGTCCAGATGGTCGTGGACTGGTTAAAATGCCTCATATAGGAAATGTAATCATAGGTAATGGTGTAGAGATAGGCGCAAATAGTTGTGTCGATCGTGCTAAATTTGGATCTACTGTTTTAGGCGATGGTACTAAGATTGATAATCTCGTGCAGATTGGTCACAACTCTATCTTGGGGAGATCTTGCGTTATGGCCGGGAACAGTGGATTAGCAGGATCTGTTACGTTGGGTGATGGTGTTATGATTGGTGGCAGTGCATCGATTAAAGATCATACAACGATTCACAGTGGGGCAACAGTAGGGGCAGGATCTGGTGTTATGGCTGATGTAGAGGCAGGTAAAACTGTTTTAGGATATCCTGCAACCGATGCCAGAGACATGCTGAAACAATGGGTAGCACTTCGTAAGCTTATTGAATAAAGAAGAAATGTAAATTCATTGAGCCTTATGAAGCTTCCCCTTTTTTAAGGCTCTTTTTTTCTTTGTTTTTGTCCATTTGAGATTTTCCTTCGGGAGCAGACATGTCAGCAATACGTACCGGGAACTCACGTTCACCACCGTACAACTTAATCTCCTGAATATCTGCAGGCATGTAATATCCAGCTTCTTCTAGTGCTTCTTTCACCATTCGAACCACATTACCCTTTGTCACCAACGCATTCTTTCTAAAGTCTTTGGTATCAACCCAAAAAAACACCTTAAGATTGACCGTACTGGTCGCTAATTCTTCTTCAATAACAAAGTTTTCATGGGCATCGTCTTCAATCACTGTGGGCTCTGATCTCAAGGCTTCTAGTACGACCTTTTTAGCACCTTCTATATTATCCTCATAAGCGATACCAATAACAAAATCCCATCGATAGAATCCATCTTCAGTATAATTAGTCACTGGTTTAGTGAGGACATCAGCATTGGGTATATACACATCCTTACCATTAAATGTTTTTAATTTAGTATATCTAAAATCCAAAGCTTTTACTTTTCCAAAATTTTCCCCTATTTCTACTGTATTGTCGATGTTGAATGGTCGATTAAATGCCAAAATGATTCCCGCAATGAAATTTTGACCAATGTCCTTAAAAGCAAAACCTAATACTACAGCGCTTGCCCCGGCAGCTGTGAGTATCCCGCCGGCTATACTGCCAAGTCCTGCTGCTCTTAGTGCAATCATAATTGCTATGACAATTAAAATATACTTAATCGCCTGTCCCAAAAACCTACTCATGAGAGGATCTTCAGTACGACCTAGAATTCTTTTGCGTGCAAAATTGCTGATAACTTTAGCAATAAGGCTCCCCAACACTATAATAATCAATGCTAAACCTATTCCTGGAAGCTGATCAATAAAATCGTGATAAAAGTTTTCAAATGAAGTAGTGACTTCTTCTATTTGAATTAGGCTCAAAAGATAGAACAGGTTCATTTTATGTGGTGATTTTAGAGAAAATGCCAGATCATATTAAAATAATCCTACGTAATTTAAAATTGAAATATACAGGTAGTTAATCTACTTTAGGCTTATTTTAAGTAAACGCTAACATCAATTTAAGTCGGCTTTAAGGCTTATGCAGCTAATTTTAAAGCGCATCAACCACATATAATATGATTTCTATCCCAGCCAAACAAAAACTATTTAATATAACTGCTTTTGTCCTATTGCTTTATTTTATATTTCTGGGATTAACTAAGGCACAATCGTTTTTTGGGCCCGTTGTTGTCTCTATAATTTTGAGTTTGATCATTCTACCCCTTGTTCGTTTTTTTGAACGAAAACTTAATAGAAGCATAGCCTCTTTATTAGGTGTATTAGTTTTATTACTTGTATCTGCCGGATTTGTTACGCTTATCATTATACAAGGAAAAAACGTTGTAGATGATTGGCCGATGATTAAAAAGGAAATGATCCCTAAATTAGAACGGTTTGAGTCTACAATTATAGATTATACTCCAATTTCAAAACAGGATATCAATGAATTTAAGGATAGTCCTATGCCCGCTGGTAATAGTGGATCTTCTAAAAAGGCAGCGAAAGAAGTGAGTTCATTATTTACATCGGTATCAGGTTTTTTTGCAAATTTTTTACTTGTGATGGTATATATTTATTTTATACTGCGATACAGAGCACGTTTAAGAAATTTTTTATTAAAGGTGTTTGATGATCAAAAAAAGGAAGTAAGTAAAACCATTACAAAAAGTACTGCGGTTGCTCCTCAATATCTTATTGGCAAATTAATTCTTATTGGACTATTAGCCATTGTTTACTCCATTGGTTTAGGGATCTCTGGAGTAAGTAATTTTATATTGGTAAGTGTTATAGCTGCTGTACTTACCTTGATTCCTTTTGTGGGAAATATTATAGGATTTGGAATGGCAATTGTATTTGGATACTTAAGTACGGGAGAAGTTTCTACCTTAATAGGGATAGTACTGACCTTTAGTATATCCCAATTTTTAGAGAGTTATGTATTGCAGCCGTACATTGTCGGCGATAAAGTAGAAGTTCATCCCTTTGTCGTTATTATTGCCGTAATTATTGGAAGCATGGTATGGGGTATCATCGGGATGGTAATTGCCATACCGGTAATTGGTATTGTGACGGTCATCCTTATTCATTTAAAATCTACGCATGCGTTAGGAATATTGTTAAGTGATAAAAAATTTGATTGATAATACATTTTATACATTATACTATGATAAATCCCAGAGCAAAAGCACCTGAACTATCCTTAAGTTTAATTAACGGCACCCAATGGAAACTATCAGAACAGGATGCCAAGCAGTTTACTATGATTGTGGTTTATCGCGGCTTACATTGTCCTGTTTGTAAGAACTACCTCAAAAATCTGCAAGATCACATCGACGAATTTATAGATCGAGGCGTAAATGTTGTAGCAGTGAGCAGTGATACCGAAGAAAAAGCAAATAAGGCCTTCAGCCAATGGAAAATAGGAGATTTGCCCGTTGGATATCAGTGGTCGTTGGATGAAGCCCGAAAGTGGGGATTATTTATTAGCGATGGTATCAATGATGAACCTGATCAGTTCATCGAACCCGGACTTTTCTTAATAAGATCAGATCAATCGATGTATTACCAATCCATTCAAAATATGCCTTTCGCGCGTCCTTCATTTGAAAAACTTTTAAAAGCAATAGATTTTGTTGTAGAGAAAGACTATCCGGCTAGGGGAGAAGCGTAAAAAATTTGACGATGAAATCAAGATTACCCAGACTTAAATTCTGATATCATCAAAAAACTCTTTTTTAAATTTGTCTTTAATGTCGTATCTTGAGTATATGTTGAAGAACTTTGTTAGTAGTATAGTATGTATTGTTGCGTTTATTGCCTGTGCTCCTAAAATGAGCCTGGCAGATCGAGAAAAGGCACATAGCGAACATATTGAACAACTAAAAGAAGGTGCACTACGTATTGAAATAAACACAGCATATCCTTTTCAAACAAATGCTGTCAATCAAGTATCTAATGTAATCTGGCAATTTACGGGGAATACAGCTAACCGTGTAATCGTATCAGGAAGCGGTGATTTTATTGAGATAAAAAATGATACACTTCATGGTGATTTGTCATACATCGGTGAGCGTCAAATCAGTTCTCCGTATAGTAGTACAGACATTGGGATACGATTTAACAGTGTACCCAGAGAATTTGAGATCATAGAAGATTCGCATCATAAGTTTATTGAACTGGTAGCCAATATCTCTGATCGTATCGAAAACTACGATATTAGAATACGACTATACCCTACAGGAAACGCTTCTGCGTACATCAACAGCTCCCTTAGAACACCAATACGCTATGACGGAATTATAGTGAAATCTAACGATAGTGAATCTACTGAAAAGTCTTAAATCCGGTAGCTAATTTACACAACGTACAACCTAGACTACCTTTACCACCATCTTACCTATATTATCGCCATCAAATAATCCAATAAATGCCTCAGGTATAGTGTCAAAACCTTCAACAATCGTTTCCTTATGTTTTAACTTACCATCTTGAAGCCATTGTGTAAGCGCCTCACGTGCTTCGCTAAATTGATCTTTATAATCCCGAACGATAAATCCTTGCATTGATGCACTGTTTTTGATTAAGAAGGGTTGCGGACTTATACTTTGAGGCATTTCAGTTTTATTGTAAACTGCTATTGCGCCACAATTTATAATTCGCGCTCCGTGGTTTAGTAAGGGGAATATCGCATCAGCAATTTCACCGCCTACATTGTCGTAATAAATGTCTACGCCATTGGGACAGGCCTCCTTTAAGGCTTTTTGTATATCAGCTGTAGTTTTATAATTAATGCCTTTATCCATTCCAAAATCTTGGGTGAGTAACTGCACTTTTTTATCAGAACCGGCGATACCTACCACGTGGCAGCCCTTAATCTTTCCGATTTGACCAGCGACACTTCCAACCGCTCCGGCAGCACCAGATACCACTTGTGTCTCACCATCTTGTGGTTTTCCGATATTCGTCATACCAACGTAAGCCGTAATACCTGTCATTCCTAAAACTCCCAGATAGGCCGAAAGTTCAGCCTGATCACTAGGTATTTTTTGAAGACCTTTTCCGTTGGACAATTGATGCTCCTTCCAAGCTAATTCTCCCATGACTACATCACCCTTTTTAAAATCCTTATGGTTTGATTCTCCTACTTCTGCAATAATAGCCGAGGTGATGGGTTCATTTAATGCAAAAGGCTCAATATAGGATTTTTGATTACGCATTCTTCCGCGTAAATAAGGGTCTACAGAAACGTATTTCGTATGTAGAATAAGTTGACCTTTATCTGGCGACTCAATCATTTCGGTAATAAACTTAAAATCGTCTTTAGTAGGTTTTCCGTCTGGTCTGTTCTTAAGAAGTATTGTTTGTGTTTTGTGCATGGTATATGGTTTTACTGAATATCCGCATATTGACATAAAATAAAAACTGTCACATTGAGCGAAGTCGAAATGCATTGAAAATGAACGATTTAAAATTTTCGATTGTTCTCAAATTGGTAGGGAATTGTACTACATGTCAATATGCAGATATTCATATGTTTATATTGTAGCGTTTATTTTTTGCAACTTGCTTCCGAAGAAAAAATCTAAGAAATAGTATCCAGTATTTCTTTAATAGGATGATCTCCAGACAGAATTTCAAAGGTCACATTAGGAGCTACATCATCTGGAAGGCAGTGAACCAGTACATTTGCTACATCTGCTCTGGGTATTTCTCCTTGTGGGTCAATGTGTTTCCCACCTCTAATTTTGTGAGTCGCTTCCTCATTATTTAGTGAACCAGGACGTAAAATAGTATAGGATAACCCGCTGTTTTTCAAATATTCATCTGCTTGATGTTTTGCCTTAAGGTATTCTTGTAGCTCATCGGCTTCTTCAGGTTTATCGGCTCCAATAGAACTTAACATGACAAATTTTTTGACACCATGTTTCTTAGCGGCATCAATGAGCCGTTTAGCACCATCGCGATCTACTGCTTTAACCTTTTGACCACCAGAACCGGCAGCGAAAATCACTTTATCCACATCGTTTAGGGCAAAAGAAAGATCTTGTTCTAAGTCTGCTAAAACGACCTCTATACCATCCAATTCAAATTGAGCAGTTTGTTCATGTTTTCTTACCATTGCGACGGGCACATATACTTCGGCTTGATGTAATTGTTGAACGATCATTTTTCCTGTAGTACCATTTGCACCTGCGACTAATATTTTTTCCATATTTAAAAGTAAGGCTTACCCTTTTAAATATAAGAGTTTGCCAGCGTTTTAACCCTAGTTTGGCAATGAGTTGCGAAAGACTACTGATTTATTAAATATTTAGCAAATATTCAAGGATTTTTAAGAATTCTTTACCGGTCTGAGAGCTGTATATCCCTTAGGTTAGTGGTGTTTGGCTTTCGCCGAAGAATACACCTTTTAATAATCCATAATTACGACACATGAATTTTAGTAGAAAAGCATCCGCTAGCTGGGAAGGCAGCGGAAAAGAAGGAAAGGGAAGCATTTCAACCGGAAGCGGTGTAATGAGTAAAGTCCAATACTCATTTGGTACTCGTTTTGAAGATGGGAATCCCGGCACTAATCCTGAAGAACTTATTGGAGCAGCCCATGCCGGTTGTTATACCATGCAACTAAGTTTTTTGTTGAATGAAGATGACTTTACCGCTGATCATTTGCATACTGATGCTACAGTAACCTTTAAAGACGGTGAGATTACTGAGGTTTTATTACATCTCACTGGTAAAGTGCCCAATATTAGTAAAGATAAATTCGTAGAAATTGCAGAAAAGGCAAAGGATATCTGCCCTGTTTCGAAATTGCTAAATACATCAATTGTTTTAGCGGTCAAATTAGAGGAATAAAAATTACTTAGGTTGTCAGTTTGAGTTTGTCGAAGACGAGTAGTTAGAGTATCTAATCCTTAACTTAGGCTTCAACAAACTCAACGTGACATTCTTTAAATTTTTGTCAGTCCAAGCCTATCTAAGACAGTTTGGTAGTGAAAATACCTCTAAACCCGAATTATGATAAATCAATTACTCGCTGTCTTCCATCGTGTGATAGACATTTTGAACATCATCGTCTTCTTCCAATTTTTCAAGTAACTTTTCGACGTCTTCTACCTGCTCTGGAGTTAGTTTCTTAGTCACTTGTGGGATACGCTCAAATCCGGATGAGATGATTTCGATATTGTGTTCTTCCAGATAGGATTGAATACTTCCAAAACTTTCAAAGGGTGCATAGATCATGACGCTTGTTATTTCATTGCCTTCCTCATCTTCATCGGTATCTTCAAAAATTTCTTCTACGCCAAAGTCAATGAGCTCCAGTTCTAATTCTTCTAAGTCTAAGTCATCTCCTTTGATTTTAAAATTACACGTATGATCAAACATAAACACTACAGAGCCTGACGTCCCCAGGCTTCCATCTGTTTTATTAAAGTAAGAACGAACATTCGCCACCGTGCGTGTATTATTATCAGTTGCCGTTTCAATTAAAACAGCAACTCCGTGTTGCGCATAACCCTCAAAAATCACTTCTTTATAATCTCCCTGACTTTTATCTGATGCACGTTTAATTGCACGTTCAATATTATCCTTGGGCATGTTTACTGCCTTGGCATTTTGAATAACTGCACGTAGTCTGGAATTTGCATCTGGATCGGGACCGCCTTCTTTGACAGCCATCACAATATCTTTGCCTATTCGTGTAAAAGCTTTGCTCATGCTCGCCCAACGCTTCATTTTGCGTGCTTTTCTAAATTCAAATGCTCTTCCCATAAATCATAATTTAATGAGGGTAAAAGTAAGAAAAGAAAAAGATAGGGTGCAAGGGGAGTATTGATATGATATTATTACTTCTTTCACATTTAAAAAGCATATCTATTTATATATTTAAATTTAATGTGTCAATCTTATCAGACCAATATTCAGGGAGAGGCATTTAGACATCATTCAAAAGCTATGTTCAAAAAATCAAGTTATATTATGCTGTTTTGCAGCCTTTTACTAAAAAGTAACATGTTACTAAGTCAGAAGATAAAAGCACTGCCGGGCAGTTACGGAGTAGATCGCGGGAATAAAGTAATTATTTGGCACATTCCATCAGAGGACAGTTTTTCTTCTCTAAATACTGAAATTGAATTTGACTACGTTTATCAGTTTTTAAAGAAAAATTCAGCGCTTTCATACGATCAGGCTTTTGAACTTACACACGAAGCAGATAAGTACACATTATACTTAACTAAATTACCGGTTGTAAAGGTAGCATTTGATGAAGTCAAACTTGGAACAAATAAAAAAATTCCCGGATGTTTAAAATATTATGAAAAAGAAACCTTAGTTGAAAGTATCATTGGTATAAGGCAAAGAGGTAATTTATCCCTAGGCTTTCCTAAAAAATCATATGACATTGAGGTGTGGAAGGATTCAATTTCTAAAGAAAATAAGGATATTAAAGTTAAAGGATTACGCTCTGATGATGATTGGATTCTCGATGGACTTTATAACGAACCCCTGCGATTAAGATCTACGGTAGCGATCCAGCTATGGACAGATATTCATAAAGTATATTACCATGAAGAAGAACCAAAAGCCATTAACGGATTCAAGGTAGAGTTCGTAGAATTATTTAGAAATAGTGAGTATATAGGCTTGTATAGTTTATCTGAATCCGTGGATAGAAAACAACTTCAACTAAAAAAACCTAATGGTAAAGAAATTTACGGAGAATTATTTAAAGCCAATTCGTATGAAGGCGGACCATCTTTTAAAAAGGCAGGAGAATACAACAATATTTTTCCGCACTATCTAGGATTTAAGATGGAATACCCCATCATAGATTATAATTCACATTGGGATGGGTTGTCTAAACTACTTGATCTAGTCGTAAATTCGTCTGATGCTACTTTTAAAGAAAAAATAGCTAAAGAGATTCATTTGCCAAATGCCATTGACTATTTTATTTACATAAATCTATTGCGTGCCACCGACAACTTTGGTAAGAATTATTATCTGGCGAAATATGATTTAGATAAACCTTATTTTTTTGTTCCTTGGGATGTAGATGGAGTGTTTGGCATAATACAACACGGTAAAAGAATAAGGACTACCAATGATATTTTAAGTAATCATCTATTTGATCGTCTATTACAGCTGAATCCAAACCATTTTAATGACAACCTTAAGCAGCGGTGGAAGGATTTACGAGAAAATGAGTTTAGTAAAATAAATATTCTAGCGCGTTTTCAAAAATTTCATGATCATTTTACTGCTGAAAAAATATATGAGCGAGAATATAATTTATGGAAAAATGAAATCATTAAAGAAGATGATTTTGATTACCTGAATGAGTGGATTATTGATCGATTGGGTTTTCTTGATACGTACTTTAAGGACTTATAAACTATTTAAGTGAAAATCGTTGACCCTTATCATTTATGATGTATTCCTGCCCACGTTCAATAAGTAATCCTTTGGTTTTACCAGAGAATTTACTTAGGCCGTGTGATACATCAATTCGAATGACTTTTCCATCGTAATCCGTCGAGATATTTTTAACTGGAGTATGTCCAACTACTATTTTTTTTGCGTTGTAAAAAGACAAAATCTTATCTAACTCTTCGGATCCTATTTTAGGATAATAAGGTCTTTTCGTCACAAGCCCTCTGTACCAAATTGGACCTTTTGAACTGTATAAGAACTGAATAGATCTAGACGAACTGTTTTCAGTAGAGGTATATTCTCGACGCATTTTTTGATTTATATCGTCGATGCTTAACTTAAAATCTAATAGTTGCGGGCTAAGTCCTGCATGGACAAAAATATACGATCCAATTTTTTCAATTACATTTTTAGAGAGTAGCCATTTTCCTAATTCTGACTGTTCTGAAAACATATAGCGAATGGCTTTTTTCTTATTTTTTTCACCACTTATTTCTTGTGCAATTTTGATATACTTTGCTCTATTGTAGGTGTAATCACCTTTGAAATTCAGGACTTCATGATTGCCTAAAATGAGATGTACACTACCACCAGCATCACGTGCCTGTTGCTCCAATTTGTAAATAAGCCATAATACCTGTGTAACATTCTTACCTCGATCCACAAAATCTCCCACTAAAACAAGCCTACCAGTTCTATAGATCCAGTCATACTGTGCATCAATTACTCCGTTAGCGGCTAAAAAACTAGAAAAGGCGTTGAAATTACCTTCAATATCAGAAATAACGACCATTTTATCAGCAGCTTCAAATGTGCTCTTTGTAACCGTATATTTTGGTCGTAACGCTAAAAAAAAATTGTCATCATATCCATTACCGGGGCATACAATTAAAGAGTCTTTTTTAAAATTAGTGCGTTTGATTAGTTTATTTAGAGCATTTACACGGTACAATGTGTCTTTAATAATATAAGGTCCATCGGTCCCGTTGAAGGAAACAGTTTTGTAGTTTGTGTTTTTTCTAATAGAATCCTTTTGTTGGCCATTTACATAATTCGTAATTAAAACGAGGCATGTAAAAAATACTGCAATAGGACTAAAAGGGTATTTTGTATTACTTTTTAGCAAGATATAGTTAGCTATAATTATACTAAAAATACGAAATTTAGTCCGATATAGTCTTGAGTAACGTTATCTATCTAACAAAGCTGTTTGAATTTAATAAATATTGCGAGAATTCAAGTCGTCCTTCAATAGCCAGCGTGTCACTCAGATCCGCATATTAACGTAGACGAATCCTTCTATAATGAGGGTTTAAAAAACAGTACAAGAGATAGTAAGACTTCTATCCTCAATGAATTGAGAATCGTAATGACAACAGGGTTTTAAATATCGAAACTTTCAAACTAGTTTTCAAAACATTTATTCTTCAGAAGTAATGATTCCTTCAATGGTTTTTGCCAGTTTGAAATCCTTCTCTGTTACTCCGCCGGCATCGTGAGTAGAGAGATAGATACTCAATTTGTTGTACACATTGGTCCATTCAGGATGGTGTTGTTGAGCCTCGGCTTCAAACGCAATACGAGTCATGGCACCGAAGCAATCCTTAAAATCTTCAAACTCAAAGGTAGTATTGATAGCGTTATCCTCGTATTCCCAGCCTTCTAAATGAGTTAGGTGTTCTTTAATTTGTTCTTCGTTAAGTGGTTTCATTATTTGATGTATTATAAGTTGATTAATTCCATGCTAAGATTAATATAGATTTTTTATTGTCTAAAATCTTACTAAAGAATTAAGACTTTCCCCAACGCGTTAGGAACTGTTAGAATTAGGAACCAAGACAATTTTTTTCACTAAAGAAGTCTTTAATGCTAAATTAGATATCTCAAATTACAAATCATGAATCCTGAATCCTGAATCCTGAATCCTGAATCTAAAATACTGATTCTTCAACCACCTCTTTGATAGAGATGTGATAATTTTTTGGTAAAATATTATCTTTTGGGATCACGGCTAAGTAGCGATCATCGTTAGAGTCGAAGACATTTTTAAGGATAGGCTGATCGTGCCCGCTTGCCTGACAGATATCTAGAATTAAATCATCGTGATGGATAAGATCATCACTGCCTAGATGAAAGACTCCGCGCCGGCTTCGGTTAATAATATAATGCAATTGTTGGGTAATTTTTGAAATTGTGGTCGCATTGACGACTACATTTGGAAATACCTCTATGGGCACCTCATTTTTGATGTATTCTTTAATTTCTTCTATTCGAGGTGATTTTTTTCCAAAAACCATCGGTAAGCGCACAATCGCGTAATTCTTATTGGGTAAGCGCAGCAACGCATTTTCAATTTTTATTTTAAATCTTCCGTAGACACTTTCTGAAAGCGTTTTATCATATTCATACGACGGAAAATTGCTGAATGCATCAAACACATTTGCACTGGATAAAAAAATGATTTTAGCGTCATATCTTAACGTATATTGGATCAGGGATTGGTGTTGATGTACCAACGCGTCAAAATCACCTCTAAGACATGAAATAATAATAGACGGACGGATTGATTGGAGCATAATTCCTATATCTTCGGTCTCCAGATCCCACTGAATAAATTTATGGTTTTTGCTTAATCCTCTATCGGTATTAAAATAGGTGGCGTAGGTGTCAAAGTAGGCATATAGCTCTTTGTAGAGGGCATTCCCAATGAATCCACTACCACCTAAAATGAGTATTTTCTTCTTCTTTTGACTCAAGGATATGTATTAAAAAAGCTGCTTATGGTATTGAGTAAGCAGCTTAAATATATAAGTAGCTAATATTATTTTTTATAAAAAGGAAGTTTCACCACAGTGGCGGGTACGTCTTTTTTTCTAATACGAATGAATAGTTCACTACCGGGACTACTTACTTCTTTTGGGACGTATCCCATCCCAATAGCTTTCCCGGTAGAAGGGGACATTGTACCACTGGTTACTCTACCTATTACGGTTCCTCGCGCATCGACAATGTCATAATCGTGCCGTGGAATACCTCGTTCAGTTAACTCAAAACCTACGAGTTTGTTATCAATCCCGCGTTCTTTTTGCGCTTTAAGTTCGGTAGAATGAACGAAATCCTTGGTAAATTTAGTTACCCAACCTAATCCTGCTTCTAAAGGATTAGTTGTCTCATCGATATCATTACCATAGAGGCAATAACCCATTTCCAATCGCAGTGTATCCCGGGCAGCTAATCCAATTGGTTTAATCCCATACTCAAGACCTGCCTTAATCACATTATTCCAAATTTGCTCAACTTCATTATTCTTACAATAAATTTCGAATCCTCCACTGCCTGTATATCCAGTTGCCGAAATAATTACATGTTCTATCCCGGCAAAATCGGCAATTCTAAAGTTGTAAAAATCAATTTCACTAAGATCGATAGAAGATAATGATTGCATCGCTTCAACGGCCTTAGGACCTTGAATAGCGAGGAGAGAATAATCCTCAGAAAGATCACGCATGGTTGCACCCACACTATTTTGTGCGCTTATCCAGTCCCAATCTTTTTTGATGTTGGACGCATTGACGACTAATAAATAGGTCTTTTCTTTTATTCGATAAATAATAAGGTCGTCTACGATCCCACCTTTGTCATTTGGTAAGTAACTGTATTGGGCTTTTCCAATAACTAATTTGGAGGCGTCATTCGCACTTACTTTTTGAATTAATTCCAGGGCATGAGGACCCTCAATCAAGAATTCGCCCATGTGCGAAACATCAAATACACCAACTAGATTTCGCACCGTTTCGTGCTCTGCATTAACCCCTTCATACGAGACGGGCATACTGTACCCTGCAAACTCAACCATTTTAGCACCAAGGGCTTCGTGAATAGGGGACAAGGCGGTTTTTTTCATCGTATTAAATTTAGAGCAAAAGTAGTTTTTTGTGCTCTTACATCCGAAGGAGTTTTAGAAAATTATATATTTTATACCATAAAAAATCCGCCATTCTATACTAAAATGGCGGATGACCCCAAAACTCGTTTATTACTATTGATTTATAAGTAACGGAGTTTTTCCATCTGTGATGATGATTTTTGCATTTGATGATTCTGAAAGTTTATTAAACGCCTCAATACTTCTAATCTTAATGATTTGATCTGTAAGTCCCTGAGCCAATATTTTTTGTGCGTCACGAGTTCCAGTAGCCGAAATGATCTTACGCTCTGCCTCTAATTTTTCTTGTTGTAAAACAAACTCCATTCGCATGGCGTCCTGTTCAGCCTGTAATTTTTGCTCAATAGAAGTAGAAAGACCCCTTGGTAGGCTGATACTTTTCATAAGAACACCTTCAATTAGGATGCCCTGTTTAGCAAGCGTTTCATCCATTTTAGATTTAATAGATTCTTCAATATTCGCTCTCATACCAGAGTGCATGTCTTTAGCAAAGAATTGCGCACACACATCTGAGGCTGCCGATCTAAATACGCTGGTAATGACCTCTGGATATCCTTGACCAATATTTCTTAGGATACTGGGAATCATATCCTGCTTAAGCCGATAAAGAATACTTATTTGTGAGTCTACACTTAGCCCCTCTTTGCTGGGAAGGTTTAAGGACAATTCCAAATTATTGATTTTGATGGATTCTTTGACTACCTTAGAGGTAAAGGGGTTGTATACTAGGGTGCCTTCGGTTTTAACATCATCTTGTAATTGACCTAGGTGTTGCTTAACTCCGGCTTCTCCGGGTCGAATCACCGCGCAGTTGAGTAGGGTAAAAGAAATAAGGACGACTGAACTAATAAGAGCGAATTGTTTCATAGTAGTATAATTTAATAATGATAGTAGTACTATTACTACAATGAATATTTATCAAAGATTATTCCCACTTTTCCTAAAATCTGCTAATATTTTAACTACAGCAAATTTTTGGATCAGTATGAAAATGGAAATGTTTTATTCAATGCTATAATTTATTCCTGTATATTTCCTTTATGAAAATATTCTCTTCTGCCCAATTGCAAAAAGCAGATCAGCTCACTGTAGAACGTGAACCTATTGCCTCCATTGATTTGATGGAACGCGCAGCTACAACTGTGTTTCAAGAAATTCATCAACGTCTGCAAGGTGCCCCCATACCCATCAAAATTTTTTGTGGCATCGGGAATAATGGTGGTGATGGATTGGTAATTGCACGCAAGTTGATCGAACACGGTTATCATGTGACGACCTATATAGTCAATTACAGTGACAGACGTTCCAAAGATTTTTTGATCAACTACGATCGTATAAAAAATGTAACTAAAGATTGGCCGATATTGATAAAAGGTAAAAATGATTTTCCTACGCTTACGCGGAATGATTTTATCGTCGACGCCATGTTTGGATTGGGATTAAACAGACCGGTTTCAGGATGGACTAAAGATTTAATCGAACATATCAATGCTGCCGAAGCATTTACGCTTTCCATTGACATACCTTCAGGATTATTTTCAGATCAGGCGTTAGCAGAAGAACATGCCGCCATCCAGGCAGATTTTACCTTGACCTTTCAATCGCTTAAAACCTCATTCTTGCTTCCGCAGAGCGAAGCGTATGTAGGGGATTTTCAAATTGTAGACATAGGTCTAGATCGTGATTTCTTGCAAACAGCCATAGTTCATAAGTTTTTTATCACCCGTGAAGAAGTCATAAAACGATATAAACCCAGAAATAAGTTCTCTCATAAAGGAATGTATGGTCATGTGGCGATAATAGGCGGAAGTTTAGGAAAGATGGGTAGTATCGTATTAGCGACAAAAGCCTCTCTAGTTGGTGGTGCTGGATTAGCAACAGCATTCGTACCTCAATGTGGAATTTCAATCTTACAAACTGCATTGCCAGAAGCAATGGTTGTTGCCGTTGCTTCTCACGATCACCTGAAAGCCGATCAAAAGACCATGGATGTTCTAAGCGACTTACAACCGACTACAGTTTGTTTTGGAATGGGAACAGGGCAGGAGCAAGCGACCATTGATACCTTTCACCATATTCTTAAGAACACAAAAAATGCCATGGTGATTGATGCAGATGGAATCAATATCTTAGCGGCATATCCAATTATGTTGAAGGATATACCGGCAAAAAGTGTGTTGACGCCTCATCCCAAAGAACTGGAGCGTTTAATTGGATCTTGGGTAGATGATTTTGATAAGCTAAAAAAAACAAAAGAGTTCTCAAAACTTCACGACCTAGTTGTGTTAATTAAAGGGGCACATACCGTTGTGGTGGATGGGGACGATTTGTACTTCAACAGTACGGGTAATCCCGGTATGGCAACGGCGGGTAGTGGGGATGTTTTAGCAGGAATTATAAGTTCCTTGATAGCACAGGATTATATATCAAAAGATGCAGCCATTATTGCAGTGTATTTACATGGGAAAGCAGGCGATTTTGCAGCTGATAAGGTAAGTATGCAGGGTGTAATGGCATCTCATCTTGTAGAATATCTGGGAGAGGCTATACTAGATTTATTTAAACCACAGGAACCAAAAACCTAAGGATTAAATGCGAGAAAGAATTTGTTTAGCAAATTCTATTGTTGCGTCAAGATCTTCAAAAACCTCAAAATGCTTGTCAAAAAAATTCTTTTCAATAAGTGTATTCTTTTTAGTGAGGCTTTTTTTTTGTGACTACTAAAACTGCTTTTATAGATTTGACTTTACTCGCCCATAAATACACCATGGGATTGATAGAGTATGTGTTTGATCGATCTGAAATGTAGACGTAATGTTGATCTCCAAAGTGTCTATAACAGGCATGATACAATTTATTACCGATGCTTATCCATTAAAGTAACTTCATCTAAACGACCGATCACAAATTCCTTAAAGAAGTAAATTCACCAAAGGATAATTTTACTCCGTGCATGAGAGTAATAAGGAGTTCTTTTTCGTTCACTGAGACAGGTTAGACGAATAGCTTTATGAAGATCGTAAAATTCTTTTAAGGCAGCATGACTTAGTTAAGGGTGGAGACCCAAATTTTAGCTTCGGTTAAGCTTTCAAATGCTTCAAAGGGTTTTTGAAAGAAATGTTTTTCTATTGCTGTATTTAACCGTTGTGATTCTTTTTCGGCAACAACCGCAATTCCTTTAAGTTGCTTTATTCTGCTGCATTGCAGGTAGATCATAGGATCTACAGCATACGATTGCATTCGATTAGAGATGTACACAAAAGATTTTGTACTATAATGATCCAGGCACAGATCAATCATCTCTTTATTCAATTTCTTATCTAGTAAAATCCCTTCCTTGAGTTCACCAATAACATAATCCTCAAAAAAATAAAAACACCCGAAAGGGAGTTCTTTTTTTACTTCTTTCATCTTATTCATAATCCTCTTCTACTATTGTGCAAAAATCATATAATTAACAATAATATGCAATACAATAAGAGTAATTTAGGACGGTCAAAAAATCACTTATTTGAATGTTAGTAGCTTAGAAAATTGGAGATAATGTTAATTAACATTAGTTGAATGATTGCACAAAAAAAGCTCCTACATTAAGTGCAAGAGCTTTACTAAAATGATTAATTCTTAGGTATTCTATGATTTTGTTTCTTCTTCTTCAGATTTTTCAATTTTGATCGTAAGTTCATCGTTCTTTTCGTCTAAGTCCATAAAGATTTTATCTCCTGTTGATAAACCTGAAGAAACGATTTCTTCCGCCAGTGCATCTTCAATATATTTTTGAATAGCTCTCTTTAGTGGACGCGCACCATAGTCACGATCAAATCCTTTATTGGCAATATAGTCTTTAGCCTTTTCAGAAAGTTTAAGATCATACCCAAGATCCAGGATGCGCTCAAAGAGTTTTTCTAATTCAATGTCAATGATTTTATGAATATCTTCTCGCTCTAACGGATTAAAGACAACTACATCATCTATACGATTTAAAAACTCTGGTGCGAAACTCTTTTTGAGGGCATTTTCAATTACGCCTTTAGCATACGAATCTGCCTGAGATTTCTTAGCGCTGGTTCCAAAACCAACACCTTGACCAAAGTCTTTTAACTTACGTGCGCCAATATTACTGGTCATAATAATAATCGTATTTCTAAAATCGATCTTACGCCCTAAGCTATCGGTAAGGAATCCATCATCCAATACTTGCAGCATCATATTAAATACATCTGGATGAGCTTTTTCTACTTCATCCAGCAGTACAACAGCGTAAGGTTTGCGTCTAACTTTCTCTGTCAATTGACCACCTTCTTCATATCCAACATATCCCGGGGGTGCTCCAATCAATCTTGAAATAGCAAATTTTTCCATGTACTCACTCATATCAATACGAATGAGATTATCTTCACTATCAAAGAGCTCTTTCGCCAGTACTTTTGCCAATTGTGTTTTACCTACCCCGGTTTGACCTAAGAATATAAAGGAACCAATGGGTTTATCAGGATCTTTCAATCCGGCACGATTCCGCTGTATCGCTCTAACCACTTTTGTAACCGCATCGTCCTGTCCAATCACTTTACCTTTAATAAGTTGTGGCAATTCGGCTAACTTGTTACTTTCGGTTTGGGCGATCTTATTTACTGGGATACCGGTCATCATAGAGACTACGTCAGCCACATCCTCTTCGCTTACTTTTTCTTTGTGAAGCTTAGAGTCTTCTTCCCAACGTTCCTGCGCTTCTTGTAGTTCGCGTTCTATGCGTTTTTCATCATCTCTTAGTTTTGCAGCTTCCTCATATTTCTGTTTTTTAACTACAGAATTTTTTGTATCACGTACTTCTTCCAATTTATTCTCTAATTCCAAAATTTGTTTTGGTACATCAATGTTAGTTATGTGAACGCGAGAACCGGCTTCATCTAATGCGTCAATAGCCTTGTCTGGTAAAAAACGATCTGTCATGTAGCGACTGGTGAGTTTTACACAGGCTTCAATAGCTTCATCGGTATATGAAACATTATGGTGATCTTCATACTTTTCTTTAATATTATTTAGGATTTCAATCGTTTCTTCAACATTGGTGGGCTCAACAATTACCTTTTGAAAACGTCGCTCTAAGGCACCATCTTTTTCGATGTATTGTCTGTACTCATCTAAAGTCGTCGCTCCTATACATTGAATTTCTCCCCTGGCTAACGCAGGCTTGAACATGTTACTGGCATCTAAACTTCCTGTAGCTCCACCTGCACCTACAATAGTGTGAATTTCATCAATAAACAGAATGATATCATCATTCTTTTCTAATTCATTCATCACCGCTTTCATGCGCTCTTCAAACTGACCTCTATATTTCGTGCCAGCCACAAGACTAGCCAAATCTAGTGTTACAACACGTTTGTCATAGAGTATTCTGGAAACTTTTTTCTTTATAATGCGAAGCGCCAGACCCTCTGCAATGGCAGATTTACCTACACCGGGTTCACCAATGAGTAGGGGATTATTTTTCTTTCTTCGGCTCAAAATTTGCGAAACACGTTCAATTTCTTTTTCTCTGCCTACAACAGGATCAAGTTTTCCGTCGATCGCATGAGCAGTGAGATCTCTACCAAAATTATCCAAAACAGGTGTTTTAGATTTCTTGTTTGATTTGCTGCCAGAGCTTTCAAACGGATCGTCTTTACTGTCATTAGACAGATTTTCTTCATCAGAAAATGATTCTGCCGTAGGAGTATTTAAAAAATCATCTTCAGGATTGTTAGAAATCATCGCTTTAAATTCTTCCTTCACACGGTCATAATCCACATGAAGTTTATTTAATAATTTAGTCGTAGGGTCATTCTCATTCCGTAGAATGCACAAGATCAAATGTGCCGTATTGATGGAAGTACTTTGAAATAATTTCGCTTCTAAGAATGTTGTTTTTAGAGCTCTTTCCGCTTGACGGGTAAGGTGCAAATTCTTTTTTTCGTTTGAAACCCCTGTATTACCCGGATTCGCAGGGCTGAGTATTTCGACTTTCCTACGTAAAGTATCAAGATCTACATCTAAGGACTCTAAAATTGAAATAGCTTTACCATCCCCATCGCGAAGTAAACCAAGTACCAGATGTTCTGTTCCTATAAAGTCATGACCCAACCGCAAAGCTTCTTCCTTACTATAGGTAATCACATCTTTTACTCGTGGTGAAAAATTATCGTCCATCTTTATCCTTTCTTCTAATAATTAATATCATTGTTGGCATTGAAGTGTTCAAAAACTATTCCTTTTGTAAACCAACCTAGCTAATAGACAAAATAACGTCCATATAACCAACTTTAAATTAACGAACTTATTAACGAAAGAACAATAAAAATTTGTTAATAAAAAACAGGCAAACCTTCATGCTTAACGGGGGTTATGCTCATGAAATAATGTAAATTGCCACGTTAGTAAATTGTCTTAAAATTAAAATTTATATGGCAGAAGGAGAAAAGTTAATATCCATTAACATTGAAGATGAAATGAAATCGGCTTACATCGATTATTCGATGTCGGTCATTGTGTCACGTGCACTGCCAGATGTGCGTGATGGTTTAAAACCTGTTCACCGTCGTGTTCTTTACGGAATGTATGAACTAGGTGTTTTATCCAATCGTCCTTATAAGAAATCAGCTAGAATTGTTGGAGAAGTATTGGGTAAGTATCACCCACATGGTGATACCTCTGTCTATGACACTATGGTACGTATGGCTCAAGAGTGGAGTCTTAGATATATGTTAGTTGATGGCCAGGGAAATTTTGGATCCGTAGATGGTGATAGCCCAGCTGCGATGCGTTATACTGAAGCACGTATGCAAAAGATCAGCGAAGAAATGCTCTCTGATATTGATAAAGAAACCGTAGATCATCAACTTAATTTTGACGATACGCTTAAAGAGCCTACTGTGCTACCGGCCCGTGTTCCTAACTTATTAATCAATGGGGCCAGTGGTATTGCTGTTGGTATGGCGACAAATATGCCGCCTCATAACCTTAGTGAGGTTGTTGACGGCACGGTTGCTTACATAGACAATAATGATATTGAAATCGATGAGTTGATGACTCACATTAAAGCACCAGATTTTCCCACAGGCGGGATGATTTATGGGTATGATGGTGTACGCGAAGCCTTTAAGACAGGTCGCGGCCGTGTCATGATGAGAGCTAAAGCCAGATTTGAAGAGATTAAAGGAGCAGAGTATATCATCGTGGATGAAATCCCTTATCAAGTGAATAAGGCTGATCTTATTAAAAAGACAGCCGATTTGGTGAACGAGAAAAAAATCGACGGAATCTCATTGATCAGAGATGAGTCTGACCGAAACGGGATGCGTATCGTTTATAAACTTAAGCGAGATGCAATTCCCAATATTGTACTTAATATGCTGTATAAGTACACCGCGCTACAAACTTCCTTTAGTGTAAATAATATTGCGCTAGTCCACGGCAGACCGCAGATGTTGAATCTTAAAGATATGATTCATCATTATGTAGAACATCGCCATGAGGTGGTTGTGCGTAGAACAAAATATGAGCTGCGTAAAGCCGAAGAAAGAGCGCACATCCTTGAAGGACTGATCATTGCATCAGATAATATTGATGAAGTTATTGCACTGATCAGAGCTTCTGCTAATGCTGATGAAGCCCGCAATAAGTTAATTGAACGTTTTGAACTTTCAGAACTTCAAGCTAAGGCAATTGTAGAAATGCGTTTAAGACAATTAACCGGTCTTGAGCAGGATAAGCTTAGAGCAGAGTATGATGAACTCTTAAAAACTATTGAGGATTTAAAAGACATTCTTGCAGATGAAAGCCGAAGAATGCAAATTATAAAAGACGAACTGCTTCATGTCAAAGAAAAATATGGCGATGAGAGAAGAACGACTATTGAATATGCCGGTGGAGATTTGAGCATTGAAGACATGATCCCCGATGAAAAAGTAGTGATTACCATTTCTCACGCGGGTTATATCAAACGTACTCCCCTAACGGAATATAAAACGCAGAACAGAGGCGGAGTAGGTCAAAAAGGGTCTACTACACGTAATGAGGATTTCCTGGAGCATTTGTTTGTTGGAACAAATCATCAGTACATGTTGTTCTTCACACAAAACGGAAAGTGTTTCTGGATGCGTGTTTTTGAAATTCCAGAAGGAAGTAAGACCTCAAAAGGTCGTGCGATACAAAATCTGATCAATATTGAAAATGATGACAAGGTCAAGGCCTTTATCTGTACACAGGATCTTAAAGACGAGGACTACATCAATAGCCACTACGTAATTATGGCAACTAAAAAAGGTGTGGTTAAAAAGACATTGTTGGAGCAATATTCACGTCCCCGTGTAAATGGAATCAACGCCATCACCATTAGAGAAGGAGATGAGCTCTTAGAAGCTAAATTAACCACTGGCGCGAGTCAGGTAATGTTAGCGCTTAAATCTGGTAAAGCTATTCGGTTTGAAGAAGCTAAAACCAGGCCAATGGGTAGAAATGCTTCTGGAGTCCGTGGTATTACTTTAGGTAGCGATAAGGATGAAGTAGTTGGTATGATTGCTGTAAATGACATGGAAACAAATATTCTAGTGGTATCAGAAAACGGTTACGGAAAACGCAGTAGTCTTGAAGATTACCGTGTAACTAATCGGGGAGGTAAAGGAGTTAAAACCATATCTATCTCTGATAAGACAGGAGAGTTAGTTGCTATTAAAAATGTGACTGATTTAGATGATCTTATGATCATCAATAAATCTGGTGTAGCAATACGTATGGCTGTCGCAGATTTACGTGTGATGGGAAGAGCTACTCAGGGAGTTCGCTTAATCAATTTAAAAGGTAAAGATACTATTGCCGCAGTCGCAAAAGTGAAGCATGATGAAGATGATGTGGATGATTTAGAAGAGGTTACTGGATCATTAGAAGATGGCACGGCAATTGCAAAAGATAGCGAAGAATAGTATTTTTGAATTTTAAACCGAAAATTAAACACATGAAAACTAAATTTATAACACTAACACTTTCTATGTTGGTCGCCGTTGGATTTGCACAAAAAAAAGAAATAAAAAGTGCAGGTAAGGCTATCAGTTCAGGAGATTTTAAAGAAGCTAAGGCGTCTCTTGAAGCGGCTAAAGCAATGGGAGCAGATAATGATGAGAAATTAAAAGAAGATTACTATTATTACAAAGGTCAGGCGTATTATGGAACAGGTCAAAATGTTTCTACAGAAGATTTAATGACGGCTGCTGAAGCGTATAAAATGGCTATGGATGCAGGAAACGATGAAGCGCAAGCAGGAATCGATCAAGTTAGAGCATCCTTAGTAAACGGTGCCGTAGAAGATCAAAAAAATGAGTCATATGAGGATGCTGCTAAGAAATTGATTACCAGTTATAATTTAAATAAACAGGATACGATCTATTTGTATTATGCGGCTTCCAATTATATCAATGCTCAGGATTATGATAACGCATTAGTCTATTATACAGAGCTTAAGAATCTGAATTTTAATGGAAGTGAAACACAATATACTGCCGTTAACAAAGAATCAGGAGAAACTGAGTCTTTTCCGGATAAAACGCAGCGTGATTTAATGGTGAAAAGTGGTACATATATAAAACCAAGTACTGAAACTACACCTTCAAAAGCAGGTGAAATTGCAAAAAATATAGCATTAATTTACATTAGTAAAGACGAAACAGATAAGGCTATTGCTGCTATGGAAGACGCTAAAGCAGCTAATCCCGGCGATGCTAACCTTCTGCAAGCTGAAGCTGATATGTATTATCGTATGGAGAAGTTAGACAAGTATGCAGAAATAATGCAACAGATTATTGCGGCTGATCCAAACAATCCAACCCTGTTCTATAATTTAGGAGTAAGTACAGCGCAAATGGGTAATGCTGATAAAGCCATTGAGTATTATCAAAAAGCTTTAGAATTAGACCCGGCTATGTCTAATGCCAAAATCAATATTGCTGCTGTATATTTAGGTAAAGAAGCTCCAATTGTAGAAGAAATGAATGGTCTAGGGAATTCAGCTAAAGACAATAAGCGTTACGATGAATTATCTAAAGACCGCGAGGATATATACAAACAAGCTGCACCTTACTTGGAGGACTACATAAAAGACAAGCCAGATAATATTGAGGCTATAAGAACATTAATGAATATCTATTATCAGATTGATGATCCAAGAGCTGATGAGCTTTCTAAGAAATTAAAGGAAATGGAAGGAAGATAATATTATCGACTCTACTTTTTAAAAAGCGCTCAACTATATTGAGCGCTTTTTTTTTGTAAAAAGTTTTTTGATTAAATAATTTTCTTGATCACGCGTAATTGATGTGAGTATTCTTTTGTTTCAGTATTAAAAATCCCGGTGTGATCAATACGATCGATGCGCACTTTGCCATGAGCGTGAATAATGTAATTATCTTTCATAATGATGCCTACATGAATAATATTTCCTTCCTTATTATCAAAAAAAGCTAAATCACCCGGTTCACTTTCTTCAATAAAGCTCAATGCTTCGCCCTGAGTAGCTTGCTGTGAAGCATCTCTTAAAAGACTATACCCATTAATCTTATAGACCATTTGGGTAAAGCCACTGCAATCTATACCACTGGTGGTTTTTCCTCCCCATAAATAGGGTGTATTTTGATAGAGGAGGGCAGTAGTAATCAATTGTACTTTACCTTGTTTTCCAGTAGTTATATTTCCCTCATGTAGATGCTTAAGAAAGAGCGCGCTGGATACCGTTGCCCCAAGCGGAATACTGATCAGCTGTTCTTGCTCTGTATAGACAAAATCCATCAAGTCAGCTGTAAATTTTGGAGTGATTTTTTGGAGAGAAGAGAACTCTTCTTTGGTTATCTCAAGGTATTGTTTATCATCAATCCAGCCTTCATACTGGTCATATGCTAATCGTATTTTACTCCACTTTTTTCGTTGTTCCAACACCTTAAAGAATTCTCCATACAAAACCTGAGTAACCATTTCACTCGGATCATGAGGCTCAAAACGTAGTGGAACTATACTTAGTGGACAGATACCGTACTGCATGTGGTATGAGTGGGTTACATTCTTTTGATCACCATAGCAGAAGCACCGCCTCCGCCATTGCAAATAGCTGCAGCTCCTGTGCTTGCGTTGTTTTGTTCAAGAACATTAAGTAATGTTATGACGATACGTACGCCAGAACAGCCCAGGGGATGGCCAAGAGATACTGCTCCTCCATTGACATTTACAGTGTCGTCGTTAAGACCCAACAGTTTCATATTTGCCAGTCCAACTACAGCAAAAGCTTCATTAAATTCAAAAAAATCAATATCGTTCTGAGTTAATCCCGCTTTGGCTAAGGCTTTAGGTAATGCTTTTGCAGGAGCCGTAGTAAACCATTTTGGTTCCTGAGCGGCATCTGCGTAGCCTTCAATACTTGCCAGAGGTTTTAGGTCTAGGCTTTTTGCTTTTTCTTCACTCATCAGGATAACAGCACCTGCACCATCATTAATTGTAGATGCATTGGCAGCCGTGACTGTGCCCTCTTTAGAGAAAGCCGGGCGCAGAGAAGCTACTTTATCCATGCGAACATTTTTAAACTCTTCATCTTCGGCCACAATGACAGGATCTCCTTTGCGTTGTGGAACCTCAACGGGAACGACTTCATTATTAAATTTTCCTTCTTCCCAAGCTTTTGCAGATCGCTCATAAGATTGTATTGCGTAGGCGTCTTGCTCTTCTCGACTAAAGTTGTATTCAGTGGCACATAAATCTGCGCAAACTCCCATGGCATTGTTATCGTAAGCATCTACAAGACCGTCTTTTTGCATACCATCTTCCATGGCTTTAGAACCAAATTTATGTCCTGATCTCAAGTGCATATAATGCGGAATCAAACTCATATTTTCCATTCCGCCGGCTACTACGACCTCAGCATCACCAAGCGAAATTGCTTGTGCTCCTTGCATCATAGCTTTCATCCCACTCGCGCATACTTTATTTACCGTACTACACGGAACATTTTCTGCGATGCCAGCACCCAAGGCGGCCTGTCGTGCAGGAGCTTGTCCTGTACCAGCCTGTACAACATTGCCCATAATTACTTCATCTACGTGTTTGGGATCTAATCCTATTTTTTCAAGTGCACCGGTGATTGCGATAGAACCCAATTTTGTTGCAGGAATAGAAGATAGCTTACCCAGGAAACTTCCAATTGGAGTTCGTGCAGCACTTACAATGACAACTTTTTTACTCATTTGAATCTTTATTTGGAATAGCGCGAATTTAGTGATTTTATAACGAAATAGTATAACAAAACAAGCTGTCTTATTTTTAGTACTTTTGAGTTTTGCTGCTTAACTTTATGAAACAACACATTGAACGTGTTTATAAAAATCAGTCTCTTATTTATAAGGGAGTCTTATTTTTATTGACTACATTTTTGATTGTCTATCTTTTCCCAAAGGGAGGAAAATTTAAGTACGAGATTATTCAGGGTAAACCCTGGCAATACGAGAACTTATATGCTCCTTTTGATTTTGCTATACGTAAGACAGATGAGGAAATAGTAGAAGAAAAACAACTTATAAAAGCAACTCATGTTCCCTATTATTATTACAATGATGAGATTGCTAAAACAATTATTGATAATGTATCTGGTTCACTAAAGAAAAGTTTTTCTGATAGTTTGTTCAACGCAAACGAAAAACGTCTTGTTCGCTTTGGCAAAACAGTGCTGGAAAAAATCTACGATAAAGGTGTGCTACAAGATGTAAATGCACTAAATGATGATCAAGTAATCTTTTTGAGGAAAGGTAACACCGCTAAAGAAGTTACCTACGGAAGTATTTTTGGACAGGATGAAATTAAATCATTTGTAGAGCGCGAAATAAAGCGAAATAATCTTGAAAAGCTCAAAATTCCTTTATTAAATACGTTCTTCAATACAGTTGAACCCAATGTGTTTTTGGATGAAGACCTCACCCAAATGGAGCTTGATGCCAAGTTGAATGATATTTCCTACACCAGGGGCAGCGTTACAGAAAACAGCCGAATCATAGCCAAAGGGGAGGTAGTAAAAGATGATAAATATATCATCCTCAATTCTTTAAAATCAGAGTTCGAATCAAGAATCTGGAGTGAATCCAATTATTATTGGTTGGTATTAGGATATAGTATTCTGGTTGCTCTCGCATTGCTTATGTTATTATTGTTCATTAAAAAATATCGTCCATCCATATTTGAAAACAATACAAAGGTTACCTTCATTTTCTTCAATATTCTTTTAATGGTCGTATTAACTACGCTAGTAATACGATTTAATACAGATTACATTTATGTCATTCCATTAGCGATTCTACCCCTGACACTAAAAGCATTTTTTGACGCACGTCTTGGACTATTTGCCCATGTACTTACCGTCTTACTATTGGGTTTTATAGTCCCGAACAGCTATGAGTATATGTTTCTTCAGATTATTGCAGGGATAGTTACAATCCTGACTGTTTCAGAATTGTATAAGAGAGCTAACCTTTTTATTTCTGTTGGACAAATTACAGGTATTTACATTTTAGCATACTTTGCATTCTTCATCATACATGAGGGTAATCCTAATCTCATTGACTGGGAAACATTCTTATTGTTCATTTTATGTGGTTTAGCAACGCTGTTCGTTCAGCCGTTAATTTACGCGTACGAGAAAATCTTTGGTCTTGTATCAGACATGAGCTTACTTGAATTATCTGACACGAATGGAAAATTACTCAAAGAGTTATCAGATAAAGCGCCGGGAACGTTCCATCACTCTTTAAATGTGGCGAATCTGGCGGAAGCTGCTGCCAGTGAAATTGGGGCGAACTCTATGCTAGTTAGAGTAGGGGCGCTATATCATGATATGGGTAAGATGAATAATCCCACTCTTTTTACCGAGAATCAAACCTCTTCTGTCAATCCGCATGATGAATTATCACCTAAAGAAAGTGCCGAAATTATCATTAATCATGTGATTGACGGAATTGAAATCGCCAAGAAGAATAATCTCCCTGATCGTGTGATCGATTTCATACGAACGCACCATGGCACCAGTACAGTTTATTATTTTTATAAAAAGGAACTAAGCATTGATGAAGAGGCGAAGGTAGAAGACTTTCAATACCCGGGTCCTAAACCTTACAGCAAAGAAACGGCGATACTCATGATGGCAGATAGCGTTGAAGCTGCAAGTAAGAGTATTAAAGATCCAACATCAAGTTTGATAGAAAAGCTGGTAGAGAAAATCGTAAGCAAACAGATGGAGGAGGGGCAGTTTTTAAATGCTGATATTACCTTTAAAGAAATCCAGGTAATTAAAAAGGTTTTAAAAAATAAACTAAATAACATGTATCACTTACGAATAGAGTATCCAGAATAAGTTTTGGGTTTCAGGTTTAATGTTGAAGGTTTAGATTTCTACAGTGTTAGGATTACGAGAATCATAGCTGATGCAATGATATTAAAAAAGCGCTACAACTACTTCTAAGTGGGATTCCCTGAATTTCTATTCCCTTGCCATCATGACCCACCACCCTAAGGATTGATCAGCTCCTGTATAGAATAAAATCTCTTCTCCAGTTTCTGGCACAATAAAAATTTGAGGTGCGATGATTTGATCTTTCTCAAAAGGGGCTCCTGCCTGAATCAGAATGGGATCCTCCTTTTCCATCCACGGACCAAAGGGGTGTAGGGCAGAGGAGTAAAAAATGGCCTCTTTATCTTCATATTCACCGGTGCGAACCGCAATAAAACGATTATCGGTAGTTTTCGTAACCTGACCTTCCATTCCAATTCTAGTGTCCACCAATTGAAAATCGCTCCAAGAATGACCTTGATCGGTAGAGGTGGCTCCAATGATCCAAACTTCCGTTACATTTTCTGGAGAATCGTTCCAGCCAATAAATGCCATGTATAACTTGCCCTCATGTTCTACAACACTTGGTGAGGTAATACTGTAGACATTTTTACCAGCTAATAGTCCTTTAGAGACCAACGGGGCGTCCTGTTGGACATAAGGTCCTTCAAGTTCATCTGCTTCAGCGAGAAAGATTTGAGATTCATACGCATCTTCATCGTTATACCCTATATAATAGATTTGATGTTTCCCGGTTGAGGATTTTCTGTAAAAACCGGTTTCTTTATATATATCAAGGCCTGATGGTCCTAAGGATCCCAATAGCGTTTTTTCTATAGTCCAATTATTCAACGCATTACCGGTAGCCAATTTTATAGAGGGAATTCCATCAGCATCTCCGGTGTAGATCATGTTGAGCGTTCCGTTCTCCATAAACACATGGGGGTCACTAGCGACCTGATAATTAATTCCATCAATAGAATCTCTAAGCACAGGCGCTGTTTCTCTTTTCCATTGTGTGGTATCTAAGGCTTGATCAGACTCATCCTCACAGGACAGAAACACAAAAGCCATCACCAGTAATATCAAGACTAGCTTTTTCACGATGCTTTTGTTATTTAATTAAAAATAGGTTAGCCATACTTCAATGGGAAATTTTAGGGATCTACAATGCTACATTAGTAGCTAAATTACTGATTATAAAATATCTAAACAAGTAGAACGAAAAAAGGAAATTTTTATGCGAGGTATAAACCTCGCTCATGTATTCAACCATCAGGCAAAAGGAATGTACTCGCTTATGTCAACTGAGGAGCTCTAATGATATGTTTTAAACTCTATATTAAGTAGATCTTATAAACGGATGGCATTCGTATAATCCCCCCGTTAGAGATAACTTATGTCAGTGGTGAAAGGGAAAACCGTGTAATTGAGCTTAAGAATACATTTAAATTCTTTGTCATTCAAAATCGTGGTGGTTCTGCAGCAGTAAAATTTCTGCGGAGCGGGTTTTATTATTTCTTGCTCTTTTTCCTTTCGTTCACATATAAATACATAAAAATTACTGAAGCCGTGAGCCATAATAGCCTATGCAGCCATACACTCCCAAAAATGGTTTCAGGAGTAGAGGTGGAGGATATTAGCTCTGTCATTGCACTTAGAAACACAATGATGGATAATACAGCAGCAATCAAAAATATGATTTTCTTATTCATATAAAGGTGTGGTTGAGTTTATAGATTTACAATCTTCTTATTATAGAAGAAGTTATGCATTTTTAATCAATGCCTGTGCGAATATAGGCTTTCCTCCAAGGGTAACCGAAACTCCACCTTGCAATGACCAACCTTCATTGATTTTTGCTTGAACTTTTTCTACAAGTTTCTCATTGGTACTCGCATCTGCAATCATATAGTGTGTGGTCATATTCTTTAAATTTCATGGAAAGTACAGATATATCACCAATTTATAAAAGATCAATCATGAAATTATAAGAAATAAATATGATTGGTTGTATTTGCTTCAATCAAACAGCCTTTGGAAGAAGCGCAATAGTACAACTTCTGCGGAGCGAATTGTCTAAATTATTTGGTTGTTCTCTAGCTACACAATTAATAAGTACTCATTATATAAAAAATTCAGGTCTCTTAGATATCATAAATTTCAATTCAGATCTGATTTTTTTAATCATATATTCTGCACTATCAACTTCTTTTCCAAGTTCACCAAAATAAGTTCGCCACAATTTTTTATATTCAGCTTCTTGTAGTGTTACTCTATTTAAATGCCAGAGATTTTCAAAACCAATTTTTTCATCCGTAGTATTATTTAAAAAAGATATCTAATATTCCCCCGGGCCATAGCCTGATTTAGCTATTATCTCACCTTTTGAAATTTCGGGAATTATTTTACTCTTAGTTATTTTAAAACCATAATTGTTGATCAACCATTGTAGATTTTCTATAATACCTGTTCTTACATGTTCCATTTTCACATTCCTAAAGGTGCTCATCTATTTCTCAGATAATTGAAAGTTCAATATATCATATTTATTTAAAGAGAATTAAATAAATTTTGAACTCACAAAAAAAGCACCCACAAACTGCAGGTGCTTTTGATATACACATGTACTATAATTTAGCTTCCTAAATAATCTTCTTTAGAGTCCAGCTTCATCATATCAGTACCTTTTTTACCTGCGTACTTTTCAACTTTAGCAAACTCTTTACTTTTGATTTCTTCCAGGTCTTTTTTGGCGTTATTAAAACGCTCTTCTAACAATGCCAAATTGTCTAATTGTGCACTACTGGGTGCTTCATAGCTTTGAGCAATGTCTGCATACAACGCACTAAGCTTTTCACGTAATTCCGGCGGAGCAGTGCCCACATAATTGTCACCTGTAGTTACCACTAAGGTCTTTTTTAAGTCTGTAAGAGCTTCAACCGCTTTATTGGCTACTTTAGTGGCGCCTTTGTCATCCTTCATCAGGTTTTCTGCAAATTCAATCATTTCATCCACTTGATACACCATATAGGCCAGCTCTTCCTGCATGTTATACAGCTTCATGGTTGTTTCATACTGGGTAATACGTTCTTGAGGAGTAATTACAGATGTTGGATCGTTCTTAATCTCAAACGTAGTTTCATAGGTTTCTTTCCCTTTAGTAAGCACTGCTTTATACTGTCCTGCCGGTACTCGGGGAGAGGTGAATCCTCCAAAAGCAAAGGTCTTACCTTTTGCCATTTTAGGAGCTTCAGCTTGATAATTCCACGTTACTGTATTGATACCCTTTGATTTTCCGGGAGAAAGAGAAACAATTTTGTTACCCTCCATATCCTGAATTTCCAGATTCATTTTTCCAAACGTATGTCTCTTTTTTAGATAGTATTTTATGTCTACCGAAGTTCCTGGATTTGGACCTACGAACTGAAGTTCTGTGCTTCCGCCACCAAAACCACTTTCTTCGACCATAACACCCGGCTTGATATCAAAGAAATGAACGTTTTTCTCAACAACTTGTGGAGTTAATTCGCGCAGTACACTAATATCATCCACAATTATGACTCCTCTACCGTGAGTACCACAAACTAAGTCATTGGTTTGTTTTTGCAGATCTATAAAATGAACCGCTGTCGGCGGAAAGTTATTGGTAAAGTGTGACCAGTTTTTCCCTCCATCAATGGTGATGTATAATCCGTATTCGGTTCCAAGAAAGAGGAGATTTTCATTTTCATAGTCTTCTTGAATGTTCCTGGCAAAATGCTTAACATCTGGAGATACAATACTCATCCAGGTTTGTCCAAAATCGGTTGTTTTATATACATAAGGTTTCATGTCTCCGCGTGCATGGCCATCAAATACAGCATACGCAGTACCTTTACCATGAACACTGGCTTCAATATGATATACCCAGCTGTTTTTAGGAAGACTAGGAATGTTACTCACCACATTCGTCCAGTTTTTACCTCCGTCTTTGGTAATTTGAACATTACCATCATCAGTTCCAACCCATATCACATTTTGATCCAACGGCGACTCTGCTATCGTAAAAATAGTAGTATGTGTCTCTGCACCAGAGTTATCTACAGATAAGCCTCCAGAATCTTTGGGTTGTTTGTCTTTATCGTTTGTTGTTAAATCTGGAGAGATGATCGTCCAGGTATTTCCCATATCCTCACTCTTGTGCAAGTATTGACTCCCAATATAAAATCGATCCGGTTGATGAGTGCTCACAGCCATCGGAGCATTCCAGTTAAAACGAAGCTTGTCGTATCCTTTAACCGGCAAGGGTTTGACATTCTTAGTGTAATTACGTTCCATATCGTAACGCCACACATTATCTGCTCCCTGCATTTCAGAATACAAAATCTCTTTGGTGGGGTGTTTTAGTACTCTAAAACCATCACCTACGCCAATACGCACCCAGTCTCGTGCTTCTATACCACCAGGACTGGAAGAAGGTCCATACCAGCTCCCGTTATCCTGTAAACCACCGTAGATGCGATAGGGTTCAGCATCATCTACGCTAATGTGATAAAACTGGGATAAGGGTAAATTATCTACAATGTCCATGGTAGTACCTCCATCATAGCTGCGGTAGATTCCGCCATCAGTTCCCACATGCATGATATCGCTATTTTTTACGTCAAAGACGATGTCATGAATATCAGAGTGCATGTTTCCTAAATTCTTAAAGGTTTTCCCTCCATCTCTTGAGATAGAACCTTGTAAACCCGCCTTTACGATCAGATCAGGATTCGTGGGACTTACCACAATACGTGAAAAATAGAAGGGCCGAACGACCAATCCAAAATCACCATTTGTTTTTGTCCAGCTTTCACCTCCATCTGTACTTCTATACAACCCTTTATCATCTTTTGCTTCAATAACAGCATAAACAATATTAGGGGAGGAGGGAGCAATCGCCACTGCAATACGACCTAAATCTCCTTGTGGAAAGCCGTTGTGAATTTTTTTCCAGTTCTTGCCGCCATCGGTGGTTTTGTAGAGGGCACTGTTTTTTCCGCCGCTATTAAAGTTCCACGCTGTACGTCTATGCTCCCACATAGAAGCATAGAGTGTGTTGGGATCATTAGGATCCATAATGAGGTCTGCGACACCGGTGGTATCGTCAATGTAAAGAACTTTTGAAAATGTCTTTCCTCCATCTGCAGATTTAAACACACCTCGTTCTTCCCCGGCACTCCATAATGGTCCTAGTGCTCCTACATAAACAATATTTTTATTTGTAGGATGTATTTCAATGCTTGAGATACGTTCTGAAGCATCAAAGCCCAGTTTGGTCCACGACTCACCTCCATCAGTAGTTTTGTATAATCCATCTCCTACGGAGACAGAATTTCTCGTCCATATCTCTCCTGTACCTACATAAACAGTGTTATCTGGATCATTGGGGTCTATGGCCACAGTCCCAATGGATTGGATATAATCATCAAAAACCGGGCTGTAACTCGCTCCGCCATTGCTTGATTTCCAGACTCCGCCACCGGCTGTACCAGCATAGATGATACGTGGATCAGTGGGATGATTTTCAAGGTCAATAATACGACCACTCATAAGAGCAGGTCCTATTTGTCGTGCCTGCATGTCACCAAAAAGCTCTTTGCCTTTTAAGTCGACTTCTTGCGCGTTTAATGAAAGTGCCACCATTCCAAAAAGAAATAATAGCGATAGAAGTTTTTTCATAAGAAAGTGATTTTGATTGATATAAAAAATCCCCACCAAGTGAGGATTTTATTGTATTTAATTTGAATTATTCTTTCACGGGCATTTTGAACATTGCCTCATCAATATCTGGATTGATTTCAATTTTTTCAATTTTAATTGTTTGTCCAACCTGACCGTTAAATTTTTGGGTAATACTATAGGGGTAGTAAATATCTCCGGCCTCCTGGTAATCACTAAAAATAGTCTGAGTTTGCATGCCTTTTTGAGGTCCCATTTTAACGGTTTGCTCACTCATAATAGGAACAAAGTTCTCTTTGTCAAAATAAAACGTAGAAAAGTTTTCTACCTCTTTCCCGTCTACCATTACCGGCTTTTTGAGGACTTTGATTTTAAATGCTTCTGTCCCTTCAACGGTTTCTTCACCCATGAGCTCTAACGAATATCCTTTTTCTTTGTAATTTAAAAAGGTATCGATCATGTCTTGAGCTTCCTGCTTGAAATTATCTGAGGTTTCTTTATCGGCTGCTTCAGCCTCCATCGATTGAAAATTTGTGGTCCACATCATTTCTCCGTCAAACGCTTGTGGAACAAACTGCTGCCCCTGTAGATCAACAACGATGGCCATTTTGCCTTCATCAGTTACCGTTTGTACAAAGGGAAACTCTTGAGGTCCCATACCCGCTTTACCGGTAAGTCTCATTGCTTCAATATTCTGCCATGCTTCTTCACCACCAGTATTTTCAAAATAGTTTTCTACAATTTCATCTGCTGTCTGGGCATTGGTTGTGAATCCTATGGTAATCGCAGCGATAAATAATAGTTGTTGTATTCGTTTCATGTTAATGTATTTACAAGTTTTTTGTTTGACTGAAAAGTTACAAAATTGTTACAGTTTAGTCAAACCTTTTTTAGCTTCTTATCTTTAGCCAAAATTCATTATGAAATTTGGTAAAGTAGATCATCCTGAAGAGCTTAATCTTAGCTTGCCTCTAGATCATCCTGAGACTGAAGCAGTTTTGGCAAGAGCAACCGCTAAGGAGCTTTCGGTCTATGTGGGATGTGCTAAATGGAATAGGCAAGACCTTAAAGGTTTCTATCCCAGAGGGACAAAAGATGAATTGACGTATTATGCGTCTCAATTCAACGCTATTGAAATGAATGCAACATTTTACCGACTTTTCCCTAAGGAACAATTTAAAACGTGGAGAGAGAAAGTACCTGAAGGATTTAAATTTTTTCCAAAAATCACCCAGAATATCAGCCACCTTAAGCGCCTGCTTGATCCCGAACCTTTGATTGATGAATATCTGGATCATACATTGATATTAAAAGAAAAATTAGGTACGATTTTCTTGCAGATGCATAATAATTTTATGCCGAAGAATTTTGATCGCGTAGAAAACTTCTTGAATCACTGGCCTGATCATGTGGCATTGGCAGTAGAGTTTCGCCACACCGATTGGTTTAATGATGACGTAGTTTCACATAAGTTATATCATCTATTAGAACAAAACAATGTGGCAAATGTACTGGTAGACACCGCCGGAAGAAGAGATATCATGCATATGCGACTAACCAATGATGAAGCATTTATTCGGTACGTGGGAGCCAATCACAGCAGCGATTACGATAGATTAGATGAGTGGGTAGATCGTTTACTTTTATGGAGAAAACAAGGGTTAAATCATATTCATTTTTTTATTCATCAAAATATTGAAAAAGAGTCCCCCTTGTTATCGGCATATTTTATCAAAAAGTTGAAAGAACAATTGGGTGTAGAATTGCGAGTACCACAAACTTTGACCGATCAAGCTAAGTTGTTGTGATTAGAGTATTAAGTATGAAGAATCAGGAGTCAGGAATCAAGAATCATGAGTCAGGAATCAAGAATCGGGAATTGGGATGTACAATAGAAAAGAGAAAATAGAGATTAGAAAATAGAAAAAAATAAGATACCTATATACTTGAGTGTACCAAGATATGATTTTTAAATCTTCGACACCTAGTTGACACTTGGTCAACATTCTTCTCCAAGTATACATATTATTTATATTAAACATTTTGTATGAAAACTCTTTCGAAATATATTGAAGAAAGTCTCCTGACCTCAACAAGTATCGGTAAGAGCCGAGAAGACTTGTGGAGTACTAAATCAAGGTCAAACAAGGATATTGAGAAAAAGATATCCAACGAGGATGATAGTAGTGACTCTGATTCTGAATAGACGAAAGATTTCATCTACTATATAGATTCTTAGTATCTGACTTCTCTATATTTCTTCTTAAATTTTGTATTTGTCAAAAATTATTACCTAGTTTTGTACCATGAGTTACGATGTTATTGCGCTTGCGAACAAGATTATAGCTAGCACAGATACTGAAAGGGGCGAGCTAATTTCTAATCTAAAATTGCAAAAATTACTGTATTATGTCCAAGGATATAATTTAGCGGTATTTGGGAAGCCCTTATTTAATGACAGCATTGAGGCCTGGCAGTACGGTCCTGTGGTTAAAACAGCATATCATCATTTTAAGGACTTTGGTTCTAGTGCTATTACTTTAACAGAAGATGATCAGATTGCTGAACTCGAAGATGAAGAAGAAGGTCTCTTTCAGGAAGTTTTAGACGAGTACAGTCAATTCTCTGCAATTCGACTTATGGAAATGACTCATGACGAAGCCCCTTGGAATGATGCCTTTCACACGAATCCTCAAGTTGAAATCTCTCAAGATTCAATGAAAGAGTTCTTTAAGACCCAACTTGCCTAGTAAGAAGCTCAAAAAACGTAAGAATATCTCATCTCCTATTGACCCTCAATCGATCAAGGGTAAGAGGATTGACTATCCGATATTTTGTTTCAAACACCTGAAATTAACATTCAACAGAGAGTACAAATACTATTACAAATTTATTGAGAGAATCCAAAAACTGTCGACTCTTTCATGGAATCAAATTAATAGGGAAAGTAAACATGGATATGGGTTTGAAAAAATGCCTTTGAATCAAATACGTAAAGATATGCCTCCTTTCATTACTCCTGATGTTCAGCATTTACAAGTATTTAGAGCTACTGGCGACAATAGAGTTTTCTTAGGTCTACGAAAAGAAAATATCTTTCATGTCATTTTCATGGAAGAACAGTTTGGTGATATTTATAATCATGGTTCTAAATGAAACAAAGGGAACATTGTGACATGTTCCCTTTGAAGATGGTAATAGTGAATCTTGAATCTAATGATGAATCATTATGACACTAAAGTAGATTTGTTGGTACCTGTCCCATCTTTTTGATCCTAAGGATACGACAAAGATCGAATGAACAATTCATACTTTTGTGACAAACAAATAGATGGTTATATATAATATAGGTATTGATTCTAATAGATCATTCCTTATTTGAAGCCAATCTATCCTTTCGGAGATTGAAGTTAGGGTTTGTTCTAACAGCCAAGTCATCGCAAACTCTAACATCTTATGTAACCTTCTCCACCTTGTGGACTTAGGTTGGTATGATTCTTTTCTCACAAAGCTATGTATCATTGCATAGCTTTTTTCTTGTTTAGAGATCAGTCAGATGTCAGCATATATCAGAGATATCTAAAAATGAGATCAAGGATTCAAAAGATCTGATGAAAAGTTGATATTTAACTAGACTTTAGTATCTTAGAAGTCTATTTGCTCCATGATAGAGCAGAAAAGTATGACCAGTCTAACTATCTAACCAACTAATGACCATGAAAAACTTTATTCTCTTTCTCTTTGTATTTGTACTATTCTCATGCAGAACAACAAAATTACCTAAAGGAACAACTGCATTAAGTCAAAAAACTTCAGCAGGTTTTATTCCGAACCGATTAGTTAACGAGGCAGCACAAACTTCATATGGAACCGTATTTTTTGACGCATCAAAGAGAAGTGCTGTTACTACAATTTATGACACTGCAAAAGTTCGTCCTATGTATTTAGCAGAAGAACAGCCCGATGCTGTGGTTAGTTTTGTTGAAAATGTTACAGCAGGATTAACAGCTAGTTCAGATGCCAATGACATACAGGCTACAGCTAATTTGACTCGCGCCTTGAGTACAACTGTACAAAAGATGACTACAAAGTCTAATGCGTTAAACTATTTAAGAACGTCTCTATATCGACTTAATGAAAGTTTTTATAATAACACCGTGGACACTACGTATGCACATCTTTATAAAGAGTCATTAAAATATGCTAAAGAAATTCAACTAAAAGAATTACAGTTACAAATACTTCAAGAGCAGAATGATACGATTCCGAATGTCGAGGAGTCATTGACAACCTTACGAGAAGCAAGGACCCAAAATGAAGTGACACCTATAGAATCAGAAGAAAAAGAAGATAAATAAAATTCCATATTGTGACATAATTCCATAATTTTGGATCATGTCCTATCAAGTAAATTTCGTCAATGAGTCTCCACATGAATTAAGTCGGTTGATTCGATCAATGCACCGTGATCGAATCGCAGAAGCCTGCAAAGACAAAGGCTTACCCTATCCACAAAATCCAGATTGGTTTCTGCTTTGGGTCAGGAGGGGTAAAATCTGCTTAGCATATAGATATACTAAAGGTGGTCATCCAACTGAATTGCTTGATATTCATCCAGTCGAATTGCCGCAATCTGGTTGGACAATGCATTTGACTAATAAGTAGCCATTAAAAACCGTAAACCGCTTAATCCAACCGTACTTTTAACCATTATTTTAACCGTTCTTAGGATGTTAAATTGAGATTGATGATTAGAGTGTAACCCGCATTATACCTGTGATATCAGAAAATCAACTTGTTAAACTATACAGAATCAGCGGTTTGGTATAATTATAGATACGGTTACGATTGAAATATTTTACTTACTTTTACGCCCTACAACCGCCACATGAATACATTCAAACTTGATTCCGATAAAGCCAAAAATGCTTTGTATTTTGTCATTAATGAATTAATTACTAATGTTGGTAATGCCGATCTTCATAAAATAATGAAGATTTTATACTTCGCTGAACAGAAGCATTTGTCGAAGTATGGATTACCTCTCACAGGTGATGATTTTATATGTATGGATTATGGACCCGTTCCATCATGGACCAAAAATGAAATTGAGTTAAATGATTTAATTGAGAGAAATTCTAATGATATACATTGCACAATTGAACCTGATACAGACTACCTATCAGAGTCTAATCTTGAGTGTCTACGTGAATCGATAGAAGAAAATAAATCTTTAACTTTTCGAGAATTGACTGACAAATCTCATGATAGTGCATGGCATTTAACAAATCCTAACTCCCCGATAAGTACGTTACAAATTTATCAAGCTACTATTACAGAGAATATACAAGATGATCCTGTATTAGAACTTCTCAAGCTTAGACTCCAAAACGATCAATTAGAATTGCAATAAAAATAGTTAGTTGTTTTGGGTTTATTAGGAGACAGTTTTCCGCAAAAAATTCGTCAAGAAAGTACTGACCGAAAGTTACAGACTGGTAATGTTCTTAAAGTACAATTACAGATTGTAGAAACACATGAAAAATATATAGTCATTCTTCAAAATGTTGATTCTACATCAGATACAATTGGCTACTTAATTATAAATTCTGAAATCAATCAAAACGTATTTAAAACAGAGTACTTACGACAACAACATGTTGAAATTAAATGCACGGATCATACCTTTCTACATCATGACAGCTATATTGATTGCGCTAATATAAAGTACGAGTCAAAGGAGAAGATTAAAGAACTTTTACTCCAAGAACCTTTTCGTCATAAAGGTTCTGTTTCTAATGATTGTTTTAAACAGATTAATCTAACGATATCGACTTCAACTGTTTTATCTAAGAAAATAAAAGAAACTTTTGGGTTCTAGCATTGAATCAACTAATTTCATTAAGTATTAGAACTTACTTTGAAAAACTATCACAAAAATGATCCTCGACTTTGGTGGGCCTATTCCTCATGGGGTAAATGGATAGTTAGAATCCTACTCTTTGCACTTGCGATACTTGTCTTTTTAGAAATATTAGGTTTCGACGTATGACACTCTACGAATATAAATCCCTAGAAACCGAAGAACAATTCGACCACCTCTGGAAACAGGGTCAATACTTGACTCAACGATCAACGATCGAACGAAGATTTGCAGTCTATGCCTTGCATGACTTCTTTGTTGAAATCGTTTACGACAGGCATTCAAATTCTATTGTTAAACATACTTCATTTATTGAAGGAGATATTCTGAATAAGTACGCCAACTTAGGGAAGCTTCTGTGAAACTATATCAATCATTTTATAATATACAATTATATTGAATTGAATATAAAGTAGATGATTACTAGGAAAAAGACACTCCATAAACAGCCTTGAATCTTTTTGCTTTTATGATCTTTTGGTGAATCTACTCGATCTACAATAATTGACTCCTTCTTCAATCTATTTAGTTCCTTCTGAAAATTCTGCTCCCATTCTGGAGGCAATTCAAACACAATTTCGGTTCTAATTTCCTCATATTCTTCATCATCGTTTTCTTTTTGATCAAGCAGTAGAAGCAATTCTTCCGCTTTTTTTGGAATGATTGACAATTTATTGATTTGAGATCCTATCTGTCCTATGAGTAATTGATGCAGTCTCATGTAATCTTCAGGAACCCTAGTGAAATGGAGCTTCTCTTCGAACTTCACAATTTGCTGAAGATAGTCTTGAAACAGAAGACAAACATGATGAATTTCGTTAACATCTCCTTCAATTCCAGGTTCTCCCCAACTAGCTGTCATTTTAGCCAGTAACCCATTGACAGGGGCCAATATCTCTGACATTTCACCAGTTATTTGACCAATCCAATCTAGAGCATCATCCTCGGATATGTTAGTTTTCTCTCGAAGATAGAGCCCATTATGAAGATCTTGTAATCGACGATAGATTGGATCATTTAAATGCTTCATTAATTCTGCAGTTAATCTCCATTCCCATCCCGGACTCTTATCAATCACAATTCTCCTAATAATCGGTGGGTATTCTTGAAATTGATCCAGTTCGACAGATTCTATTTGATATAAAAATTGATCACTTGTTGTACCTAGAGCAGAAGCAACATATTGCTCATGGCTTTCTCTCCATTTGTAAAGTAAAGACACAGGATATCTATGTTCGTCTGTGTCAATGAGTTTATGACAATTTCTACAAAGCCAAATTGCATTTGTAATTTCTGCCCTTGTAGCATCATTCATTTTAGTGTCAAACCTTGGAGAACCCATCCTAGCGCCATGGATATGAGCAGCTTCTCCAATTACGGTTGCTTTTTTCGGGTTCTCATTAGGACCCACTGTGGATACTCTACAATCTGGATTAGAACACAGAAATGAAGCTCTTTTGGCTAATGTTTCGACAGTAGTACGACTAAAATCAGGAATCAAGCTAAACAGATTTATTTTGAATAGTTAAATATACATATAAAAGAAAAGGATCGTCAAGATTGACGACCCTCTGTTTTTAGCTTGTCCATCTTTCGATGACAAACTCGATGATCTGTTCTGCTAGTTGCTTCATAACATAACTGATCATCTCTTTTATGAGCCTTGTCCACCTAGTGGATTTAGGCTCTTTTTGAGTTTTCATCCACTATGTAGCAGATGGGTCGATTTTTCTACTCTATTGACTTCTTCTTTGTCAACATATATCCGACATATCAAAAGGCGTAACTCTACTGCCCTGAAATTGTCAGGTGTCGTCAATTTTAATTAATTTTGTATTAGATAAAATATTGTGCTTTATAGCATTGTTGTTGAACCTAAATTACCACATTGACCCAACTTAGGTTGAGTCTCTAAAAGAAAGCAAACAATGTATATGAGTGCGCCTGTACGGCGTGGCTTGTATCATTGCTTTCTATAGGATGTGGTAATCCTTGGTTTAACGTGGTGCAATGTCCACGCTTTTTTATTGAAGAAACATCGAGTTAAACCTAAATTACCACACCATGAGTCACTTATTCACGAGGCTGACCCTAGTCTCTATTGTCCTAACCCTAGCAACACATCGTTCCAATGCCCAAGAAGTCACGATACCAGAAGGTTGGTTCCAAAAAGATCACATTAAGGGTCAACTGAAAAGAGGCCTAGGTGCAGTTGTCGTCAACGTAACAGAGGTTGATTGGTATCCAATGATAGAAGGTGAAGTTGAGACTCTAACCTATCAATCATGGAGGAAAGACCTAGAAGCTCTCCAACCGCATTATGATGCCTACCTAGAGGGCAAGAAGCAAGACTCCATCAGAGCCTATCAGTTTCAGGAAATTGATAGATTGATTGGAGAGTATCTAAAGGGCAAGAATAAGACCCTATTGATCGAGGCACAAGCCTTAGCAGATAGTCAACAGTTAAAGATTGAAGTTGAAGATTCGAGTCCGCAATACCGTGGCTATGCAAATAAACCTCAAATAGAATTGAGACTGGCAGAAAAAGGTCGTGTCTCATCTAGGAAAGAGATTCAACTGTATCAATCTCAATTAGAGAAACAGAAGCCACAAGAAAGAGTCACCAATTATCAAGCAAAAGAGTACTTGAGACTCATGGAACAACAGGCTTCAATTCCAAAGACAGAAAAGGGGAAAGTCCAATCCAAGGTGGCTCAAAAGAGACTGGCATACCTGCCAACTACTAAAAAGATTGAATTAGGAACCATATCAGGAACATTTGAACTGATTGGTAATGATTTCTCGTATACCCAAGAAGAGATTCCAGGAGTGGCACAGGCTAAAGAGTTATATCCAGCCCAAGAGACAGGTTCAATCCCTGCTTGTTGTACGATCATCAAAGACACAGAGTCAGGACAATTAATCACTATCAATTCAACAGAGGTCTTTCAGTTAATGGAAAGAGACATGAATCAGGCAGCATACGTGGAGGAGGTTGAAGCATTGGGATATCAAACCCATACAAGAGACTGGGAAGTCTATCTGAATACTAATCACTACGAAGTCAAGGTCGATCGTTTCCTGATGGAGGCTCTCAAGGAGAACCCAAAGGTCCTACAAACTCTTGACGCTCATTATGGGCACTTGAAAGCAGTTTGGAATCAATTGCCCAGTATCACATCTGCTTTAACAGAGTCTATCAGAGTCTATCGAATCAAGAAACAAAACATCTCCAACTCTATGATTGAAAAATGGAAAGCAGAGACAAAAAAGGCCATCAAACTGAATGACCAGTTGATGACCCTAAATATGAAAGAGTTCCCACTATCTCAATACTATCCCCTAGATGCCTCACAGTCCCAAGAGATTGACACTTTTACGGATGCCTTAATTGCCTCTCGTGGGATTCTGATGCTTTAGGCTGTCAATTCTTGGTACTGTAAGCGATGAGTGGCTCCTTGGAGAGATAGGATGAATCGTACACCATCAGGCATGTGTCGAGTATTGTAACGATAGGCAAATTCATCACAATAAAGTTGTAAATGCTTGGCACTAGCAACATGGTAGATACCGAAAATACCCCTTTTCAGGAGACTCCAAAATCCTTCGATACTATTGGTATGGTATCCATCTTGCATAAAACTACCCTTGCTATGATCAATGACTCGGTGTTGATACATTCGATGGAGACCCTTGTACCCCACCCAACCATCAGAGACCACCGTAGAACCCTCTTCAACGGTATCATTAATCACACCTTTGAGAGTTCGGCCTCGGGTATTAGGGACAATTTCAGTTTTGACCTGACCATCGCTTAAGAGTCCGAAAACAACGGTCTTTGATTTGGTACTACGACCTTGAGTACCTTTCTCTTGTTTAGGCTTGGCCTTGTTAGCATTCCGTCCTCCGACATAGGTTTCATCAACTTGAACGACTCCATCCATTTTTTGACTGCTTCGATCGCTAAAAGAATTTCTGATTCTACTCAACATGAACCACGCTGTCTTTTGAGTGATGTTGAGGTCTCTATGAAGTTGAAGACTACTAATCCCTTTCTTATGTGAAGCAAAGAGATAGATGGCTGTAAACCATTTTCGGAGTGGAATGTGAGAGCCTTCAAACATCGTACCTACAGTTACTGTAAATCTACGTCGACAGGTTCGACATTTATAGAGACCCTTAAAGATGCCTCTTTGTTTCAATTTATAGTGACCCGTGTGGCAATGTCCACAATGGGCACAGCAGGGTTCACCGCCCCATCTAATAGCCTCTAAATATTCTCGACAAGCGGCTTCGGTATTCAGAGTATCAATCATCTGTAAGATTGATTGAAAGACAGGAACTTCTTCATCTTGGGTGTAATTGTCTATCATCCTTGTTTTATTAAATTTAATACTTTTTGTTGACATCCGAAACTTTTTATACATATAAGTTATTGTAAAACAATAAGATACGGCTGATATTGACGCCAGTATAGTTTAATATAATATCGGTAATGGATTGGCTCCATTGGTGGAAGTCACAATCTCGACAAATCAAATAGAAGGCAAGAACCCCTTCAATTCGACAAACTAGATTGATAGTCCGATTCATGAACGACCCGATTCGAAGCTTTTGGAAAGAGCGGCGAATAGATGATTCTATTTTTCTAAATAGGTTCTTTGTGGAATTGAGAACCTTGATTGAAGAATCGATTGAGAACTGAAAGTTGAATGAAATTTGTAAATGCATGATTTTAAAATTTTGTGTTGTTGTATGCACGTATTCAACTATATGGTCTCGAAATTTGAACTCAAATGCTCCAGTTGAAGATTGAGCTGATTAATTGTCACATCTTCAACGGGTTAAAAGAGTCCAAATTGAAAAATCCGACCCCCAAATGGGTCGGATTTTCTTTTAAACGAAATGAAGAAAAGGGTCTAATATGTCAGATTTAGCCCATTAGGAGATAAAAAGAATCCGACCATAAAAGGGGTCGGATGTTTGGATGAGTGACCAGAAGATTGGATATTGGTACACTCAAGTATATAGGTATCAAAAATAATTCCAAAGTCGTTTACTAAAAACTAATAGCTAAATAATCAATAACTCAATAATCCAATAACGAATAACCAAACAATGAATTTTCACACGCGCAAATGGGTCAAGCCCGAAGATTTAAATCCTAACCGTACCCTGTTTGGGGGAAGACTGCTGGAGTGGATCGATGAAGAAGCTGCTTTGTATGCGATTATTCAATTAGAGAATAGCAATGTAGTGACTAAGTATATAAGTGAGATTGACTTTAAAAGTAAAGCCGAAGAAGGAGACATCATTGAAATTGGAATTGAGCCGGTCAAATTTGGCTCCTCATCGTTAACGCTGCGTTGTGAAGTGCGCAATAAAATGACCCGCGAAGTTATCATTACCATCGATCAAATCGTGATGGTTAGTTTAGATGCAGCCGGAAATGCTAAACCACATGGTAAAGCAAAAATAGAATACGTTAAAAACCGACTAAGTGATTAGACTCATGTGGCGGTTGAGCTTGTCGAAGTAACAAAATGTGGTCGACTAAGTTGAAGTGATTAGCTTGGTTAAGTTCAATTGATGATTAAAAGAATATTTAATAGATTCCCGCATTCGCGGGAAGTTAACAAGATCAACGTTTACGCGGAAAATGAATATGCAAAAAGAAGATTATAAAATTCACATTATTGGTGCAGGAGTTAGCGGACTTATCGCCGCACGCGTACTTGAAAATCATGGGTATGCGCCAACTATTCTTGAAGCATCTGATCGGGTAGGTGGCAGGGTAAAAACAGAACATGAGGATGGGTTTGTATTGGATCACGGCTTTCAGGTTTTGCTAACTGCGTATCCTAAGGCTAAGGAGTACCTTGACTTTGAAGCATTGAAGCTGGAAAAGTTTCTTCCCGGGGCGGTGATCTTCGGGGAGGGTTCCAAGCAAACCATAGGAGATCCACTCAGGAATCTCTCCTTATTATTTCCCACAATTTTAGCCAGTGTCGGAACGATTTCCGATAAGTTAAAAGTGCTTAAACTCAATATACAGCTAAAGAAGAAGTCACTGGAAGAAATTTTTGACTCTCCGGAGAAAACAACTTATGACTACCTAAATGAAAAAGGCTTTTCAAAAGGAATGATTGAACAGTTTTTTAAGCCTTTTTTTAGCGGAATTTTTCTGGAGCCTAACCTTGAAACCTCAAGTCGTATGTTTGAGTTTGTCTATAAGATGTTTGGCGAAGGCTACGCGGCGGTACCTCATGATGGTATTGAGGCTATTTCCCAACAGCTCAAAGCGCAATTAAAACAAACTACGTTTAAATTTAATACAGCAGTACGTGATGTTCAAGACGATGAAATTAAACTAGTTAACGGTACTAATATAAACTCACACTTTAGTATCATTGCTACTGAAGCTTCTTCACTCGTTTCTAATTTAAGTAATCAACAAACGTCCTGGAAAGGGTGTGACTCACTTTATTTTGAGGTAGAAAATAAGGTGCTGGATAAACCCGTTATTGGACTTATTAGTGCTCCAGAAGCGCTTATCAATAACCTCAATTACCCTAAACAGGCTGGAGCAACACACCTACTTTCGGTCACTGTTGTTAAGGATCATGCATTGTCCATCGAGGATTTAAAAATCAAGGTTGTACAGGAATTAAAACAATATTGCGGTATAAGTGTAAAGCGTTTTATCAAGCATTATATGATCAAAAAAGGCTTGCCTAAACTCACCAACTTGCAATACAGCATTGACCCGACTGAGACTCAGCTTAAAGAACAAGTGTTTTTAGCCGGCGACATATTATTAAATGGATCTTTAAACGCAGCGATGATTGCCGGTGAGGCGGCAGCTATGGGGGTGATTAAAAATATTGAAGAAAATGTCTTTTGAGAACTACAGTAGATCTGTAATATATTGGTAATTCTCAAAACATAGGTGCTTCTAAATTTGTAATCTTGGTATCTCTCCATTATTTTAGGCATCTATACTCTCTTAGAAACAAGAGATATAGATTGCAAAACCATCCTTTATGAAGAAAATTCTATTTTACCTTATTCTCTCAGTGAGTTTAAGCTGTTTTGCACAAGATTCATCTACACTAAAAAATCAATTAAAAGGGCTTATAGATTCTTCAGATGTTTATTATGCCTTTGACAAACAAAAAGCGAATATATTTCTACAAAAAGCTTTAGTTCAAGCAGAGCAGAATAATTTGATAAATCTACTCGCACCCATTCATAAGAAAATAGCCGTAGTTTATAGTAATTATGGCAGTAGAGAAGATATTGACAAGTCATTTTATCACAACACTACTGCATTAGAGCTCTATCGTAGAATCGGTGATTCTACCGGGGTTTTTCAAGTATTGAGTAATAGTGCAAATCTATATAATCAACAAGGGGACTATAACCAGGCAATACGATATAACAGGTGGGCTAGAGATGTACTTGATGTGTTAGCAGAGTATGATGAATTAAACCTTGATAAGTCAGCTTCTTATGCCACGGCAGCATTCACTTATCATAATTTAAAATTGTACGATTCCGCTGTTATAAATTATAAAAAAGCATATGACTATGCTCAACGCTATAATCTTGATAAACCCATTGAGAAGAAATCTAATTTTGAGGTTTATTCACTGGCAAACATGGGTCAAAGTTATCTTCGTTTGGGAGAACGGGAACAAGCATATATCGCTTTTTCTGAATCCTATAGCGCAATTAAGAAAACTAATGATTCTCTCGGAATTGCGCAATTAGCGAATTTCTTTGGAGGTCTATTATTGAAAGAAGAAGAAGAGCAGAAAGCTATCACCTACATTAAAGAAGCCCTCAATCTATCTAAAAACAGCTCAGCTTATCCCATACACATGGCATCTTTAATCAAGATGACTCAGGTGTACATGAAGGGTGATATATCAGATAGCAGTAGTTTTTATATAGATAAAGCGATCGAACTGGGTTTAGAAAAGAGTCTATCAGGTAAACTCGCGTTTGCCTACGAACTCAAGGCGAAAATTCTTGAGAAAAAAGGAGACAGTGTTTCAAGTTTGCACTATTATCGTTTAGCTGATAAACTTGAAGATAGTCTCAATTTAGTAAAAAATGCAAATGATGCATTGGTTTCGATGGCCAACGAAGAGGTAAAGGAAAAACAGAAAATCATTGCAGAGAATTCTGTTGAAAGAGAATGGTTCATGTTTGCTGTTATAGTATTATCCGTCATTACACTAGGGCTGGTGGTCTTGTTAGGTAAGCGTTATTATCATGCTAAACAAAATAAAGTAGCCGAATCCACTCATACTATTAAACATAGGGTTCTAGTAACTGAAAATGCCCGTACTGCTATTCAAGCGGATACTCTTACAGAGATCAATCGATTGGTCGATTTATTAATAAAAAATAATCTTAGTGAAGAAGAAAGATCAACACAAATTAATAAAATAAGAGATCTAACACGGCACCAAATAGAACTCGAGGATAACTGGGAACAATTCTTTGTCCATTTTAATAAAGTGCATCCTCAATATATGAATAAACTTAGTCGTACCTACGATCTTTCTACCAGCGATTTAAAATTATGTGCATTTATTATCATGAATTTGACCAATAAAGAAATCGCTCAGATACTTAATATCACCCCAGCTAGTCTTCACGTAATGGTTCATCGACTAAAGAAAAAATTTGATCTTCCTAAGAATAAAAATGTATACCAATTTCTTAAGCGATTGGCAAATTAGACGTTTTGTAAGCTTTTGTTAAGACAATATGTACCGCTGTAAGCTTTCTTGAGTTTATGGGAAAGAAGGTTCATGTAGTTTTGGTCAACCCAGAACAACACTGAATCATCTTTATGGAAAAAAATCTACCTATCCGGATTTTATTTATTCTATTTTTCACTTCTGCTTTACTATCATTTACTACCTCGACCGGCTATCCTTATGATGGGGATGTTCTAATAAATGATGTTAATATAACGCCAGAATTAATTGATGTAAATAGAGATGTAATGTTGCATCCATCATCAGATTTGGGTCTTTCTAAATGGACATTCCAACGCATGTCCAATGAAAATGACGTATCGCCTGAAATATTCTCTAGAATTAACGACAATGTTGCACAGGAATCCTTAAAAATGGATTTTATTCTGGTAAATGATGGTAATCTCGTTCCCAATGCTAGTTTTGAAGAGTTTGATGTTTGTCCCCCACCTGGTATAAATTCCTGGGGAACCCCAAGAATTAAAGATTTCATTCGTTATTGGCAGGATCCGCCCTCTACAGCAACTCTGGGGCCTTCGTCAGATTATAAACACTACTGCTCGACAGGGTATAATTCAAATATTGCTGCGGCTACCGGTTCTGGACACATGGGAATTTTTACTTATTACAACGGGGGGTATCGTGAGTATATTCAAACTAAACTCAAAACACCATTGTGTAGTGGGCATACTTATGAAATTAAACTTAAACTTGCAGATGATCTTGGAACCGATGTCCATACGGATCGTATTGGGGTTTACTTTTCTGCCGACGAGGTGGAGTCTCCGGGAATCACACATATTGATGTTACCCCACAGGTAACCACACCGGCAGGGCAGTTTATTGACAATCAAAACAACTGGACAGAATTTACTATGAACTTTACTAATACCGGGGGTGGAGAAGAATATATCACTATTGGTAATTTTTTTAGTAATGCAAACACCAATACGCAAACCGGTTCAGGACATAAAGGGGGATACATTTACATTGATGACATCTCTGTAGTGGATATTACTCCTGCAGTAAATATCTCTTCTGCTGCTATTTCTCATGCTACATGTGCTTCTTCAAATGGATCAATTTCCGGAATCACGGTAACAGGAGGTAGTGGTTCTTATAGTTATCAATGGATAGATACAAGTGGAAATGTAATAGCAACTACATTAGATGTTTCAAACCTAAATCCGGGAACATACGAATTGCTAGTGGACGACGGTAGTTGTGTCACGCTATCCAGTACTTCTTACACTATTGATGAAATCGGATGTTATGATCCTTGTGCCCCTGGTAATATGGTACCCAATCCAGATTTTGAAGATTATAAAAATTGTCCTTCCAGTAGTGCAAATAATGGTAATACGTTGGGCAACCAACTACATGACTGGTATTCCCCAACCTCTGGCAGTACGGATTATATAAACTTTTGCGACCCGACTAATCTTATTCTTGGACCACCAGATTTTCCTGATAGAGGATACATTAGAATGCACGTTTGGTATCCGGGAGACCTAAGAGAATACGCGCAGGTAAAATTAAATCAGCCGTTAAGCGCCGGTGAGGTATACGATGTCAGCTTAGAGGCAAGTTTGACCTACAGTAGTAGGTATGAAATAGATCGTTTAGGGATACATTTTTCAGCAACGCCTGTAACGACCGGGAATAATCAGGTATTACCTGTAACTGCTCAACTGGAAACCCCGGTCAATGGTTTTATTGATAATAAAGGGACATGGCGAACATTTAGTTGGACCTATACCGCTACGGGAGGTGAGGAGTATCTCACCGTGGGTAATTTTCGTGATGACACTGACACCAATTATAACGATAACGGAAATGGTTCAGGTTGGTCATTGCTATATATTGATGATGTAAATGTCATATCGCACAGCAGTACGCCTAGTGTAGATGCTGGAACAGATATGACCATTAATAGTGGTCAAACGATAGCGTTAAATCCTTCCATCACTGGAGCTACTCCTGTTAGCTACACCTGGACTCCGGCTACGGGTCTTGATGATCCTACTGTAGTCAACCCGGTCTTCTCACCGCCGGGTCCGGGTTCTTATATATTTGATTTATTAGTTGATTTTGGCGGTTGTTACGAACAGGATACAGTTACTATTACTGTAAATGACTCTCCAGTCTCCTGTACAGGTCCCAATTTAATCCCAAACGGAGATTTTGAAAATCCACTTAAATGTCCAACTGAAAGCATTGATAATACCTCAGATACAATAGGTGACTTCTTACCAGGCTGGTCCATACCAAACGAGGCTTCAGCAGATTATTATAACACTTGCAATTACAGTGGTAATGACCCATCTGTAGGACCTGCCAATGGCGACGGTTTTGGAGGCATTTTTTTAAAAAATGGTGGAGAATACAGAGAGTATTTTCAAATTGAACTTACACAGACTCTAACAGCAGGCACAACTTACAATATCGATTTTAATTTATATAGAAGTAATACCAGCGGATGGTGTGATTTTAGTGAAGTAGGAATTTATTTTACAGACAGTCCTGTATCGGTATCGGGAAATCAAGTTTTACCTTTAACACCACAGGTCACAACACTTCCCGGAGAATTCTATTCAAATTTTAGCTGGCAAGCTGTAAGTACGGTATCCTATACTGCCACGGGTAATGAGCAATATGTCATTATTGGTAATTTTCAAGATAATGCGAACACTAATTGTCAAAATGGTCCACCAAATATTCAAGGGTACTATTATTTTGATGACATTTCTATAAGAGCAAGTAGTGACCCTAGTTTGACCGTTGATGCTGGTGCCAACCAAACCATATCCGATACCCAAACCGCTCAATTACAAGCAACGCCTTCTGGTGGTACTCCAGTAAGCTATACATGGACACCAGCTACAGGATTGAATGATCCAAATATTTCGAATCCAGTATTTACACCTCCATCAGGACCTGGTACCTATTCCTTTACCGTTACAGCAGATTTTGGTGGTGGGTGTTTATCAACCGATCAGGTAACTGTTATGGTAAACACTTCCTGTTCGCAAATTATTGATGCCGGTGTAGATCAAACTATTATCCCAGGAGAAACAGCTACTCTCATCGCCACACCAAGTAGTGGTGCTCCTACCTATATTTGGACGGCCAGTCCAGCAGACCTATCGCTTGTAGGACAGGGAAATGTATACAATCCAACAGTTTCACCAACCGTAACTACAACTTATACAGTTGAAGCAGATTTTGGAGGTGGATGTGTAGATACTGATACGGTTGTTATATCAGTCAATGCTGTTAATGTATGTAAAGGTCCAAACCTCCTTCCCAATCCAAGTTTCGAAAATCCTAGTACCTGTCCAGTGTTTTCTAATTCTACAACGATCAATGATTTTTATCCGGATTGGACGCGCCCTACTTTAACAACACCAGACGGCTATCATCCCTGTGGTGATCCAGAACTTGGAACACCTAACAATTATTTTGGTTTCCAAGATCCTGCGGATGGTAACGGTTATGCAGGAATGTATGTGCTTTCTCAGTTTGGGAGTAGAGAGTATATTCAAACTGAATTGACCACTCCTTTAGCGAGTGGCAATACTTACAGTGTGCGTGTACGATTTAGTCAAGCTGATAACACTTCTCTAGCCGTCGATCAAATTGGAATTTACTTTTCTACCTTAGAGGTTTCAACAGGAAATAATAGTAACCTGACATTTACTCCTCAACTAACAACACCTGCCGGTACTTTCATAGAACAATCTGATCAGTGGGAAACCTTCACATGGCAATACACGCCTACTCAAGATAATCTCACGCATATCATTATAGGAGGTTTTGGAAATTTCAATACAACTCAGATCCGACCTCCGTTATCGGGTTGGGGAAATAATGCTTATTATTATATTGATGATATAGAAATTAGCGAGCTTAGTGTGTCATCGACCATTGACGCAGGATCAGATCAGACTATCAACTCAGGAGGAACAGCTACTCTCATCGCCACACCAAGTAGTGGCACACCTACTTTTACCTGGGCAGCTAGTCCGGTAGACCCTTCCATATCAGGACAAGAAAATTTGCAAAATCCAACTGTATCTCCAACACAAACAACAACCTACACAGTTACGGCTGATTTTGGTGGTGTTTGTGTAGATACCGATACGGTAATTGTAAATGTGAATAACGCTTTTCCTCCACCAGGTGATTTTGATAATGATGGTATAGCTAATGTTGACGATGTTGATGATGATAATGACGGGATTTTTGATGTAATAGAATGTGGTGAGGTATCCATGTGGGACACTAATGGTAGTTCTAATGGAGCAGGGAACCAACAGGCCTTTCTAGAGTCGAATGTTGGCGCAACAACCATTACGATAAGTACGGCCGGAGGCGATTTTGATGGAACAGGAGATAGTCGTTTTATCTCTATTAATGAAAGAACAGGTGGTAATGGTACGTATACTATTAATTTCAATGAAGCTCCCGTCACTGATCTCCAATTCTACATTAGAGATTTGGGAAGGCGTAACTCTGGAAATGGATACTTAGGTAATTTTTCAGTGACGTTGGAGAATGGAACGGTATTAAATAATTTGAATTTTAACATACTTGCAGGGACAGGACCTTTTCCGGGTGCGGGAGGTGGAAATACTGAGATCATTCAACAAGTCAATATCGCCGGTGTTCTTTATGCTGAAGATCCAACGGCTAATGGTAATGGTAATGAGGCCTACGGGCTTATAGACTTTCCTTCAATCCTTCCTAGCGTAGTACAATCTGAAGCAATTACATCCTTAAGTTTTGACATCGTTGGTGATGGAGAGAATTCTGTATTCATTGGTGTACTAGCCAATGTCAGCGTCGATACCGATGGTGATGATTTATTAGATTGTTACGATCTGGATAGTGATAATGATGGTTGTAGTGATGCCAATGAGGCCTATAGTGATCCCACTGCAGATGGTGGCGATGGCGGTGAGTACGGTACCGGAGTGCCTCCTGCAACAAATCCTGATGGGAGTGTCATAGCAGCAAGTTATCCCGGTACGAATGCGATGGTGATTGATGCAAATGTCTTGACAGTATGTACTATCGAAGATTTTGACAATGATGTGGTAGAAAACAGCGACGATGTTGATGATGACAATGATGGGATTTTTGATATAGTAGAATGTGGTGTAATCAGGACTTGGGATACAAATGGGAGTAGTGCAGGAACAGGGAATCAACAGGCATTTTTAGATTCAGATGTTTGGGCTACAGATATTACTCTATCAACCGTTGGTGGTCAGTTTACAGGTACAGGGGATGATCGTTATATTGCCATTAGTGAAAGAACAAGTGGCAATGGTACGTATACCATTAATTTTGATGATGCTCCTGTAAGTGATTTAAAGCTTTATATCCGTGATTTAGGACAGCGTAATTCGTCAAATGCCCGCTTAGGTAACTTTACCGTCACGTTAGAAGATGGCACTGTGCTAA
>NZ_BAAAFG010000006.1:0-3286 GCF_039523415.1 Gangjinia marincola
AAGTTCATTAAAATAGAGAGATCCTGAACTAAATTCAGGAGCCAGGAAATTTTAGAAGTTGAGTTTGTTGCGAGTTTTAAGGACTCATAACTCATAACTAATAACTCATAACTAAAACATGGGGAATTAGCTCAGCTGGCTAGAGCGCCTGCCTTGCACGCAGGAGGTCATCGGTTCGACTCCGATATTCTCCACCAAAGTTCCCGCGCATGCGGGAATCTCATGTGGTTAGTTCTTAATTTACTTAAGAGTTAGCTAGGATGAGATCTCCAATCAAGTTGGAGATTGTAAAGTTCATTGACATATTGAATAATAAAGCAATTTAAAAATACCGTATTTACCTAGTGATAGGTAAGTGCGAAGTACAATTGAATCGAGCATTATTAGAATTTTAAAAATATAGATAAGCTTAAGGAAGGGCGTATGGGGAATGCCTAGGCTCTCAGAGGCGAAGAAGGACGTGATAAGCTGCGAAAAGCTGCGGGGACAGGCACATACTGATTGATCCGCAGATATCCGAATGGGGTAACCCGGCATGTTGAAGACATGTCATGCCGTAAGGCAAGCGAACCCGGAGAACTGAAACATCTAAGTACCCGGAGGAGAAGAAAACAATAGTGATTCCGCTAGTAGTGGCGAGCGAACGCGGATTAGCCCAAACCTATGTTGTTACGGCAGCATAGGGGTTGTAGGACTACGACATTTGATGCATTATGAATTAGAAGCAGTTGGAAAGCTGTGCCATAGACGGTGATAGCCCGGTATAGGTAAGTAATGTTATTGATAGTAGTATCCTGAGTAGTGCGGGGCACGTGAAACCCTGTATGAATTTGGCGGGACCATCCGCTAAGGCTAAATACTCCTGAGAGACCGATAGTGAACCAGTACCGTGAGGGAAAGGTGAAAAGAACCCTGAATAAGGGAGTGAAATAGATCCTGAAACCATACGCCTACAAGCGGTCGGAGCCCCCAACTTGTTGGGGGTGACGGCGTGCCTTTTGCATAATGAGCCTACGAGTTACTATATCTAGCAAGGTTAATCTGTTAAGCAGAGCAGCCGTAGCGAAAGCGAGTCTGAATAGGGCGCTATAGTTAGGTGGAGTAGACGCGAAACCGTGTGATCTACCCATGGGCAGGTTGAAGCTTTGTTAACCCAAAGTGGAGGACCGAACCCGTTGACGTTGAAAAGTCTTGGGATGACCTGTGGGTAGGGGTGAAAGGCCAATCAAACTCGGAAATAGCTCGTACTCCCCGAAATGCATTTAGGTGCAGCGTTGTAATATAAGTTTTATAGAGGTAGAGCTACTGATTGGATGCGGGGGTTTCACCACCTACCAATTCCTGACAAACTCCGAATGCTATAAAATGATGTACAGCAGTGAGGGCATGGGTGCTAAGGTCCATGTCCGAGAGGGAAAGAACCCAGATCATCAGCTAAGGTCCCCAAATGTATATTAAGTTGACCAAACGAGGTTGGATTGCATAGACAGCTAGGATGTTGGCTTGGAAGCAGCCATTCATTTAAAGAGTGCGTAACAGCTCACTAGTCGAGCGATCCGGCATGGATAATAATCGGGCATAAATATACTACCGAAGCTATGACTTCTATTTTATAATAGAGGGGTAGGGGAGCATTGTAATTGAGTTGAAGGTGAACTGCGAGGTTTGCTGGATCGGTTACAAAAGCAAATGTAGGCATAAGTAACGATAAGGGGTGCGAGAAACACCCCCACCGAAAGACTAAGGTTTCCTCAGCTATGCTAATCAGCTGAGGGTTAGTCGGGACCTAACGCGAACCCGAAAGGGGTAGTGGATGGCCAAGCAGTTAATATTCTGCTACTTGTTTATAGATAAAAGTGACGGAGTAGAGAAGTTGGTGCGTACGGACAGAATAGTACGTTGAACCATTTGTTAAGGATGGGATAGTACACAGAAGCTACGGCGGACGTGATAATCCAGTGTATCTACTTCCAAGAAAAGCGATATAAACAACCCGTACCCTAAACCGACACAGGTAGTTGGGAAGAGAATTCTAAGGTGCTCGAGAGATTCATGGCTAAGGAACTAGGCAAAATGGGCCCGTAACTTCGGGAGAAGGGTCGCCCCCACCTTGGTGGGGGCCGCAGTGAATAGGTCCAGGCGACTGTTTATCAAAAACACAGGGCTCTGCAAAATAGCAATATGACGTATAGGGCCTGACACCTGCCCGGTGCCGGAAGGTTAAGAGGAGATGTTAGATTTATCGAAGCATTGAATTGAAGCCCCGGTAAACGGCGGCCGTAACTATAACGGTCCTAAGGTAGCGAAATTCCTTGTCGGGTAAGTTCCGACCTGCACGAATGGTGTAACGATCTGGACACTGTCTCAGCCATGACCTCGGTGAAATTGTAGTATCGGTGAAGATGCCGATTACCCGCTACGGGACGAAAAGACCCCGTGAACCTTTACTATAGCTTAGTATTGACTTTGGATAAGTGATGTGTAGGATAGGTGGGAGACTTTGAAGCTGTGTCGCCAGGCATGGTGGAGTCGTCCTTGAAATACCACCCTTTACTTATTTGAAGCCTAACTCAGAGATGAGGACAGTGCTTGGTGGGTAGTTTGACTGGGGTGGTCGCCTCCAAAAGAGTAACGGAGGCTTCTAAAGGTTCCCTCAGCACGCTTGGTAACCGTGCGTAGAGTGCAATGGCAAAAGGGAGCTTGACTGAGAGACCTACAAGTCGATCAGGTACGAAAGTAGAGCATAGTGATCCGGTGGTTCCGCATGGAAGGGCCATCGCTCAAAGGATAAAAGGTACTCCGGGGATAACAGGCTGATCTCCCCCAAGAGCTCACATCGACGGGGGGGTTTGGCACCTCGATGTCGGCTCGTCACATCCTGGGGCTGGAGAAGGTCCCAAGGGTTGGGCTGTTCGCCCATTAAAGTGGCACGCGAGCTGGGTTCAGAACGTCGTGAGACAGTTCGGTCTCTATCTGTAGTGGGCGTAAGAAATTTGAGTGGATCTGACTCTAGTACGAGAGGACCGAGTTGGACAAACCTCTGGTGTATCTGTTGTTCTGCTAAGGGCATTGCAGAGTAGCTACGTTTGGAAGGGATAAGCGCTGAAAGCATATAAGCGCGAAACCCACCACAAGATGAGATTTCTTTAAAGGGTCGTGAGAGACGATCACGTTGATAGGTCACAGGTGTAAAGGCAGTAATGTCATAGCCAAGTGATACTAATAACCCGTATGAGCTTATCGCTCAAGATTTTTAAAATCTACAAGTGCTCGATTCAAGAGCGTA
>NZ_BAAAFG010000007.1:0-1596 GCF_039523415.1 Gangjinia marincola
CAGGGATTCCATTTCCATTTCCATCTATAAATTCACTATCCTTAGTTAATACGATGGTTGCTGTCTGCGGAATGTCAAGTACAGTAGGGTCATTGGTTGGATCGCCATCGGTATTTCCGTTTCCATCTGGAGTCTCAACCGTCTCATCTCCTGCATCTGAAACATCTGTCACAGGATCACCGTTAGGTGCATCTCCTTCAACTGTAGCAGAATTCTGAATAAATCCTGCGTCAATATCTGCCTGGTTGATCGTTTGAGATACTGTAATAGTAGCACTTTCGCCCGGATTTAATGTTCCAACATTGAAGTCTCCACTAATTAGTGTAACGTCTGCATCACTAATCACAATATTATCTATTGTCACATTACCGGTGTTTTCAACCGTAATCTCATAGATTACCTGATCCCCAAGGTCAACGTCTGAAGTAGTTAGGAGTTTCGTTAAGGTCAAGACTGGGTTCTGCGGAATGTCCTGAACAGTCGGGTCATTGGTTGGGTCGCCATCTGTATTTCCATTTCCATCCGGAGTTTCAACAGTTTCATCACCTGAATCTGAAACATCTGTTACAGGGTCATCATTTGGTGCATCACCTTCCACTGTAGCAGAATTCTGTATAAATCCGGCGTTGATATCGTCTTGCGTAATCGTTTGTGCTACTGTAATAGTAGCAAACTCTCCTGGAGCTAATGTTCCAACATTAAAGTCTCCGCTAATAAGCGTAACATCTACATCGTCAATCACGATATTATCAATCGTAACATTCCCCGTGTTGGTAACCGTGATTTCGTATACCACATCCTCACCCACTTCATCTCCTGCCGAATCTACTATTTTGACTAAAGTTAACTGTGGGTTTTGATCTACCGGAGTAACCGCTGTATCTTCAACAGGATCTATAATCTGATCTGCTGTGACACTGGCTGTGTTCACCAAGTCTGCTCCTGCATCTACATCTGCCTGAGTAGTGATGTAATTGATGGTATAAGTCCACGTCTCATCGACATCTAATGCGTTGTCTCCATCGGTATCTCCACCTGCAAATACTAATGTACCAGTCGTACCATCAGGAAGCGTATCTACCGCATTCACATTGGTAATAGTTACATTTCCTGTATTCTCTACCGTAATGGTATAGCCTAATGTTTGACCCGACGCAGTTACTGGATTTGGTCCTGTAGTCTGTGTTTTGACCACTGCAATACTTGGTGTAGCATCAATTGGTGTAATGGCTGTATCACATACAGGTGTTCCTATTTGATCTGTCGTTACACAGGCTTCATTTACCAAGTCCATACCAGCATCTATATCTGCCTGAGTCACGGTATAACTCGCTGAATATACCCATGTTTCACCTAAGTCAAGAACTCCGTCACCATCTGTATCTCCTGAAACAAATGTCACAGTAGCAGTCGTAGCATCTGGTAAGGTGTCAACTACATTTACATTGGTCAAACTTGTATTACCATTATTCTCAACAGTGATCTCATAGGTTAAAACTTGTCCATCTGATGAAGCATCCAATCCTGTAGTCTCGGTCTTAGTCACCACGATACTTGGCGTAGCATCTATCGGAGTGATTGCTGTATCACACACAG
>NZ_BAAAFG010000008.1:0-1791 GCF_039523415.1 Gangjinia marincola
CTTGCTCACCCGAAAATTTCTGCAAAATTTTCTATGGTTTGGGTATCTTTGGGAAGACAAGGCTAAGGCACGCAACTGCGCATAGCCTAAACCGTTGTGCAACATTTGAAAAACCATCGAGAATGAAAAAATATTTAGGTATGGTATTAATGACTTTGATTATCACTTCCTGTAACGGACAATCTAAATCTGAAAGAAAAGTTGGCGGACCTTGTCAAGATTGCGAAGCAGTTTTGGATTATAAATTGTTGGAATTAGAACCTAAAACAATGGTTACTTTACCGAAATTTGAAAATAACGAACCGAAAGTAAAAATAACGGGAACTGTCTTTCAAAAAGACGGAAAAACGCCTGCGGAAAACATAATACTGTACGTATATCACACAGACAGGAACGGAATTTATCAACCAAGTGAAAATCCAATTGGTTGGGAAAAAACTCACGGACAATACCGTGGATGGCTTAAAACCGGCAAAGATGGAAAATTTACTTTTCAAACTTTCAGACCTGCACCATATCCAAAAGTTCAAGAGCCTGAACATATTCACATTTACGTAAAAGAACCAAATACTGTCCCATATTATATTGACAGCTATTTTTTTGAAAGCGACCCAAAACTAACTGCCGAAAAAAGAAAATCCCAGAAAAACAGAGGTGGTTCTGGAATTGTAAAACTTGAAAAGGAAAATGGAATTTGGACAGCGAACAGGAATTTGATTTTGGGAATGAATATCCCTGATTATGAATAAAAAACGTTGCACAACATTGGCTATAAACAATTGCTGTTACAGGCTTATCCTGAAAATTCCTGCGGAATTTTCAGCTTGCGGTTTACTTGCGAACGTCCGTGCTAACACACGCAACTGTTCATAGCCGAGACCGTTGGGCGTCATTAAGAAAAACGAATAAATGAATAAGTTTAAATATTCAAGAATTGGCACTTCCTCACTCATTCATAATAGTCCTTTTCCAGTAACAACTATAGATAAAATAATACCCTATCTAAAAGTAGAAGGAAAAGGTACAGTTATAGACATTGGGGCAGGGAAAGGTCACTTCACAGAAAAGATAGTGACAGCTAAGGGATTTCAAGGGGTAGTAGTGGAAATAGATAATTATCTAACCCAAGGAATTGATAGTAAGCAGATTACAGTGGTAAATGAAGATGCTGCGAAGTATCTTCTACGTTTAGATGTACATACCTTCGAGTGTTCTATTTGCTTTGGTTCTGCTCATATCTTTGGCGGTTTTTATAATACAATTTCGGAACTAAATAGAATCACTAAGGAAAATGGATTTATCATTGTTTCGGAGCTAACTTGGAAGAGCCAGCCTACTACTGAATTTCTTGGGAAGTTAGGAATATCAACAGATGTATATAATCCTGATATTAAGAATAGAAAAATATGCGCTGATCTAGATTTTGATATTGTTTATACTGAAAAGGTCGAAAAGAGAGATTGGGACATTTTTGAAGAGACTTTTTTACAGAATATCCTTCAATACTGCCATAATAACACAGAAGATAAAGACATAGATTGGCTTAAGACAAGAGCAGCTTTTTGGAAAGATTTGTATGATACGGAAGTTACCAAATACTTGGATTGTAATCTGTATGTCCTAAGAAAACGAACGCCCAACAAAGTATAAGCGATAATGCTCCCTAAACGGTCGCACTACGCTTATACAAACCGTTGTGTGCAATACAAAAAAAATGTACTCGAAAAAAGACAGAATTGAAGTTCAAGAAGCTATAATCAATTTCGCTAAATCGGATTCAAAAATCATCGA
>NZ_BAAAFG010000009.1:0-2725 GCF_039523415.1 Gangjinia marincola
ATACAATCTGATACCGGATGGTAAAAACAACTATCCTCAATTGAATATCCACAAATACTGTGTCGACATCCACTGGTATAAGAGTTCTCAATCTGCGATAAAGTATTTACTATAATAGTTCCATTTTCGCTATATTGATATTCCCCAACAAGTAAATCAATGTAGTATGCATTATGATCTGATAACTCAAATTTTTTGAGCTCAAGCTTCAGAGACTTCCCGTCACTCTCATGCAACCATGTTCCTTCATATTGATTAAATAAATTATCAATATCTTTATAATATTCCTTAACATTCGGATGATTTTCTTCCGTAGGATATAGTGCTTCTACAGGAAATACAGGTGTTTGAGATATTCCAGCTGTGAAACATAATAACGATAAGTATAGCAATTGATTTTTCATAATTTCTTATTTTATTGACACGGTGTATTAATTACTTCGTTATTGTCATCAAGACTTAAAGTCTCCCATGCTCTTGAAAATACTCTAACTATCTTATTGTAGGAACTTGAATTTATAGACGATCATAAAGTGGCAAAGTACCGGAATCTCCACTAAATAGTAGTTGAAAGTTGCCGCTGCTGCTGTACATATCGCCCTAAATATTCTCTGTAGGTCTGCCGGTATTTTTTGGCTCTTAAAAGAAAGTAGTAAAACATAAAGAGTGACCAAAGGTTTGTATACTATATTCTAACACTAAAAGCCTGATGATATCCTAAAGGATTAAGTGTTATAAAGTAGTCCCCTAAACAGAATGTTTTAATCTTCGATTACATCTACAGGGTCTTTTGTAAAGGTTAAATGCTCCATTGGCATTATCTGGTCTACACCACCCGGTGGGCAATCTTTTGACCATATTTCGCCCCCAACTCTGTAGATATAGTTCATTTGAGCATCTTCAAGTCCTTTTATACGCAGTAAAAGATTACCATTTTGTCCACAGGCACTGCTAAATCCTTGATATGGGATCTGATACGTCGCTTTATTGGTTCCAAAAAAACCGCCACTAATTACCTCTACTGCGTTATCTGGAAGATTAGTTGTGTCGACAAGTAATACGCCATTCTCTTTTATGGTGTATCTTATATTCAACTTATCATATTTTTTACCAGTCTCAGATCTTTCAATAAGCTTTGGCTCTATATAAAAATCAAGTTGTTTTCCGTCTGAAGTTACTGCCTGCCAATGCCCGTAGAATTTGCTTAGTTTATCATTGATATCTTTGAAATAAGTTCCGTCAGCTGCTGATTGATCTGAATCCATATAATCAACCAAATCCTCTACTGGTACAATCTGAGCTTTGCAACTGACTATTATAAATAGTAGTATAAAAAAATTAATTAATCTCATAATCATTTAATTTGGACATTTTTCTTTTTTTAATTTACCATCGGCATCTAACGACAGCTTCTTAATTTTTCCGTTATCATTTATTTTCCATAGTTCTATGCCATTAAGGTCCATTGAGTCTTTCGTAAACCTTAGTAACCTTATACTTTTGTCCCCATCCTCTTGGAAATACTCTAAATATTTTCTGGTAAGAATTCGAATTTCTAGACTATCATAAAGTGGCAGAGTACTGGGATCTCCACTAAATCGTAATTGAAAATTACCACTACTACTATACATACTACCATAAATATCTTCTACAGGACGACCTGTATTTTGAGCAATTTTCAATAGTTCTACAAATGTATTGATATCTGCCGGTGAATGACGGCGTATAGGTCTGTCAACGTCAATTATACCATCGCCATCATCATCTGGATAGATCTTATCATTAAGATGATTATGTATATAGCCTACTTTATCTGCTCCTGTAGGAAAGCTAACTGTATGACCATTATCACTTACCGGTGCATCTACAAAGGTTCCATCTGTGTTTTGTATAAAGCCTTTTTCATCTTCACCGCCAAAATTGTCTTTACATTCCTGGGCTTTGGCCTGGTAGGAAGGATTATTGATCAAATCTGCTATACGCTGGCATGTTGCCAGGTCATCTGGGTCTGTAATCTCAGGAGCTCCATCAAAGCATGCATCTATAGTAAATGGTGAGGTATCTAATCTAACGCAATCTAGTATTATCTCCGGCATCATTTGGATCGTCACCTATCATAACATCCACGCAACTAGTCGAACATAGCTCAGCGAAGTCACTTAACTATAACACATAAACTGTATCATCAGCATTTACTAAAATTATAACCAGCTTATACTTAAAGTTATTTGTTATATCTCTATTTATAATACTCTGATTTAATGCTATGAAAACATACCATTACCTGTGGTTTTATGGTTTTTATTAAGCTTATATAACAAGTTCCAGTAGTAACTACTGCTTCATTCTTTTTGAAGTATCTTTTTATCCCTATAAGATTTTATAAGTAAATAGAATCAAGACCTTTACTATTCTACCTTTAGAAAGATTAAATCTCCTTCTAAATTTATGGTAGATATAGGAAGGGTTTCATCTTCTTTGAACGATGCTTGAGTATAACTACCCCCTAATCGAACGTTTAATGCCTCCTGTAAGTTGATGATGCGTTTATGAAGAATCAATTCATAGGATATACCAGGCTCATTAATATCTCTCATATGTAATACAATTCGCTTTTCACCTTCTATACAATCTGATACCGGATGGTAAAAACAACTATCCTCAATTGAATATCCACAAATACTGTGTCGACATCCACTGGTATAAGAGTTCTCAATCTGCGATA
>NZ_BAAAFG010000010.1:0-896 GCF_039523415.1 Gangjinia marincola
AACGGTTTAGGCTATGCGCAGTTGCGTGCCTTAGCCTTGTCTTCCCAAAGATACCCAAACCATAGAAAATTTTGCAGAAATTTTCGGGTGAGCAAGAAACGAGCAATTGCGTATAGCCCGTGTTGTGTGCAGTACTTAAGCCCCGATTATTTTCAATTCGTTAATAAATTTATGTTTTAGGCTGTTTATTGAAGACAATTCTTTTATTAGAATTTGAATCAAATTTTTTAGACTGGTCCGCAAGTTTACTCTACTTAGCTCAATCAGAAGACAATTTTGCATCTGTCTTAAAAAATCATTCGGTAAATTATCAAAACTCCTACCATCAAAAGGGTTTTTACTTTCTTTTAAGCATTTCAGTACCATTACATTTTCTCTACACTTGGATAAATAGTATTCTGCTTGCCAATAATTTTCTCTTTCGATGGAAGTTCTTGTTTTCAAAGCGAATAAAATTGAATATCCTGCAATTAAATTAATTTCTGGAAGTGATTTAAACTCTCTTTCTTTTTCTTGGCCGAATATCAGTTTAAATTTATCTGTTATCGCTCCAAAATATTTGCTTGGCGTGAAGGATAAATCAACCTGCAAACCATTCGGCAAAAGAAATACCCGATAAAGTGACTCTTTATAAGAAATGTCAAATAGCCTATTTGCATCGAAACTTTCCGACATCATTTTGCTCCACTCTCTCAATACTTGGTTTGCATCTGCTTCGTTTTCGTATCCAAACGTCAAATCAATATCAGACCATTTATCATCATTTCCTACAGATTCTGAACCAACTATTGCACAATCGATGATTTTTGAATCCGATTTAGCGAAATTGATTATAGCTTCTTGAACTTCAATTCTGTCTTTTTTCGAGTACATTTTTTTTGTATTGCACACAACGG
>NZ_BAAAFG010000011.1:0-537 GCF_039523415.1 Gangjinia marincola
GAGCATCATCAAAACTAATGGTATACGTACCATTACCACCTGTTCTTTCATTAATGGCAATATAACGATCGTCCCCTGTACCTGTAAACTGACCACCAACGGTTGATAGAGTAATATCTGTAGCCCAAACATCTGAATCTAAAAATGCCTGTTGATTCCCTGTTCCTGCACTACTCCCATTTGTATCCCAAGTCCTGATTACACCACATTCTACTACATCAAAAATCCCATCATTGTCATCATCAACATCGTCGCTGTTTTCTACCACATCATTGTCAAAATCTTCGATAGTACATACTGTCAAGACATTTGCATCAATCACCATCGCATTCGTACCGGGATAACTTGCTGCTATGACACTCCCATCAGGATTTGTTGCAGGAGGCACTCCGGTACCGTACTCACCGCCATCGCCACCATCTGCAGTGGGATCACTGTAGGCCTCATTGGCATCACTACAACCATCATTATCACTATCCAGATCATAACAATCCAACAAATCATCACCATCGGTATCTACAGTAACATTGGCTTTTA
>NZ_BAAAFG010000012.1:0-261698 GCF_039523415.1 Gangjinia marincola
ATAGACAATTAGATTCAAATGGGGTGCGATGTACAAATCCCGTTGAAGGCGATGGAGCAAAAAGGGAAACGCACAGCGTGCGTGATTTTTGCGTCCCCCTAGGGCCATTGCCTTCAACGGTCTGGGCTATGCTCAGTGCGGGGTTAAAGGTCAGTATCTTTCAGTTTTCTGGCCCGATTTTCAAGAGATAAGTCTCTCAAAATTAATGTATTGCCCGCATTGATTATAGCCGTTGTTAGCATTAGTTCTTTTTTAAAGATGTTTAATCCTTGATTCAAATCTTTCATAAAGTCTGTCATTATCAGTCTCATCAATATTTTGACTTTGAAAAATTGGTACAGATATTCCTTGTTTACGATTAATTTTTATTGCTTCGGTCGTAAGAATGTTGACAATCAAAATGCCAAGAACAGATGACGCAGGCCCAATAAGCTTTTGGTCAGACTTCATTACTCCGTCTCCAGAAGGAACGCAATTATCAATTACTAAATCGGCAATCTCAAAGAGTCTTTTACCGCTTTTATGTCGTGATTCATATTTCTGGGATTGTTCAAGAGACGTGATCGCAATTACTTTAAGTCCTTCGTTTCTAGCTTTGATTGCCATTTCGATTGGTATCGCATTTCTTCCAGAATTAGATATTACAATTATCAAGTCTGATTTTTGGATTTTATAATTGTTCCAGAGTATTTCTGCAATACCGCTTACTTGTTCAATTTCTGCTGATCTTCTTGCTCCACCAGTGAGTAGCACTAAGTCGTCCATAATTGCATTAACATTCGCTATATTAGATGCCCTTCCAAACATTTCCATTGCAATCATTTGAGAGTGACCGGTTCCGATCGTGTGAATAATTCCGTCATCGGCAACAATTTTTGCTACCATTCGTGATGCAGTTTTTAATTTCTCGCTTTGTGTCGCTGAAAGTTTATCTATTAACTTTTTGATTTCATCTAAGTATTCAAACATTTTAATCGTATAGTTTTAATTAATGCTAACGGTTGAGCTATGAACAGTATGGGAGCAAATTAGCGTTTGCTTTCCGCCACGCACATAGCGAAATCTTATTGTTTTGATTTATTTTTTCTTGTCCAGAGCAAAATCCATAAGATTTTGCGGACTTCATAAAAATACGCAAACCTTTCGATTGAGCCCGAAGCCCTTATTGTTTATAGGTTGTGTTGTAAAACGTTTTTATTTCAGTCCTTTTACGATTTCTTTCAAATCTTTTATCTCCGACTTTTCTTCATTTATTTTTTTTATCACAAACTCAAGCAGAACTAATATTTTGCTAGCTTTTTCTAAAGATTCTGATTCTGTTAAAGAATGAAGTCCTTCCGAAGTTTGGTTATACAATAACTTAATTGGATTGTCCCCAAGTACTTTCAACGAACTTGGTAAATGTTCAAATATGTTGTCGTAGATAGTGCTGACTTTGGGGTTTTCATTATGCTTATCTAATAGTTTTTGAATTTCAGAATTATGAGAATCAGGTAGTTTTTTGATACTCTCAACAATATGAATTAGTTCCTTCTCAACGATTCTGCGAAAGTATGCTAATGCTCCTATGCCAAAATTTTGAGCTAACGCATTAATACCTTTGTAATACCATTTATTGGATTCTCTGTCAAAATAATTTTTGATTATTTTGTTAGGAAGAATACTTATTTCTGGAGAAGCTCCAATTTTTTCTATTAAAATGTCAGGCTTATTTTTAGGAGGAGGAGGTTCGGGAATATTAGAAATGGGCTTACTAATACGACCCAAATCTTCTAGTATAACATTGTTAGAATATACATGAAGTTGAAATTCTACGTGATACTCATTGCAAGACTTACACTTACATATTGCTTTGAAAGTATGATTTAATTTTCCATCTATTATAAAATCATTGGATAAATTGTACATAATCCCATAGTAGGGTTCGTAGGATGGCTCTAATTCAATTTCAAAAGTTCTATATGCCTCTTCCTTTTCGCATTTGTATTCAAAGGTTTGTCCAATAAAATCGGTTGGAATGACAAATGTTTTCCCTCCTGGAGTATATTCTTTGTGTAGTACAAATTCTTTGTAAAGACCATAGTCTTCTAAAAACTCTTTCATTTATTTTAAATGTTTTACAACGGGATTTGTGTATGGCGTGTGGGGCGCAGCGCCACGGGTAGCCATCATCGCGCCCCATAGGGTATACACTGTGTTGAAGGCAGTGCTTTTTGCCTTTACACCTTGGGATAAAAATAGACAATTAGATTCAAATGGGGTGCGATGTACAAATCCCGTTGAAGGCGATGGAGCAAAAAGGGAAACGCACAGCGTGCGTGATTTTTGCGTCCCCCTTGGGCCATTGCCTTCAACTCGTTTATATCAGCAATACTACTAAAAAAATGATATAAGACATCGTTGTAAATGTAAAATTATGACAATCAATATGTTGAAAATACAGAATTTTTGATATTGCGTATATCCACCTAGTTGTTGATATACTCCTTGAGGAAGAGTTATTTCACTATATATCCAAAATATTAAATTTTTAATGTGCTAAAAAATAATGGAATACAAATAAAATTAGTTTTAAACATGATGATTGTGCAAAGATATGTCGATATACGTATAGAATTGATAATATAGGTTGTCAAGTACAATGTCAAAAAAGCGATGGATGTAAATCAAACAAAACCTTGAACCATCTAAAAAGGATACCCAATCGCAAAGTTAAACACGGGTTCATCCCACCTAAAATCCCAACGTTCGCCTTCGTCAAGCTGAGGGTCGTGAATGGGAGCTGCTAAGTCAAAACGAATCACAAAACTCTGGATGTCAATCCTAATTCCTGTACCCACGCCAATACCCAGTTCATTGATAAAATCAGATTCAAAGCGGCTACCGCTGAGTTGGGTATTTTCAGGAGCGTTCCATACATTACCGGCATCTCCAAAGACCGCCCCGTTTACAAAGTTAAACAGCGGGAAACGGTACTCAATGTTTGCCTCCAGTCTAATATTCCCTGCCTGATCGTAAAAGCTGGTCTGATCACCATCCTCTGGCGTGTAGGTTCCCGGTCCTAAGGACCTGATTTGAAATGCACGCACACTGTACGGTCCACCACTAAAATACTGCTTTAAGTAGGGGAGGACGTCACTGTTGCCATAGGGTTTACCATAGCCAGCAAATAAGCGCGTAGCGATCTTTTGGCGTTTGGCGAACTTAAAGTGATAACGCACATCTACATCTGCCTTGGCGTACTGGGAATATTGCAGCCCAAAGATGGTCGCAGGATCATCTGGACTCCCCCCGCCACTAAACAGGCTTAGGGAATTACCGGCGGTATCCAGGTTGAAATTAAAGTAGAATTGGTGCGTATCCTTAGTGTCTACCATCCCATTGTAGGTAAACGAATACCGCATCCCGCTAATGAATTGCTGATCAAAACTACGCTGTAAGAACTCATTGTCATCCAACACCTCTTGGAAATCAGTCGTAACGTTACCCAGATTTACGTAGGTGCTCTCTACAGGAAAGAATTCGTGGGTGACATAACGGTTAGCCTGCCATAAATACCCCAGTTTGGCATTGAGAGAAGTAAGCGAAAACAACTGGCTGCGGTTTAAATATTCTGCTCCCAGACTCATCACCGTTTTTGGGATGGCGTAATCAAACCAATCTGTATTAATGGTAAAGGGTAAAATCATTCGTGGGAAGGTGAGCTTGCTTTCTACGCCTAGTAGCAAACTACTTGTTCCTAGATTTTGTTTGGTAGAGCCCAATTGTACTTCATACCCCACATTGGCCGATAGGTCCAGGATCTCTCCGCCTCCAAACAGATTTCGGTTGGTGTAAGAGGTTGAAAAATTTGGTCCGGCAAAATTATTAGATTTCGTCACTGCTTTTAACTCTGCCCTTAGTGAACGTTTGTTCAAGGGTGAAAGATAGATGTTGGCCTCCAGCAGTCCCAGGCTGTCACTGGGATTAGTATCCAGCTCATTGTATTCAATATTGATGAACTTATATAAACCGATAGAGGAAAGCCTTCGGCTGGTGTTGGAGGATTTTTTAGGACTGTACAAATCACCTTCTTCAATCAAAATAAACGGATCCAGTCGCTTGGGTTTAAAAAAAACTTCTTTTTGAAAATAATTCTTTTCGGCATACCTGTCTTTAAACTTCCGCGAAAGCGAATCTTCCTCAACCGAATAATGCGGATAGATATTGACGGTTTTGATCTTATAGGGAATGGTCGATTTTTCGGGGATTTTATTCTTCAGGCGTAGAAAGAGGTCAAACCTCCTGGTATCGTATTGATTCGTATCTGCCTCAAAAATTAATAATCCGGCATTGAAATGATAATATCCTTTACTCCTAAGTTCTCTCTCTAAACGTTCTCTTTCCGCCTTGAGCGCACTCAAATCAAAGCGCATCTTGTCTTTGATGATGTTGCCCGGCAGCTCTTTTTTAAGTTCAGAATAAATCAGCATGGTATCGGTATCCAGCTGATACGATTTAAGCAAATAGGGATTTAAGAGTTTTACGCGATAATCAACGCTGGCTTCTTTATTGGCGGTGTCGCGCTTAACATCTGACGCGACCACACTGTAGAAAAATCCATTATTCTCCAGCTTGCCTCTAATGAGATCTTCTACCTGGTAGGGTTCAACATCAGACAGGTATACAGGTTCCTTCCCGAACTTATTATTGAGGAATTTATTGATGAAACCGGGTTTTTCTCGTTGGGCTTTATAGTGAAAATACAACCCGGGATACATGCCTAAAAACTTGTTGTTGGTGGCAGGGATTAAACTGGCCGTCAGTGCATTTTTTAATTCTCCTTTGTCCTTAATAACTGTATCGCTCACCACTTCTACATTATCACTGGTATACAGGTATTCCCCCTCTGGTATAAAACGCTCTACGCTACAGGAACTTAGTCCCAATAGAAATATCCCCAGGACCAGAGCGCAGCAGATTCTTTTTGTATATGGGTAGCGATTATTCTTCACCAGATGATTTAATTTTTGTTTTTGTACTAAACAGGGAACGCCACAATTCATCAAATTGATTGAATTCGCGCGTAAATATGAGCGAAATTCCATTGACAATCAACTGCCCGTCAATGATGTTTTCAAATTGATTTCTTCTAAAGCCTTTTAAGCGATAGCGCCCGTCTTTAGTAAGTAAATAAGCGATGCTCACGTTACCAATCAAAGGTGTGGTTTCAGTATCGTTCGCATTGTTATTGCCGCCTTCTACATCTACCTGGCTGCCCACTCTAACCACTAATCGATCATCCAATAATTTCTTTTGAGCAGCGACATCCAGGGTGGTGCGTTGCTCTGGATTGTCTCCCTGATAATCGGTGTAGCTGTCCAGTCCAAAGTCCAGTGAAAAGCCGCTGTCTCCTAATAATTTATCTGAAAATACATTTAATTGATCAGAGATTGCGTCATTAAGGTTATCCCGCGCAATATTGGCACCGCTAATGCCTGATCCGTCACTGCCTGAAGCCGAAAATTTATTCAACACCAGCAAGCTAAAGACTTGTTTATTGAGCTGCGCCTCTTGTTGGTTGACCTGTTGCACATAGCCATAAACTTCTCCACCGGCTAATCCACGCTCACTCTCTGGCATGTCTAATCCAAACGATATTTTAGGCTGAAGGATTTCACCGTCAATATTTAAATACACATAGAACTCAGCTTCCTGCCTAAACCGTTGACTGTCAGCGCTACCTAACGAACTAGTTTGCAGCGCCATTAATCCTGAAGCCGAGGTTTCTACATCATATCGTGCTTTTACGTCCAGTTGAGCTCCCAAAACGTCTCCATACCAGCTTACTTTACTGCCTTCCAGGATTTCAAACCTGCGCTTGACCAGATTGTAGAGGCTCATTTCATAAAACCCATCGGTGATCGTGTAGCTTCCATTTAATCTCATCCTGCCTGAAGCATCCATCCCAAAATCCAAATTACCGTTTCCTTGTACCTGTAGTTGATCCCCGGTTTGTTCGTTGAGAATTATGCTCACTTTAGCCCCTTTATTGATCAATAATTTAGCGGTGATGTCCAGTCCCGAAACGGTGTAGACTTCTTCTTCAGACTCGGTTAAAATACTATCGGGGTTTTCTTTGTTTACAAACATGACAACACCCTGCATAGACGCGATTTGAGTTTGTTGGGGAGGCAGCACATAGGAGACATTGGTGTCCTCTTTCACCACCAGTTTTCCTTTTAACACCGGTAATTTGAGATCGCCGGTAAGTGTGGCATCGGCATTAAAACTTGCAGTTCCATAGAACAGATCAAAATCATCTTCATCTGAGTTTAAGATGTGAAAATCATCTGCTTTGAGGGTTAAATCAAATGTTGGATTAAGGAAATTTTCTGTTCCTATTTTTCCGCTAACGACCAAGTCATTTTTCTTTTCATCGGTAATCGTGAAACCATTCATAGCAATCGCTTCGTTGTTAATCTTAATGCGTTCATTGGCAAGTGTAAACGCGGCATTGAGTTTTTTAATTAAAAAATCTGCTTCTTTAAAGTTGAGTTGACCGTCGTACTGAGGATCTGCTATGGTACCATCAATGTCTATTTTACCTGTAATCTCACCTTGTGCATTTTGAAGTTCGCCTAATGAAAACGCCTCGACTGCTTTCATATCAATACGATTGAGGTTTAAGTCCAGGTCAATTTGAGCAGAGGTAGGATTGGGGCGATAATCCCCGGTTAAATCTATGTCAATGAGTCCGCCATTTATCTCCATGTCGGCCGTGTAGTCGATCCCGTTTTTTGATTGAGCATTCAAGGCAATCTTGCCCATATCTTGCTCCATCACCTTAAACTTATTGACCGTTAAGTCTGCCACTAAAGCAGGCTTTTCAAATGGAAATTCTACTGCGAAATAACCGTTTACATCACCTTCGGCGAGTTTTTCATCCGGATTTAAGTAAGTAAATAAGGTTTGAAACGGCCAATTTCCCAATTCCATTCCAATATGTTCTCCTTTGATATTGGGAACATTGTTGACTAATTCAACTCGTTTGGTATTTCCTGCTTGACCTTCAGGTTGGCGAGTTAGTACAAAATCGTAGGCTTCAATATTGGTCTTTGTAATGACGAGTTTATTATTGGGATTAACGTTCCATTGGTTTCGGTTAAAAATTAATTCTGAAGTGTCTAAACTAAATTCATACCGTTGCTCTTGGTTTTGAATGATTTTTGATTTTATATGGATGAGTTTTTCGGCGTCTGCATAGGAGATAAAGTCAAGATTGACCACATTATCGGCCACCTTGCCGTCAAACACCGTTTTTTGGATATCTATGGGCCCCGACTGAATATTCTTAAACGCCAGTTCAAAATCTAAATGTTCTTTGTCGCTATCAACCACCGCATGAAGGCTATCTACCGTAGTACCCGCGTAAATAATGAGCGGTGCATGAAGACTGGATGTTAATTTACGCTCCTTTTCTTTAAAATTCATGTTGATGGAAATGGTATCCATCTCAGTAATGCCCGGTAGGAATACCTCACTCAAAATAGGAGCTTCACTTAAGGTAGCACTCACCGTGAGGTTCACAGGGTTTGTAATTGTATCGGTTTGAGGAGTTTCGGTGACGTAACGCTCAAAATGGTTTTGGAGCGCAGCGCCTAATCCGCCGGGATCTGTATTTGAATTTAGGGTAAGATCCAATATTCGGTTTTGTATCTTCACAGCTGTGGTATCTGGCTCAACGTGAGCCTTGAGATCAAAATTCCCCAGCAAATACGCTTCATTGTTTAAGACAGCGACGCCATCGATAATTTCGGCATCAACATCATAATCTTTGGTGTTGCCTTCAAGACTGGCATCTAATTTAAAAGCTGTTCTTACATCGCGTCTGGTAAGACCTATGCCTTTTAAATTTGCACCTATAACACCCAGGCTAAGATCAATTTTTGAAGTAATAGAATCTAACTCCACGCCTGCCGTAAGGTTGAGGTTTAAGAATTCATCGGTGTAATCAGATCGTATTTCTCCCTGCCCGTTTTTGATATCTCCGGTTAACGTGAGATCATTAATGTTGTAGTCTTCATAGGTGAATCCTTCTACAGTTGCATCTAGTTTGGCATCCAGATCGCTTAGGGTTGAACCGCTGCCTGTAGCCGTAAGACTAAGGTTGAGCTTTCCTAACTTTTCATTTTCTAACAGCGTGCCCAGGTTAAGGGAATCCACGTTAAGTTTTCCATCAAACGCGAGTTGATCCCCAAAGGCGGTAGATGCATCCACTGTGATACTTCCTTCATTTGTAGCCAAAAGGACATCTGCATCTACCTTAGTCATGGTCCCCGCTATATCCCCTTGAAGACGTATTTCCTTCGGAAGATTTATACTGAGTTGATCCTGCGGAACAAAAGCCAGGACATCTGATTTTTGCGTGGTAATCTGTACATCTGGCAGACGAAAGGATAAGGAGTCTGGGACAGTTGGATGTTGTAGTGATCCCGAAGCCGTGATACGGGTCGTCCCTCCCCAATTAAAATTAATTTCTTTAAATTGAATATCATCCATTTGACCCGAAGCAGTCACATATCCCGTAATATTCTTTTTCGCTAAGGTTTGCACGTATGGGTTTTCTTGTAACGCCGGTTGAAAACGATACAATTCCTCAAGATCAATTTTTATTTGGTTGAGATCAAGAGCGGCGTTTACTGTGCTGGGACGATCCATAATCGCTTCAAGAGAAGGATAACTCATCGTAACAGAACCTGCCAATCTGTTACTATTGACTCTTGCGTTTAAACCTTTAAGGTCTAATCCTTTGTTTGAGAGTCGCGCATCGAACTGCAATTGATTTACGCTAATACCAGATCCTTCTTTTAGAAAGAGATGTGCCAAATCCAGATTCACAAACCTATCTTTCAAAACAAAGTTCGTGGCGTTGAGTTGTAATTGGGAGAGCCGGATAGCATTAGGGTTAAAATTACCTTCACTTACTTTTGCACCATTGAGGTAATACTCAAACGTATAATCATCCAAACTCAGCCGATCTACGTCAATATCAATGGGTGGCCACGGAATTTCACCAGAGGTGGTCTTATCTGTCGCCGCATCATTCGATTCTGTCATATCAAGGCGCAGATCACTGTTGTTCATCGTTAGCGAACTTGCCTTATAGCTCATTTCACCTAAGTTTACCTGAGCTTCTTGAACATTTAAGGTACTAATATCTGTGTTGAAATCAAGATTGTCTGGGGTAGAACTATAATCAATGTTAGTATTTTTGACTCTAAAATCTTCTACCACAAAGCGAGGTAATGGGGTAGACGTAGAATCATTAGATTCTGGCATAGGACCGGTCTGCTCAAAAGAAAAATCAGTATCATTAAGATAAACCCTGTCTGCCACAAAAACCATACTGTCAAGTTTTGTTTCGCTCATGCGCAAGTCAAAACTTCCTAAATCTACCTGCATGTCCATATTGGTCACCTCGTCTACATAACTCACCTTAATATCTTCCAGTTCAAAATCACCCAGGGTCAGTTGTGTTGATCCAGATGAAGTCTCTTCATTTTGAGGTGTTGTTTGTGATGGATCACCGGCTAACGCATCGATTAAAAACTGAAAATTATATCCACTCATCGTATCCTGGCGTGAGATATTAGCCCTTACGTTACTCCATTCTACATCATCAATGGTAATCCCGTTTCCTGTAATTAGATCCCACAGGGGTATATCAGCTTCCAGCGCTCCGGAATATAAGAGTGTATCGCCTTTTTTATCTTCAAGGTACAATCCGTCTAACGCGACATCTCCATCAAATGTGATGAATAACCTTTCAATCTCGACTACGGTGTTCGTTTTATCAGATACGTAACTGGTGAGTTTATTCTTAATGATATTTTGACCCCAGGGACTGCGAATGAACAGTATAATTGCCATAAAAAGAATTACCAACGATAAAAGTACGTATAGAAAAATCTTTACGGCTTTTCGTTTTTTAGAAGACTTCTTTTTACGTGAATTGGAATTTGACGTTGCGATTATAGTTTACTTAAAAGTAGAACAAAATTAACACTATAACGCGGGTAGGAATGGGATAGCTTATTAAAACCTTGTTATAATTATACCCCGGCGCGTTAAATAATCCTAAATATTCTATATTGCCCGCCAAAGTTTTATGATAAATAGCCACATAGTTTTATTTGTAGTAATTTTGACCTAAATAAAATAGTCATGAAACGTTTTTTACTTTTATTCGCCTTAGCTAGTTTTTCATTCTCATATGCCCAAACCGAAGATGACAGAACAGTTTATTATTTTATACGACATGCTGAAAAAGCTACTGTAAAATCTGAGAATCCTCACTTATCGGGAGCTGGCCTGGAACGGGTGGAAAAATGGAAAACGTACTTTGAAAATAAATCTCTGGATGCTGTTTTCTCTACCAATTATCATCGCACCATGGAAACAGCAACGCCTATTGCTGAAATTCAAAACCTGGAAGTGAGAAACTATAAAGCTGAACGTTTAAACGTAAAGGATCTGGTAAAGAAACCAAAAGGAAAACGCATTTTGATCGTTGGACATAGCAACACCATCCCAATGCAGGTGAATGCCCTGATTCAAGATGATGTATATAAGGATATGGATGAGAGTATTTACGACAGGCTATACATTGTAACATTTCAAAATGGAAATGTGAGCCATAAGGTTACCGAGATCAACTAGCCCCCAATTCTGTTTTGTTCGTCCTTTGCACTGGATTCGCGATTACGCTTATTTTTAACCTCTTTATTACCAAAACTATAGCTCAGGTAGGCTTGTACGGTACGGCTGTCGCTTCCTCCATTCCCATCAATAAATAGATCACCAAACTGGGTCTCTCCGCGCCATGGGATGGTATATAAAATATCATTGGCCGAAAGTTTTGCTGTCCAGTTAGTCCATTTTTTTTGAACACCTACGTTTAATGAACCTAAGGACTCTGTTTGATATGTTCCTCCCCAAATGGATGGACTGCTGTACCAACCACTAATTTCAATCGTGAAATCTTTAGGCAAGCTAAAGGTACTCTGGGCATAACCGCCATAGGTGGTTTGATCTACGGCCAAAAAAGCAGGATTGGTGGGAGTATATTTACTGTAATATCCATAAAGGCTCACATAAATATTCCACCATTCCTTAAGTTTCTTAGGATAGGATACGCTCAGGTTATAAATCTCCTGATCAGCTACGTTTCTCGTGCTTAGGAAATTTTGATTTTCCCCGACCGCCTCAGTCACTTGTGCAAAGAAATCACTTACATAAGAATAGCTAAGACTTGTAGTTAAAGTGTATTTGTAGGTATGTGATAGCTTCACATTCTCAGTATATTGAGGTTGTAAGAAAGGATTGCCTCGTCTAAAACTCAATTCATCCAGCTGATACTCAAATGGGTTGAGATCCTGGTAATTGGGTCGCTGTATTCTTCTGCTATAAATAAAAGCTAATGAATGATGTTGACTCGCCTGATAGGTAAGTCCTCCAGATGGAAACCAGTTCGTGTAATCCCGTTCTACCAGTTCATCATCATTTTGGGTCATGGTGGTTAATTCTCCCAAAGAATGTGTGTTTTCCATACGTATTCCTGCCTGAATTTTCCACTTCTTCATAGAAACATTATAATTGACATAAGCAGCCAGGATGCGTTCATCGTAGACAAAATTATTGCTTCGGGTGGTATCCAATATGGCTTCATCATTTTCAATGCTAAAAAACTCAAACGTATTATCTGTATTGACTTGAGAGAATTTACCGCCGGCGGCAAAGGTACCCTTGCCTAGTTTTTGTTCGTAATCAGCCTTAGCGACATAAATAGCAATGTCTATAGGCGTATTTTGAGCGGTGATGTTTTGGTTAAGTATTTCATCTTGAGGAGTAAGATAAAAATTGGGCTGGTCATTAGTTCGTTCGCGGTCAAAATAACCATACGTAAGATCAACATTTAGACTCGTGCCCAGCGTATCTTTGTATTGATAATATAAACTGGTATTTGTATTTAGGCTGTTGCTTTCACTTGAATTAGGTGCAAATAAAATACTATCTACAGCGTTAGTACCACGATCAATAATAGGAGTTCTTGACGTAGATCTGGATTCAGCATCCCTCCAGTTGGCACTAAATTGAGCTCCTACAGTATTTTTTGTATTGACAACATAATCTGCAGAGGTCCTTATATTATTGTTGAATCCATCAAATTCTGATTCTGTTTGTGCGTCGAATATTTTGTCTCCCTGTATTCTAAAAAGATTAATAAATCCGGTTGATCTACCGGTATAGTTGGAATAATTCAAACCCAGATTCCACTTTTTTGTTTTTTTCGTTAGCGCAAGACTGCTATTATTTCTAAAGAAATCACCATAGGTCAATGTACTGGAGATGCTACCTCGTGTCCCCAATCCTTTTTCTCGTTTTAAGCGAATGTTAATGATTCCCGCATTACCGGCAGCATCGTATCTGGAAGAGGGTTGAGTAATAATTTCAATGGATTCTATATCATCGGCTTGCAGTGATTGAAGAAATGCGGTAAGATCATCTCCAGATAAAAAGCTTTGTCGATCATCAATGTAAATAAGCACTCCGCTTTTTCCTTCTACAATGATGTTATCATTGTTATCAATGCGAACACCCGGTGCTTTTCGTAGTAAGTCAAGGGAATTATTTCCGGTTGCGGTGATGGTTTCAGATACATTAAATACGGTTTTATCCGGCTCAACCTGTACAATAGGTTTTCTTGCTTTCACAACAACTTCTTCAAGCGCTTCAGCATCTTCTCTAAGTATAATGGGATCTAATATTTTATCGGTCTTTCCCATGTTGAGTCCATTGCTGTAAGTGGTGTAACCCACAAAACTTACATTGATCTTATAGTAATCTTCAGGAATATCCTTCAGGATGAATTGACCATCTTCCTGCGTTACTCCGGCTTTGATGAGGTTACCATAGGCATCATTTAGTAGGATGTTGGCAAAGGCAATGGGTTGATCCTTTTGATCAACTACTCTTCCGCTTAAAGACTGACTGTAATACGCTTCCGCGGAAGCGAAAAAAACGATGAGTACAAGAATGTATTTTTTCATGGTAGTTTTATTTGAGTTCAAAGATGGATCAATGACAATCCACACTCAATCGATTTCTGCCGAAGCGCCCAATGGGCAGTTAAACGGGCGATGGACAATTCATCGGCCTATAGTGCAACTCAACTTTTTAAGTTTTATCAAAGGGGATAAGGAGGGTAAATTTGTAGCAAACAAAATATATAGACATGAAAACGATTATCACACTACTCATTAGCTTACTAAGTATAAACGGGATCGCTCAAAAAAAATCGTATTTAAAAATAAGTTTGGACGATAACAACAGTGAAGTGAATTATCCACCTGATACGCGCTTTATTTTACAAGATGAACAAGGAGAGACGATTTTGAATCATGAGGAACTTGAAAAAATCAAATCCTATGAGGTAACATCTCCATCGACCTTATACATTTTCACCACCTGGAACACTGAACCCGATCGTTTTGAATTAATGAATTCAACCCTAACATTGCCTGCATCTGCGACTGTAAAGGAAAAGAGGGCTACGCAAAATTTTCAGTTTAGTGAAGTTAAATATGGGGACCCTATTTCTATCGAGAAAAAGCGACTCATATCTTCTTCTAAAGAGAATATGACCAATCTTAGTTTGGTTTTTAGTAACGGTATAATTTTTTATTTTAAGGACGGCAATGCGCAAGCCTGGCTGGATGGAACTGAATTAGAGATCAAAGGAGAATACATAATAAATAGTACCTTAGGGACATTAAAACTAAGTTACGATCCATATACGACAGATTTATGGTATGTATTTGAAGCTGCTAAATAACACGCTATGTGGAAAAAAAGAATTAGAGGAATACAGATAGGCGAGATAGCGATTGTCATCGCCATCTATCTGTTAATGGCCTCTATGTATCGATTGACAATCTGGAGAAGTTACCCCGATGAATATAGATCGTTAGATGAATTATTTAATGCCTGGGCATGGCTTGATGGAGCAGGATTACAGTACATGATCATGTTTGTAGGAATGGCGGTAATCTGGACCCTTATTTTTAAGGTGTTTAGGCACTGGAGATTAGCCTATCGTCTCCTGATCCATCTAGTAACCATGCCGTTGTACATTGTGCTGGCATGGCGAGGGTATTACGCTATTTGTGATTATTTTGGAATGGGCCACTTGGGCGGTAACGGTCAGGTTTGGGATGTATACATTCCGGGATTGGTGTATCTCCTGCAGTTTGCAGCGTTTCATGCGTATGAGTACTACGTATCGAACCAACGCCGACTTAGAAAAGAAATTGAGTTGAAGAATATTGCCCTTAAAAGTGAGCTTAGTGCGATTAAAGCGCAACTCAACCCACATTTTTTATACAATGTATTTAATACAATTAATGCCAGTGTACCGGCAGCGATGGAGGATACACGTGAGATGATTGCAGAACTTTCAGACTTATTTAGGTATCAATTGCGCGCCAGTCGTGAGGATGTTGTGCCACTTAAGGACGAACTGGATTTTGTACAAAAATACCTTGATCTGGAACAAAAACGTTTTGAAGATCGGCTGGAAATATTAGTAGACGTTCCCGGTGAATTGCTGGATAGAGAAGTACCTCCAATGATACTACAACCATTAGTTGAAAACTCTGTAAAGCACGGTATTTCTCCGTTAGTAGATGGTGGTAGAGTGACTATCAAAGTGGATGAAAAAGAGGGTAGACTTCATTTTGAAATCAAAGATACGGGAGTAGGAGTAGTAGACAAAAGTGAAGTCATGCATACGGGTGTGGGATTGAGTAATACTCAAAAACGACTTGAGAAAATGTACAACTCTGGTTTATTTTTATTGGATAATTCACCGCAAGGCTTAATTGTTCAGTTTAGTCTATGAAAAAAGTAGTAATAGTAGATGATGAAAAGTCTGGCCGTAATCTTATCAAAGAATACTTGGAGGCGTACCCTGATCTAATTTTGGTTGGCGAGGCAAACAATGGTGTAGACGCCATTAAAATCATCAATGAATTTAAGCCGGATCTGGTTTTTATGGATATTCAAATGCCGGGAATGACAGGTTTTGATGTTTTACAACACCTGGATGAGATCCCAAATATCATATTTAGTACTGCGTACGATCAATATGCTTTAAAAGCCTTTGAAGTACATGCGATTGATTACTTACTTAAACCATATACTAAAGATCGGTTTGAAACGTCCATTAAAAAAGCATCACTGGGAATGACAAAAAAAATCATTCCTCTCGCCGAAGAACACATGGCGAAAAAACAAGACTTTCCTGAACGAATTATTGTAGAAAAAGGGAATAAATACGTCACTTTATCCACAGCAGATATACATCATATTGAAGCTTATGGGGACTATTCTAAAATACATTCTGCAAAGGAAACCTATTTGAGTAATCATGGGATTGGCGCATTAGAGGAGCGTTTACATCCAACGCGATTTTTGCGTATTCACCGTAGTAGCATTGTACATTTAGAAAAGGTGGCAGAAGTGGCTAAATATGGTAAGAGTTATCTACTTGTTTTAACGAATCAGGAGAAAGTTAAAGTGAGCAGAGGCTATGCAGATAAAATTAAGGAATTGATTTTTTAATATATGCTGTGTTAAACCTTTTGACCAAACAAAGGTTAATAGTATACCAAAGGCAGAAGATGTATTTAGTTCAATGTGTATCTTTTTCCGAATTTTTATTTTACTATCTATGAAATCAGTACTATTTAAGTCGTTGGCAATCTTTGGTCTTATTTCCCTTTTCTTTTTGCCAGACGTAAACTTTTCTCCCGTTCAAGAGTTTCAAGGGCAGGCCATTTACTCCTACAAAGCAAAAATGGAGCTTGGTAGGTGGGGAGCACGAATGAGTGAAGCCCAAAAAAAACAGATGCAGGCACGACTTCAAAATAGGCTGGAAAAAACCTACGTCCTTAATTTTAATAAAACAGAATCTGTTTTTGATGAAGAAGAAAAACTGGACGCGATTTCTGGAGCAACAGATTCTTGGGGAAAGAATTTTTCACAGGGTGAACAGTACAAAAATGTAAAAGATGTGGCATTAGTGCAGAGCCAGGAATTTTATGGAAAACAATTTTTAGTCAAAGACAGCTTGCAAAAGATTGACTGGAAAATGGGCAAGGAGTCTAAACAGATTGGTCAATACATGTGTTTTAAAGCAACGGCATCTATCCCTACAAAAGAATTAACCTGGTACACTTTTTCTTGGAGTGATTTACGAAGAGCAACTGAAACGGTCAAAGATTCTACCGGCGTAGCCAAAGAACCAGAGGTTGCCATGACAGATGTTGAAGCGTGGTATACTCCGCAAATACCGGTAAGTCATGGACCGTCAGAATATTGGGGATTACCCGGATTAATCTTAGAAATAAGTGCAGGAAATACAGTAATGTTATGCTCTAAAATTGTACTAAATCCTAAAGATAAACTGGACATTGAGGCACCAAATAAAGGAAAAGAAATCACCAAGAATGAATACCAAGCTACGATACAAAAAAAGATGCTTGAGATGAGAAATAACCGCGGCAGGCGTAGGAGTTAGATCTTTCATTGCTAGCTTATGACCATTAATCTCAAACACCCTTATGAAAAAATACCTGTTGATCCTTCTGCTTTTCGCAGTCAATACGTGTATTGCTCAAGTAAAGCTGAGCGGTGTTGTGCAAGATAGTCTAAAAGCACCCTTAGAAATGGCCAATGTCATTGCCATTAATCAAGCGACTAGTGGTTTAGAATCCTACGGAATTACAGATGCTCAAGGACGATATTCTCTGTCTTTGGGTAAAAATGGCACCTACAAGATTCAAATAAGCTACATAGGATATAAATCCGTTGATCAATCAATTATCACTAAGGAAAGCGATCTCACTAAAAACTTTATTCTACTGCCAGATAATGCACTGGATGCCGTAGAAATCGTCTATGATATGCCGGTTACTGTCAAAGGCGATACGCTTATTTATAATGCAGATTCTTTCAACACAGGGACGGAGCGCAAGCTGGAAGATGTATTGGAAAATTTACCGGGAGTTGAAATTAATGAAGATGGGCAGGTGGAAGTAGAAGGTAAGATAGTAAACAAACTCATGGTCAATGGCAAAGATTTTTTTGATGGGGATACCAAGTTAGCGACCAAAAACATTCCATCTAAAGCGGTAGATAAAATAGAGGTCTTGCGAAATTATGCAGAGGTAAGGCAACTTAGCGGAGTTGCAAATAATCAAGACAATGTGGCCCTTAATATCAAACTTAGAGAGGGTAAAGAGAACTTTTGGTTTGGTGATGTTACGGTAGGAGGCGGGGCTTCACCAGATGAAGGTCGTTATTTGGTACAACCAAAGTTATTTTATTATAACCCAACATACAGCATTAATTTCATTGGGGACGTTAATAATATTGGTGAACTTGCCCTCACCCGAAGAGATATTAGAAGTTTTGGTGGTGGCTTTAGAGCTCCAAGCAGGAGTAGTGGTACTACCTTAAATCTTGGTGATAACAGCCTTAACTTTTTAACTAATCAAACCAATGCGGTAAAGATTGAAAATCAATTGGCCGCAGCCAACTTTAGTTATGCGGCAAAAAAAACGCTGGATTTTAGCGGTTTTGTGATCGCTAACAGCAGTCAAATACAATCCAGAGAGATTAGTGAATTACGGTATACAAATATAGATTTAGACATTCCAGATGAATTTACAGAGCAATCCACAATGGAGCGCTCCAATCAAGGATTGGTAAAGCTTAGTGCCTCCTACCAGCCTAATTTTAGTAATCAATTGGATTACGATGTACTAGGTAGATTGTCAGATGATAGTCAGGACCAAACCTTACTCTCATCGGTAGTAGGGAACACAACTCAGTTAGAAGAGGTGACACCCTTTAGCCTAAATCAAAATATAAATTATTATTACACCCTTGATGAGAATAATATTTTCGCGTTAGAAGCACAACATCTTATCAAAGATGAAGATCCGTTTTATAATGCGCTAATCCCAAATGATCCTGATTCACAAACTGATGCATTTGATGCAACAGCCGAAGCGTTAGGGCTGGACACAACCGAAGACAACTATAACTTAGCCCAGGACAGGCGGATCAAATCCAATCAGCTAGATGCTAAATTGGATTACTATCGTATTTTGAACCCCAAGAGTAACCTTAATTTTACGCTTGGTACTATTTTAAGTCGCCAAGAATTTTCATCTGCTATTTTTCAATTTTTGCCGGGGATGAGCCTTCAACCCACACCCATGGAGGGAAATGCCACCAATGATACCGACTATAATTTTAGTGATATTTACCTGGGTGCTCATTATAGATTTAGAAGCGGAAAGTTTACCGTGACTCCGGGATTTTCGGTGCATGCCTACGGGAATAAAAACACCCAATTTGGTGAAACCTATGAGGATGATTTCTTTAGAATATTGCCCGATGTTGAGACACGTATTCAGTTTAAAAAAAGTGAATCACTCACCTTTAGCTACAACATGCAAAACCAGTTTACCGATGTTACTAGATTGGCAGAAGGTTTAGTATTAAATAGCTACAATAGCATTCAATCTGGGGAACCAGAGTTACAAAATGCGCTCTCACATAACCTGAGCTTGTTTTACAGCAGCTTTAATTTGTTTAATTATACTAATGTTTTTGCCCGCGCAGCCTATTCAAACAATGTGGATCAAATACGAAGTAGTACAGATTTTGATAACGTCATACGTACCAGCAGCTTTTTCAATTCTAATTTTGCAGATGAGAGTTTGAGTGTTTTTGGGAGGATCCAACGCACTTTCGGCAAAGTAAGAGCTAGTCTTAGGACAAGCTTTAACTATACTAAAATCAATCAATTTATAGAAGATGAACGATCGCTAAATGAGGGTTTTACGCAAACCTATACGCCAGAGTTACGCACCAACTTCAAAATTGCGCCTAACGTAACCTTTAGATATAATTACAGCATAAATGACAATAACCAGGGAAATAGAAAAACTCAAATTATTACCAATTCACCTTCAGTAGAATTTGATGCTTATATCTGGAAGAAAGTTACCATAAGATCTAACTACGCCTATACGAATCAGGATTTAGGCGATGATAATTCGCAATCATTTCAAACCTGGGATGCAAGGATATCTTATCGAAAGGATCGAGATGCAAAATGGGAATATGAGCTCAAAGCAACAAACCTATTAAATATAGACGCTCAGGTAAGAAATAGCGCTAATAATGTTGCTGTAATTTCTTCTGAAACATTTATCCAACCAAGATTTGTAACGTTTCGATTTATATACACGCTTTAGATAGTAAACAGGGTAAAATAGAGACAACATATGCTGCTGCATTTGTTTTACATTATCTCATGTAATACATTGTTATTCGAATTGTAGCATATGCCAAAGAATTTCAAACGAAAGAGACTTTTATACAGCGCACTTACTTTTGCTTTGGCGTGGACCTCATTTGCGCTCATTTACGCGATGATTGAACGCGGAATTTTAGGATCTTCGTCGCACTATCCGGGTACGAAAAACCCGTATAATTTTACCGATAATGTACTTTACGTTCCGGCGTTTTCTTTTATCATCGGTTTTATACAAGGATGGCTTGAATTTACACTACTTAAAAACTGGCTAAGATCGCGGCCTATAATCATAAGAATACTGGCAAAGACATTATTTTATGTCATTTTCATTGTCTTTTTTATGGTTATGATGTCATTCATCATTAATTCTCGTGCACTGGGTTTGTCTCCATTTGATCTTAAAGTCATTCGCACAGTAGGTATATTCTTTAGGGATTTCGCGTTTTGGAGTATTATCATTTATATCTACGTGGTTCTTAATGTCACCCTATTATTTTATGAAACTTCTCATTATTTAGGTCAAACCACATTTAAGAATTTGGTTTTGGGAAAATATACTCGCCCCTTTGAAGAAAGTCGCATTTTTATGTTTTTAGATATGAAATCTTCTACTAAAATCGCAGAGCAAATTGGGCACGAAGCTTATTTTAATTTACTTAAAGATGTATTTAGTGACATGACCCAAGCCATTGAGCATAACGCAGGTGAAGTCTATCAATACATCGGAGACGAAATTGTCATTAGCTGGAGTGAAACTACTGGCATTAAGGATAATCGCTGTTTACAATGCTTTATTGACATTTTAAATCAGTTTGAGCGTAAGCAATCTAGCTATTTACAGAAATACCAGGTAGCACCTGTTTTTAAAGCAGGATTGCACCTTGGGACAGTGGCAACGGGTAAGATCGGTATTTTAAAAAAGAATATTATCTACACGGGAGATGTGCTTAACACTACGGCACGTATACAGGAGCTATCTAAGAAACTAAAGGTGTATGTATTATTTTCTGAAGACTTAAAAAGAAAATTGAATATCCCTGAGAGCTTTAGCGTAGTGCCTCACGGGCAATTCGAACTACGCGGAAGAAATCAGCCCATTGAATTATATAGTTTAACTATACCAGCAAGAATGTAATTTGATCTTGGATTAAGTCTTCTTTAGTGTATTCTTAATTTTCACAAACAAAATAAGGGCGGCCAGGACTATAGTAATGCTATTAGCAAAAATGATGGGACTATTTTCAATCTGAATCCCATAAATCAACCAGCTTAATACTCCCAAAAAGAAAATAATGTACATGGTGAGTGAAATTCCCGCGGTATTTTGGGTTTTTAGCGTAATATACGCCTGGGGCACAAAAGAGAAGGTAGTTAAAAAAGCTGCGATATGTCCTAAAGTTTCACTTGTCATCAGAACTGCAAAGTAACATCAATTAATTAAAATATTTCAAAAGTTAGTTTTGTACTGTTCATTTCAGTATATTTGTACTGTTCATTTCAAACAGTATGGCTAGGACACTTGCTTTTAATAAAGAAGATATTTTAGATAAGGTAACTAAACTGTTTTGGTTAAAAGGGTTTAATGGTACTTCTATGCAGGATCTGGTAGAAGTAACCAGGCTAAATCGTAGTAGTATCTATAATACCTTTGGAAGTAAGGAAGAGCTCTATCAGGCAGCACTCAGTCATTATTTGTCGAAGAATCAGGATCATTTTAAGCCGGCTGTAAATGCAACCTCAAATTATAAAAAAGCCATAAGAGCTATTTTTGAAAGTTATCTGGACGAAATAACCACCGATAAAGATCAAAAAGGATGCATGACCATTGGTTGCCTTACCGAAATGGGAAATCAAAACACTACGATCGCAGAATGGCTTTCGCATAATGATCAGCAGATGCAAAAAATCTTTGGAACATTAGTACAAAAAGGAAAGGAGAGCGGGGAGATCATAACCACTATTGAAACACCTATTTTAACCAATTATTTAATCAGTTCGTTTCAGGGTTTACGCGTTCGCGGAATGAGCATCACAGACCGTAAAACTTTACAAGGAATTATCAATACGATTATGAACGCAATACATTAATCATTTTTTTTAACCTATTCTGAAATGATTGTTTCAGAATAAATTTTATTCACTTAATTTATTTATTATGAAAATTAAACTTTTATCACTAACACTTATCGCGACTACGCTAATTAACGCAGCAGGATTGATGATCAGTTCATCCCCCAAAGCGACAATTTCTACCGCTGGTTCTCATTTAACAGTAGTTAATGTGCTTAGTCCTAAACCTGAAGAACAGCAAAAGATAGTCAATCTTTTACAAGATGGTATTTCAACTGTAATCAGCAAACAAAAAGGGTTTATTTCAGCTTCGATACATAAAAGTATGGACAGCGAACATGTTGTTGTTTATGCGCAATGGAAAGATCAGCAAGCACTTAACAATGCTGTAAAACTTATTGAGGCTGGAGGTGCCCCGTCTATGTTGCAGGTATTTAGCAGCGCTAATCCAGATTATCATCCCTATAAAGTAGTATCAGTGAATGAATTCAATAAAAAATAGAAACAATTAAATCAAAGATTATGAGTAAATTAAAAAACAAAGTAGCCGTTATTACCGGCGGAAATTCAGGAATCGGTTTTTCAACCGTACAATATTTTTTAAATGAAGGGGCCAAGGTTGTTTTCTCCGGAAGGAGACAAGAAGCATTGGATCAGGCATCTCAAGAGCTTTCAGGAGAGTTCATCACCGTATTAGCCGATCAGGCAAAGCCGGCAGATAATGCAAAACTTATTAAGAAAGCGGTAGATGCCTATGGAAAAATTGATGTGCTTTTCGCTAATGCAGGAGTGGCTCAATTTATGCCCAGTGATCAGGTGACTGAAGATTTCTTTGATAATCAATTCGATATCAACATCAAAGGACCGGTATTTTTAGTGAAAGAAGCAATTCCTCACCTTAAAGACGGTGCCAGTATTATTTTCAATACCTCTATTGTACATCAAAAAGGATTTGAAGGAAGCGGTGTCTACAGTGCTTCAAAAGGTGCATTACGTGCATATGCACGGGTACTTACAGCAGAACTTGCTCCAAGAAAAATACGTGTAAACAGCATCGCACCTGGACCTATTGGCACGCCAATTTACAGCAAAATGGATGGGATGAGTGAAGAAGAAGTAGAACAAATGGGCGCCAATATGGCACAGAGTGTACCACTGAGTCGTTTTGGTGAACCCCAAGAGATTGCCGCTGCAGCAGTATTTTTAGCGAGTGATGATGCGTCTTATGTCAATGGAATTGAACTGGAAATTGACGGGGGAATGAGTCAAATTTAAGTCTCACTAGAATATCGGTCAAGATATACCTGTCTCTACCCAATTGATTTTTCTGCCTGAACCTCTCTTGTACACAAGAAATGTTCCAAAGGTCAATCAAAATCGTAGAGACAGTTTTTCGTTGAAATTCTTGATAGTTTGATCATAACTTTCAATCTATTTCCTTTTCCATAACGAGACATTCTCGTTATTTTTGACACAACTTAAATTACTCTTATGTCTGATACGATAGAACGACTAAAATGCTTAATTATAGGATCTGGTCCTGCGGGATATACAGCGGCGATTTATGCAGCCCGTGCTGATATGCAACCGGTGATTTACACAGGGATGGAGCCCGGCGGACAATTGACTACCACAACCGAAGTGGATAATTTTCCCGGTTACCCGGAAGGAATCGATGGACCGACAATGATGGTGCAACTCCAGCAGCAAGCAGAACGTTTTGGGACAGAGGTAAGAATCGGAATGGTGACTGAAGTTAATTTCTCAACCGAAGAAGGTGGTATCCATCGCATTACTGTTGATGGCGATAAGCAGATTGAAGCACAGAGTGTGATTATATCCACAGGGGCTTCTGCAAAATACCTGGGCCTACCCAGTGAGCAGCGTTTACGTGGCGGCGGAGTTTCAGCCTGTGCCGTGTGTGATGGCTTTTTCTACAAGGGGCAGGACGTAGCGATCGTTGGGGGAGGAGATACCGCAGCCGAAGAAGCTACCTATCTCGCTAAGATTTGTAAGAAAGTGACCATGCTGGTGCGTAAAGATTATATGAAGGCCAGTAAAGCCATGCAACATCGGGTGACTTCTACGCCAAACATTGATTTACGTTATAATACTGAAATTGATGAAGTGCTTGGAGAAAATGTGGTAGAAGGTTTGCGTATGGTCAACAACCAAACCGGAGAGAAAGAAGAAATTGAGATCACCGGTCTTTTTATTGCCATTGGCCATAAACCCAATACCGATATTTTTAAAGGTCAGGTTGATATGGACGATACCGGGTATATCATTACAAAAGGTAAGTCAACGCACACAAATATTCCCGGTGTATTCGCCAGTGGAGATGTACAGGATAAAGAGTACCGCCAGGCGGTTACCGCTGCAGGTACAGGATGTATGGCCGCGCTTGATGCAGAACGTTATTTAGCAGAGGTTGGTGCCATTGAAGAGGTGAGCACACAAACCAACTGGTAAACCATCAAGGTAAGAAGTAATGAAAACCCGTTTCAACTCAATGAAACGGGTTTTTACTAATTGGTAGTTTTTAGAAGGGCTATATGTGCTCACTAGTAACGCAATGAAAAATCATCTACAATCAGAGCAACTTTTTTTGACGCTGTATGAGAGCGGGTTCTATACTAAACATAAGGATTCGTCCTATTCAGCTGGTCCTCTTTCTCAATTTCCTCTTCCAATAAAAAACACTGATTCCTAAAACTAGCATAATCACAGCTACAAGAGCATAGGTGTAATAATTAGGCGTAGATACTCTACTAACATCACCAGAAATGATAAAACCAGCCCAATAGTAGGGGTGTTTTAATTTTTCATCATCTGTCTCTTTTAAGTAGGTGAGCTTAGCTTTTTGTAATGCAGTGTCTTTGTTCATCCCATTCTGTAAATTTCTATAGAATCCAATCATTAGAGTGGAGGTTTGTGCATCACTAATATTCCAAAGGCTTGTGAGCGTACTTGTAACTCCTGCATAATTGAAAGCTCTTGACAAACTCATCAAACCGTCGCCATTAGAAAACGTTCCATTACCCGTATTACACGCGCTTAAAACAGCTAATTTGGCAGATAAATCTAATCCATATATTTCTTGAGTAGTCAATTTGACTGTTTGTTCTTCTTCATCATTAAAATTTGAAAATAAAAGGTGATTATTCATAGGGTTCTTATGATCAAGCACCCCATGTACAGCTAAGTGCAATAAATCATGCTTGGGCCCTTCTTCTAAGAAGTTTGCTTTAGTTGCTAAGCTGTCCACGCGTGATACTCCCTCCATGAGTTTTGAAATAGCATCAACTTCAGTTTCGTTTGAGGGTAAGGGCAAATCTTTATAAGTACCTGCATATCCCAACCAGTTGTTCGTACTAGTTCTATCTTTTTGTCGCGTTTGCTCAAAGAGCAATTGTACAGAACCACCGTAGCGAACTGGCATGGATTGAATCAAATAATCATTTTTGAAGGTCAAAATCTCCATCGGTATTTTGGTTAACATACCATCTAAAATAAAGGTTAGCCTTTTAATGCCATTAGGTATTTGCGGTAAAATAACGGGTGAGATCGTGTTCAATAGTTTATCTAAAGGCGCCCTATTCAGAATTTTTTCTCTTAATAAATTGAGCTGGTCTTCAAATAAATGATTTATACTTTTTTTTACAAAATTTACATCTTGTTTGGTCAGTGTTAACGTATACAGGTCAGTTGGTGTCAAGAAGTATTCAACTAACATTTCATCATCTGCTAATAAACGGTCTTGATAAAAGGTAATGTTCTCTGCCAATTCCAGTGACTTTACTTCGTGGAATTCGGGATACTTCTGTTGTACCAAGATACTCAGACTATCCAATTTGGTTTGAAAGTAGAGTTGTTGGTTTGTTAAAACCTGTAATTTTTCCGTATCACCCTTATCTGAGTCTTGAATTTGGTTAAAGGTATTATCTAACTTAATCATAGAGTCTTGAACAGCACTTTTTAAAGCGATAATTTTAGGATCAACTTGGAATTGCATAGCAAGTTCTTTTTCTCTTAGACCATCCAATAAAGCTGAGTTTTTGTTGATCTCCATTAGCCTCAAAGCATAATCAAAATCTTGTTTTTCAGCCTTAACAGTATTTTTTAAATAAATTAGTTCAAGTGATTTTTCAATAGAAGGAATTATTTCTGCCCCATAGAAAATCTTAGATTTTTCACTATCGTACTTGTTTTTACTTTTGACCAGAAGATGAATTAATTGATCTAAGTTGTTTTGCGCTTTTATGAGTTGGGTGATGTTTTGCGTTTTCTTAAATTGTTTGATCTGGAGATCTACCAGAGCCGTTTGAGTGTCTCTAATGTTTTGCTCCATCCCTTTAAATTGCTCCCACCCCATAGAAACAGATTTAAGTAAAGATTGCGCTTCAGTAATCTGATCTAATCCTAGTTTTGCTTGGGCTCTATAAAGTTGATTTACATAAAACTTTACAGATAAAGTGTCCTTATTTTCAATGAAAAGTGCTTTTTCTTGATCTAAGTATTCTTGAGCCCTCTCAAATTTTCGGTTAGTGATAAGATAAAAATTGTATTCATTAAGTGCCGCCGTAACAGAGTATAGCCTCCCCGTATTCCTGGCTATTACAATCGCTTTTTCGTAGTATTCCTGGGCCGTAGAATGATCTCCTCTTGCGGCTTTAACAGTAGCTAAGTCAATTAAAAAAGCAGAGGTAATTGAATCAGCATCGCCATAGTTTTTAAGTGCGCCTTCGTATGCACGCTGTGCGAAGTATTCAGCTTTTTCATAATTCCCTAATGAGTTATAGACTCTACTAAGACTTGATTCTATCAATCCATTAAGATAAGCATTATGAGTTTTCAACGTTGAATTGGTTAGTGCAAAACCTCTTTCAGCATATATTTGAGCACTTTTGATGTCATTGTTATAGAAATAACAATCTGCCAATAGCGCATATCGTGATAGTAAATAGGGATTTGATGGATCAACTTCTTCCATATATTCCAGCGATTTTTTTAAATAAGGTATTGCTTCATAATACTCACCTTCGCTTACAAAGAGTACACCGATATTCCATAGGTCTTTGGTGAGGTATTTTTTTTCAATATTTCCACTTTTAATACGTTCTTGATAAGCACTCACAAAATCATTTCTAGCAAAATCTCGTTGTGCATTTTGGTAGTAGGCATTTCCTCTGGAATTGTATATACTAGAGGGATTGAAGTCGTTTGGTTTTATTAATTCAATTGCGGTTGAAAATACGCTTATGGCCTCATCATAACGTTTATTACTCGAATAATTGCTTCCAAGGTTAAAATACAAATCTGCTAACCACAAATTTTTTGATTCAGCATAAGGTATTGTAAGCCTTTCCAGAACATTTACATTAGGTAAAGTTTCGACTTCAAGAATTGTTCTGTAGGCATCAACAAGTTCTTCTATGCCATCAAAAAGTTTCGGCGAGAAGCCTTTTATGCTATCTATTGTTTTTACAAAAGGCGGATGCAAAATTGCATAAATAAGCGCGTGTTCTTTTGATAGTTCTTGAGAATTTGAAGAAACAATCGAGTCGATGGTACCCTTAAGGTTATTATTATCCTCAAAACTCAGTTTAAAATATAATTGTTCAATCGTGGTAGTCGTTTGACCGAAAAATTGAAGAGAACATAATAGCAGCAGAAACGTAATTTTTTTCATTCACTTTTTTTGCTAATATAATTAGATCAAGGCGAGAACTTTACATATAGGAGAAAATATTAAACTAACCGTTAAGAGTATAGAAAATTTGCGCGTTATAGAAAGTAAATTGGAATATACCCATATCGTTTGGTTCAAACTCTATGTATGGGGAAGAAGCAGAGTTGGGTTGTATGGCCGTATTAGATGCAGAACGTTATTTAGCAAAGGTTGTTGCCATTGAAGAGGTGAGCACATAAACCAACTGGTAAAACCAAAAAGCGTAAAGCAACATCCCTATTCAATGCGTTGGATAGGGTTTTTTATGTCATCAAAGTTATAAATTTATAATTTAAATTGATCCAACTTCTATTTCTCTAATCATATTCTCCACTTACAAATCCCCAAACCCATAGATCGCAGCTTCTTTTTGAAATAATGGGAAAATCACGTTTAATTTTTGGGTATTATTTTCTTCGATTAGTTGCTTTATGATTTGCTGAGGTTTTCCAGGTCTATTGAAGCCTAAATTTCTGGCTAGATGTGCCTCTACCGCAGGTAGAACAAAAGGGTAGTCCGGGCTTAAATCTTTAGCGTTTGTCAGCAACTTTTCATGTTGTTGGGTGGCGTAGTATTCATATAATTCTGAAAACGTTTTAGTATCCTTTATCTCCAGCTTTCGCTGAAAGGCTTCCACTAATTCTTTGGTATTGCATGCAGCAAAACTAAAAGGAGAATCTGGTTTGGGTCGTACGAGATACACTAGATTCCTCTTCGCATGTTGCTGAAGAAAATATACTAAGAACCAAAGATTGGTCTGACAAAATAAATCTTCTTCAAACCGGCAATAGATGGTATCTTCAGAACCATAGCCAATCAATTGGTTGAGCTGAGATCTTATCATAAGATCATAATCAACTTCTACATTCTCCATACGTTTGTGTAAGATAGTCTGCTCTTTGTTGAAAAAAGACTTCGTCTATCGTGGCAGATAATGGACCTTCAACCAAACATTCACGCATGATGAGTTGCTCTCCTTCTAACGCTTTTGGAAAAAAGCCAGCTAGCGCATCACCATTAAGACATGAACTGTTTTAGTTAACATCATAATTTATCTAAAAACCCACCGCCGCATCATCGCCCCTGCGGTCGGCTCCACCTTCCAATTTTCCGTTAGGCAGTACTTTAATTCCGTCGACTTTTCCAATGATAGGCGACTGATTTTGATTGACATTGTATCCTTTCGCCTTAAGGCTATCTAACACCGCTTGCTCAAAACTTTCAGGTTCAAATAGCACCACATCGGGCAACCATTGATGATGAAAACGCGGAGCGTCTACAGCTTCTTGCATAGTCATATCGTATTCGTGTACATTTAAAATAGTTTGCAGGACAGAAGTGATGATCGTAGAACCGCCCGGCGTGCCAAGCGTCATCCATAGTTTACCTTCTTTCTCAACAATGGTTGGAGTCATAGAGCTAAGCATACGTTTTTCGGGAGCGATTTCATTGGCTTTTGCTCCAATTAGTCCAAACATGTTGGGAACTCCGGCTTTTGAACTAAAATCGTCCATTTCATTGTTTAAAAAGAAACCTAACTCATCGGCATACAGCTTAGAACCATAGGCACCGTTGAGGGTCGTGGTTACTGCAATAGCATTTCCAAATTGATCTACAATTGAATAATGCGTGGTTTCATTAGACTCGTAACCCGGTATTGCTCCGTAGGTAATGCTGGATGAAGGTGTCGCCTGCTCAAAACTAAAGTCACTCAAACGATCCTTAAGATAGAGCTGACTGAGTAATGTATCTGTGGGGATTTGTACAAAATCTGGATCACCTAAAAAATAGTTGCGATCAGCATAGGCGCGCCGTTCAGCTTCAGTGAGTACTTGTATGCTTTTTTGCGAATTATGCCCGTAACTTTCAAGCGCATAAGGTTCGATCATACGCATGATCTGCGCCAAAGTGATTCCGCCACTAGAGGGAGGAGACATGGAAATAATTGTTAAATCGTCGTAGGTAAATTTAACCGGTTCCCGCCAAACAGCTTTATAGGCTGCTAAGTCCTCTTTGGTAATAATGCTGCCGTGGCGTTGTAAGAAAGCCACCAAAGAATCGGCGGTTTTACCTTTATAAAACTCAGATCGACCATATTGGACAACACGACTTAAGGTATTGGCAAGAGCTTTATTTTGCACTGTGTCATTAACATTAATATGGTCTCCGTAAAGAATTTCTTTTCCATTTACGGCGGTGACAATAGAATCGATATTGGCGAAACGCTGTGCTTGGCTTTTAGTCACCACGTACCCCTTTTTCGCCAATTCAATGACCGGCGCTAAAAGTTGATCAATAGGAACTGTTCCAAATTTCTCATGGGCAGCAAAGATTCCGGCTACGGTACCCGGCACGCCTACGGCCAGACCACCAAGTGTGCTTTTGTTTAGGATAACATCACCGTTTTTATCCAGATACATATCTCTTGTAGCTGCTTTTGGGGCTTTTTCACGATAATCCAAGGCGCCTGTTTTACCATCAGCCAGGCGATAGACCATAAATCCGCCGCCGCCAAGATTCCCGGCAAAGGGATAGCACACGGCTAGTGCCATTTCTGTCGCAAACATGGCATCAAAGGCATTTCCTCCCTGCTGCATGATTTGCGTACCTATTTTAGAGGCTTCTTCACGTGCCGAAACAACCATGGCACTATCAGTCACCATCCCTAACTTTTTTTTTGAATGTGACTGTTCTTGAGGTGGATTTTTACAGGTGGTGAGCAACACGCCACATAGAAGAACTACACTAAAATATTTCATAAATGTTGGAATAGAGAATTGGTTGATCGGTTTTATGGTTCTATTAATTCAGCACTTAAAAACCTATATTTTTTATCGTCAATGGTTACAATGATCTGATCTCCGCGCAGTTTTTGAAGTAACTCACTACTGCTATCGTAATCAATCTCAAGGGTTAGTAAAACCTGGCTATAGTTTTCACCTTTGGTGGACACAGGCTGATCGGTAATTTTTAACGCTCCAAACTTTTTAGATGTAGCAGTAACCTGCCTATGCTTTATAGGGATTCCGGTATTTTCTGCATCCCTGATCATGACAACCAACACATTCTTATTTGATCCTAATCTTCTCTCAAAATCAACGATGAAATTGTAATTTTCAATTGAGTTATATCCTAGGTTATAAAAGTCACCATCAATTCCATTAAACTCTTTAGAAATATTGTAAAACAAATAGGGAACAAGATCAAAATAGTTGGACTTAAAATCTGCTTTTGGTGGGATAAGATTTTTTTGAAGTAATTGCGCAACGCTTAACTCTTTCTTTACATACGATTTATCCTGAGCTAATCTCAAGCCGCATGATGTTGATATAAAGAAAGCAAACAAAATAAATATACATCTGATCATATAGAAATTAAAGATAGCAAAAAGGGATTTTTATTTTACAAAATGCCAACAGATTTTTGAAGTGGTGGATTTTACCTCGCTTCACTAGGTCATACTAATGCTATGATACGAGTATATATATTAAGTTGCCCGTACTAAGTACAATAAGTACAAAAGATAGCATTACATATCTTGTCGGAAAGATCAAACTGGTCATGAATACTAAGATTGCAAGTAGTGGAATCACCAGACCTGAAACATACCGCAAGGAGTAAATTTCACTTGTTGCTGAAGGTATGTGCGTTACCCGATTGATTTCCTTGAATAGACGAGACTCTTTGAGCAGCAGCATATCGCCTTTGTTTACGATATTCGCTAAATCTTCAGATGAGAAAAGGATAAAATTTTTGGTGATTAAATGATGGCTGTAGTGGACATTTTGAGCAGCGTTATAATAGCGTTGCATCTTTCTCTCTTTTTCAAGAACGCCCTCGGTATACTCCTTCCCCGGAAGGGTAAAATCAACTAATATCAGCAAGCATATCACTGCGCTGATAATTTTCGCCCATTTAAACATATGGTCAACCATCAAAGCATACGTGTTAAAAGAAAGGGATTTGTTACAGTACGATTTAGAAACGCGATGAACTTTTATGAAAAAGGATAAATATATTAAGAATCTAATTTGTCCATCTCGGCCTGGACGAATGTAATTAAATCTGGAAAAAAAGTAAAAAACTCATTTTTAAAAAGGGCATAATCAGCCTCAATCTCTGTAATGGATTGGTCCAGTTTACCTTTTTCGCCGGTACGCCTGTTCATCTGTCCTAGAATCTTTTTAAGGCCGGGTAAGGTAGTATAACTTCCTAACCAATTATCTCTAATCATATAGGGATAGAAGTTTTTGACCCGATTGGGCAAAACTTCAGCATTTGCGCTAAGTAATTCATAGAATTGTTTAATATAGCTTTCTAACTCCTGTGTATGAAAATCATTCCAGTATTTTGCCAAAAAATGATCGTATAATACATCGATGATGACACCACTGTAATGGCGATAAACAGGAAACAATCTACTAATGCTCTGGCGAACAACAGGGTGTGTATCAGTATAATAATCTATGGCGCGGTGCAGAATAATCCCATTTTGAATCGGCTTAGGATACGTAAGGTATTTTTTACCTTTTACAGCATCTGCCATAAAATTTCCCAGCATAAGCTCAGGGTCTTCTCCTGATAAGTAAATATGTGCGAGAAAATTCATGCTACGAAGATAGGGCTTGTTTTTTAGTATCCAGTATTCAGGATGCAGTCGTAGTATTCAGTTTTTATAGTGACTGGATTGTAGTCTATTGATAGAATTTGGTTGACAGTAAATTCCAAAAATTAAATCTTAAATACCAATTTCTTTAACGTTACAGTTAAATAATGTAGTTTTTAGTAGAAAGGTTTCAGCTTAATAGCTATGATCATCAGCCATTACAAGGGAATTAGGAATGGCTATAATTTCTAATATCTCATTTCTATTTTCTTTTTTCTATTTTTTGTCCTCAATTTCTATTAACAACTAACCCAATAATCGAATAACCCCAATAACCTAATAACGTATAAACCAATAACAAATCACAAATAACAAAACTCCAAGCCATAGGCAAAAGGACATCATCTTCGACCTCCTCAGGCTTGCCTTCCAAAAAAAATAGTAATAGTTTCGCAAGACTCAAATACGAATCACATGACACTTATAAAATCAATTTCAGGAATTAGAGGAACCATTGGCGGTGCAGTAGGAGAAAACCTAACTCCAATTGACGCAGTAAAATTTGCGGCAGCATACGGTACGTGGCTTAAGCAATACCGAAATAAAGACATCTACCGGGTGGTTATTGGTCGGGATGCGCGAATATCTGGTGAGATGATCCAACAGTTGGTGATGCAAACACTGGTGGGTATGGGCATTCATGTGATTGATCTGGATCTTTCTACGACTCCAACAGTAGAAATGGCCGTACCTATGGAGCATGCCGATGGCGGAATCATTCTCACGGCAAGTCATAACCCAAAACAGTGGAACGCCCTCAAACTCTTGGATCAAAAAGGAGAATTTCTAGATGCTCAGGAAGGAGCTAAGATTTTGGCTTTCGCCGAAAGTGACGCGTTGGAATTTGCAGCCGTAGATGATTTAGGAAAAATTACGCGTAATGATGCATACATAGATTTGCATATTGAGGAAATTCTAGACCTTGAATTTGTAGATCAAAAAGCCATCAAAGCTGAAAAATTTAAAGTGGTGGTTGATGGAGTAAATTCCACAGGAGGTATTGCCATTCCACGATTACTAGAAGAGTTAGGTGTTGATGTGATTAAGCTCTATTGCGAACCTACGGGACACTTTCCGCATAATCCTGAGCCTTTAAAGGAACACCTTACCGATCTTTCTAAAAAAGTAGTAGAAGAGCGCGCAGATCTGGGGATCGTTGTCGATCCAGATGTGGATCGTCTGGCGTTTATGGATGAAAAAGGGGAGATGTTTGGCGAAGAATATACGCTGGTCGCTGTGGCTGACTATATCTTAGGAAAGAAAAAAGGAAATACCGTAAGCAATATGTCTTCTACCAGAGCACTACGCGATGTAACCGAAAAACATGGCGGCACTTACCAAGCCAGTGCGGTGGGAGAGGTGAACGTAGTCAAAATGATGAAGGATACCAATGCAGTCATCGGTGGTGAGGGAAATGGCGGAATTATTTATCCAGTGCTTCATTATGGTCGAGATGCTTTAGTTGGGGTAGCTTTTTTCTTAACCCATCTGGCTGAAAAAAGAATGACCGTTTCAGCATTGCGGGCAACGTATCCATCGTATTTCATGAGTAAAAATAAAATTGAGCTTACGCCGGAATTAGATGTAGATCTACTTCTTAAAAAAATGGCAGAGAACTATGCCGGTGATGAGATCAATACGATTGATGGAGTGAAAATAGACTTTGCCGAAGAATGGGTGCACTTAAGAAAATCCAATACAGAACCCATTATTCGTATTTATACTGAAGCTCAAACCCAGGATAAGGCAGATAAATTAGCCAAAAAGATTATGAAGGAAATTGAGACTATCGCAAATTCATAGACGACATCTAATAACTTTTAGTACGTTGGATGAAAATAAATACGCACCGTAGAAAAATTATCTTTGTTGTATGTTTTTTAGTAGCATCAACCTGTTCTGTTGTGGCTGGAGCTACCGCAAATTCTGTTATTTCTTTAGATCAATCTTTGTCTGCTGATCCTAAGCAAAAAGCACAAGGATATCTAGCGCGTTTACAAGAACGATATGCCAAAGGTGATTTTGAGGGACACAAAAAATACAGTGATTCTCTTTTGAACATTGCGCGAGAACATGATTTAATTGAACTGGAAATTGTCGCTCTTTCTAATTTGGCCGTATCATACAATAACAAAGGAGAACGAAAGGAAGCGATACGATGCTATCAACTGGCCTTGGATCGATGTGAGATGATCCCTAATAATCCTCGACCTAAGATTATTGCGTTGATCAATTTGGGAAACACCTATAATGAAATGGATGCTTTTGAAAAGGGCTTAAGCTCAATGAAAAAAGTGTTGAGCATAATGGATACGATCAACGCGCCAGATCATGTTAGGGCAGGAGTTCTGATAGGAATTTCAGAAAGCTTTATAGGCTTAGCTAACTTTAAGGATGCTGAAAAGTATGCTAGTCAAACCAAAAATATTGCCGAAAAGGAAGGAAATCAAGCTCTCTTATCTGCATCCTATAATAATCTTATGGATGTATACATCAGTGCCGGTGATTATAATGTTGCGCTTAAAATTGGCGAGGAAGCAAACCAGAGAGCAGTTTTTGAAGAGTCTTCTAAACGAAAAGCATGGTACCTCTTGTTTATGGGTATTACACATTATCATTTAGATAATTTGAATAATTCACTGGATTATCTAAAGACTGCTATTACACTGTCCCAAGATATTGAGTTAGCCGAAATTGAGATGAGAGCTCATGAGATGTTGGCTAAAGTATACGAAGCTAAAGGTGATTTTAAACAGTCTTTAATCGAACAAAAAGAATACGCCAGACTTAATGAAAAATTACTTTTAGATAGAGCAGAAGCTTCGGTTCAGGATGTTTCTACTGATAATACCTCCAAGACATCAAATGGGCAAGGAGATAGTAAAGAGCGTTCCACATACACTTGGATTTTACTAACGGGTATTGTTATTCTTTTAGTAGTCGTTGCGGGATATATGTCAAAAAAAATTCTATCGGCCTCCTCTCAAATGATGATTAAAGATGTTGATGAGCTCAAGACAGAGAACGTTCAAAAAGATGATCTTCCGTATCAAAACTCATCCCTTACACCGGCAAAGCGTGATGAGATCAAAAATGACTTGCTTCAATTGATGAATGAGAAAAAACTATACCTTGATGCAGAAGTATCACCTCATCAAATCGCAGATGAGCTCAGGATTAGCAGCAATCATTTATCTGAGGTGTTATCATCTTCTTTTCAAAAAAACTTTTACGCCTTTATCAATTCGTATCGAGTGAATCATGCGAAAAGTTTAATTGATTTATCTATAGAGGAGAATACAAAGATTATTGCGATTGCTTTTGATTCAGGTTTTAAAAGTAAAACGACGTTCAATCGCGTATTTAAGCAGACCACGGGATTAACACCGACAGCATATCGACAACGAATAATCGATAATTTGAGTTAAAAGAGGTTCCATTCACGTGAATGGTACGTTTGGAACGGCTAAGAAGATTAGTATTGCGCTATTAATTTCAAATAGCCCTCTACATGAAGAAGTTTTACCTACTCGTATTTTTTATTCAGATTTTAAGTATCAACGCGCAAACCTTATACGTTGATCATAGTGTCGCTTCCAGCGGAAATGGTTCCAGTTGGTCACAGGCTTTTCAAACTATTCAAGAAGCCGTGGATGCTGCGACGCCAAATGATGAAATTAGGATAGCTGAAGGAATTTACCAACCCGACGATCAAATAGATATTGATATACCTCTAACCATTAAAGGAGGATATCCTGCAGGAGGAGGTGACCAGGATATTGATCAATATGTCACTCAACTGCAAGCGGATGCCAATCCTAATAATTTAGAAAGTACGCTTATTAGAATATTTCCGGATTCGCCTACCAGTATTGATGGGATTAAAATGCAAACTGTAGAAACAGCTATATTTCTACAGTCTTCTTTATCGCTCTCACAAATGATATTTGATGATGTGATAGAAAATGCCGTAGAAATTTCTGGGACGATAGCCTCACTATCCGTCACAAATTGTAGTTTCTCTAATGCACAAGATGAAATTATAGATGGATCATCAGGCAGTGCATTTATTGGTGATTTACTGGTTTCAAATTGTACATTCGAAAATAGTTCGAATCGCGCTTTAATCATTAAAAGTACGGTAAGTGCTTTAATTGAAAATGTTGAGATAAGAAATTACACCGATGGTGATAACATTATTCAAATTTCTGGACCTAACACAACCATAGATAATCTCTTAGCCGAAGATAATCAGCAAGTTGATGAAATTGTAAGTTGTAGTAATACAACTACAATAACTAATTCAGTTTTTCAAAATAATATTAATGATAATTTTGGAGGCAACAGCACAGTTTGTATTACAGCAAGTGGTACTGTCAACGTGGATAATTGTGATTTTTTAAATAACACGCGAACAAACAATGCAAATGTTTCTAAAAGTACCTCAACGAATGAAATAATACGTTTGGTGGATGCTAATTTTATCATTTCAAACTCAAGATTTCAAAATAACATACACAACACATCAAGCAGTTTCAGTAGAGTCATTGGTGGCACTGGAGGATCAAATCCAAATCGAAGTGCACGAATAGAGAACTGTGAATTTGTGTCAAATAGTAATGTAACTGATACATCTGCTGGATTAATCTATTTTAATGGATATCTGTTCGAGTTTGAAGACAATTTGGTTCAAGATAATAGCTATCCCATTAGCACAAACAATAACTTGATAGAATTAGAACGAGTTCCAAATGCCTCATTTATAAATAATGATTTTATAGATAACAGTTTACCTGATGCAAACCTGATATATTTAAACAAAGCTTCGTTAGATGGTTTTAATGACTCGTTTGTGCTAATAGAGAATAATATTTTTACTCAAACTGATTTTTCGACCGTTGAAATTGAAGAATTTAATGAAGTCCTTGTACAACAAAATACCGTTTTGGCAAATTTAGAATTCGATATAAAAGAAATAGGAAACTTATTAGTTAGTGATAATTATATTCAAGGTAATACTGGTGGAGAAAGATTCATGTCGATTGAAAGTACAAACACGACAATAGAAAATTCTGCTTTTATCTCCAGTTCAACTGTTGGAGAGCACGAAGTTATATATACTAGAGGTTCTTCTAATATAACTATTAAAAACGCTACATTTTCGGCGATTGATAATGAGGTAAATGTCGTTATGCGTGGATGGCCTTTCTCTGGAGATACGCCATCTGTCAGCATTCAAAATTCCATATTTTGGTCTAATGACCTTAGTCAAAATTCTATTACAGGTACTTTTGAAAATTACGCTGCAGAAAACTCTTTAATCAAAGGTGAAAACCCAGCTGGTGCAGGAAATCTTGATGGAACAGATGCAAACAATGCACCTTTTTTCATTAATCCAGCCGAAGGCGATTTTAGAGTATTTGAATGCTCGCCAACGGTTAATGCCGGGAACAATGATTTTGTTGACTTTACATTAGATCTGGCAGGCAATCCACGTATCTTTGACAGCACTGTAGACATGGGGGCTTACGAGAATCAGGGAATTTTCACCTGTAGTCCGCCACCTTGTACAGTGTTATTAGATCCAATGCCTGATAGTATAGATATTGATCCTAATAGTGATCTTACCTGGGAGAGTATAACAAATGCTGATGGGTACACCATTAATGTAGGTACTTCTCCCGGAGGTTCAGATATTGTCCAGGATGAACTGGTTGAAGATGCTACTATACTAGAGTTACCCACACTGCCATTAAGCACCGAAATTTTTGTGCAAATTAATTCCTTCAATACGTTCGGTGAAGCTCAAAACTGCTCAGAATTTAGTTTTACGACAGATAATGGACTAAGCATATCACGACCAGAAGTTCTAGATCAGTTAACGATTTATCCAAATCCTTTACGAGATATGTTACATATAAATACCCCCGATAATATTGCTATAGCTCAAATTGACATCTACGACCTTAGCGGAAGAACAATTATAACGGCAATAAATCCTCCTGCAAAAATTGATCTTTCGTCCCTTCAAACGGGGAATTATTTGGTACGCATTTTGACAAACGCAGGATCAAAAATTCAACAATTAATTAAGAAATAAGCTAGTTACTATTTAGCTGTATTCAGGGAGTGTTGAGTTACTTTAATAGAATATCTTAGCATTTCAAACGAATCAACTATGAAAAAAACAATACTCTTTTTTTTACTCTTGACTATTAGCATAGGTACATCAGCTCAAACCATTTATGTGGATCAAAGTGTCGCTTCAAGCGGTGATGGGTCCACATGGTCTCAAGCTTTTCAAACCATTCAAGAGGCGGTGGACGCTGCTTCTCCCAATTACGAAATTCGTATCGCCGAAGGGATTTATCAGCCAACTGCAGAAATTGAAATTGAAATACCCTTAATACTTAGAGGTGGCTTTCCCATAGGTGGAGGGGATCAGGATATTGAAAATAATATTACTCAGATCCGGGCAGATGCTGATCCTGATAATTTGATTTTTGTCATTTTTGAGATTCAAGAAAATTCACCTGTAAGTTTAGAGGGAATTACATTTAATACCATCAATAGGGGTATAACGTTAAGATCAGAACTTACGCTCAGTTCGTGTATTTTTGAAAATGCCGCTCAAGAGGGTATTTCATTAAGAGAAGAAGCCAAAAAACTCTTTATAAATGGGTGTAGTTTTAATAACATAATAGGTAGAACAATAACAAGTTTATCAAGTGATAATCAATTAGAGGAGGCAGTCATTATAAATACCACATTTCAAAATGGTTCTGCAAGTGCAATCTCTATTGGTGGCACCAATAGTAATGTAAATAGAATCGTAATTCAAAACTGTTCTATCGATAATTATAGCTTAGATAGTTTGGATATTTTAAGACTAGATGCTGCTCTAATTACGGTTAATGATTTTATTAGTCAAAACAATGTAATGTTGGGTACTGGAAATGATAACTTAAGTTATGAAGGAGAACTTATCATTTCCAATGCTAAGTTTTTAAACAATACAGGCTTGTCATCAAATCAATTAGGCGTTTTTGGAATCGGGAACATGGATATGAGCAACTGTCTTTTTTCTGGTCAGGAGAGTACTAGTGGATCAAGCGTAAGTGCCGGAGTAGAAGCGGCGGGAGATATCATGATCGACAACACAAAATTTTTGAATAATAATATAGGTGATTCTTTTGCTACATCAGGTGTTAGTGTAATTGACGGTTCACTAACACTTACGAATTGCCAATTTAAAAATAATATAGCTACAGGTTCTTTTAGTCATACGATTGAAATATCTTCAACTATTCCTAATACACCTTCAATCATAGAGAATTGTACGTTCGAAAATAACAGTGTTGACAGTGGTTTTTCTGCCGTTGTAGCCCTAAGAACAGGTGCCCAGCCAATCATTTCGAATTCAACATTTATGAATAACACGGGATCCATTGGGGGATCTTTAATATTGGCCTATCAATTTGGCGATAATGATATCACGTTTAGTAACAATGCTGTTTTAAATAATACTGTTGCAGGTGCGATTATAGAGGGTCCTAGAAATTCATCAGGAACAATACAGGTAGAAAATAATTTATTTGATTCCAATGTAGGAAGAACATTACTCATAGAGGATAATCCTCTATTTATAGGTAGTGGGAATGTATATCGTGGTTCGGTTACTAATGATTTTGATGCGGTAAGTACGGTGAGGCTTAGAAATGAATATTATGAGGGGAATAGTGATGAATCGGCATTCATTAGGTTAGAAGATGGTATTTGTGATATGGAAAACATCTTGATGATTTCTAGAGCTTCTAATGCCAATCATAGGCTTATTGATTCAAGAACCGATGCACAATTAAGAATTGACAATAGTACGTTTTCAGCGAGTGATTTTAGCAATACCAATGTGCGTATCGATTTTGATGGAAATCTTAATTCTCGTTTTAGAAATAGTGTCATATGGTCAGGTAATGATTTAACTGATAGTGGTTTTACAGGAGATATTTCAAATGTGAATGTTCGCCGTTCTTTAGTAAAAGGAGAAGATCTACCGGGAGCAGGAAATTTAAATGGTACAATAGCAGATAACGCGCCAGATTTTATAAATCCTGTGCAAAACGATTTTAGAATGTTACGCTGTTCACCCACCATAAATGCAGGATTTAACGATTATGTGGATGAAACCCAAGATCTAAATGGAAATCCGCGTATTTTTCAGTCAACCGTAGATATGGGAGCCTATGAACTTCAAATTAATGCAAACTCAACCTGTAATACTGAAAATATTCCTGTGTGCACAACACTCTCTTTTCCGTCAAGCGGAAGTACAGACATCCCAACAGACACTTCTATTTCGTGGGATGCCGTGCCAGAAGCAATTGGCTACTTCGTTTCTATAGGGACCACAAGTGGAAGCACTCAGCTTTTAAATAATCAAGAAGTAGTAAATGCAACTTCCTTAACTCTAGCTGACGCTTTACCTGAAAATACACAGATATTCGTAACGATTATTCCATACAACGGCGCAGGAAGCCCTGGGAGTTGCTCTTCTCAAAGTTTCACAACCCGCGAAGAAAATGATACTGGTACGACCCTTACGCTATTAACACAAAACATTACGATATCATTAGACAATGATGGAAATGCTATGATTACAGCAGCAGATGTTGATGCGGGGAGTTCTTCCACTGTCGGTGGACTATCATTAACCCTGGATCAAACTACTTTTTCCTGTGATGACATTGGTTTTAACGCGGTTACTTTAACGGGATCTGACAATAGTGGAGACACAACTTCTCTTATTGCTGTGGTTACTGTGGTGGATAATCTAGCGCCAATAGTTACTTGTCCCGGTAACATCACGGTTACCGAAACTTTACCGTACTCAATACCAAATTATTTTGACACAAATCAAGTAACAGCTACTGATAATTGTACGGGAACTTTCTCTAATGTCGTTCAAAATCCTAATCCTGGTACCTCCCTAGATGCGGGTGAATATACAATTACCACTATTGTGACAGATGATTTTGGAAACGAAATTGAATGTAGCTTTATCCTAATGGTGCAGGATGCGTTATCGATTCCAGAGAATGATGCTGCCTTGCAGCTTATCTCAGTATATCCTAATCCCGTGAAAGATATATTAACTATTTCTAACACTTCCAATATTATACTAGAACGACTAAGAGTTTTGGATATATCAGGAAGATCTGTAATTGAAGCACAATCAGTATCTAATACCATGGATATATCAAGACTCCAATCAGGAAATTATTTTGTGATGATTCAGACAGAATACGGTCAGGTCACCAGACGAATCGTGAAGAAGTAGATTTTCGCAATAGTATAAAAAAGAAGCTGTCTCAAAAGTAATTTCAGTTGTCAAACTGAGCCTGTCGAAGTTTTTTGAAGGCTTATTCTTAGCCATTTCGACAAGCTCAATGTGACATAAGCACTAAAATATATACTTTTGAGACAGCTTCTTTTTTGTTGAAACCAATATGTCAATTACTCAAAATAACTAAAGGTATCTCCGTTTTTAATCTCTAGTAACGAGTTATAAATCAATTTAATTACATTTTCTACATCATCACGGTGTACCATTTCAACCGTAGTATGCATATAGCGCAAGGGTAAAGAAATTAATGCAGAGGCTACCCCGCCATTACTGTATGCAAAGGCATCAGTGTCTGTTCCTGTAGCGCGTGATAAGGCAGCGCGTTGGAATGGGATTTTATTATCTTCAGCGGCATCTATAATCAAATCCCGTAGTTTTTGTTGCACAGCAGGTGCGTACGCAATGACCGGTCCTTTACCAATTTCGGCATGACCTTGCTTTTTCATATCGATCATTGGGGTGGTCGTATCGTGCGTTACATCGGTCACGATGGCTACATTAGGTTTTATCGTTTCGGTAATCATTTGGGCACCACGTAATCCAATTTCTTCTTGAACAGAGTTGGTGATATACAGTCCAAAATCCAATTTCTTTTTGTTCTCATGAAGCAGTCTGGCAACCTCGGCAATCATAAATCCACCCATACGATTATCTAGTGCACGACACACAAATTTATTGTCATTTAGAATGTGAAACGTGTCCGGATATGTAATGACGCATCCCACATGGATTCCCAGTTTTTCGACTTCTTCTTTATTCGCGCAACCCACATCAATAAAGATATTTTCAGGTTTGGGTGCTTCTTCTTTAGATTTATTGCGGGTGTGAATAGCAGGCCAGCCAAAGACACCTTTTAAAATACCCTTTTTCGTGTGAATGTCTACAATCTTACTTGGTGCAATTTGATGGTCGCTTCCTCCGTTGCGAATTACATAGATCAATCCATTGTCTGAAATATAGTTTACGTACCATGAAATCTCGTCTGCATGACCTTCAATCACGACCTTAAATTTTGCATCAGGATTAATCACTCCAACGGCAGATCCGTACGTATCTGTAATAAACGTATCTACGTAAGGTTTCAAATACTCCATCCACAGGTTTTGTCCGCTCCATTCATAGCCCGTTGGAGAGGCATTGTTAAGGTAATTTTCTAAAAAGGAAAGTGATTTTTTGGTAAGGATGCTTTTTTCTGCCATCGTGTATGTTGATTTTTCACGAAAATAATCATTAATCTATGGAAGACAATACACTAATACGTAATTTTGGAACAGTTTTAGCAACGCATTAAGAAAACAATTGCCTTGAAAAAGAGAATATTTTTTGTTCTTATCGCCATTATTTCACTTGGAATTAGCGCCCAAGAAAAAATTGATACGACTCAGGTTAAATATTTGATGATTGAGGGTGATAGCACCTGGCGTGAATCTATTGATTTAAGTGAAGTACTGATTCTCCAAAAACTCAAATTTGATTCTGATCTTGACCGCAGGCGTTACCTGATTTTGCGAAGAAAAACCCGTAAGGTTTGGCCATACGCCACTATGGCTTCAGAACGACTTCAGGCGCTTAATGAACGACTGGATAGTATAGATTCTAAACGCAAGCGTAAAAAATACACCAAACAGGTTCAAAAGTATATTGAAGAAGAATTTTCTGAAAAACTAAAAAAATTCACCCGTACCGAGGGTCAAATCCTTATTAAACTCATACATCGTCAAACCGGTGACACCGCCTATGAATTGATAAAAAACCTTCGTAGTGGCTGGCGTGCCTTTTGGTATGACACCACCGCCAGTATGTTTGATATCTCTTTAAAACGTGAGTTTGATCCCATGAATGATAAAGAGGATTATCTCATTGAAGATATTTTACACCGTAGTTTTAGTTCCGGCAGATTAAAGAAACAGGATCCTTCATTGAACATAGATTTTATAGAGTTGTTAGAGCATTGGGGTACCAAAGAAAAGGCTAAGACGGTTTCTAATTAATACTTATTCCCGCGAAGGCGTGAATCTTTTTTGGCACTCTACTCATATTCTAGCAGTGTTATTCCATTTATGTATTGTCACACCCGTGATGACGGGATTTTATTCTGGTACATATCTAAACTTACTGTCATTCCCGCGAAGGCGGGAATCTTTCCACGTATAACAGATTATTTAATGGTATTCACACGAATGCGCGAATGACAAACAAAAAACACGACATGAAACTTTGTGCTCCATTGAGATTCTTTGAGATATTTTGTATAAGACCAAGGATTTTTAAATTACAATGACTTCAGCTTTCACATAACGTTTAAGAGCAAATTGATCTTCGTCTTCGTCTTCATCTTCGATTTCACATTCAAGTTCAAATTCACTCTCCGTAGTCTTAGCGAAGAAGAACTTTATATACTTTTTCTTACATTAGGATCATGAAAAAAATAATTCTTCTTCTGCTAATTAGTTTAAGTTTTCAACTACATGCTCAATTGCTTCCCGAACGTGAACGCGCTCAAGTCATAGACGAGGTGCTTAAAGATCGTTTTAATAACCTACTGCCTAAACTTATGGATCGTACGGGTTTTGATATGTGGGTAGTCATCTCACGGGAGTATAATGAAGACCCTGTGCTCAAAACAATGCTTCCTGCCACTTGGCTCAATGCACGGCGAAGAACCATTTTAGTCTTTTACCGCAATAAAGAACAAAACACCATTGAAAAATTAGCTATTGCGAGGTATAATGTTGGGGAAAACATCACTTCGGCCTGGGATAAAGAGAAGGAACCTGACCAGTGGAAGGCGCTCATAGACATCATTAAAGACCGCAACCCGGCAAAGATCGGACTCAACTATTCAACCAATTTTGGATTAGCAGATGGGCTGGTAAAAACAGATTATGAAGAATTCATGCAAGCCCTTCCTGCAGCATATAAATCTAAAGTAGCTTCTGCAGAAAAATTAGCCATTGCCTGGTTAGAAACCAGAACGAAAAAAGAAATGGAGATTTTTGAGAACCTGGTGCAACTCACTCACGATGTGATCGCAGAAGCTTTTAGCAATAAGGTCATTACCGTAGGCAAGACCACTACAGATGATGTGGTGTGGTTCTTACGCCAAAAGGTGACCGATTTGGGAGCCGAAACCTGGTTCCATCCCACGGTAGATATACAGCGCACCAATGAAGAGTTGCAAAGTCATATCACCTCGTTCTCTAACCGACCTAAAGACAAGGTGATTCAGTACGGCGACCTGCTCCATTGCGATTTTGGGATTACGTATTTGCGCATGAATACAGATTGCCAACAACATGCATACGTGCTAAAACCAGATGAAGACAAAGCGCCTGATTTTTTGGTGTCCGCTTTCGCGGAAGGAAACAAAGTGCAGGATATATTCACCAAGAATTTTGAAACCGGCAAAACCGGAAATGAAATTTTACTCAACTCCTTAGCTGAAGCCAAAGCCGAAGGTTTACGTCCCAGTATTTACACCCACCCGCTTGGTTTGTACGGCCATAGTGCCGGTCCTACCATCGGGATGTGGGACAGTCAGGGTGGTGTCCCGGGAACAGGGGATTATCCGCTGTATGAAAATACAGGCTATGCCATTGAACTCAACACCACGGTAACTATCCCGCAATGGAAAAAAGACATCCGCATCATGTTAGAAGAAGCCGGCTTTTGGGGAGAAAATGGATTTAGATATGTGAATGAGCGACAGGAGGAGTTGTTATTAATAAACACAGACCAATAAACATTTATTGAACACACTGCAACAACTAATACTTAGAACAATCTTTTTTTAAACAAAGTCATGAAAACATATTTTAACCTTTTTATTCTATTTTCATTTATTGCTTCAAGTCATTTCACTTATAGTCAATATGAAATCGTCCCACCAAAAGGCTACGATCTTCAAATAGGAAACATGGTGAGCATGCTTGAAAATCTAAAGGGGAGGGTAACTCAAAGCGTAGCTACAATTTCTCAAAAAGAAACTGATTTTCTACTGGATCAGGATGCAAATCGCATCGGGGCTATGATCTATCATCTTGCCGCTACAGAGAAGGTCTATCAGCTTATCACATTTGAAAACAGACAGTTTAATAAAGAAGAAGAAAAAACGTGGGGAGTCGCATTGAGTTTGGGAGAAAATGCACGAGAACAATTTAAAGATCAACCCATATCGTATTACCTGTCCATTTGGGATGAGGTAAGAGCCGAAACCTTAAGATTACTCAAAGAAAAAGACGATAAGTGGTTCAGTAAAAAAGCAAAAGGAGCCGGTGGAATGACCAATCATTGGGCATGGTTTCACGTGATGGAGCATCAAGCAAACCATATGGGACAGATTAGATTAATTCAAAAAAGAGTGAAGTAGCGAATATACTTTTTTAAGTTCTTAGGATAGGCTTAACATAAACTTAGCCCGTCAATACAAATAAATTGTTTTCTCATACGTTATAGATGAATTAAATCCAAAAACTATGAAAACAAACATTATAAGTATAAGTCTAGTAGCGACGTTATTGGTAAGCTGTGTCTCAAAGAAAAAGTACACCGAGTTAGAGGGTAGATACAACAATTCTCAATCTGAATTACAACAAGCCCGCGTAGAAAATGAAGATCTCAACGCCAGGATGCAGGAGATTGAGATGCGCGTAGAACGTTACAATTCCAAAATCGAAAGCCTTCAAACAGATAAAGAAGGTATGATGGTTAAATCTGCAGAGGGTGATCTCGTAATGTCTGAAAAGAATAAAGCGACCATGCGCTCAACGCTGGCAAAAGTTCCTGCATCAAAGTTGGCCGGAGCTACAACACTCAAAGACTCCTTGAATGTTGCCATTGCCTATACCTTATCTCAAAAAATAGGAGTGGACGCTCCAGATGACTTTAAAGTAAATATTGATGAAACTGTAGTCATGATTGACATTGACGATGACATGTTGTTTAAGGATAGCAGTTATCGTATAGGCAGTGATGCAGATGAAATTTTGCAGCGCATCGCTAATGTGGTTAATTCAGAACCCTCATTAGAGGTTCTGGTTGAAGGACATACCGATAGCCGTACGGTAAAAGAAGGTGGTTACATTAAAGATAATTGGCAGCTAAGTACAGAGCGTAGTGCTGCTATCGTACGACGTTTACAGGATAAATTTGGCGTAGCTCCGGATCAATTAATCGTTGCAGGAAGAGGAAGTTTTGATCCTGTATCTCCTAATGATAATGCCGAAAATATGGCGAGTAATCGTCGTACACAAATCGTGATTATGCCTAATCTGGATAAGTTTTTTGCACTCATGGGTGCTGAAAGTGATACTACACAAGCAAGTTTTGAATAATTGATATAGAGAACATCATCTATTATCGCTAGAATTTGCTTTAAAACAAATAAAATTTCTCAGCCATAGTTTCTTTTTGTAGCTATGGCTGATTTTGTTTTATATAATAGGTAGTAATTTTCAAGATCTCATCTAATCCAGATCTTTTTTTCACAACAGCTGTATGTTTGAAATGATGAAGAGAATTCAATGGTCTCTTCATCGTTGTATAGCGAGGAGCACTTTGGCATTTTACGTTAGAATAATGATAGAAAATTAGCTTTCAGAAATTAATACGCTATTTTTCAGGTGTAAAATAGATATTCATGTATCAATTATCTTCTACCTTCTTTGTAATGCTAGTCAGCTCCTTTAGTCTACTTTCTGCTCAAAAAAATAATGAATGTTCTTGCAAACAGGATTTGCATCAGCTGCATTTAGAATTGATCCGTACCCCGGCTTTTAATGAAAATAAAGAAGCCTATAAAGCAAAACATCGTGAGGCGCTTGAAGAGGTAAAGAACATTAAAACCACCTTTGATTGCTTTGAAATGCTTTCTCGACTGACCCTTCCTTTAAATGATAATCATTTACGGGTATACGGTCCTGCGACGACTAAAAAGCAGGATTCGGTTGCATTTAATAGACTTAAGGTGGTAAATCTGGTAAGTGTAATCCCCAACGTAGATATTGATTTAGATAGTTTGGAGCAGCGCTTGGAGTTTAGAAAATCAGAAGACTTAGAGGGAATATACCACAGTGCAACACTTAAGGTAGCCCTGTATCATGATTTGGATCGCAAAGAATATGTGGCTGTGGTATTAGAAGCAGATCATCCACTTTGGGAGCGGGGAGAAGTGTTTAGTACCTATGTTCCTTACGGAAAAGAATACCTCCTGGCGACAGGCACCAATTTTAACACCCGCCGACTCATTAGCTACACAGAACAGATCTTAGAGGGAAGATTACTTTCTGCCGGATTGAAAAAAGATACCTTAAAACGCTATTTTGATAAGGCGCCTAATCCTGAAGAAACTTACCTGCGAAAAGAGCTGAGCGATCAAGTGACCTACCTCAAAATCGGAAGCTTTAAATCTTTTTATCCAACCCTCTCAGAGGCTGAAGCTTTTTATGAAACCTTAGAGGATTCCCTCAACAAACCAAATTTAATTATTGATTTACGGGATAATACGGGCGGGGGAGATCGAAACTCTGACATTTTATACAAAATAATCAAGAAATACATCAAGGATAATCAATTATACATTTTGGTCAATTACAACACCGCCAGCAATGCAGAACAATTTGCCGTAAAACTCATGCAAAAAGATAATGTTACCGTGTTAGGGCAACAAACCAAAGGCACCATAGCGTATGAGATCAAAGACGATCCAATGAAATTATCCTGCACCAAATTCATCGCCATCCTGCCTTCAAAAAAACACGCTGAATTCTTACGCTACGAGTCACAGGGCATCCAACCAAAGGTTGAACTCACCACAGACCTCTCCTGGATGGAGCAGGTGATGGAGTTTATTGAAAAAAAATAGTTTTGAGTCTTTGAGTCTGTGAGCGTTGAGTAAAAATGATTGTTAAAGTACTTAGGAGTAAGGATAAGGCATTTTATTACGTTTTATTCCTACACTTACAAAATAGCTTTGCGACTTAGCGTCTTTGCGTGAATTAAAAGTTGCGATTAGCCTTGCTCAAATGTATAACGTTCAACCTTGAACTTTCAACCTTAGAACCGCTAAACCTGTAACACTCCCATATTAAAGGGCTTTTCAATCGGCTTGTGATTGGCAGCCTCAATACCCATACTGATCCATTTGCGGGTATCCATCGGATTGATAACAGCATCTGTCCAGAGTCTTGCAGCAGCGTAATAAGGGCTGATTTGCTCGTCATAGCGTGCTTTGATGCGGTCGTAAAGTTCTTTTTCAACTTCAGGAGTTATTTTTTCACCTTTCTTTTTAAGCGATGCCGTTTCAATTTGTAGTAATACTTTGGCGGCACTATTCCCGCTCATCACCGCTAATTCTGCACTGGGCCAAGCCACAATTAATCTTGGGTCATAGGCTTTACCACACATGGCATAATTGCCTGCACCATAGCTATTCCCCATCACCACCGTAAATTTTGGTACCACAGAATTACTTACGGCATTGACCATTTTAGCACCGTCTTTAATGATCCCGCCATGTTCACTTTTACTACCCACCATAAAGCCGGTCACGTCCTGTAAGAACACCAACGGAATCTTTTTTTGATTACAATTTGCGATAAAGCGGGTGGCTTTATCTGCCGAGTCACTGTAAATAACTCCGCCAAACTGCATTTCTCCTTTTTTAGTCTTGACCAGTTTACGTTGGTTGGCAACAATCCCAACAGCCCATCCATCAATACGCGCATAACCGGTGAGAATGGTTTGACCGTAACCGGCCTTATATTCCTCAAAGGTTGAATCATCTACCAGGCAATCAATGATTTCCATCGTATCATATTGGTCCTGTCGTGATTTTGGGAGGATTCCGAAAATTCGTTCAGGATTTTGAGCGGGTTTTTTAGCTTCTTTTCGGTTAAATCCGGCTTTGTCAAAATCACCAATTTTGTCTACGATATTCTTGATTGTATCTAGTGCATCTTGATCATCTTTTGCTTTATAGTCTGTGACTCCGCTAATTTCGCAGTGCGTTGTAGCTCCGCCTAGGGTTTCATTATCAATACTTTCACCTATAGCAGCTTTAACGAGGTAACTCCCTGCCAAAAAAATGCTTCCGGTTTTATCCACGATCAGGGCTTCATCGCTCATGATGGGGAGGTAGGCTCCGCCGGCAACGCAACTGCCCATCACAGCGGCAATTTGAGTGATGCCCATACTGCTCATCACGGCGTTGTTTCTAAAGATTCGACCAAAGTGTTCTTTATCTGGAAAGATTTCGTCCTGCATGGGCAAATAGACTCCGGCACTATCTACTAAATAAATGATGGGGATATTATTCTCCATCGCGATTTCTTGTGCTCTTAAGTTCTTTTTGCCGGTAATTGGGAACCAGGCTCCCGCCTTGACGGTAGCATCATTTGCCACTACGATACACTGCTTTCTGCTTATGTGTGCTATCTTAATCACGACTCCGCCACTTGGACAACCCCCGTGTTCTTCATACATTCCTTCACCGGCAAAAGCCCCAATTTCAATGGCTTTTTTAGGATCATCCACTAAATAATCAATACGCTCACGTGCGGTCATCTTACCTTTAGCTTTGTGCTTATCGATACGTTTTTGTCCGCCGCCCAGTTTTACCTGGTTGAGTTTTCGATTAAGGTCTGAAATAAGGAGTTTATTGTGATCTTCGTTTTTATTGAACTTGATGTCCATGGAGCTTGTTTTAATTTTGAATGGGCAACGAAAATACGAAAACGGTTTCGTTTTTTTATAGACCGTCTTGCGCTGTAACCGATAAATTTAAAGTCCTCCCTATTTTTACCTGTTTAAGCTGAAGCTTTTGACTAAAGCAATATACTTAAACCACTTTCTTTTGAAATCTGCAGCAAAACACGATATTTGTAGTTATGCGCTAGTGATTGCAGCGGCATCCCCCTCCCCAATATATTGGGGAGGGGATACAGCGAAAAGCACGGTCGACCCAATAGATTGGGGAGAAGCGCCCAAAAAATTTATGTATGAGTATGAATAAAAATACAGTGTTGGCTTGGGCCACATTTATTATGATTGTTGTGGGATTAGGATTAATCGCAATGGGTGCATTTAGGTACAATGAAGTTGCCGGCTGGGGATTTGCTGCTGTGGGTGTGGGATTTTTTGCCATCGCCTGGGTATTCAATGCTTTAAAGGGTAGGGTTTAAAATGTTCTTGGTTTATCGTTTATGGTTCAATAATGGCAAAAATCACCAAATTTGAAGAATTGGAGGTATGGCAGCGTTCTCGTAAACTGAGTTCACAAGTCCATGAACTTATAATATCTACTAAAATTTTATCTAATTTTAGGCTTAGAGATCAAATGGAAGGAAGTTCAGGATCAATAATGGATAATATTGCAGAGGGGTTTGATCGTGATGGTAATAAAGAATTTCATAACTTTTTAAGTTACGCTAAGGGGTCGGCAGGAGAATTGAAATCGCAACTATATCGATCATTAGACAAAGGTTATATCACGAATGAAAATTTTGAAAGCCTCTCTCAAGAATGTGAAACAATCAAAAACAAAATTGGAGCACTTATGTTTTATTTAAGAAAATCTGATTATAAAGGAATAAAATTTAAATAAGCTATTTTCTTAACCACGAACCACGAACCACGAACCACGAACCACGAACCACGAACCACGAACCACGAACCACGAACCACGAACCACGAACCACAAACCACAAACCACGAACCACAAACCACAAACCAATTATGGCTGACGATAAAAAAATAATTTTTTCGATGTCTGGGGTCACTAAGACGTATCCCAGTGCAAATACACCTGTACTAAAAAATATTTACCTCAGTTTTTTCTACGGGGCTAAAATAGGAATACTGGGACTTAACGGTTCTGGTAAATCTACCTTACTGCGCATTATTGCGGGTGAGGAAAAGAACTTTCAGGGTGATGTGGTGTTCTCACAGGATTATTCGGTGGGATACCTGGAGCAGGAGCCAAAACTGGATCCTGAAAAAACCGTATTAGAAGTGGTCAAAGAAGGTGCCAGTGAGATCGTGGGTGTGCTGGAGGAGTACAACAAGATCAACGATATGTTTGGCTTAGAAGAGGTGTATAGCGATCCAGATAAGATGGAGAAGCTCATGAATAAACAAGCCGAACTGCAAGATAAAATAGATGCAGCAAATGGCTGGGAGCTGGATACCAAACTAGAGATTGCGATGGATGCGCTGCGCACTCCGCCAAGTGATATGAAAGTTGGTGTGCTCTCTGGTGGGGAGAAACGCCGTGTCGCTTTATGCAGATTGTTGCTTCAGGAGCCAGATGTATTGCTGCTGGATGAGCCTACCAACCACCTGGATGCAGAATCGGTGCATTGGCTGGAGCATCACTTATCCCAATATAAAGGTACTGTAATTGCTGTGACGCATGACCGTTATTTTTTAGATAACGTGGCGGGTTGGATTTTAGAATTGGATCGAGGCGAAGGCATCCCGTGGAAAGGGAATTACTCCTCTTGGCTGGATCAAAAGTCTACTAAAATGGCGCAGGAAGAAAAGCAAGCTAGTAAACGCAGAAAAACGCTGGAACGCGAATTAGAATGGGTGCGCATGGCACCAAAGGGTCGTCAATCCAAGCAAAAAGCACGTCTAAACAACTACGATAAGTTGATGAGCCAGGATCAAAAGCAGATGGATGAAAAGCTGGAGATTTATATACCCAATGGCCCCAGGTTAGGAACTAATGTGATTGAAGCCAAAGGAGTGAGCAAAGCCTACGGCGATAAGCTGCTGTATGAAGACTTGAACTTTAAACTTCCACAAGCCGGGATTGTTGGAATTATAGGACCTAACGGTGCCGGTAAGACCACCATTTTTAGAATGATTATGGGAGAGGAAACTCCTGATAAAGGCACCTTTGAAGTAGGAGAAACGGCAAAAATCGCTTATGTGGATCAGACCCACAGTAATATAGATCCTGAAAAAAGTATTTGGGAAAATTTTTGTGACGGGCAGGAACTCATCATGATGAGTGGGCGAGAGGTCAATTCCAGAGCCTATTTGAGCCGATTTAATTTTAGCGGGAGCGATCAAAACAAAAAGGTAAGCACCCTATCTGGTGGACAGCGCAACAGATTGCACTTGGCGATGACCCTAAAAGAAGAAGGCAACGTATTGCTGCTGGATGAGCCTACCAATGACCTTGATGTAAATACCCTGCGTGCCTTAGAAGAAGGATTAGAAAACTTTGCCGGCTGTGCGGTAGTGATTAGTCACGACAGATGGTTTTTAGATCGTATTTGTACGCATATTTTAGCGTTTGAAGGCGATAGTCAGGTGTATTTCTTTGAAGGGAGTTACAGTGATTACGAAGAAAATAAAAAGAAACGCCTGGGTGGTGATTTAATGCCGAAGCGTATAAAGTATAAAAAACTGGTGAGGAATTAGGTTTGGGGAAAGAGCCTTAATTTTAAGAGTCGACGCCTTACGAATGATTAGAATGAATGGATTCCCCCTTTGAAGGCCTTTGCTGAGCTAAGTCTAAGTAGGGCGAGGGGGATGTTTAAGCATTAATTATATTAGTCCTTAATGTGGCGAAAAGCACTTTATTAGTATCCCTGTTTTCAGTTAGTTACCAGACTCTTGAATCAATTAATTTAGTACTCTAGTTATATATTAAGATGCTCTAATCTCTAGCATCTAATTTTTAATATCTTATTTACTAATAAACCATATAATGAAACATATCACTTTATCCCTTGCTCTACTAGCACTTCCTCTTTTAGCTACAGCCCAATCCCTCCCCGAAAAATCAGTGAAGAGCGATATTGAAGAAGTAAAGGTTTTTTTACAGGGAGCACAAATTACCCGAAAAGGAACAACGACCACACGATCTGGCAAACAGGTCATAAAACTCACCAACTTATCCCCGCATATAGATAAAAATAGTATTCAAGTGAAGGCTAATGGAAACTTTACGGTATTGGGCGTAAAGCATGATATTAATTATTTAGAAGAACTGGATAAGAATAAAAAAATAGATAGCCTTACGGCGGAAATAGAAGCGGTAGAAGATAAGCTGACCCTTAAACGATCCAGGTTAGAAGTATTAGCCGAAAAGAAAAGTTTGCTGAGTGCCAATAAGAACCTTGGCGGAACAAATAATGGCACATCCTTAACTCAGCTGAAGCAGGCGATTGATTTTTACGATCGTGAACTCACTGCGATCGAAGCCGATGAATTAAAAACTCAGAAGAATATTGATGATCTCAATGAGCAATTAGGTAAGCTTAAGCGTGAGTTGCAAAGTGCACAGCGTATTCAGGAATTTCCCAGCGGCGAGATCCATGTGCGCATTGACGCACCCAAAAGCACTCCGGCGAGTTTTGAAGTCCGTTACCTGGTGAGTAATGCCGGCTGGTATCCAAAGTATGACGTAAGAGCCACTAAGGTCAATCAGCCCATCCAATTGGCGTACAAAGCCGAAGTCTATCAAAACACAGGTATTAACTGGAACAATGTGAATCTAAGACTATCTAACGGAAACCCCAATCAAAGCGGCACGATGCCGGAGTTAGGGACGTGGTATTTAAACTACTATCAACCCAACAGAAGATTCGGATACGATGATGCTCAGCTGGATGAGGTAATTGTGACTGAGGCTTTAGAGGGACAAGTAGCTAGTGTGAGAATGAAAAAAGAAGCTGCACCTGCTCCAGTAGCGAGTCGAGTGCAAGCTAACGCGGTAGAAAATCAAACTACAGTAGATTTTGTGATTGACCGACCTTATTCTGTAAATTCCAATGGTGAAGCCATTACGGTCGATTTAAAAGAACATACCATTCCGGCGACCTATCAATATTATGCAACACCCAAGTTGGACACCGATGCATTTTTGGTAGCCCGCATCACCAATTGGGATCAATATAATTTATTGGAAGGAGAAGCTAACTTATATTTTGAAGATGCTTACGTGGGTCGATCTATTCTAGATGCAAAATCTCTATCTGATACGCTCAATATTTCCTTGGGTAGAGACAAAAGTATTGTGATAGGGAGAGAGAAAGTAGATCAGTTTTCAAAACGCAGAACCATTGGCAGTAATAAAGTAGATAGTAGAGCTTTTGAAATTACGGTGCGCAACAAGAAATCTCAGCCTGTTGACTTGATTTTATACGATCAAATTCCGGTTTCCACCCGTAATGAAATTGAAATAGAAGCAGAAGAGCTTTCTGGCGGAAAACTAGACGAATCCACCGGAAAAGTAACTTGGCAACTCAAGCTTCCTGCCGGGGAGCAAACGAAACTTACCTTAAGCTATGAGGTGAAGTATCCCAAAAGGGAGAAGGTTATTTTAGAGTAACTCATCCCCGCGTTTAAATGCTTCCGGAGCTTTTCAGCCTTCGTAGCCGTGACTACTTCGGCGAAGTGGGCAAGCGGAGGAGTAATGCGGGGATCACTTTGTCATACCTGCGAAAGCAGGTATCTTTTAAATGTAACATAGATCCTATTGTGGAATAACTGTCTTCTAAAGCATGACAGACAGTCTTTTGTCATTCCTGCGCATGCGGGAATCTTTATGACTTTAATGCAGAGTTTATTATGAGATGCCTGCCTTGTTCCTTCGCTACAGCTTCGGCGACATGCGGACGTAGGCATGACAGATCAACACTTATTAATTCCCCCTTTCCTCGGTTGCTGAGCTTGTCGAAGCAGGGATAGGTTAGGGGGAGAGGACCTTAAGCCGAATTCCGTGCGGCATTAATATTCCCGAACAAACTACGGGTGACCATCTTTTCATACACCTCAAGTGCTGCTTGGTGATCACCAGACTCTGTTTGTAATCGCTGAATTTCTCTCAAGGCATACTGCTGAATAGTCAAAAGAGGCAATACGATCTGTTCACGCACTGCAATACTGGCTTTCATCGCAGGGGCATCCTCCATTAATTCTGAATACCCCGTTAATTTAAGCAATAAGCGTTTGGTACGTTTGTATTCTTCATGGATTATGGTCCAAAATGCACCAAATTTTTCATCCTCTTTCATGTAAGCGGTCAGCTTGAAATACGATTTACTTAAACTCATCATACTGTTCTCAATAAGCGCTCTAAAAAATGCCGAGTGATCATAAAGGGATTGTACCTCATGAAACCGATCTTCCCTTTCAAAGGCTTCAATGGCTGTTCCTACTCCGTAGAAACCGGGAACGTTTTGCTTTAACTGACTCCAGCTACCTACAAAAGGAATAGCCCTTAAATCTGAAAATACCAATTCATCACTTTTGCCTCGCTTTGAAGGACGACTCCCAATGTTGGTTTTAGCGTAATACTTTAACGTACTCATCTCTTGTAGGTAGGGTAAAAAACAGGGATGGTTTTTAAAGTCTACATAGGTTTCATAGCTTTTTTGAGCCAGCGCGTTCATGGTGGAACGATTTTCTTTAGAAAGCGGCTGTTGTTTAGCTGTAAAAAGTTCATTTACGATCCCGGAGCTTATCAATTGCTCCAGATTATAACGGCAGGAGTCCAAGGTTCCAAAATTAGAGCTTATGGTTTGACCTTGAATGGTTAATTGCACTTCTTTTTGTTCTATTGTGGGGCCTAAGGATGCATAAAACTGATGCGTTTTGCCTCCACCGCGTGCCGGGGGTCCACCGCGACCGTCAAAGAAGAGTACTTCTACATTGTATTTTCGGGAGATGGTGGTGAGTCGTTCTTTTGCCGTAAAAATTCCCCAGTTTGCCATAAAATATCCACCGTCTTTGGTACCGTCCGAAAAGCCTAACATAATGGTTTGAATATTATTTCGGCGTTTAAGGTGTTCCGCGTAAGCGGGATTAGTATATAATGTTTCCATCACCTGATCTGCCATATCCAGATCGTCTACGGTTTCAAACAAGGGAACCACATCTGCCGTAGGTTTTTGCCAATCACATAAGCGTAAAAAAGTGAAGGCTTCCATTACATTAAGGACACTGCCGTTATTGCTAATGATGTAACGATTGCATCCCTGTTCTCCATTTTCTAGCTGGATTTGTTTCATGGCGTAGATGGAACCTAAGGTCTTATTTGCCATTTCATCGCTAATCTCTTCGGCTGTAATAGATCCTTTAAGTTTGGTGAGAATGTCTATTTGCTCTGCTTCAGATGTGTTGAGGTAATCCTTCGGAAAAATATCTTTTCCGGCAGCAGTGGTTTCACTTACAATAGCTTCCATGACCCGGTGGTGTACCCTGGAATCCTGCCGAATATCAAGCGTAGCGAAGAACATTCCGAATAATTCTACTTTATTGATCAACTCCTGAAGCTTATCCACAAACAGAGATTGATGCTTTTCGACAAGCATTTGCTTCATCTCATGTAAAGTCGAGAGAATACTATCGGCAGAAAGCGGTGTAGCATCATTATCCATAAAGGCATGTTGATACAGTGTAGCTTCCAGGTTTTTTGCAGATTCATACACTCCTTCAAAGGTTATTCTTCGGCTTAAGCGTCTTAAATCTTTATAGTAATTCTTAAGTAAGGTCTTGCGCAGTCTTCGGGCGACATCTAGCGTTATTTGAGTGGTCACAAAGGGGTTTCCATCCCGGTCTCCACCGGGCCAGAAGCCTATATTAATTACTTGATTTTGTAATTCTTCTCCAGAAATATTTTGTTTGATATACGAATAGATACTGCTCATGGCGTGGTAGAAAATATTTTCCAGGTACCAGATTAGATTTACCGCTTCGTCATAAGGTGTAGGTTTTTGATCCTTAAAGAAGGGAGTTTTTCCCAATTGAGCCAACAGCTGTTTGATGGTAGAGAGGTCATTTTCTTGAATGGCGTTTCCCAGATCTGTAATGATTCCTAAAACAGTTCCTGGATAAAATTGTGTGGGATGAGCAGTTAAAACTGTTCTGGTTTTAAAGCGTTGTAAGTATTGATTCAATTCATCAAACTTTTGCTGTGCCTGTGCCTGTTCCTTTATATTTCGAAGCGTACCCTGACCGTTCATATTGTTCATGGTGGTGAAGGAAGCATCTTCAATCGCATCAAATAGGACGACCTGGCGTTCTATATATTGGATAAATCTAAAGAGGAGTCCGATTTTATCTTTATCTGAGGCTTGTTGCACGTATTGCTCAAAAAAATCATCAATGATTTGAGTTGGATTCTTGTCCTGCGCAAAGCCAGCTTGGCAGTGCTCACTAAATAGCGGTAATAAGGCTCCTGTATTTTTAATATTATCAAACGGGAGTGTTATAAAAATACTGTTATAGATTTGATATTTTGAAAGCACTTGTTCATCAAAGCGCTCTGATTTTGGTTGATTCATGGTAAAAATATTGACGTGTTAAGGTATACATTTACAATTGAAAACCCTACAGTGCCAGTAGGATTTAATATGTTAAAAATTAGGCATTTAACATTCGTGTATGTGAATTTTTTTAACACATCTCCTATATTTGATCTTTATTGATATACTAATTGAACATTAATTATGAAAAAAGCTACCATATTGACATTTTTTAGATCGTTAGGAATAGTTTTATGCTCTTTCTTATTTACTCTTTCCTCCCACGCTCAGGACTATACCATTCAATTTTTGAACGAATCCATTGAGCTACCTGAAAATTTTGGATCGTTTTCCTGGGACTCCTTTTCTGACCAAAATAAATATAGAGATGGATATTATGGTTGGATACAATTCTATGAAACGCCAACTCAGGCTGAGCAAAATCAACTTCGTGCTATGGGAGTAGAGTTGATCGACTATATCCCTAACAAAGCATATTTGTTTTATGCTAAACAAATTAATGTTCAGGAATTTAACAACTTAGAGGTGCGTTCTATCGTTCCTATTGAGGCCCAATATAAATTGAGCTATGACTTGAAGTCTGAAACTGTAGGTGATTGGGCAATACAGGGTAATTCTTATGTGGTAAATTTGGTTACACATCAAGGTGCGAAATCGGCAACACTTGATAATTTGGTTCAGTTAGGAATACAAACCAACAAACACTATAAGGGAGCAGATATGCTAGAGGTAGTTGTTGCTCCTAATAGGATATCTGATTTAGCTTCTTTGCCTACGGTAAAATGGATAGAGCCTATCCCACAACCGGGAGAGCCAGAGGATACCAGAGGTCGCTCTTTGCACAAGGCCAACACCATCGATACGCAAACCGCAACAGGAAGAAATTATACTGGTGATGGGATTGGAGTAATGGTACGGGACGACGGTGTCGTAGGTCCACATATTGATTTTCAAGGACGTTTGGATAACTCGGGAGCTTCAGTATCCGGACCTACACATGGCGACGGAGTAGCAGGTATTATGGCTGGTGCGGGGAATCTCGACCCTGACAAAAGAGGGATGGCCGCAGGTGCGAGTGTTTACGCTGTAAACTATGTGCCTTCTCATTTAGATGCAGCTACGACCAGCTTAATTGAGTCTGGTGATGTAGTGATTACCAATTCATCATTTAGTGATGGTTGTAATGCCGGGAATACAGTAAACATGAGAACTGTGGATACCCAGGCAAATAACTATTTGTCTTTATTACATGTGTATTCTGCCGGTAATTCTAATGGAAATGAGTGTGGTTACGGTGCAGGAACTCAATGGGGAAACATTACCGGAGGTCACAAGCAAGGTAAAAATGTTATTGCAACAGCCAATGTAAATTTTGCCGGTACACTAGCCACTAGTAGTAGTAGAGGTCCCGCGTATGATGGACGTATTAAACCAGACATCACAGCCAATGGACAAGGTCATCTTTCTACTGCCGAAAATAATACCTATCAAACATTCGGTGGTACCTCTGGTGCGGCACCGGGTATTGCAGGAGTTTCGGCTCAATTATATGAGGCTTATCAGGGTATATATGGAACTCTACCTGATGCGTCCTTAATTAAAGCCACGCTATTGAATACAGCTAATGACTACGGTAATGTTGGTCCTGACTTTAGATTTGGTTGGGGTATAGTTAATGCATTACGTGCAGCAATGTTATTAGAGGAAGGTCGTTTTCTATCTGATGAAATAGGCCAGGGTGAATCAAACACACATACCATAACGGTCCCTGCTAATACAAAGCAAGTCCGTTTTATGGTATACTGGAATGATCAGGCTGCTGCTGCCGGAGTCACACCGGCTTTAGTCAATGATATTGATATGACTGTTAATGATCCCGATTCTAATACACTCAGTCCATGGATACTGGATTCTACTCCTAATGCCGGAGCCTTAAATCAACCGGCCACTAATGGTGAAGACCATCTTAACAATATGGAGCAAGTTTTAATAGACAACCCTGTAGCAGGAGATTATACCATCAATCTAAGTGGTTTTAATGTTCCTTTTGGACCTCAGGAATATGTAGTAGTGTACGAAGTCATTGCTGAGGATGTAATGATCACTTATCCTTTTGGTGGAGAAAAATTTACACCGGGTACTGCCGAAGTTATTCGCTGGGATGCATTACCGGGAGACGAAGATTTTTTAATTGAGTACTCTGTTGACAATGGCATATTTTGGAATACTATTGGTACTTCTCCTTCTACAACGCGTTATAGAAGCTGGAATGTACCTGCATCAATTTCAGGAAATTGTTTTGTGCGAATTACGAGAGGAGATGAAGTTAGCGTACATACTGATTCTTTTTCGATTGCAGAACGAGTAAGCAACGTTGAGATTGCTTCAGTTTGCCCAGATACGTATACGGTGACCTGGAATGAAGTTACGGGTGCAACCACCTATGATGTATATGCATTAGGAGAGAAGTTTATGGAAGTTGTTGGTACAGTGAATACCAATACAGCCGATATTCCGGTAGTAGATTTAGATAAACCGCTTTGGGTTGCAGTAGTTGCAAAGAATATAGCACTTGGATGGGAAAGCAAACGTACGATCGCTGTAGGCGGAACAACCGGATTACAGAATTGTGTGCTGACCAATGACTTAGCGATAGAGGAACTTAATGTAAATGAAGATGATTTTCTTTTAGCCTGTGATAATCAACCTGTGGTAGTATCTGCAGATATAAGTAATACGGGAGCGGAGCAACAATCTAACTTTATGATATCCTATCAATTAAATGATGATCCTGTGGTTGAAGAAATGTATACGGAAACACTGGCTTCGGGTGAGCTTATTACCTTTGAATTTGCAGAGCCTGTTAGCATAACGACTGATGGTGACTATTCACTAAAAGTTTGGGTAACCTTAGATTCTGACCAGAATGAGTTTAACGATGAAATTGAATTACCTTTTTATGCTTTTGTAAACCCTGAAGCAATAAACTTTGTAGAAGGATTTGAAGAAGCTAATTATCTTCCAAATGGATGGAACATTGTCAATCCAGATGATGGTACAACTTGGGAAGAACGTTCTGGTATAATTGGGTCTGATGGAAATCAAACGGTAAGTGTAGCAATTGATAACTTCTCTTACAATGCTGCCGGTCAAGAAGATGTTATTGCTACAGCTATATATGATCTTGAGAACGAAAGTAATGCAAGCTTGTTATTTGATATCGCTAAAGCACAATACTCAGCTCAATTTACAGATTCATTTAGAGTTGATATTTCGACAGATTGTGGAGATACCTTTCAGGAGATATATTTTGAAACGGGACTTGATTTATCTACAGTAGCGGGTTATATAACATCTAACTGGTCTCCAACTTCTCCGTCTAATTGGCGTACAGAAATCATAGATCTTTCGGCTTATGCAGGGAGCAATGTAGTACTTAGATTTGTAAATATTAATGGCTACGGGAACAGTACATTTATTGATAATGTAGCACTCCAATCTTCCTTGTCTGTCAATGATAAAGATTTATTTGGAGCTATTAGCATGTATCCTAATCCTGCATCTGACATGTTAACGATTGAAGCTCCGGCTGGAACACCAATATCGTCGGTTAGGATTTATAATCAACTAGGTCAATCAGTACTTGAGATGGCTAATAAAGATGCACAAGCAATTCTTGACTTAAGTAATTTTGCGTCTGGTCTATACCTTGTATCGATTGAGGCAGAAGGTCAATTAATTACGAAGAAATTGATTGTAGATTAGTCTTATGTTATAATCTATTATATTAGAATATATTTGAGGAACTCCCTATTCATTAATTTTATAGGGAGTTCTTTCGTTATATGGCTATTAGCGCGATTAAATGCTCAGTTCGCGAATAATCTATCCACCGATTGGTTGTTTACTCTGTTATTTGTTTAAGGAGTTATTTTGATGTTGATAACTTATCGATGTAGTTTAAAACCTCGGCTTAAAGCCGTACTATTTACGGCGGTCATTTTTATTTTTTTCTACTTGAGTGTATTGTACATTCAAAATCCTAAAACCTGTAACTTATTTCCAATTTTAAGGATAGGTACTGGTTTATTTATATAATTTTAGCCATTGCTTTTATTTTTTCCCTGATAATAGCTTACAGGTCTGGCATTAAAAATTTTGATTTTTTTTCTGTTTTATCAGTTGGGATTTTTCAAGGCCTAATATTCATGCACTATTTAATCATTAGTCCTGTTTATCTTTTAGAACAGGGCTATTATCGTGTCAAAGATTTTCTATCTTTCGCATTGATTTAGAATAGATCCAATGAAAAAAGGAATTAATACCATATGTACCCATGTAGGGGAACTTAAAGATAACGAACACAAAGGAGCCGTTTCACCTTTGTATATGTCTACATCATACGCCTTTGAAGATGTGGAAACCAAACGTTATCCACGGTACTTCAATACACCCAATCAGGTGGCGCTTTCAAAAAAAATCGCTGCGTTAGAGCATGCTGAAGCAGGGATGATCTTTGGCAGTGGTATGGCGGCGGTAAGTACGGCCTTATTAGCCTTTCTTCAACAAGGCGATCATATTGTATTACAGCAAACATTATATGGAGGAACCAGTAATCTGGTGGTAGAGGAGTTTGAAAAATTTGGCATTGACTATTCGTTCACAAAAGATTTAGAGATTTCTTCTTTTGAGAAAGAAATAAAGAGGAACACTAAAGTCATTTATATTGAAACTCCGTCAAATCCACTACTGACGATCACCAATATTGAGGCTGTCGCACGTCTGGCTAAACAGCACGAACTGGTTACGATGATCGACAATACGTTCGCCTCACCAATAAATCAAAACCCTATTGACCTTGGGATTGATATCGTAATTCATTCGGCAACAAAATATTTAGGGGGTCACAGTGATATTCTGGCGGGAGCAATCGCAACATCGACTGCTCATATGGATCAGATTTTTCAATTAGCAAAAAATTTAGGCGGTAGTCTAAGTGATTATACGGTTTGGCTATTAGAACGAAGTATAAAGACACTGGCATTAAGGGTTGAGCGTCAAAACAACAACGCCCTTACCATGGCAGAATGGCTTAAAAACCATGATTTAGTGGATACGGTGTATTATCCCGGGTTGAAGGATCACCCAAATCACGAATTGGCAAAAACGCAAATGCACGGATTTGGTGGGATGTTATCGTTTGAATGCGCTGCTTCGGTGAATACGACCTCGTTTTTTAAGGCACTTCAACTTATCAAACCATCCATGAGCCTGGCAGGAGTAGAAAGTACGATGCTGCTTCCGGCATTAACATCTCATTCGTTGTTAACTCCGAATGAGCGATATGCCCAGGGTATATCTGATCATTTGATACGATTTTCTGTAGGAATTGAAGAGGTTGAAGATCTTCAGCAGGACATTTCTTCGGCATTACGTGCTGGATTATAGCTCATTACAATACTATCCTTTCTAAGCATAAAGATTGCTTATATACTAATACGTAAAAGTGAATAAAAGGCTACTGCATAACGAGAGTTTGCCTGTATTTTTGCACCGTAAAAAAAATTGAACTTTTAATGTATAAGCACATGGCAGTAGTAGGAAAAAAATTTCCAAATATCGCAGTAAATGCAATGAATGAAATGGGTGATACCTTCACCTTAAATGTTTTTGAAGAAGCAACAAAAAATAATAAAAAAGTACTTCTTTTTTGGTATCCAAAAGATTTCACTTTTGTATGCCCAACAGAATTACACGCTTTTCAAGAGGCTTTAACCGAATTTGAAAAACGAAATGTGATGGTGATTGGCGCATCTTGCGATACCCCAGAGGTACACTTTGCCTGGTTAAATATACCCAAGGATGATGGAGGTATAGAGGGAGTAACCTATCCAATTCTTGCAGATTCTAACCGTAACTTATCGGGACAATTAGGTATTCTTGACATCACCAATGAGCGTTATGATGAAGAAACCGGTATCGTACAGGTAGATGGTGATAACGTAACGTATAGAGCAACTTATTTAATTGATGAAGAAGGTACAGTTTTTCACGAGGGTATTAACCACATGCCTGTGGGTAGAAATGTACAGGAATTCTTGCGTCTGATCGATGCTTTTACTCATGTACAGGAAAAAGGAGAGGTTTGTCCTGCAAACTGGGAAGATGGTAAGACAGCAATGAATGCTAATAGAGACGGGGTAGCATCTTATTTCTCTCAAAATTAAATTATTATGGTAGAAACCTTAGATCAAGATAATTTAGCGGAACTTGTTTCAGAAAATGAGACCGTTGTGGTGCAGTACATGGCTTCCTGGTGCGGAAACTGCCGCGTCATGAAACCTAAATTTAAGAAATTGGCACAAGAGCATGAAGCGGCTAAATTTGTGCTGGTAGATGCTGAAAAATTTCCGGACTCTAGAAAATTAGCTACAGTGGATAACCTACCTACATTTGCAACCTTTAAGAATGGAAGCTTTGTGGGTCAGGAACAAACAAATAAATTTGATGTACTCAAAAATTTAGTCAATGAAATTACCAGTAATTAGACATCTCAATAAAAATAACTCAAAAGAGACGCTTGCTCAAACCGTAGAAGTTTTAGAATCATTTACTGAGCATAGATCAATTAAGGAAGAAGAAATGGATGTGATCGGTGAATTGATTACTAATTTATGCGGAGCGATTGAAGTTCATGACATGATCGATAATGGTATGGAGGAACGTGACGCAGCAAATAGTTTTGCCAAAAAAGTAATGGGATCTATTGATCGATAAGTTACGTTTTGAGATATATTGTATAAAACCTCATTGAAAGATGAGGTTTTCTTTTTTTAAGTTCTTTTTTAAGCTAAAAAGAATATATTTTTACATGCTATGAGCAAAAACTTTATTGTTAGCAGGATAAAAAGTGTTGGGTATGCCGCAAAAGGAGCATGGTTACTCATCAAAAATGAGCCAAGCATTAAAGTTCAATCGATTATTGCAGTAATCGTTACGATTGCGGGTTTTTTACTGGATATTTCACGCGAAGAATGGATGTTACAATTTCTGGCGATAGGTTTAGTAATGGGAGTAGAAGGAGTGAATACCGCGATTGAAAAAACAGCAGATTTTATCCATCCTGATTTTGATACCAATATAGGCCAAATTAAAGATATCGCTGCTGGTGCAGTATTTATAGCCGCAATTATAGCGATTGCTATTGGGATGATCATCTATTTGCCTAAATTAGTGTAGCAATTACGTTTAATTTTTTCAAACGTTTATCTAAATCTTACACCTACCATCATGGCAATATTTGAATGTGAACCACCCGTATCAAAAAAAGTAAACCCTTTTATAGGCGTTCTCCTTTTTTTAATTTCTATTGTGCTTCTTGTTACCACCGGCCCTTTAGGTCTTATCTATGGTTTGGGGTATAAGCTCTTCACAAAATTCATGACCGGTATCGGAGACTTTTGTTTAGAGATCGCTATCTCTGTTGATCAATTAGGGAATGTCTTGATGCAGCACCTGTTAAACCATTTATGGATTACTTCTAAGGGATATAAATTTGGGAATCGGGATGAAACTATCTCTAGCGTGATAGGAAAAAATCTACAAACTGATACGCTCACGTCTTTTGGGAAGCTCATGGACAGGATACTGGATTTTTTAGAACCGGAACATTCACTCAATAGTATTGATTATTTTATTCAACCCATTGAGGAGTAAATGCTTTTTAAAACGTAGCCTTGATAATTGGATATATTTGTATTTTCGTGCGGATTATTCAGATTGAATGGCAAAAAAGAAAGCAACCCCTAAAACAAAGAGTAAAAAGCAATTTAAAGCGCCTAAACTGTCTTTAAACAGACAACAACGAGTCGTGTTGGGTAGTTTTTTGACAATTCTTGGTATAGCCATTCTTATTGCTTTTGTTTCATTTATGTTTACCTGGAAGGCAGATCAAAGCATCATCGCTACACTGGGAAATCGCGAAGCCGAAGCACAAAACTGGCTAAGCAAATTTGGCGCGGGCATAAGTCATTTCTTTATTTATAAAGGCTTTGGAGTTTCCGCATTTAGCATTGCGGTTCTCATTATTGTATCAGGAATTTACCTTTTCTTAGACCTTACCTTGTCCTCTTTAAAAAGCTTATGGATATGGGGCATTTTAGTCATGCTATGGTTGTCTGTATTTTTTGGTTTCTTCGGAAAAGAGCATGCGTTACTAGGTGGTACAGTAGGATTTGAGATGAACGATTTTCTTCAGGACTACCTTGGGTTCATAGGAGCCGTTCTTTTGATGACTTTTTTGCTCATTACATATTTTGTGATACGGCTGAAGATTACACCTGAAAGAGTTTCAGCCTATTTTAAAACTGCTCAAAAGGAGATGGAGGCTGATGCCGAAGCTTCTACCGCCACAATTTCAGAAATTGAGCAGGTAGAAGAAGATTATGTACCTAAAGAACCGCTGGATGTAGTTGTAGAAAAACCTCTTCAGGAAAATGTAAATGAGGTAGACTTTGAAGATTCCTTTAAGGCAAAATCTGGAGTTGAAAAGGACTCTACTCCGTCGGAAAAGCCTTCCGCCAAAGAAAAAATGACCATAGCATCAACAACAGATGACGATCTGGCGATGGAAGTAGAAACTACTGCAGAAGAGGAAGTGGTAGAAAATTTAAGTTCAAAACTGGTCAAGGATTACGGCGAATTTGACCCTACCTTAGAGTTGGGAAAATATCGTTTTCCCCCCATTGATTTATTAAAAGATTACAATGCAGGCGGTACAGGGATAACGATTGATCAAGCCGAACTGGAGGAAAACAAGAACAATATTGTTGATACGCTCAAAAACTATAAAATTGAAATTGCGCAAATTAAAGCAACCGTTGGACCAACAGTAACCCTTTATGAAATTGTTCCTGCAGCCGGAGTAAGAATTTCAAAAATCAAGAACCTTGAGGATGATATCGCACTCTCTTTGGCAGCTCTTGGGATTAGAATTATTGCTCCTATGCCCGGTAAAGGGACCATTGGGATTGAAGTTCCTAATAAAAAACCGGCAATCGTAAGCATGCGCTCTGCCATAGCTTCGCAAAAATTTCAACAAGCAGAAATGGCATTGCCCATTTCTTTTGGTAAAACCATTAGCAATGAAACCTTTGTTGTGGATCTCGCGAAAATGCCACACCTTTTAATGGCAGGAGCAACAGGTCAAGGTAAGTCTGTGGGGCTAAATGCCGTTTTAACTTCGTTACTCTATAAAAAACATCCTGCCGAAGTTAAGTTTGTTTTGGTAGATCCCAAAAAAGTAGAGCTCACTTTGTTCAATAAAATAGAACGTCATTATTTAGCTAAATTACCTGATAGCGAAGAAGCCATTATCACTGATAATTCTAAGGTAATCAATACACTTAACAGTTTATGTATTGAGATGGATGCACGGTACGACTTGCTCAAGGATGCCATGGTGCGTAATCTTAAAGAATACAACGCTAAATTCAAAGCCAGAAAACTCAATCCAGAGAATGGCCATCGTTTCTTGCCCTACATCGTTCTGGTCGTAGATGAGTTTGCTGATTTGATTATGACTGCAGGTAAAGAAGTAGAGACTCCAATTGCCCGTTTGGCGCAATTGGCGCGTGCTATAGGAATACATCTGATTATTGCTACTCAGCGGCCTTCTGTAAATGTAATTACCGGGATGATTAAAGCAAACTTCCCAGCACGGGTTGCGTTTAGAGTAACGTCCAAGATTGATTCCAGGACAATTTTAGATGCTGGTGGGGCAGATCAATTAATCGGTCGTGGAGACATGTTATATACCCAGGGAAATGAAGTGATTAGAATCCAATGTGCGTTTGTGGATACGCCTGAGGTTGAGAAGATTGTGGACTTTATTGGGGCACAAAAAGCCTATCCTGAAGCACACCTTTTACCAGAATATATTGGGGAAGATAGTGGCACAAGTCTTGATATAGATAAGAGTGAACGCGATGCGCTGTTTAGAGAAGCAGCTGAAGTTTTGGTGACAGCTCAACAGGGATCCGCATCTTTATTACAACGCAAACTCAAATTAGGATATAACAGGGCTGGTCGAATTATTGATCAGTTAGAAGCCGCAGGGATTGTAGGTCCTTTTGAAGGTAGCAAAGCGCGGCAAGTGTTAATTCCAGATTTAATCGCGCTAGAACAACATTTAGAGAATGAATAAAATTTTTACGATGAAAAAAGTACTAATAGTTATGACTTTATGTCTTGGATTTTCCTTTATAGGAAATGCTCAAAACGCAAAGACCTTACTTGATGAGGTTTCCCAAAAGGTGAAATCCTATGAGAATATTACCATTGATTTTAAGTATATTTTAGAAAACAACGCCGAAAATATAAAGCAAGAGAGCAATGGTAAAGTCTGTCTTGAGGGAGAAAAATATCGTCTTGAACTTATGGGAGTGACTCAACTCTTTGATGGAAAGAAAATTTATTCCATCATGCCAGAGGATGAAGAAATAAATATCTCAAGCTATTCTGAAGCAAATGAGACTTCTATTACTCCTTCAAAAATGCTCACGTTTTACGAGGATGGATATTCCTATACAATGGATAAGTCTGAAAATATAAAAGGGAGAATGATACAATTCATTAAGTTAGTTCCTATTGATTCAAATGCCGAGGTTGACTATGTCATGCTGGGGATTGATAAACAGACCAAACATATTTATACCCTCACGCAAGCTCAAGAAGATGGGACAAACGTGATTATTAAGGTGAATAGCTTTAAGACAGATCAACCCATGCCCAATCAAATGTTTACGTTTGAAGAGGCGAAATACCCTGATTATTATATCAACAGGCTTGACTAGGTTTTTTGAAAATACTGGATCGCTACATATTATCAAGTTATATTAAAACATTTGTGGTCGTTTTAGTGATCCTTATGTTTATCTTTTTATTACAGACGATTTGGCTATATATTTCAGAATTAGCTGGTAAAGACCTGGATATTGTCATCATAGGCAAGTTTTTGCTCTATTTTTCTCCTAAGCTAATTCCGCTGGTGTTACCCCTTTCTATATTGGTAACGTCTATAATGACCTTTGGCAATTTTGCCGAAAATTATGAGTTTGCCGCCATGAAATCGTCAGGAATTTCACTACAGAGAGCCATGAGAGGATTGACTGTATTTATCCTACTGATTAGTATTGGAGCGTTTTTTTTTGCAAATAATGTGATTCCGTTAGCAGAGTATAAGAGCATTAACTTACGAAGAAATATCGCTAAGTTAAAACCCACTATGGCGATCACAACCGGTATCTTTAATGAAGTGGGAGAGTATAATATTAAAGTTAGGGAAAAGACCGGTGAAAATGATCAATTCTTAAAGGACGTTATCATTCATCAAAAATCTCCCGTCGGAAAAAACACCACTGTCATTAAAGCTGACCGCGGAGAATTGGCGGGTAGTGAAGATTCAGATGTACTCTCTTTAATTCTAAAAGATGGAAACTATTACAATGAATTATACACTAAAGATCCTACCAAAAGAAAACGAAAGCCATTTGCAAAAAGCTACTTTGAAGAGTATGTTATTAATATAGACGTCTCTACGTTCAACGACGTAGATCTGGATGAGGAGACTAAAGATAATTCCTATAAAATGCTGCAAATAGGTGAGCTAAGAAAGGAGATTGATTCGCAATCTGTAGCGATCAATGAAGATCAGCTCAATTTTAAAACTAATATCTATGAAAGGACAGGCATAAAAAACTTTAAGAAAAGTTTTGATCCTGTAGATACTGTAAAAGTAAACATTTCTAACAGTGGGATTTTAGATATTATTGAAAAGGAAGATCATCTTCAAATAGTGAATTTGGCGTTAGGTAATACCAATAGTGCTTTATCAACGATTAAAACGACTCAGTCTTCTTTAAAATCAAAAGTGTCTCGCATCAATAGATATGAACTGGTTTTGCATGAAAAATATGTACTGGCTTTTGCCTGTTTTATACTGTTTTTTGTAGGGGCCCCATTGGGAGCAATAATTCGAAAAGGTGGGTTGGGCTTACCTCTAGTTGTCGCTATCTTGTTATTCTTAACGTATCACTTCATTGGGATTTTTGCGAAGAACAGTGCTAAAGATGGAAGCCTGGATGCATTCGTCGCCTCCTGGATCTCTACAATGATTATGCTTCCCTTAGGAATTTATTTAACTTACAGAGCAACTACTGATCAGGGATTACTAAGCTTTGATTTCTTTACGTCGCGATTTCAAAAGCTTTTTAAACGCAAAAAGAAGGAAGATTAATCATTTCTTTATCAGTAATAAATACCTTTGCACAGTAATACACCAATTATGACAACTCAAACGGTTCAAGAGACTACCACAATGAAATTAGATACCATTCAAGAAGCTATTGAGGATATTAAACAAGGTAAAGTGATAATCGTGGTAGATGATGAGGATCGTGAAAATGAAGGTGATTTTTTGGCTGCCGCCGAAAAAGTTACGCCAGAGATGATCAATTTTATGGCAACTCACGGTAGGGGATTGATATGTGCACCATTGACAGAAGGTCGTTGTAAGGAACTTCAGCTTAATTTAATGGTTGGAAATAACACTGATCCTATGGAAACAGCATTTACTGTTTCTGTCGATTTAAAAGGAAATGGAGTAACTACCGGAATATCAGCCTCAGATCGTGCAAAAACTATTACCGCGCTCACTCAGGATTCGCTTAAATCATATGAACTTAGCAGGCCTGGACATATCTTTCCCCTAGTGGCAAAAGAAGGTGGAGTATTGCGAAGAACCGGTCATACTGAAGCTGCGATTGATTTTGCTCGACTTGCAGGCTTAACTCCTGCGGGCGTGATTGTAGAAATCATGAATGAGGATGGTACAATGGCACGTTTGCCTCAATTAAGAGATGTTGCAAAAAAGTTCGATCTTAAAATCGTTTCAATTGAAGATTTAGTGGCGTATCGTATGGAGCATGATTCCTTAATAGAAAAGAAAGAAGATTTTGACGTAGAAACGCGCTTTGGAAAATACAGACTTCGCGCGTATGAACAAACCACAAATCAACAGGTGCATATCGCTCTGACTAAAGGTAACTGGAAAAAAGATGAGCCTGTATTAGTTAGGGTAAACTCTAACCTGGTGAATAATGACTTACTTGGTACACTTACCAATAACGTCAATGAAAAACTGGATCAAATGTTCAAGGCGTTTGAGAATAGGGATAAGGGTGCCATCGTATTCATCAATCAGGATAACCAATCGCTTAATGTATTGAATAGATTAAAAGAACTCAAAGAATTACAAGGCGATGGATTAGCAAAAGCACCTCAAATTCAGATGGATCAACGCGATTTTGGAATAGGCGCACAGATTCTTCATGACTTGGGAATTTCTAAAATCAACCTACTTTCAAATACGCAAAAAACTAAACGGGTAGGTATTATCGGTTATGGTCTTGAAATCATTAAATATGTGCGTTATTGATGATTTAACGTTATTTTAGAAAGACTGCACGGCTGTATTGGCTAATTTCGGGGAAGAAAAATATTCTTTAATATATACATTCCCATGAAAAAAAATTACTGTTACCTATTCTCAAGTGTACTATTTTTGTTTTCTGTAGCTTTATCGGCGCAGAATGCAAGAGTTCAAATTATTCATAACTCGCCGGATGCAAACGCTTCTGCAGTTGATGTTTATGTAAATGATGCACTCCTTCCAGATGGTGATGATGTTCAATTTAGAACAGCAACTCCGTTTTTTGACGCTCCTGCCGGAGTACCCATCACGATAGACATTGCACCGGGTGATAGTGATGATTCTGGTGATTCTATCTTTGACGTTACAGTTACGCTTGATGCAAACGAAAACTACATTATAGTCGCCAATGGTATCTTACCCGGTAGTACAGGTTATAATCCTAGCCCCAATTTTAGTTTAGATATTTTTACAGGCGCTTTAGAAAGCGGAACAAACACATCATTTACTGATATATTGATACATCATGGCTCTACAGATGCACCTACGGTAGATATTGTTGAAACCTCTTTACCTATAGGAACAATAGTTGATGATATTAGTTACCCTGAATTTGAAGGATACGAATTTTTACCAGTGGCAGATTATATTTTGGAGGTCCAAACAGCCGATAACGTAGATATCGTAGCTACGTACAGTGCTCCCTTAGCTACACTGGATTTAGGTAATAATGCAATTACCGTATTAGCCAGTGGTTTTCTTGATCCATCTCAAAATAACGATGGACCGGCTTTTGGTTTATTTGTAGCAACTACTGATGGGGGCGCGCTTTTACCATTACCTTTAATCGAATTTCCCTTGAATGATGAGCCCGTCGATGCTGAAGAATTAAACTGTGGCGATAGTGTGACAGGAAATACAGATAATGCTAATGATAGTGGTGGATCAGGTGCCGGAGATGTCTTTTTCACCTATCAAGGAATAGGAGATTTTGAAACTGTAACACTTTCAACATGTGGTGACGACTCAGATTTTAATACGTCTATACGTGTTTTTGACAGTGTAGATTTAGATAATGAAGTTGCATCTAATGATGATTTTTGTGGTAATCAGTCTGAGGTTATATTTCTTTCAAATGGATTAACAAACTATTACATTTTAGTTGAAGGATCAGGTGATAATGATTCAGGTAATTTTGAATTAAATTTAACTTGTGCAGCACCAACAACTTCTCGCGTACAAATTATACATAACTCTGCAGACTTATTAGTAGAATTTGTGGATATATATGTTTCAGGAGGGTTAATAGTTGATGATTTACAATTTAGATCATCCACACCTTTTGTAGATTTACCAGCTGGTTTTGACATGAATATTGGGGTAGCTCCTAGTAATAGTAATTCCGCAGATGATTCAATTTTCACTACTTCAGTGAACTTGGATCAAAGCGAAAAGTATATTGTTGTAGCCAATGGTATTGTGAGTCCTAATGGATATGATCCAAATGTTCCGTTTTCACTTGAAATCTTTGCGGGAGCGAGAGAGGAAGCTACAAATGGTTCGAATACTGATATTTTAGTACACCATGGAGCGACAGACGCTCCACCGGTAGATGTTACCGAAGTTGGTGTAGGAGCAGGTACGATAGTAAACAACATTAGCTATACTGAATTTCAGGGATATTTAGAATTAGCCACAGATGATTATGCTTTGAGCATAACACCTACCAGTACAACGACTGAAGTCGCAGCCTATTTCGCTCCTTTAGAGACTTTAGAATTAGAGGGAGTAGCATTAACTTTACTAGCCAGTGGTTTTTTATTTCCTGATCAAAATAGTGATGGTCCAGAATTCGGTCTTTGGGCGGCATTTGCAGATGGCGGTGACTTAATAGAATTACCTACAGCTCCGTTGAGCGTTGATGAAAATTCGATACTGGAAATGGATATTTTCCCTAATCCGGCAATTGATCGTTTGAACATTTCTTCAGTGGAAAATATTCGTGATATAGCGATTATTAATACGTTAGGTCAAACCGTTCTTAAAAAAGTAATAAATGCTCAGGAGACGAGTATTGATGTTTCGGGATTAGCAACAGGAATGTATTTTATAAATGCTGGTATAGGTACTAAAACTGCATTATATAAACTAATCAAGAAATAATTAAAATTTAAATACCATAAACTAGGAGTGTTGCGAATGCGGCACTCCTTTTTTATTGCTCATAATTAACGCTGGAATTAATTTTTTAGCTATAACGCAATCTAACAATATCGATTTGCGAAAAGATGAGAAATCACAGATCAATATATATTCTATTCTAAAAGAAGAATATAAAAACTACTACTATGCTTCTCGAAATCTTAGTGATTGCAAGAAAAACCTGCATTTAATGTAATCACTCTTAAATAAGTCTTAATGCCTAAATACTTCACATAAATTTAGAGAAAATTGGAATTATTTTAGGTTAATAAATTAACGATTACGGAAGGAATTTAGAAAGAATTTAGAATAGTTAGTTGATTAAATATCGAAAAATATGTTGATTATCTTTTTTTTAATGCGTTTTGTCGATTATAATGCATTGAGCACACAATAAAAAAAAGCACCTTGATAATTGAAGTAATATTGTTAATACGATATTGATCAATTTTAGCTGTTAACTATAAGCACTATAAAACTTACTAATTCTATGAAACTATATTTACACGTAAAACAAAAAATCATCTTTTCTCTACAAATATTGATAGGGTGCATGTTTTTTGTATCTACTATAGTCCATGCAGAAGTAAATAACAACAAGGACGAATTTATTTTGTTTCCTTCTGTCAATGCTTCAGATTACCGTTTATATCATTCGATAATAGTATTTGTAGATACAGATGGTGACGGTAACGATGACAGTACAGATCCAAATCCTAATGACGCTGTCGCAAATGATGATTTCACCAATGGAGCTGCACAAACCGCAAAGATCGTTGATGTTCTTTTAAATGATGACTTTCTCGCTAATTCTGACCCGAATAATCAGGGAACTACAGAAATTACAGTCTTAGCAACAAGTACAGCATCCGGTTCTATAACTATTGATAATAATACAGGAGAAATTATCTATGTAGCTCCTCTTTCAGAAATAGGCGCACAACCAACAATTGATTATCGAGTTACGAACATAGATACGGGTGTTTTTGCTGAGGCTACATTGACCATAAGCGTAAATGTAGATACTGACGGAGATGGTAATCCCGATGATAGTGATGATAATCCAAATGCCGCCGTTGCCAATGATGATAACGCAAATGCAACTCCAGAGGTTACTAAACTCGTGGATGTATTATTGAATGATGATTTTTTAGCAAATTCAGATGACAATAACTTAGGAACCACTGTAATAACAGACTTAGGATCGGGGAGTGCTGCTGGTACTATAGACATTGATAATGATACGGGCGAAGTCGCTTATACACCCACAATTGGTGAAGAAAACACAGGTAATATTACGATTGATTACAGGGTAGAAAATGTTGAAACCGGTGTTTTCGATACGGCAACAATTATTTTTAATGTCGGCGAACGTGATACCGATGGTGATGGGGCACCAGATAGTATTGATTTAAATCCAAATAGTGCCGTTGCTCAAGACGATTTTGCGACAGTACAACCTCTTAATCCAAGTACGATCGATATTTTATTAAATGACGATTATCTGGGTAATGATGATACCGAAAATGTAGGTACCACAGATGTATCTCTTGATCCTGCCGGCACAACCACCGCACAAGGAGATATTGAATTTGATGATACCACAGGCGAATTAACTTATACTGCTCTCCCGGTAGAAGAAAATACGATTGTTATTGTGGCTTATGAGGTGTGTAATACGCAAACCAATGTGTGCGCTACTGCTGTAGTAGAGATAACGGTAGGTCTGGAAGATACAGATGGAGATGGTAATCCAGATGGGACTGATCAAAACCCAAATGAAGCAGTGGCAGAAGATGATTTAGCTACGGCAAGTCCACTGGTTACCGCAGCGGTTGATGTATTGCTAAATGATGATTTTCTTTCTAATACAAATCCAAACAATCAGGGTGATACGCAAATTACAGATTTAGGAACGGGCTCAGCCCAAGGCAATATTACCATTCTAAATGATATTGGAGAAATCTTATACGTTCCGTTAACTAGTGAAGTAAATACAACAGTGTGTATTGACTATCAGGTTACTAACGCGCTTACAGGGGTATTTGCTACGGCTACATTATGCTTTGATGTAGTTCCGGCGAATCCAGACACAGATGGTGACGGTAATCCAGATGATACAGATCCTAACCCAAATCAAGCCATTGCCAATGACGATTTTATGAATACCGATGTTGGAGTAGAAACAACCATTGACATTTTGGCTAACGATAACTTCTTACCAAATGATAGCCCAATTAATGTTGGGACGACAGAAATAACAGATCTTGGTACAGGTGATGCTACGGGTACAATTAGTTTCAACAATGATACTGGCGAGTTTACATATACTGCTCCAAATGATGAAGATGGAAGTGTAGTTACTGTAGATTACCAGGTGTGTAATATAGATACCAATGTATGTGCAACGGCAACGATCTTTATTACAGTAGGAGTTATTGATACAGATGGTGATGGAAATCCAGATGATAATGATCCTAATCCTACCGATCCCGTTGCCCAAGATGATACAATTGATGTCGAAGCAGGAGATTCAGTGACTGCAGACATTTTGGCAAATGATGATTTCTTAGATAATGACGACCCAATTAATGTTGGTACTACAGATATTACTGACTTAGAAACAGGTAGTGCAGGTGGAACGGTTACATTTAATAATAATACGGGAGAGATTACGTACGAATCTTTATTTTCTGAAGCAAACTTAACAGTTACGGTGAATTATCAAGTCTGTAATACAGAAACTAATATATGCGCTACAGCAACGATTTTTATCAATGTACAAGATACGGGTGGTGGGGCTAATGATCCAATTGCAGTTGACGATACTGTGACTAATCAAACAGTAGGAGATGATGTCGTGGTAAACGTTTTGGCTAATGATAGTGATCCCGATGGGGATTTAGCTGAAAATACAGTGAATATCACAACAGCCGGAGCTACAGATACCGATTCTGACGGAGATAACGATACGCTTGTAGTAGCAGGTCAGGGAACCTGGGCAGTAGATGACTCAACAGGAGAAACCACCTTTACTCCCGAAGCAGGTTATGAAGGTGATCCAACACCTATAACGTATAATGTAAGCGATGAAGCAGGTAACACATCCAATCAGGCTACGGTGACCATTGACTATAATAACGACGGTGGTGGAGCTAATGATCCAATTGCAGTTGACGATACTGTGACTAATCAAACAGTAGGAGATGATGTCGTGGTAAACGTTTTGGCTAATGATAGTGATCCCGATGGGGATTTAGCTGAAAATACAGTGAATATCACAACAGCCGGAGCTACAGATACCGATTCTGACGGAGATAACGATGCACTTGTAGTGGCAGGTCAGGGAACTTGGACAGTAGACGACTCAACAGGAGAAATCACCTTTACTCCTGAAGCAGGTTATGAAGGAGATCCCACACCTATAACATATAATGTGAGCGATGAAGCAGGTAATACGTCTAATGAAGCAGCGGTAACCATAGATTACGATAATGATGGCGGTGGTGGATCAAATGACCCTATTGCTGTAGATGATAATGTTACAGATCAAACTATTGGAGATGTAGTTGTAGTGGATGTGCTAGAAAATGACAGTGATCCCGATGGAGATTTGGATGAACGTACAGTAGAAATTACTACGACAGGTGCTACGGATAGTGACAATGATGGCGATAATGATTCGCTTGTGATTACCGGTGAAGGAACCTGGTCTGTAGATGATGAGTCTGGAGAAATCACTTTTACTCCTCAGGGTGGATTTTTGGACGATCCCACCAGTATAACATACACGGTAAGTGACGAAGAGGGTAATGAATCCAATGAAGCGACGGTATCCATTGACTATGACAATGATAATATTGATAATTTGGAAGTAAGAGTTTTTAATGTGATTACACCAAATATGGATGGTGAAAATGACTTCTTTCTAATTGAGAATATCGAAAATTTTACCAACGACGTTCAGATCTATAATCGATGGGGTGTCTTAGTATATGATGCTAATGGCTATAATAATTCATCTGTACGATTTGATGGAGTTTCTGATGGTCGCGCAACGCTAAATGAGGGTGATGAGCTACCGGTAGGTACATATTTTTACCTTATTAATTATAGCGGAAATAATCTAAGTGATCAACTATCAGGATATCTGTATTTAACCCGTTAGGAAAATACGTTAACATGACAAACTTTACATACATGAAAAAGAATATTTCAATATTGGTAATTTTCCTAATTGCAGGACTAAGCACGAAGATGTCTGCTCAACAGGATCCCCAATACACTCAATATATGTACAACCAAATCAGCTTTAATCCTGCATACACAGGTTCTAAAGAAGCATTGAGTGGTCTCCTGCTTTATCGTAGCCAATGGTTGGGATTAGATGGAGCACCAGATACGTTTACGTTTTCTGTTCATTCCCCGGTTGATATGAGAAAAAAAATAGGATTAGGATTAAATATAATTAGAGATGAGATTGGACCCGTTGACGAAACAACGATAGATGCTACGTTTTCGTATGCGATCAATACCGGGGCGATGAGTAAATTAGCCTTTGGACTAAAGGCAGGTGGACACCTTTTAAACGTAAATTTTCAGGAGCTTAATGAGCAAAACCCGGGTCAGGATGTTTTGCTTCAAGATAATATTGATAATAACTTCTCTCCCAATGTGGGATTAGGACTGTTTCATTACGGTGAACGTCATTATGTAGGTCTTTCAGTACCTAACCTTTTAGAAACAGAACATTTTGATGATGTTAATAATGCAGTGGCTGAAGAGCGAATGACCTACTACCTTACGGGTGGGTATGTATTTGATTTAGGAATTAACACCAAATTTAAGCCCACAGTTTTAGCAAAAGCTATCGATGGAGCTCCATTACAATTAGATGGAAGTGCAAACTTTATGTTTTATGATAAGTTTACACTAGGTGCAGCTTACCGCTGGGATGCCGCCGTGAGTGCTTTAGTGGGATTTCGGTTTGCTGATCAATGGACAGTTGGATTTGCTTACGATTATGATACGACAGATTTTGAAGCTACAAACGATGGATCCATTGAGATATTTTTACAATTTGATCTATTTAGAGCGTATGACATGCTGGTTTCACCAAGATTCTTCTAAAATAACATTACACAAATGAAATATATCACTACTTACGTATTACTTGCACTCCTCATAGCTCCGGTTTTTTTGACGGGTCAAAATGTGGCAAGAAAAATTAAACCTATTAATCAAAAATATGATCGCCTTGAATACGCAGATGCAATCATATATTATGAGGAGTATTTAAAAAAGGGATACAAAAATGAAGATCTTTTGCAACGTCTGGGGAATTCATATTATTTTACTGCGGATCTACTCAATGCAGAGCGTATATATACTCAATTATTTAACATGAATCCTGAACAGGAGCCAGATTATTTGTATCGCTACGCGCAGAGTTTGAGAGCTGCCGAGAAATACGATGAAGCCAATCAAATTATTGAAGAGTTGGGAGAGGATAAAGTAAAGGATATTATTGTACAAGAGTACAGAGAAGATAAAGATTATGTTAAAGACATCTTACGTATCGAAAATACGTACAAAATAAAGGATGCAGGTTTTAATTCTAGCCTTTCAGATTTCGCGGCTACTTTTATGAATGATCATATTGTATTTTCTTCTAATAGAGCAGAGGGTATTGCTAATGTTAAAATTCATAAATGGAACAACCAACCGTTTCTTGATCTTTACATGACTAAGTTAAATGAAAGTGGAGTGCCGACTGAGATCAAAGCCTTAGGAAATAAAGTTAATACTAAATTTCATGAATCCACTTCAGCATTTAGCAAGGATGGTAAGTACATGTATTTTACCCGAAACAACTATTTTGGCGATGAATATAAGAAGAGTGAAAATGGCGTAAACCTGCTAAAACTTTTTAGAGCGACGAATAATAATGGAAAATGGGTAGACATCAAAGAACTGTCATTTAATAGTAATGAATATTCTGTAGCCCATCCTGCATTAAGCCCTGACGGGAAACGTCTTTATTTCGCGTCAGATATGCCCGGTACAATTGGTCAATCCGATATTTATTATGTTACGATCAATGACGATGGGAGCTATGGGGACCCTCAAAACTTAGGAGCGGGTATTAATACTGAAGGAAAAGAATCGTTTCCATTCATATCAAATGATGGAACGATCTACTTTTCATCTACAGGACATCCCGGGATTGGAGGGTTTGATATCTTTTATACAGAAACACTGGCAGATGATTACACAGAACCCAGAAATGTAGGTCGACCGGTAAACAGCAACCTGGATGATTTTGCTTTTGTAGTAAACGACAGTTTGAATATTGGATTTTTCTCTTCTAACCGTGAGGGTGGAGCTGGAGATGATGATATTTATAGCTTTGAACGAACTCAAAAACTCGTTAAAGAAGAAATTGCTCAGGTTGATTCAACTGCTCAGGATACAGCGAAAGTAACCTATAGAAGCGGAGATAAACTAAGTAATTATTTTGATTTCGAAGAGGATGAAGATAAAATATTCTTCGAGTACGATAAATCTCGCATTAGAACACAGGCCAAACCTAAACTAAATAAAATCCTGGCTATTCTTAAAGAAAATCCGGAGATCGAATTGCGCATAGTTTCTCATACTGATATCAGAGGAACAAATCAATACAATGAAGCATTATCAGAGCGCAGAGCTAAAAGTACCAAAGACTATTTGGTAGAAAATGGAATCGACGCCGGTCGACTAGGGATTGATTGGAAAGGTGAAACTCAACCTGCAATTCGTTGTGCGATCACTATAGGATGTTCAGAGAAAGAACATCTTATGAACAGGCGATCAGAATTTTATATTAGATAGTATTTTAAAATAGATATTAGGAAGCAGGTGATGTTGACAGAACGTTCGATATCACCTGTTTCATTTTAGCACCTCTTTGCTGCACCTCTTCTTCACTCCACCCCACTTTTACTAAACAGCTTATGGTACGTGACATCCAGTGATCTGATGCACTAAAATCAATAGTGGAAAAATCCTGCATTCCATTACGTACTTCTTGGGGCAATTTACCCATGGAACGTTGATTTTTGAGATGATCCCATTTTTTATAATAATGCCAGTTATTGTCAAACCAGTAAAAGCATGCGTCTATACCTGCACGACCTAGTTGCGTATGAACACGTTTAGCAGTTTCTTGATCGGGTAAGAAAAAATTTAAGAAGGCACCACTTTCAACTCCATGATCCGGTACACGTCTAAAGGTGACCTCTTCAATTGAAGATAATGTTTCTCTAAGAATGGAATAGTGTTCCCGTTGTTTTGCTAGAACATGATCAAATTTTGTAAGCTGACCTAATCCTACCGCAGCATTAAGTTCAGAAATACGGTAATTATAACCTAAGAAGGGATGCTGTTCTGCTCCTCGATCAGATCCTATATGATCATGACCATGATCCTGAAATTGATCTGCATTGGTGGCATATTTGTGATTATTGGTGATCATTGCACCACCTTCACCACAGGTAATGGTTTTGACATAATCAAAAGAGAAACAACCCAGATCACCATAGGTTCCTAAATAGTTATCGTCATATGTTCCACCAATAGCCTGGCACGCGTCTTCAAGAAGAAGTAAATCATGCTGATCACAAATTTCTTTTAACGATTTAAGATCTGCCATTGATCCACACATGTGTACCGGCATCACAACTTTTGTTTTAGGTGTAATTGCTTTTTTTACTGCTTCAGGAGATAAACATAACGTATCATCAATATCGCACAAGATGGGAACAGCGCCTAGTGCAATAATGGATTCAAAACTTGCGACAAAAGTAAAGGTGGGGATAATCACTTCATCACCGGCTCCTATTCCGGCACTAGCTAATGCAACTGTGAGAGCAGATGTTCCGCTTGACGTGAGCTGGCAGTGGTTTACCTTCATTTTTTCGGCGAAAGCCAATTCAAACTCCTTCGCTTTATGGTGTCCATTACGCATTGCATCAAAGCCGTAGCGCATTAAAACACCATTTTCTAAGACGTCGTTTATGTGATTGCGTTCTTCTTCTCCAAAAACTTCAAATCCAGGCATACTATAATTCTGTAATTGTTTCAGATAAAGGTCTTCTAACCTTTTCCATCTCTGCAAAGATATCATCTTTAGCACGATAACCTATGGGCATAACAAGAACAGACTGTAAGTTTTTACTTTTTAGTGCTAGTGCTTGATCATATGCTACCGGAGAAAAACCTTCCATAGGGCAGGCATCAATATGCTCTAAAGCACAAACAGTCAAAAGATTGCCCATAGCCAAATAAGCCTGGTTAATGCTCCACTGCTTGATTTGTTCACGCTCTTTAGCCTTAAAATCGTCAATCAGAAAATTTTTAAATGGATCTAATATAGTATCTGGAGTATTTCTAATTCGCTGTACTCGTTTGAAGTACTCCTTGATATAATTTTCATTAATTTCTTTCTCTATACAAAAGACCAATACATGTGAAGCCTGAGCCACTTGCTGTTGCCCCATACTGTGTTCCACTAATTCCTGCTGAAGATTCTTATCTTTGATCACAACCAATTGCAAAGGTTGTAGCCCATATGAAGTAGCCGTAAGATTAAATGCTTTTTTTAGGGTCGTTAATTTATCTTCCGGAAGCTGCTTAGATGCATCGAATTTCTTTGTCGCATACCGCCATGAAAGAGCAGAAATAGAATCCATAAACTTATCGTTTTAAAGGTTATGCAAATATAGCTTTTGAGAGTGACCTTTAGCCACTACCTTACAGGCTTTAAAGAAATATTAGATATTGTATATGAGTGACGTAAAACAACGAATAGAAAATGCCAGGACCAGTTTATTTAAAGCCGTGTTTCCTAATACGACTAATCATTACGATACGTTGTTTGGTGGTACCGCGCTGCACATGATGGATGAGGTATCATTTATATGTGCTACGCGATTTAGTCGAAAAAAGGTAGTAACAGTATCTACCGATAAAATTGATTTTAAAAAAGCTATTCCTGAAGGAACAATTATCGAATTAATCGCTCAAGTGATTGATGTTGGAAACACCAGTTGTGTGGTCCAGGTAGATATCTTTAAAGAGGATATGTACAGTCATCATCGGGAAAAAGCAGTATCAGGGAAGTTTACCTTTGTAGCCATAGACGATGAAAAAAAGGCCATATCCATTCTTTAAGGTATTATAGCTCAATAGCCGTACTATTTTTGAGTTCATTAATTACAAAAGAACTTTGGGTACTTCCAATATGGGCAATTGCGGTTAGTTTAGTCACCATAAATTCCCGATAGGCAGCCATATTCTCAACGTAAATTTTTATAATATAGTCATATTCTCCACTAATGTGATAGCACGATAAAACTTCTTTGAGCCGTAGAATTTCCTTTTCAAATAGCTTAATGTGTTGTTCACTATGTTGGATGAGTTTTATTTGGCAGAAAGCGATAAATGCGCGCGAAACTTTTTCAGGATCAATTAAGGCTGCATAGTTCCTTATAACTCCGTTGCGTTCTAATTTCTTAATCCGTTCGTATACAGCAGTTATAGATAGATTGAGCTTATTCGCCAACGCTTTGTTGGTTTGTTTACTGTCGTGCTGGAGTAGACCTAGCAACTGGTGATCTATAGCGTCTAAACGTATCATTTCCTGTAACTGAAAATTATTCTACAAAAATAGTTGATTACCTTTAGATTTAGATGAATAAATTAATATTTCGCTTTTTGATAGCTAAAATATCTAATATTTAAACTAAGGGTTGATTTATATTCTAATTGAGACTAATTTTAAAATAAAAACAATGAGTTTCAAACCCGCAAATGCCATTCAGGATTTACAATACTTTGGCGAATTTGGAGGCGTAAACCCCTCTATTTCAGATTCATCTACCTATACTTTTCTTTCAGCAAAAACCATGTTTGATACCTTTGAGGGTAATGCTGAAGGTTGTTATTTGTATTCAAGACATTCATCTCCGTCAAATTTATATTTAGGAGAGGCACTAGCCGCAATGGCAGGAACCGAGACTGCAAACGTTTGTGCAAGCGGTATGGGAGCAATTACCGCTACATTAATGCAACTTTGTAAGAGCGATGAGCATATTGTATGTAGCAGAACGATTTACGGGGGTACCTATGCATTTTTAAAGAATTTCACTCCGCGGTATAATATCGCTACATCCTTTGTACACATCACTAATTTAAGTGAGGTAGAAGCTGCAATTACCCCTTCAACAAAGGTATTGTATTGCGAGGTAGTAAGTAATCCGCTACTAGAGGTCGCAGATATAAATGCACTATCCCAGTTGGCAAAAAAGCATAACCTCACACTAGTTGTTGATAATACGTTTTCACCCTTGTCCATTACTCCGGCAAAATTAGGAGCAGATGTTATCATACATTCGCTCACTAAATTTATCAATGGTAGTAGCGATACAGTGGGAGGGGTAATCTGTTCAACTCAGGAGTTTATCAATAGTTTACGTGATGTAAATGACGGCGCAAGCATGCTATTGGGAGCTACTATGGACAGTTTGAGAGCAGCTTCTATCTTAAAGAACTTACGCACCCTACATATAAGAATTAAGCAACATAGCCATAATGCACTTTTTTTAGCTCAAAAATTTGAACAAGATGGTTTAAAAGCTGTGTATCCGGGTCTTAAATCTCATCCCGGTCACATCGCATTTAAAGAAATGATGAATCCTGCCTACGGTTTTGGGGGATTATTAACCTTGGACGTGGGATCGTTAGAAAAAGCCAATGAGCTCATGGAACTTTTTCAGGAAAAAAATCTGGGATATCTGGCGGTAAGCTTAGGTTTTTATAAAACGCTATTTAGTGCACCGGGCAGTTCAACATCAAGTGAAATTCCGCTAGAGGAGCAAACGGCAATGGGATTGAGCGACGGGCTGATACGGTTTTCTATTGGTCTTGATGAAGATATTGAACGTACCTATGTTATGATGAGAGATTGTATGAAACAAGTCGGTATTCTTTAGAAACACGTAAAGTTTACCAAACAAAAAACCCGTAAGCGATAAGCTTACGGGTTTTTGTCTAAGTAGAAAATACTATTTCTTTTCAATCAGTTGCTCTATTCTCGCTAAACGCGCTTCAAGCTCTTTAATTTTAGCTTCTTTTGCTTTATTATCAGCATTTAACTCTGTAATGTAGATAAAAAGTTCTTCAATCTTTTCAAGGTTTGTAATAGAAACTTCACCCAAATCGATTGTCATATCGTTAGCTTCAATTTCATTGTATGATTTCACACCTGGTAGGTGGCCATTTTCTTTTACAAAGGCTTCAGCATCTTCTAAGGATGTAAAACGATAGGTAGGATTTATCGTTGAAGATTTTGTAAAATACTCTTCAAATACATAATCAGGGTATGTGTTAGTAGGAGTAGAAAATCCATTTTCTGCAAACACATCACCTTCAACAGTTAAGGTCGCTACAAGATCATTCACATCTCTGTTAATACCAACTCTTCTGTCATCAAAATCTCCACCAATTAAAGGAAATAACGTTAAGTTCTGTGGGTTATCAATATATAATTTTGCATTGGGACTGCTAAAGTTAGCTCCGGTTACGTTTCCAATAGCAATGTTTCGCTGTCTTGCAGCTCCAAAGGATTGTAGAGCACCATTACCAATTGCGACATTATTCACGCTAGTTCCAACATTGAACATAGCACCATCTCCTATAGCAATATCATTCAAATGCTCATTGCCCGTACCTGATCCGTTAGACAAAGCCTCTGGACCTATAGCAACATTATTTTCAGAAGATGTTGAGGCACGTCTCATTGCCCCTCGCCCTACTGCCACGTTTTCAGACCCATCTGTAATCGATCTTCCGGTATTTGTACCGATAAATGTGTTTAATCTTGGCGTTGTAGGATCTTCATTAGCTCCTGAATTTTCACCTATATAAAGCGATCCACCAACATTTTGAGGGACTAGTTGTCCTCTTGTGGTAAGCAATAATCTTGATGTGTTATTTGTTCTAAATGCTAAATTTTGGTTATCTGTAGTTCCCAGGAAATTAGTTCCCGGAGTAGTTCCTGCATTTCCTGTCAATAACCAGGCATCGCCGGTTGAACCACCACCTCCGCTTCCAAGGGCAACCCAATCTGTGGTTGCATTATCCCAAAAATAAAATCCCGGAGCATCTGCACCTACGGTTGTAGTTAAATAAACCACCATTGAATTTTGATCTGCACCAGGGTTAGTTGCCGGGAATGCATCAATTCTCGGGACTAAAAGTCCATCAGTGTCTGCAGGTGATGCTTGATTAGAAGCGACCACATCTAACTGAGCCTGTGGATCAGATGTATTGATTCCAACCTGTGCAGTTGAAATAGTAGACGTGAGTAGGGCGCCTGCGAGTAAAGTAAAATAGTAATTTTTAATTCTCATAACCATAGTATTTAATACGTTCACATTAGAATCTTGGGTGATTACAAATGTTAATTTACGTTCAGCTAGCAAAATAAAGAAAAAAAAAGGGGAAACTCAGACTATAAACCATTAAATATTACCTAAACTCCCTAAATATGTTAACATTTGCAGATAAATTGACATTGTTGTAACATTACGCCAACATATAAAGTGGTTTAATTTAATACTGCTCAATTCCTAATGATCACAAACAACCAATGAATAGTCAATCACAAGATCCTAAAAACGAACAAATTGTAGAGAATAACGAACTTAATATAGGGGAGGCCTTAATCCCTGTGATTGCATTGGTGGGTATGCTGGCATTTAACGTATTTGTATTTGGCGATGATGCCCTTAGTGGTTCGAATCAATTTGTACTTTTACTGGGAGCAGCCGTGGCGGCCATTGTGGGACATTTTAACAAGGTGCATTACACCACGATGGTAGAAGAGGTAGCCCAAAACCTCAAGTCAACTACAGGGGCGATTTTAATTCTTCTTATGGTAGGAGCACTGGCAGGAACTTGGTTGATCAGTGGTATTATACCTACGATGATTTACTATGGGTTACAAATCCTAAGCCCTACCATTTTTCTGGCAGCAAGTGTAATTATTTGTGCCGTAATTTCTGTGGCGACAGGAAGTAGCTGGACGACCTCGGCCACAGTGGGGATTGCCTTAATTGGTATTGCTGAAGCCCTTGGAATCTCCACCGGCATGACTGCAGGAGCTATTTTATCTGGTGCATACTTTGGTGATAAGCTATCTCCATTAAGTGATACAACAAATCTTGCCCCTGCAATGGCAGGTACAGATTTATTCACGCACATTCGATATATGACGTTAACCACTGTGCCTACCATTGTCGTCACTCTTATTGCCTTTATCATCATTGGATTTACGCTTACACCTTCAGGCACGACAGACACCCAAGAAATTCTTACCTCAATCGACAATTCCTTTAGGATTACGGGGTGGTTATTTATAGTACCGGTTTTAGTTATTTTCCTTATCGTGAGAAAGACTCCCCCGCTTATTGCCCTATTAATAGGAACGCTGTTAGGTGCCATCGCTGCGCTCATTTTTCAGCCTGAAATCGTCTTGCTTATATCTGGCGAGCAAGCTCCTTCCTTTACGTCATATTACAAAGGAATCATGAATGCGATCACGGTAGATACAGCAATCCCTACTGAAAATGAATTGCTAAGCGATTTATTTTCTGCAGGAGGAATGAAGGGGATGCTAGGTACAATTTGGTTGATTATATGTGCAATGGTGTTTGGCGGAGTCATGGATGCCATTGGCGCATTGGCAACGATCAGTAGAAGTTTATTACGCCTGTTTGATACTGTTTTTGGATTGTTTGCCAGTACGGTGATCAGCTGTTTAGCCATTAATATTACGGCCAGCGATCAATATTTGGCTATTGTTGTCCCGGGAAAAATGTTTAGCAAAGCCTATAAAGATAAGGGTCTTGCGCCCGAAAATTTATCGCGAACCCTGGAAGATTCGGGTACGGTTACTTCAGTTTTAGTACCGTGGAATACCTGTGGAGCCTATCAAAGTGGTGTACTGAATGTATCGGTAGCAGATTATTTCTTTTATGCTATATTTAATTGGTTGAGTCCGTTTATGACATTGATATTTGCCGCCTTTAGCATTAAAATAAAACAATTGTCTCAGTCCACAGCTGAAGCATAGTAAATAGGGAATAGGCAGTAGGTAGTCCTTAAGAGATAGCATTATAACGTTTACTAAAACAAGGAATAAACATAACATGAAATTAGACATTCTCGCGTTTGGCGCACATCCTGATGATATTGAGCTTTCTTGTGCGGGTACATTGGCAAAAGAAATTGACAGCGGTAAATCTGCCGGAATCATCGATTTGACTCAGGGAGAACTGGGAACCCGCGGAAATAAAGAAATTCGCCGAAAAGAAGCTAAAGCTGCCGCTGACATTTTAAAGATCAGTATTCGGGAGAATTTGAAATTTCGGGATGGTTTTTTTACGAATGACGAAGCTCACCAGTTGGAAATCATTAAAAAACTGCGTCAATATCAGCCGGATATTGTGCTGTGTAATGCCATCGAAGATCGCCATATTGATCATAGAAAAGGCAGTAGTCTGGTAAGTGATGCATGCTTTTTAAGTGGATTGCGAAAAATTGAAACTCAATTCAATGGAGAAGAACAAAAGGCGTGGCGACCAAAAGTAGTCTATCATTATATCCAGTGGAAGGATATAACACCAGATGTTGTGATTGATATTTCGGGATTTATGAAAACAAAATTAGCAGCGGTTAAGGCCTATCGCTCTCAGTTTTACGATCCAGATAGCAATGAACCTGTTACGCCTATCGCCAGTGCAAATTTTTTAGATAGCATTACCTATCGTGCACAAAACTTAGGACGATTAATAGGCGTAGACCATGCCGAAGGATTTACAGCAGAGCGCCATATTGCGGCATCGTCATTATTTGATCTTATCTAAATAATTTATTTTTTTAGAACTAAGCAAAGTATTATCTTTGCAGCCGCTTTAATTATTAAAGTAAAATGGTGGTTGTAGCTCAGTTGGTTAGAGCGCCTGATTGTGGTTCAGGAGGTCGTCGGTTCGAGACCGATCTTCCACCCCTATTTAGAGCTTCGTTGTAATGACGGAGCTTTTTTTGTGTTGTAATTTTAAAATTAACCTGTCAAATCCTGACGCTTCGAAATGCCTCGTACGTAAGCGATGCGGGGAGACCGACTTGCCTTGCCGTAGCTTTAGCGAAGGCAGGTCTTCCACCCTTATTTAAAGCTTCGTTGTAATGACGGAGCTTTTTTTGTGTTGTAATTTTAAAATTAACCTGTCGAATCCCGACGCTTCGAAATGCCTCGTACGTAAGCGATGCGGGGAGACCGACTTGCCTTGCCGTAGCTTTAGCGAAGGCAGGTCTTCCACCCCTAGTAAAAGCTTCGTTGTAATGGCGGAGCTTTTTTTTGTTGTAATTTTAAAATTAACCTGTCGAATCCCAACGCTTCGAAATTCCTCGTACGTAAGCGATGCGGGGGAGACCGACTTGCCTTGCCGTAGCTTTAGCGAAGGCGGGTCTTCCACCCCTAGTAAAAGCCTTGTTTTCACAACAGGGCTTTTTTTATGTTTGGTTTTAATCTTTTAAAGAAAATTAACTTCTCTAACCTCAAACCTCAAACCTCAAACCTCAAACCTCAAACCTCAAACCTCAAACCTCAAACCTCAAACCTCAAACCTCAAACAGTCTAATCGTCTAACAGTCTAACGATCTAACAGTCCAACAGTCTAACAGTCTAACAGTCTAACAGTCTAACGGTCTAACAGTCTAACGGTCTAACAGTCTAATGGTCTAGCAGTCTAAGAGTCTAACGATCTAACAATCCAACAGTCTAACCCATCTAACTCATCTAACCATCTAATCCACTACCTTTGTGTTTTTATGAAAAAAGTAATTGTCATAGGGGGAGGAGCAGCCGGTTTTTTTGCTGCCATCAACGCGAAGGAAATGAATCCTTCCCTGGATATTAGTATCCTGGAAAAGAGAAAAGAAGTTCTTCAAAAAGTAAAAATTAGTGGCGGCGGACGCTGTAACGTAACCCACGCCTGCTTTGATCCCAAAGCCTTAAGCGAGTTTTATCCCCGTGGGCAAAAAGAGTTGTTGGGTCCTTTTCATCAGTTTATGACGGGAGATACCTTTGCCTGGTTTGAAGCCAACGAAATTGAGCTAAAAATAGAAGCCGATAACCGCGTCTTTCCTACCTCAAACTCTTCGCAAACCATTATCGATTGTTTTTTAGATAAAACGAAAGAACTTAACATTGAGGTGCACAAAGGCTGCGGAGTAAACTATATTGAGCCTCAAGAGGATCAATGGATTGTTCATACAAAAGACAAAGACTATACCTGCGACGCAGTCGTCATGGCGGCAGGGAGCAGTAAAAAAACCTGGGAATTGGCTCAAACGCTTGGGCATAGCATTGTTACACCTGTTCCCTCCTTATTTACTTTCAATATTAAAGACGATCGTATTGCCTTGCTTCCCGGGTTGTCTGTTCCTAATGCCCATGTAAACTTAATGGATACTACCTTGGAAGCTTCCGGTCCATTGCTGATTACCCATTGGGGGCTGAGTGGTCCCGCCGTATTGAAATTATCTGCCTTTGGAGCCCGGATATTGGCCGAAAAGAAGTATTCCTACACGGTACAGGTCAATTGGTTATCGCTTCCATTAGAAAACGTGAAAAATACATTGCTTGAACTACGAAAGGCTGAAGCAAAAAAACAGCTTATCCTTCGTTCGGCATTTGCTGATCTTCCAAAACGGTTGTGGGAGCAACTCGTAAGAGCTGCTGGCATAGCACCTAACATGAACTGGGCTGATCTAAGTAATCAACACATTGAAAATTTAGCGCAGCAACTCACGCAATGTGTCTTTAAGGCACAGGGTAAAAGTACGTTTAAAGAAGAGTTTGTCACTGCCGGCGGAGTCGATCTTAAGGAGATTAATTTTAAACGCTTTGAAAGCAGATTACATAAGAATCTCTTTTTTATAGGAGAGGTTTTGGATATAGATGCGGTGACCGGGGGGTTTAACTTTCAGAATGCCTGGACCGGTGGTTATGTGGTGGCAAAAGCATTGGCGACAGATAGCAAACACAGCTAGAATATATCTTTTATAAGGAATGAAAGCTTATACAATAGCCTCAGCATATTTCTTTGTGGCCTTATTCAGATTTTTAGAAAGAGAGTTAAGCCAACTCATGTGGGTAGAAATTAGATAAGCTTCTTGCAGCCCGTGTAAGGTTTCGGTATCTAATTGGGCGTTGCCTTGTTTAATACTTTTATCCCGCGATGCAGCCAACTCTTGGTAACGCTGTTGTAAGGCTTTTTCGGCTTCTTCCGCAGAAATTTTATCGACTTCTTTTGTAACCGAATCATCTTGTAAGCAATGTTGGGCTTGCTCTAGCGTAGTCGCGATCTGTTGTACCAGCGCATTAAATTCATCAGAGGCCGGGGTAGTGGTGTGCTTCATCACAAAATTACCTATAGACGCAATAGCCGAAAGAATCGTATGGTTGAGCGTTACAAGCTCATAAATGAGTTGATACTCCTTTTGCTTCGATTCAGGATCCTGCGTCATGCGTTGAAAGGCCGCATTGAGGTTGCCTATGGCGAGAAAGGCTTCTTTTCTGGCGACATTGTATCCCGTTTTGTTGGCGCTGGGGTCTTCGTAAAAATCACGTGTGGTCAAAAGATACGATCTATTCGCATCTAGCGCCTTCTTCAGCACATCAGTGAGGTTGTTTACTTCCCAGCTGGGCAAGATAATGTAGTTGGAGACCACCGCAATGACTCCGCCTATGATGGTGTCCAGTACGCGATACTGAATCACTTCAAACGCATCAGGATTGATAAACGAATACACAAAAATGATGCTTAAGGTAATGAGCGCGGCGGCCGACTTATAATTTTGCTGCAACAAGGCGAAGGCTAAGATGAGGGAAATAAAGGCCACCGCACCGTACACGATCTCATTTTTAGTAAGCAGTACGATTCCCACGGCAATGGCGGCACCAATAAGCGTACCGATGATGCGATCCTTAGAGCGGTCTTTGGTAAGCCCGTAGCTGGGTCGCATGATGACCACAATGGTCAAAAGGATCCAGTACGTATTTTGTATGTCAAAATAATAGCCAATTCCATACGCGATCAAAATGGCGATGGTGAAACGCAGGGCATGCCGAAACATCTTATCGTCAATGCTAAAATGCTGCAGCAGGACCCCGAGTTTATATTCCTGCAGGGTCAAAAACTTACTCTTATCCTTTTGTTTGAGCGAAACCTTTTCGGCTTCTTTTACGTTAGACATGACCCGCCGTATCGCATTAATTTCTTGCAGCAGTTGCTCCTGGTAATCGTGAAGGTTTTTCAGGATCAACCCGCCTTCACGGGCTTTAGGTAAGCTAAGTGTATCCAGGTACTCGCTGATGGCGTCTTCAACCTTGGATAAGACCTCTTTGAGTGAGTCAGCTTTTGGCAAAGGATCTTTTTGAATCAATACGTCTGCAAGGCGCATCAAATGTTCCCCAAATTGGGTATTCACCTGTTTAGGTGCCTCCATAAAGTGTGGGTGTTCCTTGAAAATTCGATCCAGTTTGTCGTAATCCAGGCGTTCTGCTTCGATCAGTTCAAAAATATTGACCGAAGATAAAAACAGCAACAGGTGCTTTTGGTTGGAGCCGGACTTTCCTGAACGTTTGCGTTCTGTCAATAAAATCTCTCTCAGGGTTTCATGCTTTTCATTGATTTGATGCTGAAGACCAAGCATTTCCTTGAGCAATTCATCTCTGTTTTCACGTTCTGTCAAAAGTTTAGCACGCAGTTGAAGATATTCGCCGATGACCGAAAGGGAATCAGACAGTAGTTGATTGTGGTCTTTTTTAGGTGCCAGCTTTCTAAAGGCGTAGGATACCAGCAAGTACCAAATTCCGCCAACAGCCATTAACCCCACCTGAATCCCTATTTCTTTAGGCGTTTCCTTTTCTACCGCAAAGGCAATCACCATGGCGAGTAATCCCGAAAAGGAAACCAGGGATGCCCTAAACCCATAGACCGCAATAAACGACACCAAAAAGGAAATCAAACTCAGCGCGAGTAGGGTAAGGGAGAGGTAAGGTTTCGCAAACAGGACGATGGCCGTGACCACCATAGTGACTCCAATGCTGACTAAAATGGTAATAATTTTACGTTTGATGCTCCCCGGCACATCCCCGGCCGCATTGAGAAATGCCCCTAACACAATCGCGGGAGCGAGACTTAGCTGTCCTGCAAAATAACAGATCCCAAACGGGATGGCAATCGCCACCCCCAGTCGCAGTCCGCGATCAAAGTGGGAGCTTTTTAAAAATAATTCAATCTGTTTAGGCGTAGTATTCAAGCAGGCGTATGGTTTGCGGCAAAGGTAGTTGAATAGAATGATAGTTGATCCTAAGGAAACGTTTAAAACCTATGAATTAGACGTGAGATTACCCGGATCAGGATTTCGGTTTCCCATGGAATATTTTATGCCTGTTTATTGGAGCACCCGTTCCAAATGCCAGATTTTAGAAACGATCTGCCAGCCTTTTTCTCCGTGTACAAATCCCAGATGATCTACAAATACATTTTGATGCGCTCTGATCCTGATTTTTACGGTGGCGCATTGCGGGGATAGCCAGTCGATGAGGAGTATTTCGGCTTCCGGGGTTTGTTCTTTACTGGCAGGAGAAACGCGTTGCCCTACATCATCGCTAAAACTCTGGATGGATTCTACGAATACCTTCCCCTGATCTACGTCAAATAAACTGGAGTCTTGGTGAAATACTTGATTGAGCAAAGTGGTGTCGCAGTAATAGAGGGCATCAAAATAAGTCTGTACTGCCTTGATCAGATCAGCCGGAGTAGTGGTGTGTGGTGAAGTCATCGTAGTAATGTTTAAATGTTCAATAAAAGTAGGATCTCTATACATCTCTTATGTTTTCGCTCATTAAAATGTTGCACAGCTTAAGCTGAAGATTTTTCACATTCAAGAAAACTACGATTGATTACCTTTGTGGGTGATGGAATTGAAATACTTTAGGCTGATCAAAACAATCCGGGAAGAAGGCAGCATCGCAAACTCTGCCGGCAAACTGTTTTTGACTCAATCTGCCTTAAGTCACCAGTTGAACCAATTGGAACGACGTTTGGGCTTTAAGGTATTTCACCGCAAACGTAACACCTGGCAGTTGACTCCAGAAGGTCAAGAACTCTACAACACAGGAAATATGCTGTTCGACCAGATTGAAAAAAGCTTTAAGACCATTGAGCAGTTGCGCACAGGTTCTGTGGGGAAGATTAGCGTAGGTACAGAATGTTACAGCTTTTACCACGGCCTACCTGCTTTTATTCAAAAAATGGCGGTCCTGTATCCTGATATTGAGGTAAAGCTCAACCTGGAAGCCACGCATCATCCCAATTCAAAACTTCTCTCCAATGAAATAGACATTGCGATGGTCACCAAAAAACCAAAAAACGATAAGCTAACGAGTATCCCAGTCTATGAAGATGAACTCTTTGGCATCCTTCACAAAGAACATCCACTAAGCAAGAAGGATTTTTTAGAGGCAAGTGATTTTACAGAGGCACCTTTAATCATCCATTCGTATCCTTTAGAAACGGTAGCGGTATACAATCAATTTTTACAGCCCAATGGTATCACGCCGACAAAAATCTCTGCCATTCCCCTGACTGAGGTAGCCTTAGAAATGGTAGAGGCGAATATGGGCATTTTATGTATGCCGAAATGGGCGTTGAGTTCGTTTAAATTCTCCGGCGATCTTATTTTTAAGGGGTTAGGTCCACAAGGGCTTAAACGCACCCATTATGTGGTGGTACGAAAAGAGGACCAGCACAAAACATACCTCCAGGATTTTATCGCCACTTTTGAAGAGAACTTTTCGATGGTATAAAGCGTTTTTGGTTTTCTACTTATAGATATCGGAATAATAAATGTTGATGATTCAGCAGTGCAGCTACTGCGGAGCGGGGGAATACGTTTACCATCCTAAGATGTATGATCACAAATTTCTTTTCTTGGGAAGAATAGGGATGGATGATCTAAGTTGATTTTAGCGTTAGAACATCAACTCCTCATTAACCCAAATGAGATCACCTTACATACAAGCATTTGTTTACCTTCACCAAAAAGCAATGCTCTTCACTCATGACAGATATGACCGTACATAAACCAACTCCATTTTTACCCCAAGAAGAACTGGAAGTCTATCATCGTGAAGCAGATCTTTTAGCTACGATAAAAGGCTTAGAAGCGGGTCATTTGGTTCTTATTACAGATTTTTATCATTCCGGTTCGGTCTTACTTAAGGAAGTACAGCGCCATCTTAATACAACATTGCCCAAGAAAACCTTTAAGGAACAACGCGATTACCGTGCAGCATATCATACCTTATCCAACCGTATTATGATCGAAATTAAAGCGCACCAACTCGCCGTAAAGAAGGCTCCGGCGATCGGATGGTTTGAAAAACTATATCCTCAAACGAGTGATTTCTTGTTAACCTTTCCGCAAGTACAAGGCTTAAACAGCGCCTGGCAGTGGTACGAAAACGGGATTTCCATTCCCGTACTTCGCAATAAAATTCATCCCTACTATGGTGTTTACTTTCCCACCCGTTTTGAGCATGTAGCATTGTTTGATCAGTGGCTAAAACGCTACTCGGGGGCAAAAAAAACAGCGATCGATGTGGGTGTGGGTAGCGGAATCTTAGCATTGCAACTGGTAAAATACGGCTTTCAAAAAGTCTTTGGTACAGATACCAATCCCAATGCTATTATAGGCTTAAAAGAATCTATGGGAGAGACAAAACTCTCTCGAAAGATTGAATTGGATGTTGGGTCACTTTTTGGAAAATGGAGCAAGCCCACCGAACTTATCGTATTTAATCCTCCCTGGTTACCCGAAACACGAGAGTCCGAATACCTGGATGAAGCCATCTATTATGATAAAGCCTTGTTTCCGGCTTTTTTTAAAGCGGCCAAAGACATACTTTTGCCAGACGGCAAGCTGGTCCTGATCTTTTCTAACCTGGCACAGATCTCAGGGCTGATCAAAACGAATCCCATCGAAGAAGAGTTAGCCCAGAGCGGACGCTTTCAATTGGAACGCTGCTATAAGAAAAATGTAAAAAGAGCTTCTGAAAAAACAAAACGCGATGCTCACTGGCGAAAAACAGAAGAGGTGGAGCTATGGGTGTTGACGCATGCTTAGGTTATCAAATACAATACTATTTAAAAAGCTAGGTCTAAAAGGGGTTAAACGCACCCATTATGTGGTGGTACGAAAAGCAGACCAGCACAAAACATATATCCAGGATTTTATCGCGACCTTTGAAGAGGACTTTTCAATGATTTAAGGGGTTCTGGGTTTCTGATTATAGATATCGGAATAATAAACGTTGATGATTCAGCAGTGCAGCTACTGCGGAGCGGGCACAGTATTTATATCATTTTAACGGATTTAGCACAAGGACCAGAATTGTTTTCTCCGAGTTCATATGAGACTAGTTGTCCATTCTCGATTTGTTTCCAATCGCTCCAATTTGCTACATCGATAAAATCATATCTGTGGGCAAAAATACTTTCATTTTTAGTCTCTATAAAAGCAAAATTATCTTTTGGATTCCTTGTTCTTCTTAAATTCCCAACTAGTTTTCTTTCATCCTCTTTAAATTCTATTAGGTAGTTTAATGAGTTATCAGTGAATTTATCCTTGAAAAGTAAAATAATTTTTTCCTTTAAATCAACAGTTAGGTTTATATACTTATCATTATTTATAATTAAATCTTTGATATAGCTTTTTAAGTCTTCGATTTTGACTACTGGTAAAATTTTAATAAATGTTAGTATTCCAACGCTGAAATTTTTTGCCATTTTATAATCAACAATTTTTTCTTCCGCACATTCTTCAAATAAGTCAAATGCTTTTTTGAAATGATTTATTCCATTGTCAATATCAGTTTGTATTCTCAATTCACTTTTCCCTGTTTCTGCATAATATGATATTAATTCTGTATTCGCAATTCTTAAATTTTTTGGATCTAATTCAACATTTTCTTTTAAATTTCTTACAACCTGAATAGCCTTGTTGAATTCTTGAGCAGTATTGAAGCATCTAGCTATTAAGAAAGCCGTGTAAGGATGATTCGGTTTTTGAGCATACACTTTTTTTGCATATTCAAGTGCTCCATCTGTATCTTCAAGTTTAAACATTAAAAATTGAGCATAATAAAATAATAAACGAGGATTTTCGGGTGCAATTTCTAAACCAAGTTGATAATCTTCTTCTGCACTCAATAAATCACCTTGAGTAGCCTTAATAAAAGCACCGACTCTATAAACCTCAAAATAATTGGGGTCAATATTTTTTGCTTCTTTGACTTTATTTAATGCGCCCTCAAAATCACCGTTTTTTGAATAAAGCAAAGCTTCTTGAAGAAATTTTGCACTAATCATTTGATTTTGATTGTCGTAAACTAATGCGTTTAAGGCAAACTCATTATACTTTTGAACTTTATTAATTTGCCTTATGCCTATATTGAGTTCTTTTGATTTTTTAATATTTGATTTTATATAAGATTCCTCAATTGGATATTTTTTTGAAAGAAAATCTTTAGCAAAATCAGATATGTAATAAATAACTTCTTCATAGTTGTTCCCATCTTCAATTTGTCTAGATATTAATGTTGTTTTAAATAATTCAATTAAATATTTTCTAACTTCTAATGGTTTGTAATCAGATAAATATATAATTTCTGCATTTGTTACTTTTTTTCTAGATGCACGAATAGTCTTTAATATTGAAATGGCACCATCACTTAATTTCTCATACACATTTGTTAAACAAAAATCTAATAAATCTTCTTTATTATTGATTACCTCGTGTGGTGCAATTCCAGATTCTACAGTACTAACAAACCATTTAATAGCAAGTGGATTGAAATAAAGTTTACTTGATATATCTACTAATGTTTTTTGCGGTAATTTAAGTAATGTTTCACTGTTTCTTATACGAGCAATTTCTCTTATTAACTTTGCGGACTCTGTTTCTGAGAGTCCTTTAAGTTTTCTCGGGTACTCTAATTCTCCAAGACCAATTCTAGAAGTTATTAATATATTACATTTCGTTTGTGCTTCTCGAATAAAATCACGTACCTCGTCACTTTGTATTGTTTCTAGATTATCAATTACCAAAAGAGTTTTAAAATAATCCAAATATTCAAGAACTTCATCTAATTTATTGTTAGTACCAATTGAGCCACTGATTTCTGAAATAAGACCTGTATAATCTGTTATTGCTGTGAATATATCTTCTATTCCTTTTGAGGTCAACATTGTAGTTTTTGCAGAAGTCCAGATTATTAATTCAAATGGACAATTTTCATTCATATCTACAATATCATATGCAACTTTTAGAGCAAGAGCAGTTTTACCAATCCCACCATCTCCCAATACAGAAACAACCTTATTTGATAATATCAATTTTGTCAATACTGCTACATCCTCAGTTCTTCCGATAAATCCTGTTTCATCAAAGTCAGGGACAGGTAAATTGTGACTTACTTTTGATATTTCTTCGTCAATATGATTAGTAGGGAATTTTAAAGTCAGAACATAACTTGGGTCTTTTTCAATCTTTTCTCTTGTATCAATTGTAATTTGCCACTCAATTGGGTCAGATTTTTTCAGGGTGGTTACAAAATCATAAGTGAATGAAAAGTCGCCACCAAGCAAAGGTCTTGTATGCATAACCCTATTTCTTATAGGCGTTAAATCACTTAATTGTTTAAAATTAGATTTTAAATAATCAGATGTTTCCTTTCGTAAAAATTCTTTATTCTTATTCAGAATTGTGAATGTATCTTGAAAATCTAAAAACTCAATTACTTCATCTAAATTTTCTTCATAACTAACACCAGGATTGTCTCTTTCGAATCTATCAATTATTTTTTTTTCTAATTTAGAATCCTTAAAAAAAGCTAGATTTTCAAAATAGGGCGTTATGTTCTTTTTAATGCAATTTTTTAAGTCTATCTCGACACCATAAATTAATGCTGCGAGTGTAAGTCTGGTTTCAGTTATTTTTGACATTCTCTATTATTTTTTATATTGTGTCCAACGGTATTGTATAAGCGCAGTAGAGGTTTTCACACACTAACTTTTCCGCTTATAACTGACGTTAAATTTATACAATTTCTTTGGAGTCATCAATCCACCGCTATTGCGCTTATACGGTGTTGTACCTAGTTATTTAACTCGAATTATAAAGTTTACGTAAGCATTTTTCGGTCTAGATTCGGTACTGGTTTTTTGATTTTTCACAGCACCTGAGTCATCATATTTCTTATTAATACCCAACCTATCGTAATGTTTATGGTGCTCAGCTGATATTCCACCCTTAGAAGTTTGACCTATATGGACGTGTTCTTTAAGTGCATCATCCTGAAAACTACCCACTTCTCCAATTTCGTTATTAGCATTTTTTCTTTCCAAAACATCTGGGTCAACTTGTTTTGAATAGTCTACCCCTCTTAAAAATTGGCCTTGTAAATCGGGAAGCATAAATTCATCTTCACTTACTTTTCCCCAAGTAAATCCAATAGCTTTAAATAATTGAGGATACTCTTTGATTTTAAGAGTATCTCCATTGCATAATTTCCAAGCGTAACTTGGAACTGAATTGCTCTTACCACCATAAGGCAAAATAGAACCTATCGGTGAACTAGTTGTTTTTTGTGTATCTGTTATGTTACTTTCTTGATAGTGCCAATCGCTTGGATAAATTATTGGTGTTGCTACAATTTTAGCGTCTCCTTCATTGAAATTGGCTATAGAGATTTCTAGTGCTGCATTGAAAGAAGTTTGACTTCCAATTTTCATATCCACTTTAGATGGAATCCAATCACCGCCTTTAAATTGCCATTTAATATCATCTTTGTATGCATAAGTATCATTATCTTCTTTCTTTACAGTTACGCCATCATAAGAACCTTCTGCTAAATCTTGCAAATTTGTACTTAAATCAGGTTTGGATTCTAGTATTTCATCTACAGCACCAGGCGTAAGTATGGCATAGTCGCCTTGTTTAGTAATTGCTTGCCATTCTCCGTCTTTATTCTTTTTAATATCTAAGCTAACGTCTTTAAAATAATTTATTAAAATCTCACTAAACTTATTTACAGCAGATTTAGTTCTACTAGGATTACCGTTAACAACTAATTGTAAACTTGCTTTGTTCTCATCAATCATACTTGATAAATAATCACGAGAAACGATACGCTTGTCTTTATAATCTGTACTAACAGTAGCGCCTCCACTTCCACCTCCAGTCTTGATTGGGCCAAGTTTCACGCCCCAACCTCGTGATTTAGATTTGGTACTAACTTTTGAATACTTAATTCGTTCTTCATCACCAAATAATTGCTTTTGAATATTATTTGAGCTTTTTAAAATACTGAAGCCAGTAATTACGTCAGAAGTGTAGATATTGCCTACCGAACTTAAAAATCCTTTAATAGTATTTGTAAATCTTCTTTCTTGGTATAAATCTTTAAGGTCTTTACAACTACCTTCTAATCTAGCTACGTAAGGTGATGGTAAGGAACCGATAGAACTATAGTTTGTGAAAGTTGATGTATTACTATTTAATTTATTTAATATGACATAATTATCTCCTAATTTCAACTCAACTATGAAATCCGTGTGTAATAATGGTGAGATTTCATCAACGATGTAATTTTTCGATTCTAAAAGACCTTTTATTTCAGCTTCTATTTCTACATCGACAAGGTCTATACTCAATCCAACAATCATATTATCATTATCGTTTGAACAATCATCGATTTGTTCTTTAAAGTCCTTCCAGTCAATAACTAATGCTGGTTGATAATAAAATTTATTTTCAAAAGCGCTTTTATATACTTGCAAGGGTGAATCGCCAATTGATGAAATCCTATATACTCCAATATTATTCGGTATGTCAAATTCTAAGCTTGTTATTTGTGAAAATAGTAATGGAGTATAGAATATTGAAAAGCATAGAATTATTGGTCTTAAAGTTTTCATAGTTTTAATTTATGGTTGGTTAGTTATTATTGCCAATTAATTTTTCAAGGAATTTGGCAGGATGATTTTCGAAACCTTTTCTTTTTGGTATATCAAGTTTGGAAGAAAGTATATTAGCTACGTCAATCAAAAATGTTAAGCAATCACTCTCCAATAATTCATAGTTCCTTGTTCTCCATTCATTTAATTTAGAGGTAGCGTCATTGTATTCTTCATCTGTTACTGTAACTACGAGAATCAAGTCTGTAGTTCTTAAAAAATCATCTACTATCTTACCCGGCACTTCTCCCATTATTAAACTTTTACCTCCACTTAAACTTTCTTTAGGATATAAGCCCCAAGACCCCTCGTTTACTGTCATTAATCTTTGAGAATCTTCATATCCAAGTGAGATAAATGCGTGCCCTATTCCGCTACTATCAGCACAAAAAGCAATGAATTTTTTATCCTGCGCAAAAGTTGAACAGTAGATTAAAATAAATAATCCTAATGTTAATGTTGTTCTAAGTGTTTGTTTCATAATTGTGTACAACTCGTTTATAATTACTATCCTAATTTTAAAGTATTTTTAAACGACTACAAACGTTTATAAAAGACTTTAAACGAAAAGAAATATTTCCTAACCGTATGCAGCAAGAGAGCGGGTTCATCTTTGTACCGTCGATCATCGACATCGTTAAAAATAATCATTTAAATCTATTTAGTATGAACACGCTTAGAAACAAAGTACAGTTAATTGGAAACTTAGGCAATGATCCAGAAATCCTCAACTTAGACAGCGGGAAGAAACTCGCTAAATTCTCTATCGCCACCAACGAGTCGTATAAAAACGCCCAAGGAGAAGTGGTCAAAGACACCCAATGGCACAACGTAGTCGCCTGGGGTAAAACCGCAGAGATCATTGAAAAATACCTCGTCAAAGGCAAAGAAGTAGCGATTGAAGGTAAACTCACCAACCGCAGCTATGAAACTAAAGCGGGAGAAAAACGCTACATCACCGAGATTAATTGCAATGAACTGTTGATGTTAGGGAAGTAAAGTTCCTCCCTAAATCCCTCCTAAGGAGGGACTTTTAAATCCTCGTCTGTATGGTAGGCGGGGATTTTTGTTTTGTATTAGGTACAAAGTATAAAGTATTAAGTACAAAGTGCGAGGTACAAAGTACAAAGTAAAAAGTAGCATGAACTACGAACAATGAGCAATGAGCAATAACCAAAGATTAAGTACAAAGTACAAAGTACGAGGTACAAAGTACAAGGTACGAGGTGCAACCTATTAAATACAACAATCAATAATCAATAATCAATGATCAATGATCAATGAGCAATGAGCAATGAGCGATGAGCAATAATCAATAATTAATAAGCAATGATCAATAACCAATAATTAAGTACAAGGTACAAGGTACAAAGTTGGAGGTACAAAGTACGAGATATAAGGTACGAGGTACGAACGAACCTTAAACTCAAAAACCTTAAACTTTCAATCTTCAACAGAATTTACAGAATCAACCTAAACACGGCATTAGTGGTTAAGCCCAGTGCGTACCTGGAAAATTGAGCAGGTTTGTTTTGGGCATTGATGCGGTAATAGTCATTGATTACATTTTGCCGGTCGGTGAGATTCCAGGCAGAGATTCCGGTTTCAGCGCGAAGCGAATTACCCAGCTTAAAGCGGTATAATGCAGAGGCATCTACCCTCAAATAATCCGGCTGGCGTTCTTGATTTGCCTCAGCATATTGAATTTGGTTGTCTTGAACCGAATTTTCCGCCAAGGGAATAGAGGTCGGCCGACCGGTTCTGTAATTGAGTCCGGCAGAAAGATCCCACTTTTCTGTGCTGTAGGTACTACCCACCGTTAGGGTATGGGTCACATCAAAATTACTGGGAAAGCTGATTTCGGGTAGGGATTCAAACCTATAGGTGGCATCCAAATAGGCATAGCTGATCCAGGTACTTAAGGCGCCGGTTTTTTTGCGAAGTAAGAGCTCTACACCGTAGGTTTCCTGGCTGCCTTGTTCTCGCGCAAATTCATATTTGGTGGTAAATCCCTGGCTTTGGGTGGTAATGCCGTCTACCTCTTTGTAAAATCCATTGAGGTCCAGCAGCCAGGATTTTTTCTGAAAGATCATACCCAAAGAGGCTTGCTTACTCGTGAGTATGGGGATGCTGTCATTATCGCTGAGCTGCCAGCGCCTTTTTTCAATGCCTAAAAAGTCATTTTGAAAATTGATGATCTGTGAGGTATTTTGATGTTTGAATTCGGCTAAGGCTTGCAGTTCGATATGCTTGCCCAAGGCTACTCTGGTGGATAGCCGGGGTTCCAGCAGTACGGTGTCCAAGGTACTGATGTAGTTTGCACGTACGCCTCCCCGCACAAAAAGGGTGTTGTTGGGATTGGTGTAATGAACCTGTGCATAGCCGGCGTGCTCCCGCAGCACCTCTTCATCCCTGCGTACAAACCTGGGTACATCCACATCGTTAAGGTTGATGATTTCGGTTTCGGTAAAATCATATCCCAGCAAGGTACGCCAATTATGCTGCGTCATGCGATGTTCCAGTTTTACGCGGGTTTCTGACACCCGATTTTCCTGTAAAAAGCGTTGAGACTCCAGCACATCGGCATTGATCGCCCGCAGGATATAATCACTTTCATAGATGTGCGCTCTGGTGGCGTGAGTGGCATTCCAGTCCCGGGTGTAATTGAGTCCGGCGGCATAACTCCGCTGGGCGATGCTGCTTTCGCGGGTTTGCTGTTCTTGACCTACGTTGGCCGTTTCATTAAAGCGGAGTTCGTTATCAATCACCAACGCATTTAGCCTGATCTTATCCTTAGCTGTGATCTGATACAACCAACGTGCCCCTACATCATAAAAATTAAAGGTTTGATCAGAGTTGGTGACTTCGACCTCATTGAGATCCGCTTCGGTGGTTTGGGTGATGCGGTCAAAGTACGTGGTGTAGGTAGGTGTTCTGTACACCTCGTCTAAAGACCGTCGTGACGCAAGCTGCACCGAGGATCGTGCATTGAGCGGAATATCGGCAAAGGCTTCCGCGTTAAGCAAATTAAGGCCGGCTATACCCTTAAATTTAGTCGTAATCGTCTGGTCTGTTTTCATATGGATGGTGCCCGAAACGCCATCAGTCAATGCAGCATCGGTGCCGTTATGAATCACCTGCGCCTTTTGGGTGATGTGAGGGTTAAAGGCGGAAATAAGGCCGAAAAAATGACCCGTTTGGTACATTTTAATGTCATCCCACAAGATCAAATTTTGATCGTTGGATCCTCCTCTCATGGTGATGTTAGAAACCGTTTCATCTAAGCTGGATATCCCCGGAAGCGCCTGTACGGTATGCAACACATCAGCTTCAATCATTCCGGGCAGTAAGCTAAACTGATCGTAGTCAATCAAGGTGGTTCTATCGCTGGCCTTAGCAATCCCCTTGACCAGATAAGCGTCTATTTGAATGGAACGGAGTTCTTCGCGCTGCGGAATCATCAACACAGGACCACAATCCTTAGTATCAAATGAACCGGCCTCACGTTCCATCACGCCATAGCCTAAATGACTTAGGGTAACCCTAGTCGTAGGATCACTCACTGCCAGTTTAAAATACCCCGAAGCATCGCTTAGGGTGCTTGCATTGGTCGTAACAATTGTAACCCCTTCTAAGGGTGCATTTGAGCCCGGATCCATCACGTAACCGCAGATCTGCATGGTTTTGGTGATGGCGATGATGGAGGCGTCGATACGCGTAAATTTTAACGGAGTGCGCTCTTCCAAGTACGCCAACTGTAGAGTAAGCGAGAACTCGGTAGGAGGAGGGGAGAGCTGTATATCGTCTAAAATGCCGCTTTGATAATTAAAAGATACCTTGTGTTGGGTACTGATTCTGGCAAGAATTTCTTCAAGTTCCACCTTTTGAGCGGTTTCCTGACTCCATACTTGTGCATTAAAACATAGGATTGCGCAAAGACACCAAACGATCTTATTCATCGGTACGGGAAATAATTACCTTGGTGGAATCGATGATGGTATATGCAATAGGTAACGGAGCCGTGATGGAGGTTAAGGCTTTTTCCAGCGTATCGTGTGTAAAGGCACCTGTAAAGTAGAGGTCCTGATCTGCGTCATATTCAATCTTAACCTCAAACTGCTGTTCTAGGGCGTTCAACACCTCTGCCAGCGGAGCGTTTTTAAACACACTTCTATTTTTGAGCCAATAGGGTTCTGCTGTCGCAACGCGCTGTGTACCGGTGCTGCCTGCAAGAGATTTAAATTGTTTTCCTGCGGGGAGTTGTACCGTATCTTTTTGATGGATAACGCGTACTAATCCCTCAAAACAGGTTACTTCAAAGGTGTTTTCGCTGGCGATTACATTAAACTTGGTTCCCAATACGCTGACCGTCCCTTGGGCAGTTTGAACGTCAAATTGTTTTCCCTTTTTGACTTCAAAAAAAGCTTCTCCCTCAAAGGTGAGTGCGCGTTCTTCTTCCCAATTATAGGAGCGAAAGGATAATTGAGAGTTTTGGTTGAGGTGCGCGATGGATTCATCGGGTAGGGTGATGGTGCGGTTTTCAGCAACTACGGTAGAGATGGTTGTGGTAGAAAAACTTACCCAGGCAAGATAACTCAGTCCGCCTAAAACTAAGATGGCAGCTATTCGAGTGATTATTCCGGTCCAGGAGGTTCGGGGATCCTTTTTAGTTTCCAAACGTTGATTTAGCCGGTCAAACGAAATCACGCGCTGTTTATCTGTAACTTTAAAGCGCTGGGCTTCCTCAGCGATTTCTTTGTACAGCGCTGCATCCTCCAAGGCATCAAAGGCTTCTTGTTCTGCCGGAGTAAGGTTATTCTCTAACCACTTCTTTACCAAATATTCTGTGTTCATCTGTTCTCTGGTGTATTACTAAAACAACTTAACGATCAAAAGTCCCAATAAAATTTAGGTCATCTCTTTTAGGCGTGATTTTAAAAAGTGTAAAGCGCCGTAAATGCGGTGTTCTGCCACTTTTTTGGTAATCCCTAATTCATCGGCTACCTGTTGATGGGTTTTTCCGTCGATCTTGTTCAACAAAAAAGCAATCCTGTCGTCTTCCTTCATATCGGCTAATGCCTGCTGGTATCGTTTTAAGAACTCTTTTTTCCGCAGGACAAACTCAGGCGTCTCATGATCGTACTCTCCCGGTTTCAGGTTTTGATACTTGAGGACCACCTTTTGATGCTTGATCTCATTGAGTATTTTATTCCCTGCTACAGTATACAAATAGGATCTTGCGGCTTTAGGGGCTACCTTTTTACAGTTTTCCCATAAGGTGATAAAGGCTTCTTGCACCTTATCTGCCGGGTTGGTATTATCTCCGTATTTATACCGTAATATGGTTGTTAGCGTTTGCGCATACTTTTCATATAAGGCTGAAAATATGCCTTTGTCACAGGTGTCGGGATGTAAGGATTTAGCCAATCGGTGTTGTTTATTTCAGAAAAATAAAGAAAAAATAGGGATTTTTTTTGGGAGATGGTCAGATTGAATTGTTTTATATCAAAGACCGAAGGTTTAAAAGTAGGTTTTAAGACGTTCAACGTATAACACCATTTAAAATACTCATAGTATGAAAACGATTAAAGCATGTATGCTGGTAGTATTAGGAATAGGTTTAATGACCATTTCTTGTAGAACCGAAGATGATCTGGCGATTGATCCTCCCCAAGAGGAACAGATTGAGGCCAACTCTGCCATTGCCAATTTAGTAAGCCGCACCGTAGCGAACGATGGTTCACCCGATAATATCATTGATGGTGCCAGTTGTTTATCAGTACAACTTCCCGTTACCGTTACCGTAAACGGCATTGAAATCGTCATTAACGATAGCGACGGTTATGAGGACATTGAGGACATCATCGACCTTTTTGATGATGATGTAGACAGCGTGGTAATTTCGTATCCCATCACGGTTATTTTAGTTAATTTTTCGACGGTAGTGGTGAATAGTGATGCTGAATTAGCAGCCTTAGCGGCTAACTGCCTTGATGATAATGAAGATGATGATGACATTGAGTGTATCGATTTTCAATATCCCATCACGGCTTCCATTTTCGATGACAACAATGAGGTGATTGGCACGATTACGATCAACTCAGATAGCGAAATGTATGATTTTATTGATGATCTGGAAGACTATGCTGCGGTGACCATGGATTTCCCTATCACGGTTATTCTGGCTGATGGCACTACACAGACCGTGAATACGATTCAGGAATTAGAAAATGTGATTGAAGATGCAGATGATACCTGTGATGAAGATGATGACAATGATTTTGATGATGATGATTGTGATAACTGTACCACCAGTGAACTGGCTGATGTTTTTAATCAGTGTGCGGAATGGACTGTGGATAAATTAGAACGCAACGACCAGGATTTAGAAGATAATTACGAAGGTTATTTCTTTAGCTTTGGAAATGACGGAAGCATTACTGTAACACAAAATGCAACGACCTACACCGGAAGCTGGCAAGCCAGTGGGACAGGAAACAACATTGATGTAGTCATTAATATTCCTTCTCTACCAGATTTTAATGCCACTTGGAACCTGCATGAAATTGAGCAGGAAGATGATGAGGTAGAAGTAGACCTTCGTCTGGGTGATGACCGGTTACGCTTTGAAAGTGACTGTGACGATGATGGAGATGTAGATGATGCAGATTTAGTGAATGCACTCACCACAGGAGATTGGTACGTGACTAATTTCACCGAAGATAATCAGGATGAAACCGGAGTGTATGCAGATTATACCTTTAATTTCTTTACCGATCAGACGACCACGGCAACCAACAGCAATGGAACCACCACTGGATCTTGGGCAACCGACAGTGATGATGGTGAGTTGGAGTTGCTTTTAAATTACGGAGAGGCTGATCCTCTGGATGAATTGACTGAGGATTGGGATGTGGTCGAAGTGACCAACGAAATTATTCGCTTAGAAGATGCCGATGATGATGGAACAGTAGATACACTTACTTTGGAGCGCACACCGTTTGACGGAGGGACTACAGACACTTTAGCAGATTATCTGATTGATGGATTATGGTTTGTAGCTTCTTATGTAGAAGATAACGACGATCAAACGGCAGATTATGCCGGCTACGAATTGAATTTTGATGTTGCCGGAACAGTCGTTGCTTCTAATGGAAATACAACTAATAGCGGTACCTGGTCTGTATTGAATAACGATACTCAAATGACCCTGGATTTTGGAGCAGCCATGCCCTTTGAAGAATTTAATGATGATGATTGGAATGTGATTTCCAGTTCTGCTACTCAGATCGTTATTCAGGATGTGAGTGGAGGTAATGGAGGTACAGATACCTTGACTTTACAAAAAATTTAAACTAATTTATAATATCATAGATCATGAGAAAACAGATAATCATCGCATTCGGTTTAGTATGGGGAATGCTCACCATTACGTCGGCTTGCTCTACAGACGACGATAGTACTGATAACACTAATGACCCTACTGTTCAAATTGCCGAAGTAGAAACGACAGTAAGCAGCGGTACCTGGCGGATCACCAATTACAACGATTCCGGGGAGGATGAAACCTCAGACTTCAACGGCTATGCCTTTAGTTTTAACAGTGATGGATCACTGGTGGCTACCAACGGTACCATTACCTATACCGGCACCTGGGCAGTAGTTGAAGATGATGACAGTGACGACGATAGTCCTGATGATAATGACATTGACTTCGTGATCTCCTTTCCTGTCGATGATGACAACGATTTTGAAGATTTAAATGATGATTGGGATATCGAATCCTATACAGACACGACCATTAATTTGATAGATATTAGTGGAGGTAACGGTGGTACCGATATCTTGGTCTTTGAACGAAATTAAACAAAACCTTTTTTGCCCTTAGTTAAGTTGATTGAGAAGCCGATTGTGACCCTTAGTCATGATTGGCTTTTTTATGGTTTACATACAACATGCTGGCTTGCCTCATTTAGGCTCCTGCATTTTGCGTACTTGCTTTAACAGAATAGACTTGGGCGTAAACGGCACACTTTTCATCATTATTTTTTGCGCAAAAGTCAGTCCGGCCATAACGTCTAATTTTCCGGCAAGCATGGCGTCGTATCCTGCTAAGGCCACCTCACGGGGATCTTGCGGATTGCTAAATAGGTCCGTTTTATCCATACCAGATCGTTGGGCAAAGTTTGTGTCTGTGGCTCCGGGTAATAGTGCAGTGACCGTAATACCGGTATCGTGCAATTCTTCAGCTATGGCATTGCTAAATGAAGTGACGTAAGCTTTAGTCGCATAATATACCGCCTGCATTGGACCGGGTAGTAGAGATGCTGTTGAAGATACGTTGAGGATTTTCCCGTTGCCACGGGCAACCATCTCCGGTAAGAACTTCCGCGAAAGCGCAGTTAAGGCAATAATGTTGAGTTGGATCATGGCGAGGTCTTTTTCCCACTCACGTTCGTGAAACTTTCCTATTCCGCCAAAACCCGCATTGTTGATGAGGTAGTCTACGTTGATGTTCGCATCTTTTATTTGTGCGTATAAATTTTCTACCGCATCATCTTTGGTGAGGTCACTATCGAACATATGCACCTGAATCCCGTAGGTTGACTCCAGTTCATGTTTTAAGGTGCTTAAATCCTCGCGGGTTCTGGCGACGATAATCAAATCACCCCCACGTTGGGCATGGATTTTTGCGAGTTCTTTTCCTATGCCGCTGCTGGCTCCCGTGATTAGGGCTGTTTTTTTCATACTCTATTAGTTTCTTAATTTATGTTTGAGATAATTTAAATTACTTAAAGACTCCTTTTACTCACTAATCGTAAGATTATATAACCTACTAATCCAGAAGTTACTGACCCGATAATAATACCGACTTTAGCAGAATTCATGCTGGTTAGATCATTATGAAATGCCAGTGTATCAATAAATATTGACATTGTAAATCCCACTCCTGCGATAGCTGAAGCGCCCAATATTTGCTTGATGCTTACTCCATCTGGTAATTGAGTAAGATTTAGCTTGATACCCAGGATCGAAAATCCTGCAACCCCTATAAATTTACCTACAAAGAGACTTAGGGCAATATTTCTCATTAATATAAAGTCAAAATTATAGTCTAAGCTGATCATTACCCCGGCATTGGCAAAAGCAAAGATTGGTAATATAAAATAAGCTACAACTGCATGTAATTTATGTTCTAAATGTTGCAAGGGTGACCTTACCTCAAAGGTGATATTTTCAAGATGGTCAATATATTTCATTTCTTTTTTTGAAAGAATGTAACTTCCGTCTTCTTTGGGTGAGGGAGTGATTTTACTGATGAGTTGGTTTAATTGCGTAGAAAAGGAAGTGGTATTAATTTTTCTTTTTATTGGAATGGTAAAGGCCAGCAACACTCCTGCGATGGTGGGATGAACTCCAGATTTTAAAAACAAAAACCATATCACTATCGCCAGTACGATACCTATTGCAAAAGAGTATTTTCTTAAACGATATAAAAGCGCGAGTAAGCCAATTAACAGAGTTCCATATAAGATGTAGCTCCATTCGATCTGGATACTATAAAACAAAGCTATGACGAGTACAGCAGCAATATCGTCTATGATCGCGAACGCAGTAAGAAATATTTTGAGACTCAACGGGATACGTTTTCCTAATGTGCTCAAAATAGCTAAAGCGAAGGCTATATCTGTTGCCATGGCAATTCCCCATCCCTTCTCTGTATCAGGATCCTGATTTAGTAATAAATACATCCCAACCGGAACCGCCACACCTCCTAAAGCTGCGAAGAAAGGTAGGCTAGCTTTCTTTACGGTATTAATTTCACCTACCAGAAGTTCCCGCTTGAGTTCTAAACCAATCAAAAAGAAAAATATGGACATCAATCCATCATTGATCCACAACAGCAAGGATTTTTTTAATTCAAAATTTTGAAAAGATATTCCAATCTCGTATTGCCATAGACTACTGTAAGATGAGGCATAAGGTGAATTCGCCCAAAGCAACGCGATTATGGTTGCTCCAAATAATAATGTACCCGCTAAGCTTTCAGCTTTTACAAATCGCTGAAACGGGGTAAGAAAAATTGATTTTAGCATGAAATTTTGATGTGTCTAACTATATACAATCTAAATTCTGTAAAAAACTGATGTCTTAAATTAAAATTATGAGGAGATTAACGAAATGTGCTAAACAAAAAAAGCCCGAATTTATCGGGTTTTAGGAAAAAAAAGATCCCTTCGGCAAGCTCAGGGACCTAGACATATTATAAAAAGATCCCGGCATAAGGCCGGGATTTGGTTAAAAACAGTATTCGTTTTCTTCGGTCAACTTTTCAGCGATTTCATTACGCAATGCCACTACATTCGGCATGTTGACGTATTTGGTGAAACGCTTAAGCCCCATCAGCATCATGCGCTGCTCATCTCCCTCAGCAAAAGAAACAATTCCTTCTTTGGCTTTTTGGTTGATCGTATCCACAGCGTTATACAAGTAGAGACGAGTCATGTTGATTTGGTGCTTTTGTGACTCTTCACCAAAACGTTTCGCGTTCTTTTCGGTTCGTAACACCGCAGATTCTGCCATATAAACTTCAATCAAAATATCTGAAGCCGCTAACAACAACTGCTGATTCTCTTCTAACTTAGGACCAAATTTTTGTACCGCAGAACCTGCTACCATTAAGAATACTTTCTTAAGGCGTTTGATCAGGTCTTTTTCTTCGGCAAATAATTCAGAATAGTCCGGAGTGTCAAATGATGGGATTCCCATCAATTCTTCACCAACTGCTGTGGCAGGACCAAGTAAATCTACGTGTCCTTTCATGGCTTTTTTTACCAACATACCAACGGCTAGCATACGGTTGATTTCGTTGGTTCCTTCATAGATACGTGCAATACGTGCATCTCTCCAGGCAGATTCCATAGGAGTGTCGGCTGAAAAGCCCATTCCGCCAAAAATCTGAATACCCTCATCAGAGCAATTTTGAATATCTTCAGAAACCGCAACCTTTAAAATAGAACACTCAATGGCATATTCTTCTACTCCTTTAAGCTCTGCTTCTTGATGCGTATTTCCTTCCGCTTGACGGATATTGATACGATCTTCAATCAGCTTCGCCGCACGGTAGCTGGCAGATTCGCCCACGTAACATGAGGTAGCCATCTCAGCCAGTTTAGATTTAATCGCACCAAACTTGGCGATGGGTGTTTTAAACTGTACACGGTCGTTGGCATATTTTACCGCTTCGGTGATAACCCTACGTTGCGCATCTAAACAAGCTGCTGCTAATTTGATTCGGCCAACGTTTAAGGCATTCATCGCTATTTTGAATCCGTTGCCACGCTCAGAAAGCATGTTTTCTGCCGGTACCTTGGTATCGTTAAAAAATACCTGACGGGTAGAGGAGGAGTGAATCCCCAGTTTCTTTTCTTCTTCGCCAAAGCTCATCCCATTGGGATTGTCTTTATCGTACTCCACGATAAACCCTGTTATGTTTTTATCGTCCTCGATACGTGCAAACACGATGAAAATATTGGCAAACCCAGCGTTAGAAATCCACATTTTTTGTCCGCTAATGCTGTAGTGTTTTCCATCATCAGATACGACTGCTTTCGTTTTACCCGAGTTGGCATCAGATCCTGCACCAGGCTCTGTTAAACAATAGGCACCAAAGATTTCTCCTGTGGCTAATTGCGGAATGTATTTTTTCTTTTGCTCTTCGGTTCCATATAAGGTGATCGGCAATGTACCAATCCCGGTATGCGCACCAAAGGCTGTACTAAAAGATCCTGTCGCACCAGAGATATAGTCACACACCAGCATGGTAGAGACAAATCCCATTCCCAGACCATCGTACTCTTCAGGCACTGCCACACCTAAAAAGCCCATTTCTCCGGCCTTACGCATGCATTCTTCGGTAAACGCGTAGTCCTTGTGCTCAAAGCGTTCCCAGTTTGCCCATAGTTCACGGTCTACAAATTCTTTTACGCTATCGCGCATCATTTGTTGTTCTTCGGTAAAATCTTCAGGTGTGAAGACGTCTTCTGCCTTGGTCTCCTTGACGAGGAACTGTCCGCCTCGTAGGATTTCTTTGTTTAGTGTTTCTGTTGTTGCCATATTCCTCTCCCGACCCTCTCCAAAGGAAAGGGCTTATTTTAATTAATAATTATTTCTAGTATTTATGTTCTTCTCAATTATTTCCTCCCCTAAGGGGAGAACTGTAATTATTTCTTATTTACATTCCCCCTTTGAAGGGGGTTAGGGGGATGTTTGCCCTCACCCCAACCCTCTCCCAGTGGTAGAGGGAGTTGTTAATCTTTTATAGTACTATCTCTACTTCATTTATTTAGCCTATCTCTCCCCTTAGGGGAGAACTGTAATTATTTCTTATATACATTCCCCCTTTGAAGGGGGTTAGGGGGATGTTTGCCCTCACCCCAACCCTCTCCAAAGAAAAGGGCTTATTTAATTAATAATTATTTTAGTATTTATGTTCTTCCCAATTAGCTCTCCCCTTAGGGGAGATGCCGAAGGCAGAGGGTATTTAGTTTAAAAACTCAAAGATTCCTGCTGCTCCTTGTCCTGTTCCTACGCACATGGTGACCATGCCGTATTTGCCTTTCATATCGCGTTTGCGCATTTCATCAAATAGCTGCACGGATAGTTTTGCTCCCGTACATCCCAATGGGTGACCCAATGCGATGGCTCCTCCGTTTACATTCACAATCTCTTGGTTAAGATCAAGTTCACGCATTACTGCTAAGGATTGTGAGGCAAACGCCTCATTCAATTCAATCAACTCAATTTGATCCTGGTTTAATCCTGCCAAGCGTAAAGCTTTTGGGATGGCTTTGACCGGGCCTATACCCATGAGACGAGGTTCAACTCCGGCAGCGGCATAATTTACCATGCGGGCGATAGGCTCTAGGTTCAATTCTTTCACCATATCTTCACTCATCACCATCACGAACGCGGCACCATCACTCATTTGTGAAGAGTTCCCTGCGGTGACACTTCCTTTAGCCGCAAAAACAGGCCGCAGTTTGTTCAGTACCTCTACACTTGTTCCTCTGCGTGGTCCCTCATCCTTAGTTACGGTGTACTTTTTAGTGTCCTTTTTACCCTGGTCATTGACAAAGGTTTGTTCTACCTCAATCGGTACAATTTGGTCCTGAAACCTATCTTCATCTAACGCACTCAAGGCTTTCATGTGCGAGTGGTACGCAAATTCATCCTGATCTTCACGAGATACATTAAATTCATTCGCTACGGCTTCGGCCGTGTTCCCCATGCCCCAGTAATAATCCTCATGCCCTGCTTTGACGAGGTCATAATTTAATTCGGGTTTAAATCCGGTCATGGGTACAGAGCTCATGCTTTCGGCTCCACCGGCAATAATACATTCAGCCATGCCTGATTGGATCTTCGCCACTGCCATGCTGATGGTCTCAATCCCCGAGGAGCAAAATCGATTCACCGTTACTCCGGGAACGTCCACAATGTCCAGTCCCATTAAAGAAATAAGACGACCCATGTTGAGTCCTTGTGAACCTTCAGGCATAGCGTTCCCCACGATCACATCATCGATGCGTGTTTTGTCAAATTCAGGCAACTCATTCATGAGGTGTTGAATAGTTTCTGCCGCCAGTTCATCGGCGCGTTTAAATCTAAATACCCCTTTAGGGGCTTTTCCTACTGCGGTACGGTATGCTTTTACGATGTATGCTGTTTTCATTCCTCTTTTTTCTTAGATTCAAGAGTCAGGATTCAAGAATCATGACTACTTAAAACGTTCTATAAAATTGTATATCTTTTTTTGTAATCTAATAATGTCATCTTCTAATTCTTTGAATTTAATTTCAGTAATAAAATCCTGTCTTCTAATGACGTTCAATTGTGTTTCCCATTCAAATGCCGAACCTAAACTATCTTCTAAATACTTTACCAAGTGCTTATCTGTACTCTTACTTGTGCCTTCGGCTATATTAGAAGCAATAGATACAGAACATCGATTCATTTGAGATCGAAGACCATATTTTTCATAATCTGGAAATGTCGATGTTACGGAATAGGTCGCATCAATTAAATTCATGCTCTCTTTCCAAATATCTAGTTTCTTGAAATTATGTCTCGGCATAGATCCTGATTCCTGATTCTTCTAGTCGTGAATCAATTATTAGTTTCTAAGTGGCTTCCCTTTCTTCAACATATGCTGTAAACGTTCTAGTGTTTTTCGCTCTCCAGTTAAGGATAAGAAGGCTTCACGTTCCAAGTCGAGTAAGTATTGTTCTGATACTCGGGTTGGTTCAGATAAATCTCCTCCGGCCATGACGTAAGCCAATTTATTCGCAATTTTTTCGTCGTGTTCAGAGATATATTGACTCGCCTCCATGCTGTTGGTTCCTACCATAAACATTCCCAGAGCCTGCTTACCTAATACCAATACATCCTTCCGCTTTACGGGTTGGGTATATCCCATATCTGCCATAAGGCGTGCGTGCGCTTTCGCGGAAGCGATCTGCCGGTCTTTATTGACCACCACCACATCTTTACCCTGCTGAAGCAAATTCAAATCAAAGGCTTCATGTGCAGAGGTAGACACTTTTGCCATCCCAATAGTCAAAAAGTGCTCCTGAAGCACGTTAAGCTCCACATCTCCTTTTCTAAATTCATCCTGTGCTCTTAACGCCATTTCTTTAGAACCTCCACCGCCAGGAATCACTCCAACGCCAAATTCTACCAGTCCCATATAGGTCTCTGCTGCGGCAACTACCTTATCGGCGTGTAAGCTTAACTCACATCCACCACCTAAGGTCATTCCATGCGGAGCAGAAATTACGGGGATAGAAGAGTAGCGCATGCGCATCATGGTATCCTGAAAATACTTGACAGCCGCATTCAATTCGTCATATTCTTGCTCTGCCGCCATCATAAAGATCATCCCGATGTTGGCACCAACCGAAAAGTTAGGGCCTTGATTCCCGACCACTACACCATCAAAGTCTTTTTCGGCCATGTCAATGGCTTTATTCAATCCGGCGAGTACATCTCCACCAATGGTGTTCATCTTACTTTGAAACTCTACGTTTAGGATTCCGTCGCCCAGATCTTCCACCACTACGCCGCTGTTCTTAAAGACTTCGGCGCTTTTTCTAATGTTATCCAGGATGATAAAGGCATCTTGCCCCGGTACTTTAAGGTGATCCTTTTTAGAGATATCATAATAATAGGTAGCTCCGTTTTTTACTTCGTAGAACGATTTTTTTCCGCCAGAAACCATTTCATTTACCCAATCGGCAGGTTCAAACCCTTCGGCTTTCATGAGTTCAATTCCTTTTTCCACCCCTATGGCATCCCAAATTTGAAACGGACCGTGTTCCCAGCCAAAACCGGCTTTCATGGCATCGTCAATCTTATAAATATCATCGGCAATCTCCGGAATGCGATGTTGTCCATACGCAAATAAGGCGGCAAAGCTCTTGCGGTAAAACGCACCAGCTTTATCCTTTCCGTCTACCAATACGCTAAAACGGTCAATCACTTTATCGATGGACTTGGTAAGTTCCAGCGTCGCGAAAGAGGCTCTCTTGCTAGAACGATATTCCATACTATCTAAATCCAGCGTTTTGATTTCGCTGCTACCGTCCTCTTTTCGTACTTTTTTATAGAAGCCCTGTCCTGTTTTGCTTCCTAACCATTTGTTATCCATCATGGTTTGGATAAAGCCCGGTAACTTGAATAAGTCGTGACGCTCATCTTTAGGGCAGTTTTCATAAATCCCGTTAGCCACATGCACTAAGGTGTCTAAACCAACCACATCTACGGTTCTAAAGGTGGCTGACTTTGGTCTACCAATTACTGGACCGGTAAGTTTATCAACTTCTTCAACCGTAAGGTCCATTTCTTGGACCATGTGAAACAAACTCATGATAGAAAAGATCCCTATTCTATTCCCGATAAATGCCGGAGTATCTTTAGCAATTACAGAGGTTTTCCCTAAGAACTTATCGCCGTACTCATTTAAGAAATCGATTACGTGTGGGTTTGTTTTTGGACCCGGGATAATCTCAAATAATTTTAAATAACGCGGTGGGTTAAAAAAATGCGTTCCACAAAAATGCTGTTGAAAGTCCTCGCTTCGGCCTTCACTCATAAATTTGATGGGTATACCAGAAGTATTTGAAGTAATCAATGTACCCGGTGTACGATGCTTCTCCAAGTTGTCAAAGACTTGCCTTTTAATGTCTAAGCGTTCTACCACTACTTCAATGATCCAATCTACCTTACTTACCTTAGAAATATCATCTTCTAAATTTCCGGTAGTGATTCTACTCGCAAATTTTTGATTGTAAATTGGTGAGGGTTTTGATTTGAGCGAGGCTGCTAAAGCATCATTTACAATGCGATTTCTAACAACTTTATCATCCAGGGTAAGTCCCTGGGCTTTTTCTTTGTCGGTGAGTTCTCTGGGTACGATGTCCAGAAGTAACACTTCAACTCCTATATTGGCAAAATGGCAAGCGATCCCACTTCCCATGATTCCGCTACCTATAACGGCGACTTTATTTATTCTACGTTTACTCATGTTATTTTGTAACAGTTTCAGGTTGATTGTATATTTTTTTGGTGGAGATTAACTCCATGATCGTATGTGCTACTTCCTTAAAGGTACGCAAATCTTCTTCAGAGATGGCTTCTTGTACTGCCTCATCAAAGGTGAGCACTACGCGCTTTGAAAAGTCACGCATTTCCTTACCGAAATCTGTAAGATAAATCAGCACACTGCGTCCATCCAATGGATTTTTCTCCCGTCGTATTAATCCCTTGTCTTCCATATTTTTGAGTGTACGTGATAGACTGGTTGCTTCCATGCCCATCTTAGGGCCTAAAGCGGTAGAAGGTGTACCTTCTTCAGGATCTATACTTAATAATGCAAATCCAGTAGCCATAGTACTTCCTTTAGTGCCGGCTTCTTCATTATACATCTTTGCCACGGCCATCCAGGTTGCTCTCAATACGTAATCAATGGTTTTTTCTCTCATGTAGGGAACAAATATACACATATTTACTATGCGCGCATAGTAAATAACAGAAAAAAATATGAATAAATAAAGATCGCGTATGATTGGAGACGTTTTGTTATCAATATGATAATTTTAACGTTAAGGATGTGTGCAATCATTAATCTGATCTTATGTAAGAATACACATTCTGTGATGTTGTCGTATAGCCCTCTTAATAATGTGTAAAATTTACTCTCTTGAATAATATGTGTAAATAATTTACACAATGAATATAACGTAAAATGACAGATATCAGCTAGTTATTGTTATGGCGTCACTGTTGTGTTTATTAGTGATTAATCATCACTTACCCCCTCATGAAAAATACTATCTCTTTCCTTTTACTAGTTCTATTAGTCACGTTTGCTACTGCACAAGGCGAATGGAAACAATTAAAGACTGGTGCCGGGGGCTGGATTACCGGTATGGACATTCATCCCAGTGGTTCACCACTCTACGCACGATCAGACGTTGCGGGAGCCTTTCGCTATAATGAAGATTCACAAGACTGGACACAAGTCGTTACTGCTTTTAGTATGCCCTCCAGTGAAATTGATGTTCAAAAATATGGCGGAGTGTTAAGTATAGTTTCGGCTCCCGGTAATCCCAATATTGCCTATATGGCGTTTGAAGAAGCTGTGTTTAGATCAACCAATCAGGGAACCACCTGGGAAAAAACCAATCTACCAGCTATCGATCTCAACGCGAATGATGATACCTCTAAACTTTCAGGTGAACGCCTGGCTGTGGATCCGTTGGATGCTAATGTGGTCTACCTCGGCTCTATAAATGACGGTCTTTTCTATACCCAAGATGGTGGTGACAACTGGGAGTTGGTCGCTGCAGTTCCCTTCGGCATAACAGAACGGGGTGTAAGAGAAGTAAAATTTGACCCTTCTGGCGGAAGCACCAACGGAAAAACAAGTATTATTTATGTAAGTGTAGATGGCGAGGGTGTGTATAAATCTGTAGATGCTGGTGTTTCATGGGCTAACATAAATGTCCCTGCTTCTAATCCCATTATTCTGGATACTGAACTAACTCCAAGCGGAAAGCTCTATATCGTTGGTGAAGATGCCAGCGGAACTAGCTTTGGTGTGCTTGAATATGATGGGAATGCATGGAGATCGGTCTACGCCGAAGATGATCGAACCCTACTCAATATCGCTATCGATCCCTTTAATGAAAACAGAGCCTTGGTATTTAGTGAAGGTTTTGAAGATACTTATCAAACCGAAAATTTACTGGAAGCAACACCGGCATGGCAGTTTAAATCAACTGTACGTGCGGCAGACAATATCCCCTGGATGGCATGGTCTGATGGGAACTGGTTCACGATAGGCGAGGTATTTTTTGATCCGGTCAATCAGGATCAACTATGGATCAGTCAGGGGATTGGCACTTGGAAAACGTCAGACTTATTTGATGATCAAATCACCTGGGTAGAAGAATCTAAAGGGCAGGAGCATTTGGTGGCAAATGATGTGGTAGGATTACCCACAGGAGAAGCAGTAACCGCAAGTTGGGATCGTCCGCTTTTCTTTCATGATGATCTGGATGAATATCCAGCCACCTATCAACCTATCAATCGCTTTAATAGTTCCTGGTCCATTGATCAAAGTATTCAGGATCCCAACTTTTTAGTGGCTATTGTTGATGATCACCGCAATTGCTGTTTTGATGCCGGCACGCGCGGTTCAGGTTATTCTGAAGATGGCGGACAAACCTGGACCGAGTTTACTACTCAACCCGGAGGAGATACAAAGCAATTTGGAGTCATTGCAGTAAGCGCAGACAATAGCGATAACATCGTCTGGTTGCCTACCTTTAATCAACTTCCGTATTATACCACAAACCGTGGTGAAACCTGGCAACAGGCATCAATCCCAGGGGAGTCTGGTAACTGCTGTCACAGTAATTTTTTCTTTGAGCGTGATGCGCTGGCTGCAGATCGTGTGGCTGAAAATACGTTTTACTTATACGATTTTGGGAACGGTGCCATACACCGCACTACTAATGGTGGAGCGAACTGGGAGACCTTATCGGGGTTAGACAGTCCATTTGCGTATAATGTAAAACTGTTAAGCGTTCCAGGGCATGAGGGCCATTTGTTTTGGGCGAATGGAATTGAACAGGGTGTCAATTTAATCGAAGGATTGAAACGCTCTGTAGATGGAGGCGAAACCTGGACTGATATTCCAAACACTGATAAAGTACTTAATGTTGCTGTCGGAGCCGCAGAGGCGGGTGCAAATTATCCTACGATCTTTATCCAGGGAGAAGTCAATGGAAACTATGGAATTTATAAAAGTGCTGACGAAGGTGCAACCTGGACACAAATTGGGGATTATCCCTTAGGGATTTACGAAGCTGCTTCGGCATTTGAAGGAAATCCATTTATTCCGGGCGTGCTGTATGTTGGCCTTGGTGGAAGCGGTTTCGCGTACTATGAAGATCAAAATCTATTAACGGCGCCAGAGTCATCTTCGACTTTAATTCCTTCGGAAACTATTGAAATCTATCCAAATCCTGTTAAGAATATACTTGAGGTTAGCGGAATAGATCAGGCAAAATACACCATACACTCCTTAAGCGGAAGATCAGTTCAAGCCGGAAGCTTGGCGAACAACCAACCTATTGAAGTGGGGAATCTAACCAGCGGAATTTATTTTATCACCATGACAACAACTACAGATGAGGTTACCTTGAAATTTATCAAAGAGTAAATTTTTGAATTTTCTTGATTTACAAAAAACTGTTTTAAAAGGACAATCTATGCTATAGCTGTCATATTGAGCTTGTCGAAATGTGCTATAGGTTAGTCTTTAAAAACGTTAGTAAGGCTTTGGTTAAATTAAGTCAAAATGATCAGTTTGACAGCAAAGGGTATTTTTACGAAAGCTTCTTTGTATGTTTATCCCATGAATATACCGCTTTATCAGGTTGATGCCTTCACCACCCAACTATTTACAGGAAATCCTGCAGCCGTTTGCATACTAGAAGATTGGATAACAGATGAGCTTATGCAGCGCATTGCTGCGGAAAATAACCTAGCAGAAACTGCATTTGTCGTAAAAAAAGATGATGTCTACGAACTTCGTTGGTTTACCCCAATGACTGAGGTAGCTTTGTGTGGTCATGCCACCCTGGCAGCTGCTTTTGTGCTGTTTGAAGCATACGAAAAAGAAGCGTCGGTAATAAACTTCAAAACTGTGCACAGCGGGATGCTTCAGGTAACCCGAAAAGACAACCAAAGCTTTACCCTTAATTTCCCGGTGGATACGATTAAAGAAATATCTTTAAAAGAGGATTATGCAACTGCTTTTGGAATTACACCCATCAAAGCATTTCAAGGTGCTTCAGATGTAATGCTTATTTATAAAAATCAATCTCAAATTGAACAGTTATCTCCTAACATGAGTATCATCAGCAGACTTAGTTCCCGCGGAGTTATTTGCACAGCGCCAGGAGATATGGTAGAGGTGGTTTCCAGATGGTTTGGTCCGCAGGTAGGCGTCCCCGAAGATCCTGTCACCGGTTCTGCACACACGACATTAGCGCTATATTGGTGCGAACAACTTAGTAGAAGTGCATTTACAGCAAAACAACTTTCTGCGCGTGGTGGTGAAATACACTGTTTACTCAAAGAGAATCGTGTAGAGCTGACAGGAGGAGCGGTGTTGTATTTAAAGGGTATAATTTTTGTTGTAGAATAATTGGTTTGATATAAATCCATTTGATCAGATAAGAATTACATCATTTTAGCTTAACTTAGTCTCATCTAAACAGAATAGCATGAAAAAATTTTACGTTGTGATACTATTCGTATTGAGTTCATCCTTTATGTTAGCTCAAACCATATGGACCGGTGATAATATCGTGTTTACTAAAGCACCAAATGCTGACTGGACCTTAGAGGCTAATCAAGATAGAATCACCGATGATATTTGGCTTACTCGAAAAAATAATCAGGGATTATTCAATATTAATCAAGAAGATGGTTATGTCACCGAAGTAAGCCCGACAGGAACTGAATGGGCCTTCGGTACAACTGCAGATATTAATAACCTTACCTTTACTGATTGGGAAACCAGCCATGGTAGTAATCCGCCATCTACAGTAGATCAGGATATGGTACTGCATTTAATCGATGAGGATATTTATATTGATATTCGTTTTACCCAATGGGGACAACAAGGCGGTGGAGGAGGATCTTTTACCTATGAACGCTCTACAGATCAAAATCTCAACGTAGCATCATTTGATCAGGATGGTGTTCAGCTCTTTCCAAATCCTGCAAGAGATTTTATAGAGGTGAGGGGTTTAGATAGTCAAGCGCAAATCACCATTTATAACGTTATTGGTAAGAAGGTAAAACAACAAACTATTCAACCTAAACAGAAGATAAACCTGAGTGATCTATCCCCGGGCATTTATTTATGCAAAGTGAATGACACTACCTTCAAATTACTCAAACAGTAGTTTTGTGATAATACTAAGACTGGTTTAGTCAGACAACAATTATCTTTCATGAAAAAAGAAAATGTTCGGACTGTTTAAAAAGAAAACCGAAGTTGAAAAACTCCAAGAGCGCTATGCCAAGCTAATGAAAGAGGCGCATGCACTATCCACCACTAATCGAAAAGCAAGCGATCAAAAAACTGCCGAAGCAGATCAGGTGCTCAAGCAAATAGACGCATTACAAGCTTGATTTTATGATATTTAATTTTTTTTCATGGGTTTAGTGACGCAGATGATATCCTTCATCCATGCTACCGCTTCATTAAGATCACTAAATATGGAAAAAGCCTTATCAAAAAAAAGCTTTTCCAATTCAGCATTCTCCCTGTTTAAAATACTATAGCTCACTACAGCAAAAGCTTTGATGGAGTCTAACTTACTCAATTTAAAATAATCAGTAGGGACTACAGAATAAGGATGCAGCCTATTTGAGATATATCCAAAACCCTTGTTTTCATATAATTCTAATGCTTTAGCGACAATAGGCTGTGCTTCTTCAAATGTAAGGTGTACTCCTCTGCGTAATTCGGCAATAATGATTCTATCGTAAAAGTAAAACGTGCCTAGCGGTATTTCAATAAGGTCAATAAGTATTAAGTTATCTGGATGATGACTGATTTTCATAGCTTAAATATACAAAAGCGCGTAAGAAATTATTCTTATTATGCGCGAAATATTACGCTGGTAATTTGTCAAATATGTACATTTAAGTTTTAAAACAAAACAATGAACTCACCTACTTGGAAAATCGTCAAGAAATTTGACGATATCACCTATAAAAAATCAGGGCACGTTGCGCGTATAGCCTTTAATCGTCCTGATGTGCGTAACGCATTCAGACCTCATACTACCAGTGAATTATACGAAGCTTTTCACGATGCAAAAGAAGACCCATCCATTGGTGTAGTGCTATTAAGTGGGGAAGGACCTTCCAGCAAAGACGGTAAATATGCATTTTGCAGTGGGGGTGATCAAAAGGTACGTGGGCATCGGGGTTATGTAGGTGAAGACGGCAGACATCGTCTTAATATATTAGAAGTACAACGTCTGATTCGGTTTATGCCTAAGGTAGTGATTGCCGTGGTGCCCGGCTGGGCTGTTGGTGGGGGACATAGCCTTCACGTAGTATGTGATTTAACGCTTGCAAGTAAAGAACACGCTATTTTCAAACAAACCGATGCAGATGTAACCAGTTTTGACGGTGGTTATGGATCAGCTTATCTGGCGAAAATGGTGGGTCAAAAGAAAGCCAGAGAAATCTTCTTCTTAGGTAGAAACTACTCGGCTCAAGAGGCCTACGAAATGGGGATGGTCAACGCCGTTATTCCGCATGATGAATTGGAGCAAACTGCCTGGGAATGGGCGCAGGAAATTCTAGAGAAATCACCCATGTCCATCAAAATGCTCAAATTTGCAATGAACCTAACCGATGACGGCATGGTAGGGCAACAAGTATTTGCTGGTGAAGCTACCCGCTTAGCCTATATGACAGATGAGGCAAAGGAAGGGCGAGATGCCTTTGTTGAAAAGCGCAAACCGAATTTTGATCAAGACGGCTGGGTTTCTTAGTCTTATCCCACATGTGATCCAGAATCTTCTCTATTCTGTCACCTGATTGACACCGCCACTAAAAGCCTTGGCGTATATTGAATCTAAGAGTAATTTCGAACCGAATGTAATGAGCGTGAGAAATCTTTAAGTCGATTACCTAGATTCCCGGAGTAACTCTTCGTGGGCAGATTTCTCGTCGCTTTGCCAGCCTTACGTCAGGCAAGCTCTGTCGAAATGACTCTTGCAAAGAGTAAAAATGTTCACATTATTCCAGGCTTGACTCAGAATCTTCTCATTTCATCTAAAATTCTCTCCCTTCCTTCGACCAAGAGTCGTCATAGCTTTGGTGGTGGGACAAAGTAAGGTTGGGTAGAGATGTTTAAATTTCTCGTCAAAGAATTAAACCTTTTTCAATACGCTTAGTCTTACCTAAAAATAAAAAACTAATCATCAAGATGAAAACAATCACACTTATAGGACTCTTTTTCGTTCTCACCTTTTTACCGGTTAAAGCTCAAACCGATCAGGAATTACTTAATGCTGCAGCTCAGTTCCCTGCGATGCCACGGGGGAGTGCAGATCTCATTCCGTTTGTGGGAGCCGGTAATATTACCTTTGGATCCGGTACACCCTATAATGATTTAGAATACACACTATTTGACACCTCTTATATGGAAGGTGAAACCAGTGGTTTTGATACCTTTTACCCGGTAGATCCTGCAAAAGATATTCCCGGTGAGGATCAGGTGAAATATCTACGTGGAGTCAATAATCTCGATCTGGATAGTAATTATCAAGGATCGCTAGGGGATCGTTTTATCCTAGGAACGGCTGAGATTAACACCCCCTTTTTCGCGAAAGGTCAAAATGGCATAGACGATGATTACGTGGTCATCCAGAATTTTGATTATAATTTTGGGTATATTGAGTTGTACGGTAGTTTGGATGACTATTCTTTGTTTTACTGCACCCAGGATGAGGGATGTGAAACTACAGGCTACTATTTATTCTATACACCAGGTGATGAAATTGATTTAATCGCCTTTATTTTTCCCTGTGATGATCTGGGAGAAACCATTAGTGGTAATCCACCTCAAAATCCGTCAGCGTTGTGCAATGCTTCAGGAGAGCTGTCTTTATCCAATCCGGATCATTTTAGAATTGCCCAGCCACTTTCTGCAACCGTTACTCTTCCGCAGGGAATTGCTCAAGTGGGAACCACCGGTAAAGAAGTGATTGGCGGAGTTACCTCAGACGCTGAACTCAACTCCTACATTTTCGGCTTGACCGAGGGAAGCATAGACGGATCGGGTATAAGTGATAATAAGCTGTTCGTGACTAAACTAAGTCCAACCGGGGAAGAGCTGTGGACCTACGCCCTAGAAATGAAAGAAGGTACGCTTTTATTTGATGGGACTACAGATGATAATTATGTTTACTTGGCCGGCCGAACGCTGGGGAATTTACCGGGATTCACCAATCAGGGTAGGTGGGATGCGATTTTGCTTAAATTGGATAAGAATACGGGAGAGCTACTGGCCAGTGATCAATTTGGAAACAGTGGATTGGATGGATATGGCAATATCACGTTAGATGATGCGGGAAACATATATGTATCCGGTGCGGGGAGTCCTATAGACAATGGCGGTACAGATGCATCGTATTTAGTTGCAAAGCACGATGCTCAAACGCTAGCAAATATTTGGCGCGTTATTGAACCACCAGCAGATAATCCCGTTTTTGTATCAGAAGCCTGGGGAGGGATCACTTATTCGGCCGGTGATGATCCCGGAGACGGCAGATTAGTCGTTGGGGGTTGGTACATGACCGCTGGTGGAGCAAATGGTTTTTTAGGAGTCTATGAAAATTTGGATGGGGCAGAGCCAGTACGAACGCATACCACTAATGTCATTGCAAATGGCGTAAGAGCAGACTGGATATTGGACAATACTGTTGATTCACAGGGGAATATCTATGGGGTGGGATATACAACAGGCACACTGGAGGGAGCTAGCCTTGGACGAGGTGATGCTTTTATCGTAAAATACGATTCCGCACTTTCCAACCCCCAGTTTCAGCAAGTAGGAACCGCCAGATCAGATATGTTTAGAAAAGTCGAAATCGATGCACAAGACAACCTCTACGCGGTCGGATACACCTATGGGGATTACACTACAGCAAATTATCAAGGACAAAATCCGGATGCCAGTCAAGAAACCGGAGATGTGCTTATCCAAAAATTTGATTCAAATTTGAATCTGTTGGAAGCGCTTCAGTTTGGAACGTCACATGAAGATAGAGGGTACACTTCGTTACAGGAGGATATTTTATTTGTTGGCGGACTTACCGAAGCTGCCATGGTGGATCAAAGTTCAGGATCTTTTGATGGGTATATGCTTGCGGTAAATGCCGAAGACGTTACGATTGCTGAAAACATACTCAATGTAGATCAACCTCTTATAGTACAACAACTAGCTGTTTTTCCTAATCCGTCAAGCGGAAACATTTTCGTGGAAGGATTAAGAGAAAGCTCATCTTATGTCGTTTTTGACTATGCCGGAAAAATCCTGCAAAAAGGAATAGTTGATTCTGAAAATAACCGCATCGATTTGAGTGTATTAGCCGCCGGAATGTACTTTTTGAATCTAAATAATCGTACGATCAAACTGCTCAAAAAATAAAAAACAGGCATTGAACGCTTGGACAACCTTCGATGCTAAAGAACTATTTGCGCAGCACCATCGCCACCCCATCTTTAATCAATGACTTTTTTTCAGGATGATCAGCGGCGAGACGTTCAATATAGCTCTTGATTTGTGCAGATGCTTCAGGATCGTTTGAAAGCTCAAGCAAGTTAAGCGGTAAGAGCCAATCCCCTTGATGATCATTCTTCACCTCATTAAAAATAAATAAGATTTCTTCGGTTATAACAGTTTTACGTTCTCTTAAGGTTTCAGCTTGGGCATATAATTTTTCCAGTTGTTTTAATGCTTCCGGTTTTTGAGATTTGATGGTCGTGGTGCTTGAAGCTTCATAAAGATTAGGAAAGCTGTTAAAATCTGCCGCTCCCGCAAAAGCCGAAACAATTTCTTTCCCCACCGCCATATGATACGTACCATCTTCGGCAGAAAAAAGTACTTCCTCACCGTGAGAAACCGTGCAATCCTCCAGTTCAATCAACATGAGTTTGCCCTGTACATTTCGTATTCCCGTAACGTTAATTCCCTGTACTTTCACTCCGCTTTCAAATTCTAAGGACATCCATTTGCCGTCATAAAAGTTATACGCCTTTAAATCCACGGGACCCATATCCTCAATTGCCAGACTAATGCTTTTTAGTTTCCCCAGAGGTGATCCAAATCCATTAGAGTGATGTGTTGTGCCGTTACCAATCAATTCTTTTTCGCGGTAAGCCAATGCTGTGGGTCCTGTGGTTTGAAAGTAGATGACCTGCAAATCTTCGTCTTTGATCATGCGGTCAAATACGCCGCTAATCTGTAGCCCGGTACTGAGTTCAATCGTTCCCACGCGTTGTGAATCAATAAGTTTTTGTAGCCCGCGATGCCCGCCCTTTCTTAAGCTCAAGGTGTTGGCGACCTCTTCTAAGACTTGCATGAGGTACGCAAAATCTGGCGTGACGTAAAGCTGGGGTTGGGGTTTAGTAATGTCAAAATTTTGGTAGGCCGCATCGATAGAATAGGGCAGTTTTTTCACGTTGCTGCTCATACACCACTGACTTTCTCCTATGGAAGATAAGAGTCCGGCGCCATAAATTCTGGGATCTTCCGGTGTGCCGATGAGTCCGTATTCAACCGTCCACCATTGTAAATTTCTAATCAATGCCATTTCGCTAGGTTTGACCTCTTGGGCTTGTAGTGTGTTTACTTCCGCTTCCGCGGAAGCGATTTCGGCAGGATTAGAAGCTTCGGCTTCTTTGAGGATAGAGAGTTTACGAACGGCTTCATACAGGGCTATATCGTGTGCTGAAAGGATTGCCCTGGCACCAATTTCTCCCATTCTTCTAAGATACTCGGCATAATCAGGATTGGCGATGATGGGGGCGTGACCAGCGGCTTCATGAATGATATCGGGAGAAGGGGTATAGGCGATATTTTCCAACTGACGTATATCTGAAGCGATCACCAATACTTTATACGCCTGAAACTCCATAAACGCATTAGGCGGAATAAACCCATCTACCGCCACAGCAGCCCAGCCAATCTCTTCTAGAATGCGATTCATGCCGTACATGGACGGAATTTTCTCCAGGTCTATCCCGGTTTTTTCAAGACCTTCTAAATAAGATTCATGCGCCACCTTAGCCAAATAGGACACATTCTTTTTCATCACATAACGCCACACCGCCTGATTGATGGGCGAGTAGTCCTCATAGCGTTGAGGTTTGATAAACTGTTTTAGATGTGGTGGAAGACGATCAATCAAAGGATTTGATTCGAATTCTGGAGTGTTTTGCATGGTCGTTAAATGAATGTACTAAAGTAGGATAAACCCGGTGAAGCTGAAAGCCTTTTTTCCCTCATCCCAACTTTTGTCTTCCTCTCTCCCGAAGTATCGGGGTTCGTCGGAGACAAGAAGGGAGAAGGAGTTCTTGTGATTTCGAACCGAATGCAATGAGCGTGAGAAATCTTGAGGTAAATCATCTAAATGTTTAATAGAACACCTATAAGGCAGATTTCTCATCGTTTTACTATGCTTGACGGCTAAGTGCGCTATTTCGAAATGACTCTCAAATATAGTTCAAGGGATCTCACGGTCATTCCGGACTTGCATCCCTGGCTAAAAGGACGGGATCTGGAATCTATTGAATCATTTTAGATGCTGAATCAACACTTCGACTGCGCTCAGTGTGACAGTTCAGTATGACAATTAGTTTCCCTTTATCATTTTGGGCTTGCCACCGAATCTTCTCAATTTTGTCACCCTGAGTGCAGTCGAAGGGTCAGTTATTATTTTCTTTCCTATATTTCAGTTTTAAAACTAACCTCCATGAAAAAAATCTTTGCGCTCTTATTTATCGTTAGTATCACTGTGGGTTGCGACCAACAGAAAACTGATAAAGATTCGGTCAATCAAGAGCAAAACACGGCTGCTTTGTGGGAAGAAAATCCCTGGCCAGAAATTCGGAAGAAACGTATTCAAACCTTATTGCCTAATGCATTAAAACAAGCAGAGGTAGAGGCATGGCTTACGATTTGCAGAGAGAATAACAATGACCCCATCGCCGATCATATTGGCGGGGAAAATGCCGGAGGTACGGCTGCTTTTTTGTTTTATAATGATGCCCAAGGATTTAACTCCGTCGTTTTTTCACCCAGTGGAGAGGCTACTGCTTTGGATGAATTGGATATTCATGATGAGGTCGTTTCGGTAGAACGGGGGAGCTCAGCCGTTCAACAAGCCGCTGATTTTATTACGGAAAAGAATTTTGAAAAGGTTGCCATCAATACGTCTGAAACCAATGCTATGGCCGACGGGCTGACCTATTCTCAACATCAGGAATTAAAGAAGTATTTAGCTGATTTTAAGGGAGAGTTGGTTTCATCGACTGAGGTAGTCTACCAATGGCTTTCGATTAAATTACCAGAAGAAGTGGAGATTCTGCGCAACGCCGCCCAACTTACGGCAGATTGGCAGGTTGAAGCCTACAAGCAAGTCAAGCCCGGAGTTTCCACAGATGCTGATCTAGCCAAGTTCTTAAAAAACAAAATGGCCGAGTACGGCGTAAAAGATGGTTGGGCACCGGCACAAAACCCTAATGTAAATTCAGGTGCAGATCGGGGGCATTCGCACGCTACCGATAAAGTAATTATGCCGGGTGATGTGATCCAGATTGATTTTGGGATCAAGCTATATGATCGATGGGTAAGCGATATCCAGCGTTTTGCCTATGTGCTTAAAGAAGGAGAGACTAAAGCTCCGCCAACAATCCAGCAATATTGGGAGAGTGGCAAAGCTGGAAACAGAGCCGCATTGGCCGCTATGAAACCCGGCGTAAAAGGGGTGGAGGTAGACCGTGCACAACGTGTGTTGATGGAAAAAGCAGGCTCTGAATATGTGATGTGGAGCACAGGACATCCCGTGGGATATGTTGCCCATGACGTAGGACCGAATCTGGGCGGCTCACAAGCATCTCATGTACGACCTGCAGCTCAACGGGAATTAAAAGAGGGAATGACCTTTGCGTTTGATGGCTTTCATGCTTGGAAGCTCAATGAAAAAGACCTTAAAACAATTTCTGTGGAAGAAATGGCAGTCGTTACGAATGATGGCGCGGAGTATTTAATAGAGCCACAGGAGGAGTTGATATTGGTTAGTGGGGAGTAAATATATCTTCTCTAGCTTATTTTTTTTAGGAAATATATAGAGAATAGTATAAGCTATATTCTCTCAAACCTCACCCGTTCTATGCGATTCGCACTGAGGAATAGTGTAGAAATAACCTTATCCTCTATATCAAATTCAATGACATAATTATTTACCAGCAGTTTAGTTAGAGTTACTAAGCGCCCCTTATATTCTTTACCATCACGGTTTACGGTATACTCTTGTTCTTCATCATACCGAATCGTAAGCGTAACGTCGGTTTCAGTATTTTTATAAGTTCCATTTAAAAGACTAAAATCATAGGTATCCCAATTCGTGTCAGTCCGGGTAAGGTTATAGGGTGCATGAGTGGTGTAATAGGCGGTTACCATCATTTCTCCTTGTTCATTTTTTGTAAATTCTTGTTTAAAAGCAGGGTCATATTTTTGACGAAAGATATTCGCTGCTTCGCGTTCCAGTTCAACTTCGCCTCTTCCAATTCGATCTAGGATCAGGCTTCCATCTTCTTTTTCCTTAAACTCAAATGAGAAGTTATTCGGGGTAAGATAGGTGCCCAGAATCTCTTCCTCACTAATATAATTCCCGATTTTATTGGGCTCTGTTTCATAAGTTGCTGATGTACTTTCCAAATCAAGGACAACATCTATCATCTGTCTTGTTTGATAGGAGGGAATAGTTTTGCCGCTATTGGTCATGGTGATGAAGGATATTTTTGGCTCATCAAAACGTACCACAGTAGCCTTCCAGGCACCTGTGGCTCCTTCGTGAAAACGATAGGGTATGTCTTTATAGCTTCCAAATTCCAGTCCGTAGCCATAGGGAATCTCAGTATCTAGTTGTTCTCGCTGCTGACTTTTGTTGATTATGACCTTAGAAATGTTAGAGTTACCGCATCCCTGTACAATTTTTTCCCATTCAATCTGATCGAGTAGGGTAGAGAAGAAGTTTCCGTCACCCGTAACATTCCATTTCCAATCATAGGTCGACCAGGTGTCGAAATTGAAGTAGGCTTTAGCTATAGGTCCTTGGATATCCAAATAGTTATTTTCAAATGATGTGTTTTTCATGTTGAGTTGACTGAATATCTTATTCGTATAATCCACAAAACTGGTTTTTGTAACGCGTTCAATGAGTTCTGCCAATAAAATATAATTGGAGTTACTGTAGAGGTATTTTGTTCCCGGAGTAAAATTCAATTCGTCTTGAGCTTGAATTAACGCTAAGGAATCCTCATTATCATAGGTATTTCTCCACCAGGTAATGCCTTGCAACGACCATAGGTCGTACACGTCTCTTATTCCGCTGGTATGTTGTAGTAGGTGCTGAATGGTAATTTTTGAGGAGATATTGGGATAAAGCATAGGAAAATACGTTCGAATATCGTCAGACAACTTGAGCTTTCCTTGTTCTTCTAACAGCAGAATAGCTAGCGCAGTGAACTGCTTTCCGTTAGAGGCTAGATTAAATCGGGAGGCTTGATTAATGGTAAGACTGTCTTCTAATTGCTCAAATCCAGCGTAGCGCTCATATAAAAGTTTACCGTCAGCGATAATGGCGGTTGCAATTCCTGGAGCTCCACTAGGTACATCTTGTGTGGCAATTTGATCAAGTTTTGCGTGTTGTTTTGGAGTAAGCTTAATCTGACCCATGGCAATGGTACTAAGACTTACTAAGAGAAAGGCAAGGATATGTTTAATCATGATTATTGCTTTGTGACAAAAGAAGCATTCTAGTTCAAATCATTCGCTTCAAATGACCATTTGAACCTTATTTTAATGCTGTTTTTTAGCGATGTATTCACGCGGAGTTAATGCAGTATGCTTTTTAAATGCCCGATTAAACGTACTTTTAGAATTAAACCCAGCCTCTAGTGCGATGCCTAATAAGGTTTTTTCATTATGCTCCCCATTTTTAATTTTCTGCTCAACAGCTTGAACACGTTTGTAATTGATAAAGTCATTAAAGTTCATATCAAAGCCCTGATTGATTAAGCTGGAGATAAGGTTTCGGTTCGTGTTTAATATTGTAGCAACATCGGTGAGGGTTAAGTGAGAGTTGGTATATAGATGATACTCTTCAAAGAGTTGGGTGAGTTTTTCCTTCCATTGATCTAAGTGTTCAATCTCTGGTGTAACATATTTGGAAATAGGATTGTCTTGAGATGATCTAATTCCTAAATCGTTGGAAATGACAAATGAGCTTTTAGTGAGGGAATGGGAATATCCCGAAATAAGGATATACATTCCTAAAACTGAAAAGGAAAGATAATACCAGTATTTACTGCCAAATTGATCCCACTCTGGATTCAGAATAAAAAATAGCACACGTAACACCAGTATGGCAGCAAAAGCCAGCATATAATGATTAATCCATCTAAATGAAATTTCTTCTACATAACTTACTTCTTGTTGTATGAGGTTGGTGTAGTTGCGGTATTTAATGAGACCCAGCACCAAATAGGTGAGCATGGAGATGAGTCCGGTGAGTTGATACCAAAACGAGAGGTCTTTATCTCTGCCATCAGCATAAAAGTAGAATTCATCTAAAATGAACTTATCGGTTACAAATACTACCAACGTGTAGAGTAGATACAGCCCGAATGGGATAAAATGCAGGAAATCCATTCGTGATAAGGTAAAGTCATTATAGAGCAAACTCAAGATGTAGAAATAGAGTACAGGTCCAATTAGAAAAAGCTGTTGAAACGGAACAAAAAACATAAACTCCCGGTAATTAGTTTTAGAATACCAGCCCCCGTATCCCAGCATAAAAGGGCAAACGTACAATCCACACAAAAAAATAAACAATGCCAACCATTTACTTTCAGCTTGTTCTTGAATAATTCCTTTTCGGAATAAAATGATGGAGAAGATAACCGCGTTAAGGAAGAAGAAAAGCAGGGAGGAGCTTTTTTGGTTGTAGTCAAAGTATAAGAAGTCTTCTCCTAACATGCAGGGTGAAATTATCTTTCATTAAAAGAGTTTAAATATATCATTTATACAAATACGAAACTGGAGATTGATTAGATAAGCACTCTAAAGAGGATAAATGCTAGTTGGACTTCCACCATAAGCTGGTTTTATTAATCTGTAAACGTTCACCGCGCTTTCTTTTATACAAAATGGTTAGTAATAAAATAAGAACGATGGTGACGAGTCTAAATACATTGGCATAAACTCCGCCGAGTGCGTTCTCACTCACATCAAAAAGCTCCCAAGATAAGTTCATCATCATATGGATGAAAACAGGGATCCAAATATTATACGTCCATTCTAGATATAACCAAGAAAAAATAATAGCTCCTATAAAAGTTATAAGAAATATACCTAAGAGCTCCATGGGTTCAGTACTTTGATACAGGTGCAAGAGACCAAAATAAAGTGCACCAAAGAATACTGCGGGTATAAAACCAAGTCTGGTATATTTATACAGAAGACCAAATAAAAATCCTCGAAAAAATAGTTCTTCAAAAAATCCTGCTGAAACCACTCTGATCAATACGCCATCAAGAGAAAGGTCTGTATTGATTTGGTAAAAAATAGCAAAACCCATAAACATGGGTAGCGTACAAACGGCACTAAACAGTAACCCTTGTAGGACAGACTTGTCTAGTCCTAATCCGGCGACTATAGAGCTGGACATCGCGATAAAATAAGTTCCGATGTATAATGGAATTCCTGAAATAGCATACGTGAGAATATGACTTATTCCCAATTGGTTGAGGTAGCTATCGATTTGAGTCCTTAAATCTTTGAAGTAAAACGCATCAAGAACATAATAGATTGCAAAGAAGAAAACGACAAATCCTAGGGTTCTAACGAATGGTTTCATAAGATAAGTAAAGCTTGGTTACTATCTTAATAGACGTTCATTGTTTAAAAAAGGTTGCCCGGACTAAATTTTTTCAAAAAAGGTCATCATATTCGCAGATGTGCTGGAAAATTAAAGAAGCTGTATCAAAACCATTAAAATACTATTTATTGTCACTCCCGAAGCTTGGGGAGAGCCTGCTTGCCGCAAAGCAGGATTGTCGAAATGGGCTAATTTGCAATAAATTGAAAACTTCGATAGGCTCAGTTTGATAACTCTTTAGATTTGGATACATCTTCTTTTTCATGTTTAGATTATCTTATTTTCTAAGAAATTCCAACAAAATTTTATTCAGCTCATCTTTATGCGTCACATTTAACCCATGCGGTGCATTGTTGATGATTTCAAATCGGTTATTAGCGATTCCTTCTGCGGCTTGTTTTCCTGCCGTTTCTATGGGAACGATGTGATCTGCGTCTCCGTGGACAATCAACGTTGGCACCGTCACATTTTGAAGCTCCGCTCTAAAGTCGGTATCAGCCCAAGCTTCGGCAGCTTTTAGAGTTGCCCGTGGTGAGGCATTGCTGGCAATCGACCAGTCATAGTGCAATTGCTGCTCACTCATCCGATCTTTAAGATCCTCATAATTATAGAAGTTGCGATTAAAATCGTGTAAAAAGCCAACCCGATTTGTTTTTACCGCTTCCATAATGCCGTCAATATCTTCTTGTGGCACTCCGTTTGGATTATCATCTTTTTTCTTTACCAGCGGAATGATTGAACTGATTAAGGCAGCCTTGGCAAGTTTGTCTGTTCCATAATCCGTCATATAACGCACCACTTCGCCGCCACCCATAGAAAAACCGACAATGATCGCCTGATCTAATCCTAGCTGAGTAATGATCTCATTGAGATCAGCTGCCAGGCTGGAGTAGTCGTATCCATTCCAAGGTGCTGAAGATCGTCCGAAACCTCTGCGATCGTAAGCGATACATCGAAAGCCTGCGTCAACAATTTGCGGTACCTGACCTTCCCAGGCTTTGGCGCTTAGTGGCCAACCGTGAATTAGGATTACTGGTTGTCCGCTACCGTAATCTTCGTAGTAAATAGAAACTTCTTCTTTTCCATTGGTATTTATTAAATAGGGCATATAGAAAGTATTTTAGATTTTTTTAAAAATACGGGAAACAGAAAACTAGGATGTTCTAGAAATCTTAAAATAATCCATTTAAAAGTTAAGATTTTTATTTCTATAAGGTATTTCAAAATAAGGACTATAGAGAGAGCTGTTTTAAGGCCATGATTTTACTTTTCGTAATTTTCTCTATAAAATGTTTTTCCATCTTTCATTGTAAACTTAATCTCACTGATATTCGTTATACGTTCTACGGGATTTTTTGTTAATATAACAAGATCAGCCACTTTCCCTATTTCAATAGTACCGTGGGATTTTTCTATCCCAATTGCTTTAGCGCCATTTAATGTTGCTGCAATGAGTACTTCTTCTGTGCTAAGAATACCGTCTTGAACCAAACGTTCAATTTGTGTAAATACCGCGGGAAAGGGTTCTTCCAATCTATTGAAATAATCTGTTCCGGTAGAAAATACAACTCCGGCTTTACTGGCTGTAAGCGCCACATCTTTGTACATTTTTTGAATGGTTGGATTAGGAACTACATACGTCAAATCCCAAATTACATTTCTTTCGCGCATTGCTTCAAATAATAAATTCAACTCATTACTAGAAGAATCAATAACGCTCATGTCTTCTGGAAAAGTTGCAGATCGCGCATCTTTGAAATCAGTATGAGTAAACGGAATTTTTTTTGATGGATCAACATCATTGTCTTGCCAAAAGGCTCCCCATACATGAGATACTACATCCACTCCAGCTTTTACGACCTCGATGGGTCGATCAGGAAATACGGTGAGATGTGCCCAAGATTGTATTCCTTTTTTATGAGCTTCGTCCGTAATAGCCTTTATTAAGTCGGACTTTATTCCGGCGTAAAATTTCACTCCGCTGACATCACTTGCGATGGCTTTAGCAATTTCTTTTTCGATATTCATGCCTGTTTTGGCTTCGATAATATAACCTGCATTCTCAATGCCAATACCTTGGGTCACCCTTTTCAATCGCAAGTCCTTTGCGATCATATCACTACTACCAACTGTAGCAGAATAATAGATCGTGGGTCCGGCTTGTTCTCCCGATTTAATGCGTTTATTTTCAACGGCAAGTGCTCTAGCATCACCGCCCATGTCTCTTACAGCAGTCACCCCACTATAAATCCATTTTTTTAACTCTTTCCTTGCTGCTTCTGGAGATTTGGAAAGGCCTTTCATACCCAAATGTACGTGAGTGTCTATGAGACCGGGAATAATGTAATGACCCTTCAAATCTAATCTTTCATATGAATCTGGTATGCTCTTAGAGCCAGCTTCGAATAGATCCTTAATTAATCCGTTTTCTACAAGAATCGTTTTATTCTGCCAATCCTTACTCTTAGTATCAAATACTTGAGCGCCTAGCAAAGCGTAAGAATTATTCTTTTGAGCAGATAGAACCAATGTTGAAAGAGCTACGGTAAAGAAAAGGATAAGATGACGTCTCATGGTAGAAATTTTATGGTATTATCACGTAAAGATAATGATTTACAAAAAACTCGTGAATTGGATTACTTTGCAAGATCTTGAGGTTTAATCAGTTACTTAGGTTTGATTGGGTTATGCCTATAACAATATTTCACTGCCGTATATAGCTTTTCTTACATAACAAGTTAGGTTTTGGTCCTTCGTTACTAAAAATTGCATTAGGGATTGCAGCGGCATCCTTAGGGGGGGGACTAAGCTTGTCGAAGTCACTCTCCTAAGATATAGCGTACCCGCCTTGCCGTCGAGGCAGGAAGCCCGACCCTCCCCAACACGTTGGGGAGGGAAATGCCCAAGAAAAAATAGAGTGGTCCATTGCGAACAATTCAAAGGATTCCTTGTCGCTTCGCTCTATCGGAATGACATCCTGTCATATTTTTTGTGCTGGCATACTACTTGACTTATAGAGGGAAAAAGAAATCAACATAAACCTAAATAGATATCATGAGTAAAATAATAGGAATAGATTTAGGGACAACCAATTCGTGCGTTTCCGTAATGGAAGGTAACGATCCGGTTGTAATCCCTAATGCAGAAGGAAAACGAACTACCCCATCTGTCATTGCATTTGTAGATGGAGGCGAAATTAAAGTAGGTGACCCGGCAAAACGTCAGGCGGTTACCAACCCCACCAAAACCATATCGTCCATTAAACGATTTATGGGGAACAAATATTCTGAGTCTCAAAAAGAGGCAGAACGTGCTGCATATAAAGTAGTAAAGGGTGATAACGACACGCCACGTGTGGATATTGATGGTAGAATGTATAGTCCGCAAGAATTATCTGCGATGATTCTTCAAAAAATGAAGAAAACAGCTGAGGATTACTTAGGGCAAGATGTAACTCGTGCGGTAATTACCGTACCGGCTTACTTTAACGATGCACAGCGTCAGGCGACGAAAGAAGCCGGTGAGATTGCAGGTCTTAAAGTAGAGCGAATCATCAATGAGCCTACCGCAGCATCTTTAGCCTACGGACTGGATAAAAAAGGACAGGATCAAAAAATTGTTGTTTTTGACTTTGGTGGTGGAACACATGATGTGTCTATCCTAGAGTTGGGTGACGGTGTATTTGAGGTACTGGCGACCGATGGTGATACACACCTTGGTGGTGATGACGTAGATCAAAAGATCATCAACTGGTTAGCAGATGAGTTTCAAAAAGAAGAAGACATGGACCTGCGTAAGGATCCCATGGCACTACAGCGTTTAAAAGAAGCGGCAGAAAAGGCAAAGATTGAGTTATCCTCTAGTGGACAGACTGAAATCAACTTACCTTATGTTACTGCCACTGCCAGCGGACCAAAGCACTTGGTAAGAACCTTGACCAAAGCAAAGTTTGAGCAATTAATTGATGACTTAGTCAAAAGAACCATTGAGCCGTGTAAAGCAGCGTTAAAAGCAGCCGGATTATCAACAGGAGACATCGATGAGATCATCTTAGTAGGTGGATCAACGCGTATCCCTGCGGTACAAGAAGCGGTGAAGAATTTCTTTGGGAAAGCGCCAAGTAAAGGAGTTAATCCAGATGAAGTTGTTGCCGTAGGTGCAGCGATTCAAGGTGGGGTATTGACAGGAGATGTAAAAGACGTTCTTTTATTAGATGTTACTCCGCTATCCCTAGGAATTGAAACCATGGGTGGTGTGATGACCAAGTTGATCGAAGCTAACACAACGATCCCAACTAAGAAGTCACAAGTATTCTCTACGGCAGCAGATAATCAACCTAGTGTTGAGATCCATGTGCTACAGGGAGAGCGTCCAATGGCAGCCGATAATAAGACGATAGGTAGATTCCACTTAGATGGGATTCCGCCAGCACAACGCGGAGTGCCGCAAATCGAGGTGACATTTGATATTGATGCCAATGGTATCATCAACGTTTCGGCGAAGGATAAAGGAACCAATAAAGAGCAGAACATTAGAATTGAAGCTTCTTCTGGCTTAACCGAAGAAGAAATCGAGAAAATGAAGAAGGAAGCTGAGGCAAATGCTGAAGCTGATAAGGCCGCAAAAGAAACCGCAGATAAGCTTAATGAAGCTGATGCGATGATTTTCCAAACAGAAAAGCAATTAGCTGAATTTGGCGACAAGTTATCTGAAGATAAGAAAAAGCCGATTGAAAATGCCTTAGCAGAGCTGAAAACTGCACACGAGTCGAAAGACTTAGCGGCAATTACAGCAGCTTTAGAGAAAATCAACGAAGCTTGGAAGGTAGCCAGCGAAGAGATGTATAAAGCGCAAGCAGAAGCTCAAGGCGGAGCGCCGGAAGGTGCCGCTGATGCCGGTGCAGATCAAGCCAGCGGATCCAATGAAGGAAGCGACGTTGAAGACGTAGACTTCGAAGAGGTCAAGTAGCCTGTGCTGAGCGGAGTCGAAGCATAGATTTTGAGGAAGTTAAATAAAATAAAGTGAATACAAGCGCTTGCGCGATGTATGAACGATAATTTTATTAATCCCAAAGAGCAAAGCGATTTCGGGATCTCATAAAAATAGTTTGAAAGCCCATTCTGAAAAGGATGGGCTTTTTTTGAACACCCTCACCCAACCCTCTCCCTCAATGGAGAGGGCTTTTTTTCGAACGGAGAGAAAAATCTGTTTAAATTGAATAAGATTTCTCACGCGTCGCTGCGCTGTGGTTCGAAATGACTGATCAGGCTTTTTTTGTCATTCCCGCGTCCGCGTGTCGCCGAAGCTTCTTGGCCTTCGTAGCTGTGCTGCTATGGCGAAGGAGGCTAGCGGAGGAGCAACGCGGGAATCTTTTTCAACGTAATCCGATGTAATTTTATAGTGTTGGAATAGATTACAAGGACAAAACAGCTCATTACGCATGTGTTGTTTTTCTTCTAAAAACAAACTTTAAAATCGCCAAAATCAACTGCACACCAAGACACAACGGACCTAGAATGATATACGCCCACAGGATAGCCCCGGGACCATTCTCGTTAAACATATTGCCATCTGGGCGGGTATTGATATATGCATAGAGAATAGGAAGGACAAAAAGGATTGCATTCAGTACTAAAAGGATATTCAAAATCAGTCCGCGTGTTTTGGAATCGTCTTTTAAGAATAATAAGCCGATGCTTGAGAGTGGAAGAAGCATTATTACAAAGAGTAAGCCCATTAAGAATCAGCTGAAGATGTAGCTGCCAATATAGTTCAATTCTTTAAATCCTATTGAGAGGCTAAAACCACTTTAAGGATTTCCTAATCAGCTTTAATTTTTTAGCAGAATAAGGTGCATAGCGCACCGGGATATCTAACCAAGTACCGCGTTTGGTGATGGCTTTTTTATGAGAGAAGGTGTCAAAGGTACGTTTGCCATGGTAGGCTCCGTAGCCGCTGTTTCCCACTCCGCCAAAGGGTAATTTTTTATTGGTAAAATGAACAATGGTATCGTTAACGGTTCCACCACCGAAGGAATAGCGGGTGATCATTTCTTCTGCAAAAGCAGCATCTTCTGAAAAGACATACAAGGAAAGTGGTTTTCCGTAGGAATTAATGAGTTCATCCAGATCTTCGGTAGTTGAATAGCTTAAGATAGGTAAAATGGGTCCAAAGATTTCATCTTCCATCACGGCGCTATCCCGTTTAGGCTCATCTAACAGGGTGGGAGCGATGTAGTGATCGTTGGCATTGCTTTGTCCGCCAAAAAGAACCGTTTCTCCCTCAATGAGTTCCTGCATGCGCTCAAAATGCTTAGCGCTAATCATGCGGGCGTAATCGTTAGAAGCTTCGGGTGTGTTGCCATAGGCTTCTTCGATCTCTTTTTTCATGGCTGCAATAAACTTCTCCTTGACCGATTGTTCTACCAAGATATAATCTGGTGCGATACAGGTTTGACCTGCATTAAGAAATTTTCCCCAGGTGATGCGCTTTGCTGCCAATTCTATTTTAGCAGAAGCATCAATAATGCACGGATTTTTCCCGCCTAACTCTAAAGTACAAGGCGTAAGGTGAGGTGCGGCAGCTTTCGCTACTATACGACCTACATTGACGCTCCCGGTAAAGAAAATATAATCCCATTCAAGGTCTAGTAATGCTTTAGACTCTTCCACACCACCTTGTACTACTTTGGCATGAGCAGGATCAAACACTTCTGTAATAAGTTCTTCTAATAGCTGGGAGGTGGCAGCGGAGTATTCACTGGGTTTTAATACCACGGTGTTACCTGCTGCGATGGCTCCGATAAGCGGGCCCATGGCGAGTTGATAGGGATAGTTCCACGGTGAGATGATGAGCGTAACTCCGTAAGGTTCTGAGTATAAATAATCAGTCGAAGGAAAATTAATAAACGCCGACGATACTTTTTTAGGCCTCGCCCATTGAGTAAGTTTCTTAATCGTAAGATCTAGTTCATTGAGGGTATAGGCGGTTTCTGTAATCACGCCTTCAAACTCAGGTTTTTTAAAATCGGCATAGAGTGCCGCGGTGATGTCCTTTTCTCTGGCGACTAAAACTTCGCGTAATTTCTTTAGTATCTCTAACCGAAATTCTACCGGGATGGTATGTTTATCCTTAAAATAAGTGCGTTGTTTTTGGAGGAGTGAGGTGAAATCAGGCATGTCAAACGAATTTGTGGACTAAGGTAAGCAAAGCCAAGTGTTGTATGTTCTATAGTGCGTTAATCTATCGCTAAAATGATGTGATCAGCCAGAGCTATTTACACGCTTTCCACAGCCGATCATGCTGAGGTACAGGAGCTGTAAAGGTGAGAGGTTCTTTTTTTACAGGATGGATTAAGGATAAACTACGGGCATGCAGGCTTATACTGGCATCTGGATTGCTTCGGGGAGCGCCGTATTTTAAATCGCCCTTGATTGGACTGCCAATGGCTGCTAACTGAGCTCTGATTTGATGGTGTCTTCCGGTTTCTAAGGCGATTTCTAATAAGACATATCTGTCTAATTTCTTTTTTACCGTGTAGGTAAGAATGGCTTTTTTTGTGTCTGGTTTTTCTTCCGCGTAAGCGAAACTTTTATTTTGTTTAGGATTGCGTTTTAGATAATGCACTAACCGATCTGTTGCTTTTGGTGGTGCCTTTTGTACCAACGCCCAATAGGTTTTTTGCGTTTCACGTGCTGCAAACAGTTTATTGAGTCGGGTGAGCGCCTTACTGGTTCGCGCAAAGAGTAAGACTCCGCTGGTGGGGCGATCCAGTCGATGCACCACACCTAAATATACTGCGCCCGGTTTATTGTATTTCTTCGCGATGTATTGCTTGATAATCTCACTCAAAGGGTCATCTCCCGTTTTATCGCCTTGTACCAAATCGCCTGCGCGTTTATTTACGACGATAAGATGATTGTCTTCGTAAAGGACTTCAAGGTTTTGTAGGGTGGTATGTTGGGAGGAATGGTTGATAGTCAGATTAGTTAGACGGGTTAGATCGTTAGATTTGATAGACGATTTAGATGTGTTAGACTGGTTAGATGTGTTAGACTGGTTAGATGTGTTAGACCGATTAGATGTGTTAGACTTTTAGATATATAATATTTAATTCAAGGGTTTTGATTAGTATAATATCGATATGGAACAGATGAAACTACTTATTTGAGGGTGGATTTAAATTTAGAAGTCATTTTGATTATTTCTTGTAATTCTGAGATTAACGAATTGCAGTCCTCATTAGTTATAAAGTTTAAATCACTAGATATCATTAATTGAGTTTCTATTTCATACGCTGAACCAATGGCATAATCCAGAAATCGTTTAAACTCTTTGTTTGTTCGTCTTGAGCTACCTTCGGCAATATTACTGGGAATTGAAACGCTGGCACGTCTCAGCTGATTAGTCAAACCAAATTTCTCATTATCAGGGAAGGTCTTGGTCATATCGTAGATGAGTGTACAAAATTCTCTACTCCTTCTCCAAATAGTAAGTTCCCTAAATTTATGAGTTCCCATAATTTATTTTCATATTTCACTAAAGGAAATTACTGTTTAAAGGATGTAATCTGTCTAACAGTCTTATCCATCTAATAAGTCTAGATAATCTAATTAATACTGTTCCTCCTCATTAGGAAAATCCACCGCCTTAACATCTGCGCTGTATTGTTTAAAGGCTTCAGTCATTTGGGTATGCAGGTCTAAATACCGGCGTAAAAAACGCGGATTAAACTCATGGGTCATTCCCAGCATATCGTGGGTAACCAATACCTGACCGTCTACACCACTACCGGCACCAATTCCGATCACGGGGATGGTAAGACTCTCAGCGACTTCTTTTGCCAGTTTTGCGGGAACCTTTTCTAATACCACGGCAAAACAACCGCATTTCTCCAGCATTTTGGCATCATCTTTAAGCTGTTGGGCTTCTGTTTCTTCTTTTGCGCGTACGGTATAAGTGCCAAATTTATAAATGGATTGGGGAGTTAATCCCAAGTGTCCCATCACAGGGATACCTGCGTGAAGAATACGTTTAATAGACTCTTTAATTTCTTTACCACCTTCCATTTTTACCGCATGTCCGCCACTTTCTTTCATGATTCTTATGGCAGATCTAAGCGCCTCTTTAGGATCACTTTGATAACTACCAAAAGGCAGATCAACCACCACCAAAGAACGTTGAATTGCCCTCACCACACCAGAGGCATGGTATATCATTTGATCAAGTGTGATGGGTAACGTGGTTTCATGACCTGCCATCACGTTAGAGGCGGAGTCACCCACCAGAATCACGTCTATCCCGGCCGCATCTACAATCCTTGCCATGGTGTAATCGTACGCGGTCAACATGGAGATTTTCTCGTTGTTCGCCTTCATCTCAACCAAGGATTTTACCGTGATGCGTTTATAGTCTTTCTTAGCAATGCTCATAAAATAGAAATTAATGCGGGTAAATGTAGTAAATTAGATGCATAAAATGACGAGAAGATATGCGTAGACTAGTCCTTATTCTGCTTATTTCGCTTAGCGCGGAAGGCATTGCCCAAGAGACGATAGCTTCTGCGGAAGCTGAAGTAAAGACCACTATACAACAATTTTTTACTGACTTTCATGCACAAGACACTGTCGGACTAAAACAGCGCGTTAGCGATAAAATTTTAATGCAAACCCTAGTCCCTGAAGCAAATGGAAAACACCATGTCGCTCAAGTCAACTTTTCGGTGTTCGCCGCTTCTATTGCGGGTATTCCTACTACCACTACATTTAGGGAAGACATCCTGGATTATACAATTATGATTGATGGCGCCATGGCCCATGCCTGGACGCCTTACCGCTTTTATATCAATGATGAATTAAGTCATTGCGGAGTCAATAGTTTTACGCTGGTCAAAGAAGAAGAAACTTGGATGATTGCCCACATTATTGACACCCGACGAAAGGAAGACTGCGAGTAATTATAGCGCTTAAGTCGCTAACTTGATAATATTCGGGGGAGCAGGATTAAAAAAACGACTCCATTATTCATGGCATGCAGGGCCATTGGCCAGACCATAGATTGGTTGAGTATTTTTATTTTTCCGAAGAAATAACCCGCAACTATTCTAGGGAAGATCAGCAGAAAGAGCACCAAATTAAGTTCAAAGCCTTCTACATAATTCATGACATGGATCAGTCCAAAGAGTAGACTGGTTACCATCCACATAGCCACATAACCACGATTGAGAAAAGCCAGTTGCCGATGTACAAAAGGGGTATTCAATAACTCCTTTAGCGCCATCCACAAGAAGATTCCCAGTACCAGTAAAAATCCATTAGCAATCATCCAATGTACATCTGCCGGAATAAAGCTTCGACCTAAAAATATGATCCAAGCGGTAAGAAAAAATGCTGCTTGAGACAACGTAGGTTTGATCAGCGTTCTAAACATTCCTTCTTCTAATAGGGGCGCAATAATCACCGTCGCCACTAAAAAATATAGCGGATCATCGCGCATTAAATCCATCAAACTAGCCTGTTCGTATTCGTCTCCTGTGATCCAGGGATAATATTCTTTCAAAAGGCCAAGCACGATGAAAAATATAAAGTAAATCAGAAAAAGCCTTCCGAATAATCGGAGCAATACAGCTGCTTTTGAGGAAGAGGAACGACGCACTAATTCTTGTTTAATAATAGGTATTTCATAAAGGATAAAGGTTACAATTTTTTTCGGCAATTTTCATCATGTTAAATATTCCATTAAAATGGATTAATTCCATATTTAGATTTAGTTTTGTGGTATGGAAGTTCAATCTGTAGGAAAACTAAATAAAAAGACGCAACGCTATGAACCCGGAGTGTCGAAGCAAACCGGGTTTCCCAGTCCGGCGACCCACTATGCTGAAGCTACCATCGATCTTAACCATGAACTCATTGCCAATCGTGAAGCGACTTTTTTTGTGAGGGTAGATGGTGAGGATATGTTGGATCAGGGTGTAGCGCACAACGATGTTTTGATCATTGATCGGTCTATTGCACCAAAATCTACTGATGTCGTCTTGCACGTGAAGGAAGGGGAGTTTAAGCTTGACAAGATGTCTACAGAAGTAATAGAACTATGGGGAGTGGTTACTTATATAATACATGCAACTCGATGATCGCTTTAGTGGATTGTAATAGCTTTTATGCGTCTTGCGAACAGGTGTTTCGCCCTGACCTGAAGGGAAAGCCTGTGGTGGTACTGAGCAATAACGATGGGTGCGTAATCGCTGCCAATGCCGAAGCTAAAGCCATGACTCATATCCCCATGTTTGAGCCGGTTTTCAAAATAAAGAATCAACTCATTGGAAATGGAGTTACGTTGTTCTCCAGCAACTACACACTTTATGGCGAAATGTCTCAGCGGGTGATGGATATTTTAACGCGTTTTTCGCCTCAGGTTGAGGTGTACAGTATTGATGAGTCCTTTGTAGATCTTGGGGGGTTGCAACATACAGACTTGACTCAATATGGTCATCGTATCAAAAATGAAATCTTGCGTGATACAGGCTTACCTGTGGGCGTTGGTATCGCCCCTACTAAGGTATTGGCGAAACTAGCCAATCGAATGGCGAAAAAGATTAAGGATAATCAGCACGTGTGTGTTATAGAAACAGCGGCAGATCGGGAGCGTGCGCTCAGATGGGCATCCACCAAAGACATTTGGGGATTGGGCAAAAAACATGTTGCCCGCTTGGGTAAATTAGGCGTATACACTGCCCATGCCTTTACCCAATTGCCATTGGCTTGGGTGCGCAAAGAAATGACAGTAGTGGGGGAGCGCATTTGGCGAGAATTAAGGGGAGAACCTTGTTTGGAATTGTTGATGGCCCCAGAACCAAAAAAGGCGATAGGAACAGCTAAATCTTTTGGCAAAAAACTCACCGACCTTTCTTTGATTGAAGAGGCGTGCGCGTATTACGTGACCGAGGTGAGCGAAGTACTTCGGAATCAAAAGTCCTGTGCGGCGTACATTCAGGTGTTTTTACAAACTAACTATCACAGTCAATATGACAACCAGTATGCGAATAGTATTACTGTGACTCTTCCGCATCCAACCAATAGTACGTTTACCCTAGTGAGTCATGCTAAAAAGGCACTGCACAAGATTTTCAAACCGGGGTTTCGATATAAAAAAGTAGGGGTGAATTTAAGCGGAATAACACCTCAGGAATTTGTACAGGGAAATTTATTTGAAGAAGAAGCGCAGGCACATTCAGCTGAATTGCAAGCGATTGTAGATGCATTGAATGGTCGCTATGGCAAAGCCACGGTTTTTTCGGCGCAAGCCGGAACCCGAAAAAAAGAATGGGAGCTCATTAAAGAGGAGCGCAGTCCCAGATATACCACTCAGTGGAATGAGTTGCTTAGGGTGAAAACGTGAATTTGAATTTGAACTTGAAATCGAACTTGATCTAAAATTTAGATTAAGATAGAACGCGTTAGTAGGTAGTGACCGTAGGAATGCTAATGGTTTGTACTCTGTTGATGATCATAACTAATCACCCGTTTGAGTTTCCAAGTATCATTTTCTAGCAACCAAAGATGTGTAAATTTTGCTGTGCTGCCAGCCGTTTCAGGTTGGTTTTTTACTTTTTCAAAAAAACGATGTTCACCTTGTTGAACGGCTCCGTAGATTACTCCGTTATTCTTGAGTGGATAGACTACTAGGCTCTCAGGGATAAGTTCCCTGCGGGATTGTACGTTTGGGTTTCCGCATAGCCCATTTCGAAAATTGTTGATAAAAACAGCTTTAGTTTTCTCAACCCCTGCGATGTCATGGTAAAATTCCAGGTCATCGCTAAGTAATTCCTCCATGGGTTGGATATTACAGTGATTAAAGGCCACCTCAAAAATTAGGCTGTCGTTCGCTTTTAAGGTTTGGTACACAACATGATTCTGTTCAAGTTGTCCTAAGGCTGAGATCGATATAATGAAAAAGAAAGATAAAACTAAAAATCGCATAGCATTGAGATAAAAGAAGCTCTCTAAGCATGAAGAGAGCTTTTTATGATTTTGGTTGATTAGTGATTACTCTTTAGAAACAGAGCCAGAAACTCCGTCTTTGATATTAAGTTTTACAGGATTACCTACGTAACGAATGTCGCCGCCACTGTTGGCAGTTCCTTGCATTGTTTCTGTCGCATGCACCACGATATCAGCTCCGCTGGTTGCTGTGGTGTTGGCGTGTTTTGCAATAAGCTCCTTTGCATTGATATCTGCCCCGCTGGTGCTGGTGGCATCGATCTTATCTGTTTTACCTTTCAAGACGATGTCTGCTCCACTTGTACTTTTTGCGCTGATACTTTGACTATTTAGTGTGAGCTTTATATCTGCACCGCTGGTAGACACCAGCTGTAAGGTCTGAATTCTAAGTGGTTCGTTCGCTGATACATCAGAGCCACTGGTCGCTGTAATTGAATTGATCTCTGTAAAAGTGACATATACATCTCTTGCATCAGCAAAAGAAATGTTTTCTTTGGTAGTAACAATAAGCGCTTCTTCTTTTACATAAACATCTATGATTTCATGCAAGTTTTCATTCGCTTCTACAACGACTTTTTGATCGTTGCCCTGGGTAAGAAAAACATTCATCCCTGCGGAAGCCTTTATTGAATTGAACGTGGGAACATTTTGTGTAATACGTGTAACTTCTCCCGTCCCTCTAACTCCCAAATCGAAATTGCAGGATATGAGGAGCACAGAAAAAATTAGGCCGATAAGTACTTTGGTAAGTGTGGTCATAATAATTGTTTTATTGGTTGATTAATTATTGATTCAAATGTATAAGCAGTAAACAAATCTTGTTAATATTAATTACTGAATTGGCAGTTTAGTAGACCGAATTGTCGTTACCGGTTTTCTTAATTTCTACTCCGTTTTCATCGATTTTAATGGATTTGACATTCTCACCATTGGCCTTAATGCCATCATCGTTGATTTCAATTTTAACTTCTTTATCATTGATTTTGATGGAAGCTTCAACGCCATCCTCGCCTTCCGGCGTGTTATCGTTATCCCAGTTTTCATCCCAATTGTCATCATTCCAGTCGTCATTTGTATCTTCAGGACAGGTAAGGCATTGTATTTCTTCATCTTTAATGAGCAAGTATTCTTCCTCTTGACCATTTTCAAGCAAATCTCCATAAAAACTACTGCTACGGTGATAATTGTAGGTGTTTTGATCGGCATATAAAATACTTCCGACAGGCAAATACACAATAACCTGTACTTTTTGATCTCTAAATTTATTAGAAATTTCTGTCTCTAAGTAGGTTTCTAGCACTAGCGTATTATCAGAGAGTTTATAGGAATAGTTAATGTATTCTGCAAACTCCCGGGCTTCGGTCGGTGAAGAACCTTCAGCCATTTTTACCAGTTCAATTCGTCCGGTAGGATTTGAAGTTGATCGTACAATGAGGCGCACATCATTTGTCTTAATGATGTTATTCCCTTCGGCGTCTGTGGTAATTTTGAAATCATTGTTGCGACCTCTAAAGCGTGCGTAGTACGTATCGGTATTCATTTGAATGCGCAGCGTGTCATTTGCTTGCAGGTTCAATGATTTAGTTGTAGTCACTTCTCCATCAAATGCGTGAACTGTAGCTTGTCTAATCCCTAGAAAAATAAGGGCCAAGATGGAAACAACCCAAACGACAATCAGGGCGATTTTTGCCGGAGTTCCTATCGATTTTAAATTATTGACTAAAATTTTAAGTCCCACGACGAATAGCACAAAAAATGGTATGGCTATCGCAAAAAATGAAAAGAGAGAGACTAACCATAAGGGTGCGCCAATATTAGCTGCGTCCACATAATCGATCCACGGTGCATCGATTAAGCCAAATGTTCCTACACTAAATAGTCCTATAAATAAGGCAATGAGTGTGGTGGCAGAAATTAGAATCAATAGAATCCCTACGAATTTGATAAAAATGTTAAGCAAAGCACTAATTACGCTTCCTATCCCATCAAAAAATGAGGAAGAGGTTGATTTAGCACGGGATGCGTATTTTTTATAATCCACGTCTCTTACCTTGTCGGCTACATAATCAATTTCTTCTTGAACTTTACGCTGAATGTTATCAATATTCACGGGTTCGCCACGCATATCGAGTTTTTCTGCGGTGGTTCTTGCTTCTTTGGCAAAAATCCAGAAGATGATATAAATGATAAGGAAAGCTCCCTGAGTTAAGATTGTGAGTAAAACCCATAAGATTCTTAGCCAGATCGCCTCAATGCCTAAATAGTGACGCAGTCCAGAAATTACTCCGCCAACATATCCATTTTCAGGATCGCGGTAAAGGCGTTTTTGACGTTTGGAGGATGGTTCTGTGTAAGTTTCTTCTTCGAATAGATCCTCATCTACGCGGTAATCTTCGGGCTGACCCATAATTTCGATCACATGATCTACATCAGTCATGTTGACGACCTGTCTGGTTTCTTTGATGCGCTCATGAAACAGTTCTGCAATACGCGCTTCGATATCTGCAATAATTTCATCACCTCCCTGACTACTGCCAAAGGTTCGTTTTATCGCTTCAAGGTATCTTCTCAATTTAGCATAAGCATCTTCATCGATATGAAAAAAGACTCCGGCCAGATTTATATTTACAGTTTTGTTCATTTTTTGGCGTTTTTTTGTGTGGTAACTAAGTTGACGGCGTGCTGCAATTCATTCCAGGTACCGGTGAGTTCGTGTAAAAAGGTGACTCCATTTTCTGTGAGTCCGTAGTATTTTCGCGGGGGTCCGCTGGTGGATTCTTCCCAACGATAATTGAGTAATCCTGCATTTTTTAGACGTGTGAGTAAGGGATAAATGGTTCCCTCTACTACCAATAGTTTAGCGTCTTTGAGCGTTTCAAGAATTTCGGCTACATAGGCATCGTTATCTTTTAAAACAGATAAGATGCAGTACTCCAGCACTCCCTTACGCATTTGCGCTTTTGTGTTTTCTATATTCATAGAACTGGGTTTAAGTCGTTAAGATGTCGCCTTCAGGGGATGAGTCTGCGGCGGCATCGGTTGATGTTGATTGTTCGTTTTTAGTTTCCCTACGAGGTTCTGACGTAGCGGAATTGATTGATGAATGACCTCCCGTAGAGGATGATTGAGTTGAAATAAATGGAATACTTAGCGGGTAATGATACCGTTCACCTTCTCCCGCTTTAAGGGCAGCAGTAATGGTGCTTACTAATTCAAGGATGATGAGTCCTAATCCTAAAAGACCAATGATGATGTAAAAAATAAGTAAGGGTAGCAAATCATTTTCTACTCCTATTTTTCTAAAATCTCGTGGTAATTGGATAAGCTCATCGATCTGTACCATTGCGATGGCTGTCCCGGCAAGAGCTATAGTACCTAGAGCAATCCAATAGATAAATGTACTTAGCTGAAAGTTGAGCATTTCTTTACCGTGATGATCTACAAAAGTCCTTTTTCGGTTAGGAACCCATAACACTAACGGAAACATAAAATTACCCAACGGAATGAAAAGTTTTGTAAATGCTAGTAAGTGAATGACCGCACTATAGGTTTGATCGTTTTTTTGCTCCTTCTCTGGAGCGATTGATTCATGTTCTTTCATAACCAGTTATTGTCTTATGCAAAGATAAGTCTAAAAAAAGGTAGTGTGTTACACATAGTACTAAAAATTAACATTTAATTAAGAATATCGAATACAATAAATATTATTAATAAATTGATTATCAAGTGTTTAAATTATTGCAGATTTTTTGGATCATATAATTACTTTAAGATTACAGATCGTAAAAATTTGAATTATAAAATGAATTTGATCGCTTACCCTTTTATTCATTCAATTTTTTCTATTTTAGAAATTCAAATTTTTGCTATGTCACTTTCACCCGCTAAGATTAATCTCTTTCTACTTTCAAAATTACCCTCTGCCTGGTTGTGTGGCGTGCGTTTAAAGCACATGAATGAAGAAGAGGCATTAGTTACGGTGAAACATTCATGGATCAATCAAAACCCATTCAATAGCATGTATTTTGCAGTACAGGCGATGGCGGCAGAACTCTCTACGGGAGCTTTAGTTATGAACAAGATTAGAGCTAGTGATCGAAAAATTTCAATGTTAGTAGCTAATAATAAAGCTACGTTTATCAAAAAGGCAACCGGTAAAATCTCATTTACCTGTACAAATGGGAAGGAAATAGCGGCTGCGATAAAAGAGTCCATCAAAACAGGTGAAGGGCAAACCTGTTGGATGCAATCAGTAGGGGTGAATGAAGATGGAATTGCTGTCTCTCATTGGGATTTTGAGTGGACGGTTAAGGTTAAAGGTACTAGGTAATAGGTACAAGATACAAGGTTCGAAATACGAGGGACAAGTTTAAGGTGCGATTCACAAAGTCCAAAATTGAAAGTACAAGGTACAAGGTTGAAGGTACAAGTTTGAAGGTACAAAGTTAAAGATAAAAGGTTAGAGGTATGAGGTCCAAGGAACGTGATCTAAAGCTGAAGATTTAATTAAAGATTATAAATCTGCTCAATTGCATATAAGTATTGACGTGAAGAGTTTATGTGATCATACTACAATACAGAATTTTAAACCAATTTTTATCATAAACCTGTAACATTTCTTATCGCATGTTTACTTACCTATAGATAGTTCATTAATACATAGAATAGAACCTTCAAATTAGTTTTTTAAAATTCAAAACCCGAAACTCAAAACCCATGAACGCACACGAAATTGACTATACCATCTACGGCGAAGAAATGCAATATGTAGAAGTAGAACTTGATCCGGGTGAAGCTGTTGTTGCAGAAGCCGGGACCTTTATGATGATGGACAGCGGCATTAAAATGGAAACCATCTTTGGTGATGGGTCAGAAAAGAATAAAGGTTTCTTAGGCTCACTTTTGGGAGCCGGTAAGCGTATTCTTACCGGTGAAAGTCTTTTTATGACGGCTTTTTACCATGCCGAAACCATGAATAAAAAACGCATTAGTTTTGCCTCGCCGTATCCGGGTAAGATTATTCCTATTGATTTAACCGCTTATCGCGGAAAATTTATTTGTCAAAAAGACGCCTTTTTATGTGCTGCGAAAGGCGTAAGCGTCGGCATCGAATTCAGTAAAAAATTAGGTCGTGGTCTTTTTGGAGGTGAAGGATTTATCATGCAAAAGTTAGAAGGCGACGGAATGGCATTCGTCCATGCAGGTGGAACCATGGCACGAAAAGAATTAAGAGCAGGAGAACAACTTAAAGTGGATACCGGTTGTATCATTGGTTTTACTCAAGATGTGGATTATGATGTGGAATTTGTCGGCGGAATCAAAAACACCATTTTTGGAGGAGAAGGATTATTTTTTGCAACTCTAACCGGTCCTGGCATCGTTTACGTTCAATCTTTACCCTTTAGCCGTTTGGCTGGTCGTGTACTTGCTTCCTTACCTAGAGGAGGAAAAGATAAAGGAGAGGGAAGTATATTGGGTGGATTGGGCGATTTACTCGATGGAGACAATAGATTTTAAAATTTATTTAAGAAATGTTTTAACAATCAGTATAAAAGATAAGAAATGATGATTTACTATATTTATTTCGAATTTATTCTTGGGGACTCTATGATATAAACTACTTAACCTAACGTACGATCACATGTCAAAAGAAATGTTTGAATACACCAAAATGATCTTGAAAAAAGTAAGTTTTGATGTTCACTTATTCTGCAAAGAAGTGAAAAAAGCCATGAATAATTTACTCCCCCATGAAATTGAAGAGCTTAAAATTTACATTCAGTCGCTAATCGAAAAAAATCCAAAATTAGATCAGTGTATGATCTATCTCAATTAACCAAAGCCTGAATAAACCTAGTATTCACCTCGTGTTTTCCACTAAATTCATGGATGCTTAAGCCGGTAGGGAATAGGTGTTGTGCTTTTTCTTTTTCGGTAGTGATTCGATCTTCTGTTAGATACTCGTCTTGATCACCATACACCAAGTAAGTTCGGGTTTCGGCGAGTGCGACTAAATCCTTAGGCTCTAGTTCTGTCGGGATTCCTCCAGAGTGTAAGATCAAATCGTTTGGGACAAGGGTCGTCTGTTTAAGCCATCTCATCATAATTGAAACACCTTGAGAGTAACCCATGCATATAAATCTTTTGTTTGTATGTTTACTTAATTCTTCAAGTTCTGCGACCTTATTCATATAATTCATAACATTGGTTGTTTCCATAGCAGTATCTACTCTGGTTAACCAACTTGCCCCAACATGCTTAAAATCTGGTCCCTGATAATATTTATTTGGGGCTTGCGGAGCGATAATGTAATTTTCAGTTGAATCTAATTCTTTAAAATAGCGAATAAAATATTTACTCAGATAACCCATCCCATGACATACTAACCATATATTTTTTGTTTTATGGGTTATCTTGTTGAGGATGCTATAGGTGTTTGTCGCGGTATAAATGGCTTTCTTTTCCTCCATGGCATTAATGGTAATTATTCTTAGTCGAGTTTGTATCTTTACCTATGTAAATGTAGTACTATATGAAATTATCCAAAGAAGAAATTCTGGCTAAATGCGCACAAATGAGTCAGAACACACTCATGGAAACACTTAATATTGAGTTTATAGACGTTGGTGCCGATTTTTTAATCGCTAAAATGCCGGTGACTTCAACAGTACACCAACCCGATGGAGTCCTACATGGCGGCGCATCAGTTGCATTGGCCGAGAGTGTTGGTAGCGCAGCAAGTATGATGTTTTTAGATGCTGAAAAATACTACATTCGCGGAATAGAGATTTCTGCCAATCATCTTAAGAGCAAACGAGAAGGAGAGGTTTTTGCGCATGCTACCATAATCCATAAAGGCAGAACTACACAGCTTTGGGAAATTAAGATTAAAGACGAAGAAGACCAGCTTATCTCCTTAGTAAAACTAACTACCATTGCTCTACCTAAAGTTTAAGCTGTGCATTCTACTAAAGATTTTTTTAATCAACTCAACACCCATTATTTAAAAAAGTTGCCGTTTGTTGTTTACCGAAAGCCTAATGATAATATCATAAAAGCTTTTTTACAGACCGATACTGCCTTACTCTATACGAGTGAATACCAAGAGCAGGGATTCGTATTTTCTCCATTTAGTTCATTAAAACGCACTGTTTTATTTTCAACTCACAAATGTACGTTGCTGGAGACGAGTGCTAATCAATTTAATTTTACCAAATCTTCACCAACTCAATCTCCTACGTTTAAAATAGGTGAAAAAGAAGATCATATTGCGCGTGTCCAAAATGCCATCGATACGATTAAGAATTCATCCCTTAAAAAGGTGGTGATTTCCAGAGTGCAGGAGCTTCCGCTTAGTGGTCATGATCCATTAGAGGTTATGCAGCGCATGGTTGATCGATATGCTTCGGCCTTTGCCTACTGTTGGTATCATCCTAAGGTAGGACTCTGGCTTGGCGCAACACCAGAGACCTTCTTCCGCTTGACGGGAAAACAGATAGAAACCATGTCCCTGGCTGGAACTATAGATTTACAAAAAAATGATACTAGAAGCTGGAGAAATAAAGAGCTGGAGGAACAGCAAATAGTGACAGATTATATTATCGAGAAGCTCAACATCGCAGGAGTAGAGAAGGTGACCGGTACTCCTGCTGAAAGTCATCAAGCAGGTAATTTGTTACACTTAAAATCAAAGATTACGGGCAGATTGGACAATTCACACCTTAAGAATATTGTAGATGTTTTACATCCAACACCTGCGGTTTGTGGTTTCCCCACCAAAATAGCGCAGCAATTCATTTATGAGCACGAAGGGTATGATCGCGAATTTTACACCGGTTTTTTAGGTGAATTAAATCTCACATCGTCCAAGCCTCGCTCTGATCGACGCCAAAATATTGAAAATCAAGTCTATCGTTCTGTAAAAACAACAACTGATCTTTTTGTAAACCTGCGTTGTATGCAATGGCGTGATTTGACTGCTTACGTATATGTCGGTGGCGGTATCACGGCTTTAAGTGATGCTGAAGCCGAGTGGGAAGAAACCTTGTCAAAAAGTGCAACGATGGCAGATGTGATGGTTAAATAACCGCTAATTGACAGCGGTTTTAACATTGTGTGATGTATTTTTACCTACAGTATGAGTACACCTATTTTCTCCAGTGTTCCGTTAGCTCAATCTATCGTTGCGTTATGCGTAAAACATGGAATTAAGCATGTAGTTATTTCTCCTGGCTCTCGTAATGCTCCCCTAACCATTGGCTTTGCCAATCATCCTAAGATTACTGCCTACAGTATCGTAGATGAACGTTGTGCGGCATTTTTTGCCTTAGGAATGGCGCAACAAATGCGTGAACCAACTGCGATTGTATGCACCTCTGGTTCAGCTGTTTTGAATTATTATCCGGCAGTGGCAGAGGCGTTTTATAGTGATATTCCTCTGGTTGTGATCTCTGCAGATCGACCTGAGTATTTGATTGATATTGGGGACGGGCAGACGATTCGTCAAAATGAAGTATTGGATCAGCACGTATTATATTCTGCCGTGCTTAAAAGTGACATTAGGGACGAAGATAAAATTCATGTTCTCAAGCCTTTACCGGCATTTGTTACAGAAGAGAATTCTAAGGATCTTGCGCAAGAAATCATAGCGGGGAATGAAAAAGAAATCAATACCGCACTGAGCACAGCGAGAGATAAGCGTGGTCCTGTACATCTTAACGCACCATTTAATGAGCCTTTGTACAATACAACAACAGTAGAAGTTGTTCCTGCACTTTTTGACCAAACAAACAAGGTGAAACAGAATGAGGAGAATCCTAAAATAGCGGATCTATTAATTAAGATAAAAAATGCTAATCGAATCATGGTGCTTATCGGTGTATTGCATCCCAATGAAATCGAACAGGATTTTATAGAGCTCTTAGCAAAAGATCAGCGGGTCGTTGTGTTAACCGAAACAACTGCCAACATACACCATCCTAATTTTTTCCCGGGTATAGATACGCTTATTGCTCCCATAGAGAAGAATGAGCAGGCACAAATGCTCTATGAGCGATTACAGCCAGATATCTTAATCACATTTGGAGGAATGATCGTTTCTAAGAAGATTAAAGTTTTCTTACGTAATTATCAACCTAAAACTCATATCCATGTCGACCCTAAACATGCGATGGATACCTTTTTTTGTTTAAGACATTTCATGCAAATCACGCCTAATGAGTTTTTTGAAAAAATAAGTTCTGCATTTGGATCTTCTTCAAGCACATATAGACCCTTTTGGGATGAAGTGAAAACGCATCGTATTGCAAAACGAGACGCGTATAGAGCGCAAGCACCTTACTCTGATTTTACGGTATACCCGGTTCTTTTTGAACACATCCCGCGGCCTCAGATCATTCAACTTAGCAATAGCTCCACAATACGGTATTCGCAGTTATTTGATCTGCATCCAGATCATATCATATATTGTAATCGCGGCACCAGTGGAATTGATGGAAGCACGAGTACAGCAATAGGACATTCACTGCATGCCAAAGAGCCCACAACGCTTATTACAGGAGACCTGAGCTTCTTCTATGATAGTAACGCTTTGTGGATTGATCATTTACGGGATGATTTAAGAATCATTGTCATCAATAATAGCGGGGGTGGAATTTTTAGAATTCTTCCCGGAGATACTTCAGCTGATTATTTTGAAAAATATTTTGAAACAACCCACGAACTCAATGCAGCTTTCTTGTGTACCATGTACAACTTAGCATACGCTAAAGCGGAAACCTTAGAACAGCTAAAAAACCAGTTAACCTCATTTTATTCCTCCTCAAATCGACCTAAATTATTAGAAATTTGCACTCCGAAAGCAATAAATGATGAAGTCTTACTGGATCATTTTGATTTTATGCGGAAGGATTTTTAATTATTTTTTTTAACATTGTCAAATTATGTGTACATTGAAGCATTGAATACGTAACTAATTAATTTTAAACAAATAACTATGAGTAAAAGAGACGAACTAATTAAAAAGTATGCCGAAGATCTTAAGGATAAGGTTGGAATGAATCCAGATATGGATTTATTAGAAAAAGTTACCATCGGTTGTGGTCCTTCAATTTACAATGCTGATGCTGCCACCGTTTCAGGAAGTGATGAAAAAGAACTAGAAACCGTTAAGAATAACTTTTTAGTTAAGAAATTAGGATTAAAAGATGAGCCAAAATTGATGGATGCTATTCATGCCGTTATCGAGAAGTATGGTAAATCCAATCGAAATAAATATCGTGCAGTAGTATATTATATGCTTACAAAGCACTTTAACAAAGAGTCTGTTTACAAATAGGATTAAAACTCTTTTTACAGTAAAAAAGCCCCGAATTTCGGGGCTTTTTTGTGCTATCATCTAAAAAGGGAGTTAGCAACGAGAAGTTTATTCAGTTCGATCATAGATTTTATTGTATAAGCTTTTGTAACGCTCTTTTATTACTTTTCTTTTTAGCTTCATGGTTGGGGTAAGATGACCTTCTTCAATACTCCAAACTTCAGGCGTTAATTCAAATTTCTTCACTTTTTCCCACTTACCAAAATTTTGATTGTGCGTATCTACTTCACGCTGAAAGCGTTGATGTAATTTTTCATCTGCACACATTTCTTCCATGGTCATGGTGTGGTACTTTTTGTCCTTACGCTCAGACCATTCCTTGACAAACTCCCAGTTAGGCTGGATTAATGCAGCTGGCATTTTTTCACCTTCACCTACCACCATGATTTGTTCAATGAAACGGGATTGCTTCATGGCATTTTCAATGAGCTGAGGTGCGACATATTTTCCTCCAGAGGTTTTGAACATCTCCTTTTTACGATCTGTAATTTTTAAGAAACCTTCGGCATCTATTTCTCCAATATCTCCGGTATGAAAATATTCACCGGTCATCACTTCTGCCGTTTTTTCAGCATCTTTATAGTATCCCATCATGACCTGAGGTCCTTTGACAGTGATTTCTCCGTCGCTTTCAATCTTTACCGTGGTATCGGCAATTGGCTTGCCTACGGTACCAACTTTAAACCCCTTGTTTCTCATGTCGTTTACAGATATTACCGGAGACGTTTCAGTCAGACCATAACCTTCCATAACGTTCATTCCGGCAGCATTGAACACCCTGGCTAAACGCGGCTGCAATGCAGCACTACCAGAGGCGATAACTTTGAGATTACCTCCTAGCGCCTCTTGCCATTTTGAAAAGATGAGCTTGCGGGCAATCTTCAGCTTAAATTCATACAAACCACCATTTTGTCCGTAAGGTTCATATTTATGTCCTACATCTACGGCCCAAAAGAATAGATTTTTCTTAATTCCGGTAAGGTCTGCTCCCTTCGCAATGATTTTATCGTATACCTTTTCCAGCAAGCGGGGAACAGCCGTCATCACTTCTGGTTTAACTTCTTTAAGGTTGTCACTAATAGTTTCTAGACTTTCTGCAAAGTAAATGGTGACTCCACTATACTGATAGAGGTACATCAACATGCGTTCATAAATATGACATACGGGTAAAAAACTTAACGCGGTGGACTTACCGGGTTCAATCGGGAAACGGGCTGCACTGTTGATCGCATTACTTACGATATTTTTATGACTAAGCATAACTCCTTTTGGTCTACCGGTAGTACCTGAGGTATAGATAAGCGTTGCTAAATCAGTCTCTTTTACAGCAGCTTTTAGTTCTTCTACTTGGGTCTGTGTTGCAGTGTCTTCGCCTGCTAACAATACATCATTCCAGCTTTTACATCCTGAGATATCATTGAAGGAGTAAATTTCTTTTAGGGAAGGTACATTCGCTTTGATCGCATTGATTTTTTCAAATACTTCTTCATCTGAAATAAAACAATACACAGATTCTGAGTGATTCAATACATATTCATAGTCTTCTTTAGAAATCGTAGGATAAATAGGTACGTTTTGAGCACCAAGCTGTAAGATGCCAATGTCACAAATATTCCATTCTGTTCGATTATTTGAAGAGATTATCGCGATCTTGTCATTGGGTTTTACCCCTAATTGAAGCAATCCACGACTTATCTTATTGGCGCGGTCTAAATATTCTTCGGTAGAGGTAGAAATCCATTTACCAGCATATTTAGTAACCAGTGCTTTATCTAAATTGTATTTCTCTTTTTGATAATATGGAAAATCGAATAAACGAGTAACTGTGTTCATTGGCTTGATTTATTAGTAGTATTGCAAAATATGAAATAAGCTACCTATTCACCAAACAAATGCTTAAAAAAAGGTATGGTTCATCGAAAATCTGTCAATTTTATATCCATTCAATAAGGACTATTATTTGATCAGCTTAAATACTTTTTTCTGATTATTTTCTACAACGGTTAAAAAGTAAACTCCGGCAGCTAAAGCCGATGTATCCAAAACTGTTGAGTTGTGTATTACCTGTTGAAGAATTTGCTTTCCAGATAAAGAGGTTAAGGTAATAGTAGCGGGCTCTGATGTATTTTTAGTGATGGTTAGCTGATCCTGCATTGGATTGGGATAAACCTTGAATTGCTGATCAAATAGATCTGGCGTTGACAATACTGTATTGTCCAGTACATTAACTCTTAGATCATCAAAATAAAAACCGTCTCCTTGTATGATATTGTCTGAAATCAAATGAAAACGAAGCAATATTTGCTCTCCTACATAATCACTCAGTGAAATTTCCTCTTCTACCCAGTTAGTTTGCGTACCGTCATAAAGAGGTTCGCCTGTAGGTTGGTTAGAACTACCTGCATTAGTGAACTTACCACATTGAGGCTGCCAGGTTTGACCATTATCAGTTGAGACTTCAAATTGAACGTAGTCCCAGTCATTCTCAATATCCCAGCGTGCAAAAAAACTAACATTGGCTAAAGTTGCCTCTGTGAGGTCAATAGGGTCTGAAAGCGCAATAGTTTTATCTTCATTACTACCGTAATCACCATTTGGAGAGTCTGTTATAGAAGTGGAAGGACTAACAAACGTAGAAGAGGTTGTACTCCATCCATCCTGATCGTATACAGCTAGGTCTTCGCCTAGTTCTTCAAAAGCAATACTCAATTCACCGTATCGAACAGAAACTTGAATCACTTCTTTACTCCAACCATAATCTGCTTCTACATTGAGAAGCACTTCATCGCCAACGGCAATAGATTGATCCAAGGTGATTGATACTGTTCCACTAACAGTCTCTAAAGGATTAAGTCCTGTGTACAAAAATTGACCATCGTAGGTTTCAATATTATTACTCAACGGAGTAATGTTAATCGCGAAATCACCCTGACCACCGGCACCTAAGCGTTTTAACTCAAAAGGAATTTCAAATGATAAGGCATTTCCAATAAAAGAAGGTGGATCTATACTTATTTCGGCATAGTTATGTGCCAATCGTGCTGTCGTAATGTTAGTAAACATCATTTCTTTTGCGATAGGTTCAATACGGCTTGAAGACGGCCAAAAGGTATCTCCAATCTCTGGAGTGAAGGCGTAGATTTTGTTATGCGTATTGACCGTACCATACATAAAATCATCACTATCACCCGCAGCAGGATAAAGCCCCGCAGAAATTATGTTAGCATAGCCGCTTTCTTGTACCATAAGTTCAGAAATTTCCTCAAAGTAGGTATCCTCTGGAGTAGGTACATTATTGGCGTATCCATAAGGATAAAGTAGGAGTTCGCTAAAACTATGATTGTTGAGGGCAAATACAAATTCATGTTGTTCTACAAACCATTTAATGGCTTGATTTTCTACCTCACTAAATGGCGCTACTCCATGATACGTTTCACTAAACCCGTCTGAAGAAGCTCCCTGACCTCCCCAAACGCCATTAGCAGGATTTCCATTGATATAATAATCATAGTTACGGTTGTTATCTACCCCAAAACTCCCATTTCCATTATTTTTTCTATTTTTTCTCCAAAAACCGCCCCCGTTAGGATCTGTTTTTTGATTGTATAAGTAACCATCTGGATTCACAACAGGAATAAAATAGAGCTCAGATTGGTCTACAATGTCTTTGATCTCATCATCAGAATCATAATTCTCAAGGAGATACCACATATAAAAGATCAACTGGGATAGCGACATGGGCTCACGGGCGTGATGAATGGAAGTATAAAGAACCTCTGGCTCCCCGGTTTCATCTGTAGTAGGATTATCACTTATCCTTACCCATTGCAATGCATTGCCACCTATGCTAGGCGTGACTGATGTATCGGGTTGACCTTCTGTCAAAAAATCACCTACATTTTCTCGGCTGGTTATTAAGTTAGGATAAAGTGAATGCATTTGATCTAATTCATCCAACACTTCTTGGTACGTAAAATAGCCACCCATTGAGCCTAAATTAAAGTTTTGGGGAGTTTCGTACGTAATAGAGGCCTGGCTATCATCACATGAAATATTGCGTAAATTTACAGTTGAACTTTTATTGAGCCTTAAAAAATGTTCTTTAAGATCTTCTACTCTTATAGTTACATCAAATCCTAACTTACGCAATTGATCAATCTCTTGCTTAGAAATTTCTGTTTCAAGCATATTACCTGATTTAAAGATAGCATGGTCAATCGCGATACCATGATGGCTCAATTGTTCCAGTTGCTCTTTACTATCATAGGCTATAATCGCCCGACTGTATTTCACTTGGGCCGTTGTGCTTAGCATGTAAAAGCTTGCTACAGCAAATAAAAATTTCTTCATAATTTATATTAATTTTTTTCGATCCACTCCCTTGCATTAACAAAGGCTTGAAGCCAAGGCGTTACCTCGTCATTTCTGTCTTTTTCGTAATGCCCCCAGTTCCATGGAAAGGTAGAACGTTCTAAATGCGGCATCATCACCAAATGACGCCCAGTTTTATCAGTCATCATGGCTGTATTGTAGTCTGAACCATTTGGGTTTGCCGGATAGGAATCATATCCATATTTAGCTACAATGGCGTAGTGTTTTTCTTGTTTTGGAAAACTAAATTTTCCTTCCCCATGCGCTGCCCAGATGCCTAAGGTACAACCTTCTAACGAAGAAAGCATCACAGAATTGTTTTTTTGGATGGTGACAGAGGTAAAATTACATTCAAACTTCCGTGAATCGTTATGCAACATTGTGGGTTTTTCGTCATCCTCTTTATTTAAGAGACCTAATTCAACAAACAATTGGCATCCATTACAAACTCCCAGTGATAAAGTGTCTTCACGATTAAAGAAGTCAGTAAGCGCTTTATTCGCTTTTTCGTTGTATAAAAATGCTCCTGCCCAGCCTTTGGCTGATCCCAACACATCAGAATTTGAGAATCCGCCAACGGCCGCGATTAGTTTAATTTCCTTTAAATCTTCTCTGCCATGAATCAAGTCGGTCATATGCACGTCTTTTACATCAAAGCCCGCCAGGTAAAGCGCATTAGCCATTTCACGTTCACTATTGCTTCCTTTTTCTCTAATAATAGCGGCTTTAGGCCTGGAGGTCATTTTGGATAAATTTGGTTTTTTACCCGTGAAGTTCTGAGGAAACTTAAATCGTAAAGATTGATTTTTGTATGACTCAAAGCGTTCTTTAGCCTTTTGTGCGCCAGACTGATGTCGATCCAACAAGTAAGACGTTTTATACCACTGGTCACGTAAGGACGAAATTGGCAAGCCTATCTCCACACCATGGTTTTTGATGACTAATTCATTAGCTTCGGCAACTTCTCCCAATCTAATATACTCGAGATTTTGCTTCTCAAATAGCTGAATGTCTTGATCATGGTTAAGCTGAAAAACCACTCCAATATTTTCAGCAAAAAGAAGTTTTATGGTATCTGGTTCGCTTAACGCGGAAAGATCTAAGGATGCCCCCAAATCGATATCTGCAAAACACATTTCAAGTAGCGTCGTGATAAGTCCGCCGGAACCTACATCGTGACCCGAAGCAATTTTACCGGCTTTAATAGCTTCCTGAAATGTATTAAAGGCTTTCTTAAAATACGTCGCATCTTTGATCGTGGGAGCCTGATTACCAATGGTACACTGCGTTTGGGCAAAAGATGACCCTCCTAATTTAAACTCATCTTGAGAAAGGGGTAGATAATATATCGATCCTGCTTCCATCTGTATTACAGGCTCTACTACTTTTGTAATATCGCTGCAATGACCTGTTGCCGAAATAATTACAGTACCGGGCGAAATCACTTCTTTACCATCAGGATATTTTTGTTTCATAGATAAAGAATCCTTACCGGTGGGCACATTTATCCCTAACTCTATCGCAAAGTCAGATACCGCTTTGACCGCTTCATACAAGCGTGCATCTTCTCCGGGATTATTACACGGCCACATCCAGTTAGCTGAGAGTGAAACCGAGTTTAATCCATTTTCAAGCGGTGCAAAAATAATATTCGATAAAGCTTCTCCAATGGAATTTCTGCTTCCGGCAACCGGATCTATCAACGCTGAAACAGGGGAGTGACCTACGCTGGTAGCAACACCATTTTTTCCTTTATAATCCAATGCCATCACCCCGCAATTATTAAGCGGAAGCTGAAGCGGACCAGCACACTGTTGCTTAGCTACTCTACCGGTAACACAACGATCTACCTTGTTGGTGAGCCAATCTTTACAGGCTACTGCTTCCAGTTGAAGCACCTGATCTAAATACTCCTGAAAATGCTCAAGACTGTACGATGGCGTGCTATAATTTCTAGAAAGCCTAGTATCTTCCATGATGGTTTTAGGAGAACTTCCAAACATATCCTCCAGCGCAAAGTCCATGGGTTTTTCACCCGTTTTTTTTGATTCAAAACAAAATCTATGATCCATGGTTACATCTCCCACGGTGTACATAGGAGAACGCTCACGATCTGCAATTTTTTGTAAGGAGTCTATGTGTTCCTGGGCAATGACTAGTCCCATACGTTCTTGGGATTCGTTGCCAATCAATTCTTTAGCAGAAAGGGTGGGATCACCTACCGGTAGAGCATCTAAATTAATGTGCCCTCCGGTTTCTTCTACCAATTCAGATAAACAGTTTAGATGTCCACCGGCGCCATGATCGTGTATAGAAACAATTTCCTGCGCTTTACTTTCTACAGTACCTCTAATTACATTAGCGGCGCGTTTTTGCATTTCGGGATTAGAACGTTGGACTGCGTTAAGCTCAATACCAGAACTAAACTCGCCTGTGTCTGCACTAGAAACCGCGGCACCTCCCATCCCAATGCGATAGTTTTCACCACCCAGGATTACAATTTTATCTCCTTTTTCGGGAGTATCTTTTTGAGCGAGATCGGCTTTACCATATCCTATTCCGCCGGCAAGCATAATGACCTTATCAAAGCCAAGTTTTCTGGCCTCGGTATCTAACTGATCTCTTTTTTCGTTGTGCTCAAAAGTAAAAACAGATCCTGCAATGAGAGGTTGCCCAAATTTATTCCCAAAGTCAGAAGCACCGTTAGATGCTTTGATCAAGATATCCAACGGACTTTGATACAGCCAATTGCGTTTTTCTAAACAGTTTTCCCAGGGTTTATTTTGAGCATCGCCAGCAGACTTAAGTCTGGAGTATGATGTCATGTAAACGGCTGTGCCGGCAAGCGGTAAAGAACCTTTTCCGCCTGCGAGACGGTCTCTAATTTCGCCACCAGATCCTGTTGCAGCACCATTAAAAGGTTCTACTGTAGTTGGGAAGTTATGGGTTTCCGCCTTGAGCGAAATAACACTTTCAAAAGGCGTTTCTTCGTAATATTCTGGTTCGTCAGCTCTTTTTGGGGCGAATTGAATGGCTTGTGGACCTTTAATAAAGGCCACGTTATCTTTATATGCCGAAACGATATCGTTAGGATGTTCGACAGAGGTTTTTTTGATTAGTTTAAAAAGAGAAGAAGACATTTCTTTTCCATCAATCACAAAGGTGCCATTAAAAATTTTATGTCGACAGTGCTCTGAATTTACCTGTGAAAACCCAAAGACTTCACTATCTGTGAGCTTTCTACCTAGTTTTTTAGAAAGGTTTTCCAAATAGCTGATCTCTTCTTGATTGAGCGCTAAGCCTTCGGCTAGATTATAGGCGTCAATATTGTCGATATCCTGAATTTTTTCAGGAGTGATATGTACATCAAAAATATCCTGATCTAAGCAGTCATATTTTTGGGAAAGCATGGGGTCAAAATCGTTGTCTTCTTCCGCCAGGGAAAAGAACTGCTCAATGCGTTGAATTCCTTTAATGCCCATATTTTGTGTAATCTCCACCGCATTTGTACTCCAGGGAGTTACCATCGCAGCGCGAGGTCCCATAAAACCACCTTCTAGTTTTGAGCGATGATTCAACGGGGCATTTCCAAAGAGCCAGGTCAATTTTTTGTTGTCTTCTTGAGAAAAGGGTTGGGCATGTTGAACAGCAAAAACAGGAGAGGGACTATTGCCAAAAAATGAGATCATATTTAGTCATGAAAATGAATAACAAAGTTACAAATTCAATTTATATCAAATCAGATTTTGATTGAGGCTATGAAATCTTTTTTGTGATCATTAACTTAAGAGTATTTTAAAAACGTTAAAGATATCTTCTTTTCAATAAAGGCAGATATAATGAATGCTTTATATTAAAAGTCAAACATATATCTCAAATTATGAAATACCTTCAACTATTTATTTTATTATTTTTTATACAAGTTACTACAGCACAATTATTATCAACTCCTACATGTGGTCCTGTTACGTATGAAAAGCAACCAGTAAAAGCCTGTCGTTTCTCTAATCATTTTGAAATTAGTCCAAGAGGTCGACAAATTCATTTAAGTGAATTTGAGTTTCATGATCAATATGGAAATACGTATTGCACTGAGACTGAAAATTTGAGAAGACCAAATAAGACGATAAAGAGTTCTTATTTTACATTAACTTTTGAATCTAATATTGATGGACAACCTTTTCCGTCAGAGTATATTGAAGTAGCGCGTCAAGTAGTCGCCGATATGGAGGTTTTAATTTTTAAAGAGGATAATCCCGGTAACCAGTACCTTCGAAAAATACAATTTGAATATGGAGGGATTGACGGTGATGCATTGGCGACGGGTTTAGAATACTATAGATTATACCGATCATGGTTACAAGATCCTAGTCAGCGAGGTAACACGATAACAGATAATGGTTTTTTGGCAAAGAGTGAATGGAGGTTGTGACGATATAGTGAATACTAATCTTGGAAAAATAACCATATCTGAAGATTACAGTTTTTATACTAATTTATCTACTACGATACCAAATACAAGTCAAGAATACGATTTATATAGTGTTATACTGCACGAAATGTTACACATTATGGGATTTAATAGTAGAATTAATGAAGATGGTTTAATTGAGAGTTATAATAACTCAAATCCTTATTATCAAGGAGATGCAAGTCCCTTCGACTTGTTATTGATGGATAATGATGATAATGTAAACTTTTTAGATGTCACACCTCTAGGGTTATTTAGTACACCAAATGTCGATGCCCAGGATTTTCTAATAGGATGCTCACAACCAAATACAATAGAGGGAGTATTTTCGAATTCCGAAAAACTTTATTCATCTGATGATGATCAGCAATGGAACGAGGGTACAAGTTTATCTCACATTACTGATCAATGTAATTCTTCTAATGCAGTAATGACCCCTGCAATAAATCCTGGAGAATATAATAGAATTACACAAAATGAAATTGACATTTTGAAAAGTATGCATTATCGCACTATGTCAATTTATGGAACGCAAAATTTGCTGACAGGGGGAACAAATCCAAATTATAGAAATAATCTTGTACCATCAAGTAATAACCTAGTAGCGATGAGTGACCCATGCCATCTGAGTCCATTATCATTAATAGACGATCCTTTAGAATATGTTGATAAATGTGGAATTCATACATTATCATATGATTTGTTATTAGCAAATGATATTTATGATGGAATAATACCTAATGTCGTCAATATGTCCTTCATAGATAATTTTGGATCAATAACGCAACATAGCTCCTCGTTTGATGTTACAGTTGATTCATCTGTTGATGTTGGAAAACTATTAACTCTTTCATATCAGTTACAGCAACCGGGCGGCCAATTAAGCAACATAGCTTATGCTAAGATTAAAGTCGTGGCCTGTACTGATTATTCTAATACATTTAATTGTTCGGATAATACAGAATCAGATAACCTAATTTGCTCTTATTATATTGGTAATAATATTAATGCCGAATTAAATGACAGAAATGGAGGTTACATTGAGGCTATTAACGGTTTTTATCCTGCGAGTAGTAGCGTTGGAGTTTCATCAAATCAATCAGAATTTCCAAATAGCCCTCTAATAAACTTTTTTAACTTACAAAATAATTTTGGTTATCGTCCTGGTTTTATCTTTAAGCTTAAATCTCAAACTATTCAAGAAACAAAATATTTACTATCATTTTTCAATAGAGAAGCTAGCTCCAGTTTTGATGCAACGTTGGCATTGACTAATTTAAATCAAACTATATTTCCACAAGTTGTTACAAATGCACAGGATATCGCTAGTACAAATGATAGATTTACAATTCCTCACTCGAACTTTATCGGTCCGTCTATACCAATTTCTAAACAACATGTATTAAGCTTTACCACACCACCTACTGAAAGCTATGATTCATTCTATCTTCAAGTAAATAATAATCCAACGCAAACAAGCTGGTTTCAATTGGTAGAGGATAATTTCGATGATATTCCTTCATTTTACTCAGCAAATTGCAATGATACCTCACAAACAATCGGCATTGAATTAGCAGACATCGCAGGAGTTAATTATTCTTGGTATGAAGTAGATGATAGTGGTACTTCTACTAATTACATTCAACTAACAGATGGTGTCAATGATCTTAATAACAATGATGGTATAAGCTCTGTTGGAAATGGTTCGCAACTAACTATTAATGTTGCAAATAACTACCGCGAATTTCAGTTGAGAAGAACATTTAATGGTTATGATTCTCCAACTCAAGCAAATCTCTTAGATGTACAAAAGCAGCCTGGTGTAGATCGATCAATAGATGTTATTGTTGAGGTCTGTTGTGATGTTTGCGATGAAGATTCTGCGAACGCTATAATTGCAAATATTTCTTCAAACCTTACCCAAATAACAAATTGTACTATCCAAACTAGATTGGATTTAGAAACCTGTTATGATGCTGTTCGAATTAATTGGGTCAATTATAATGAATCAGATGTAATTTTTTCTAACCAGACCATATCCCGTACTTTTTCTCCAAATAATTCACAAAATCTAACAGTTCAAATACAGGTTTTTAATAATTTCGAATTATGTAGTGAAGGACTACTGTTAAGCTATCCATTTTCCTGTAATGAGACCGAAAGAATTACGATTTACCCAAATCCAGTATTCGATACTTTTACAATCAATTCAGAGCGATCAAACATATTATATTCTAGTTTTAAAGTAAAAGATATAAATGGCAATATAGTATATGAAAATACGATTAATAAAAAAGATCAGTCTTACAATATAAATTTCTTAAAGAAAGGTATCTATTTTTTAGAGTTGAGAAATACAGAAGGGAATAATGCTATGCAAAAAATCATTAAACTATAGAATGATAAAAGAATTCTGGTACATCTAACTATCAATATTCAAGATAAAAGGTGCTTTTATAAGCACCTTTTATTATTTTTTTTGATCTTGATATCCCCAGATTTTACTATTCTCGCACTAGCTTTAATGTACTGGTAACCCCAGCTTGATCAATTTTGACTAAATATACGCCCGCGGTTAGTGGTGATATATCCAATACGTTTTTAATGTTTGACATCTGGCGGATTAATACTTTTTTTCCCAGGACGTCGTAAAAGCTAACTACAGCTTTACTGGATTCTGGAAAATCAAAGGTGAGCGTATTAACCTTAACCGGGTTAGGGTAAAAAACAACTTCTTTTCGCCCAATACTTGATGAAGGGGCAGAGAGCTCTGGAGCCCATATCATGTTCACATATTCAGGATGATCTACAAAGGGATTAGCATTACCTTGAAAGTCATAAGCCGCATCATTGCGATCTAGTTCAGATTGATTAACAGGATCATCATTATGCCATTGCACGAGTACATCTACAAACCAATCCTCATACACTTGATCATTGGTGCCGTTGAGCATGGGATGAGACCAAGAAGAAACTTGATTTTCGTAGCGCGTTGCAAAATATAGCATCGCCCTGGCTATTTCGCCTTTAAATTCGTCAATAGGTTCAAAAACATCTCCGTTATAATCGTCACTACTGGTCCCGCGTTTTGATCCATTGAGTGATGTCCAATTTGCACTGGCTACATTACCAAAAGGAAGACTCCCCCTAAAATTATTCACTCTTCCATCACTGGGTACAACATGATGAATGTCTGACTGCATAGGGAAGTCAGAGTCAAAAACGGACTGCGGCATTAAATGCTCCCGATTATAGCAATCTCCTTCAGAATTTTGGTTGCCGCATTGATCGCTACCGTGCGTATAGTTATACGGATCGGTAGTATTAGGATCTTCAGAATAATAGTCCAACACTGTACTATCATCTTCATAGTAAAAATCAGAATGGGTTAACACATAACCGTCATAAAGATCACCGTAAGATTGTGCCACATGGCCATTAGCGATTATATTCCTCAATGCCGTTTTTAAAGCATAGCCCTCAAGCCCATCTGCAGAGTCGTAATAATCTACGGGAATCTGTGCGAAACTTATGCTCGTGACCAGTACCAGTAACAGGTGTATTTTTTTAATCATATTATCTTACGTATTAGCGCGTTCTAATAGTGCCATATAAAATCCATCGTAACCAGATTGGTGCGCATATATCTTTTTTTCTTTATCAAAAACAAAGCCAGCCCCTTCTTGACTATCCAAAAATGCTGATACTTGTTGTTCATTTTCAGAAGATAGCACAGAGCAAGTTGCATATACCATTTTTCCGCCGGGCTTTACCATTTTAGCGTAGTCCCTGAGCAATTGTGCCTGTGTTTTTTTTATATTTTCTATAAATTCTGGTTGTAACTTCCATTTAGCATCAGGATTTCTTTTTAGTACACCTAAACCGGAACACGGAGCATCAATCAACAAACGATCAGCCTTACTGTGTAATTTTTTTACGGTCTTGGTTGAGTCTATCAAACGAGTTTCAATATTATGCGCTCCAGCACGTCGTGCTCGGCGTTTGAGTTCATTTAATTTATTTTGGTAAATATCCATCGCCACAACATTCCCTTTATTTTCCATCAACGCGGCTAAATGCAAGGTTTTACCACCTGCTCCCGCACAAGCATCCACCACCCGCATACCCGGTTGTACATCAAGCATTCTTGCGACTTCCTGACTGGATGCATCTTGTACTTCAAAAAGACCCTCTTTAAAAACAGATGTTGCAAAAACATTTTTACGCTCTTCAAGTTCTAGCGCATCAGGATATTCTTTTAACAGCTTTGTCACGATTTGTTCGTCTAGCAAACGCTGACGCAATTTGGCAGGTGTGGTTTTTAGCGTATTGGCACGTAGTACCACCGGTGCTTGTTGATTGAGGGCTGCAATTTCTACATCCCACATGGCACCCAGTTCTTTTTGACCAAGCTCATCTAACCAATCTGGGATAGATTGTCCAATCGCTCTGGTCTTTTTAAGTTCGTCAAATCGACCTTTGATGCGGCGGGTAGGTGTACCTTCAAAAACACCCCAATCTGGTAAAGAAATCCCTTTTAAAGTTGCCCAAACAGCAAAAAGGCGGGGAAGTTCGTCGCGTTTAAAGGGTTCGCTAATTTCGGCTATTTCAGCATACAGGCGTTTCCAGCGAACAATATCGTAAGTAGTTTCTGCAATAAAGCCACGGTCGTGTGATCCCCAGCGTTTATCCCGTTTTAATGTTTGCGCGATTTGTTTATCGGCATATACATCATCATTAAATATATGATAGAGTGCATCCATCACGGCAAGCACTAAATTTCTATGTAATCGCATCTTCCTTTTTTGAAGCTGCAAAGGTACGTTTTAAAGATCAATCAACATACCTTAAAAGAAGCTGTTACAGATTATCTGTTTCCTCTTCGATTGCCGTATTGCTTTAAGAGTTTGCGCTTAAAATCATCTTCGGCTTTAAATAATCTAATAATCTTATTCGGTGAAACTACCCCTTTAAGATTTTTGACTAAGTCCCGTCGATCGGTGACTTTTTGTTCTTCGACCTCTAATAGGAGCATCAGTTTTTTCTCTGCTTCTTTTTCACTCATTTCATCAAGATTAGCCTGTACATCATTAATAGTTTCCCGCTCTTTTTTTCGTAGTTCCTGTACGCGTTTAGAATGAGCGTTATAAACGGGCCAAAACTTTTCAGCTTCGGTTGGAGTAAGAGCCAGTTCTTGTGTGATGTAAGCGATGCGCATGGTATTGATGCGCTCCCGTCCTTGCTGAGCAAAAGCATTCAGCGAAAGCGAAATAAAAAGGATGATGAGTATTTTTTTCATTTTATTTTTGGTTTATGCTATTGATAAAGCGGAAGACTGTCTTCCAACTGTTCATCTAAATAGTGTAACATGGTTTCTTCGGAAACATCTACAAATTCCACTTCGTTTAGCTGTTCTACATTTAATTCTTGCAAAAGTTCATCTTCACTGTACTCTGTCACAACCTCCTGAAGGTATTCTTCAAGCATTGTATCTGCTACGCTACTCAATCCATCTTCTACCGAAGTTACATTTTTATTGAGGTTAAGTACCAGCATCAGGATTGCAGCAATTGAAGCCGCGTAAGCGATGTAGTGTATAGAAAATAATTGGACTAATTTTCCTTTTTTGCTCACTTCGACCTTTTGTTTAATGCCTTGGTTTACACGTTCAAAGTAATCCTGAGGTACCTCAAAACCCGGCGTTTTTGGTAAACTGTTCTTTGATGATATAAGCTTTTGTTTTAAGCTACCGTCAATAGAATCAAGGTATTCTTTAGGAATATCAAAACCACTTTTCTTAGTATGTTTTAAAAAATCGCTCATGCTGCTCGTTGTTTTACAAATTCTTCAATTTTTTTTACGGCGTGGTGGTAACTGGATTTCAACGCTCCTACTGAGAGTTCTGTTATCTCTGCAATTTCATAGTATTTCATTTCTTGAAAATACCTCATATTGAACACCTGTTGTTGCCGCTGCGGTAGTTGTGCAATGGCTTGCTGTAAAACGAGTTGTATCTCGTCTCCACTAAAATAGTCGTCTTGGTGCAATTCTCCCGCCAGTTGATACTGGTAGTCCTCTACACTCAAGGCCATTTTTTTAGAACGTTTATGAATAAAGGTAATCGACTCATTGGTGGCGATACGATACATCCAGGAGTATAATTTACTTTCACCTTTAAATGAGTGTACATTTTTATAGACTTTGACAAATACATTTTGCAATACATCATCTGCATCTTCATGAATCTTCACGATATGACGAATATGCCAATACAAACGCTCTTTATACTGATTGACCACCTGCATAAAGGCTTCATCAAAAGTAGAGGCATCTTTTAAACGCTTAATTAGTTCTTCTTCTGTACAGGTCAATGACGTTGATTTTAAGCTAAGACAAGGTAATGAGAAAAAGGTTTAATAAGAGAGTTGATTTTTTTGATGAGTATTCAGTCTCAGTTCATGAGCGTCAATACCCCAATAACAATTAAATACTATAAAATTCCAAAAGGCTAAATTCCAAAATCTAATTCTCCCAGAGTTATTGTCACAAGTCGCAGTCTACGGAAGATTTTTTTAGTAAGAAGTATTTAGTATAAGTTTTCTGTAACAAATAACTCAATAACAAATTGCTAATTCCTATTCACTCATGCCTATTTTCCAACCTTCAAACGCTCATCACTCATCACTCATCACTCATCACTCATCAACACATCACGCAAAGGCGCCAAGGCGCAAAGCAGTGGATTTTTTCAAACGAACTAATCCCTATTTCCTAATCCCATTTTACCTATTACCAATAACTCAATAACAAATAACCAATAACGAATCCAGCATCAATCGAACGACTGCATGGTCACTAATTTCTTATAGGTCCCGTTTTGTGCAATGAGCTCAAGGTGTTTGCCTTGTTCTACAACCTTGCCCTTATGCATGACAATGATTTCATCTGCGTTTTGAATGGTAGATAATCGATGCGCGATAACGATAGAGGTGCGATTCTTCATCATATTCTCCAGCGCATCCTGCACCAAGCGTTCACTTTCTGTATCCAGGGCAGAGGTGGCCTCATCGAGTACCATGATTGGCGGATTTTTAAGCACGGCACGGGCGATGGACAGACGTTGTTTTTGTCCGCCACTTAATTTATTTCCGCTATCACCAATATTAGTATCCAGGCCTTGGGGTAGCTCTTTTACAAACTCCCAGGCATTCGCGATTTGGAGTGCTTCTTTGATCTCTTCTTTAGAAGCTTCGGGTTTACCCATGGCAATGTTATTTCTCACGGAATCATTGAAGAGGATTGAATCCTGCGTAACTAATCCCATTAATGATCGTAAGGAGGCTTGTGTCATATCGCGTAGGTCAGTACCATCGATTCGTATTCCGCCTTTGTTCACGTCATAAAATCGGGTCACCAGATTGGCAATGGTAGATTTACCACTACCAGATTGTCCTACCAAAGCCACTGTTTTTCCTTTTGGGATCGTGATGTTTAGCTCATCAATCACATATTCTTGGTCGTATTTAAACGAAACATTTTCAAACGTGATGCTATGTGTAAAATCGTCTTTCTCCAGGGCAGTAGGGGAGTCCGCAATCTCATTGGTTGTTTCCAGGACTTCTAAAATTCGTTCTGCCGCGGCATTACCTCTTTTAACCGAATAAGATGCTTTACTAATGGCTTTTGCCGGAGTCAAAATACCGTATGCCAGTCCCATGTAAGCAATAAACTCTGATCCATCCAGGGATTCGTCTAATAACACCATGCGACCACCGAACCATAGGATGACTCCAATTACCGCTATCCCTAAAAATTCACTGGTGGGTGAAGCTAGGTTTTGACGATGCGTAACTGAATTTGAGAATTTAAAAAATCGTCTTGTGGAATCATCAAACCACTGATAAAACTGACCTTCGGCATTAAAGGCTTTGATCACCCGCAGACCCCCCAAGGTTTCTTCTACAATAGAGAGAATATTACCTTGTTCTTTTTGCACCCGATCAGAGCGTTTTTTTAGTGACTTGCCGATACGTGAAATCAAAAAGCCAGATACCGGAATAAAAATAAACACAAATACCGTAAGCTCTGGACTAATCAAAAGCATCATGCCTATCGTAAAGATAATCGTAAGAGGTTCTCTTATAATAAGTTCTAAGATGGATAGAAAAGAGTTTTGTACCTCAAGCACATCTGAAGTAATCCTAGCAATGACATCGCCTTTTTTCTTTTCAGAATAAAACGAAATTGGTAAGGCCGTGATTTTAGCATACATCGCATTACGAATGTCTTTCAAAATACCATTGCGTAGAAAAGTTATAAAGTAATTGGCCAGATAGCCAAATAGATTTTTGAAAAAGAATAAGATCAAAATCAAGACAATTACCACTAGTAGGGCTTTGGAGGGATCATCGCCGGTTTGTTGACTCACATAGTACCCCAACCATTCGCGCATGTAGTCTTTTAAATCACCTATACCATCAAGAACAGGCTCCTCAGATACTTTTTTGGTGGTATCAAAAAGTACATCCAGCATGGGTATAAGTGCTATAAATGATATAGCACTAAACAACGCGTAGAGCACATTAAAAAATATGTTGAGGTAGGCGTACTTTTTATAAGGACCGGCGAACCGAAGGATTTTCTTGAGATATTCCATGCACTGGATTTAGAAACCTAAGTCGGCTTTAATTCGGTCAACTTTTGTGGATAGTTCTGCTGAAACTCGGTCAAATTTGTTCGTAGAGTCAAGTTCTGTATTTACGCTGATGTAAAATTTGATTTTTGGTTCCGTTCCGCTGGGTCTGGCCGCTACTTTGGTACCATCTTCAGTATAATAAATCAATACGTTTGAAGTAGGTATTTCTAGCGGAATTACTTCATCTTCTAAGGGTCTGATGGCTTTAGCCGATTGGTAATCTTCTATTAAGACTACTTTTTCGCCATCGATCGTTTTCAATGGATTCTCGCGCAGATCAATCATCATTTGTTTGATTTCTTGCGCCCCCTTGATTCCTTTTTTAGTGACCGAAATTAATTTTTCCAGATATAAACCATGTTCAACGTAAAGCTGAAGGAGTTTTTCATAGAACGAACTGCCTTTTGCTTTTAACCAAGCGGAAATTTCGCACGCCAGTAGAGTAGCGGTGACAGCATCCTTATCTCGTACAAAATCTCCAACCATATATCCGAAGCTTTCTTCACCACCACCAATAAAATCAAGCTCTGGGTGATCATGAATCATTTTCGCAATCCATTTAAAACCTGTTAGCCCTTCTTTGTATTCAACGCCGTAGCTTTCGGTAAGCACTTTTAGCATCGGGGTTGAGACGATTGTAGAGCCCACAAATTCTTTTCCGTTGATTTTACTGGCTTTTTTCCATTGTTCCAGTAAAAACCAGGTCATTACGATCATGGTTTGATTCCCGTTGAGGAGTGTCATGTTGCCTACAGTATCTCGTACCGCTATCCCCAGGCGATCACAATCTGGATCAGTACCAATAACGATATCGGCATTTTTTTGTTCGGCTAAATCAATAGCCATTTTGAGTGCTTCGGGCTCTTCGGGATTGGGTGATTTTACTGTGGGGAAGTCACCATTGGGCTTGGCTTGTTCTTTAACGATATGCACCTTAGTAAATCCTGCTTTTTCTAATACCTGCGGAATCATCGTTATTGAGGTACCGTGCAAAGAGGTGAATACAATGTCTAAATTTTCGCGGGCTCCATTGGCTGCAGAAAAGCTTCCGTTTGCTACAGAGGCTTCCGCGAAAGCGGTATCCACCTTAGTGTCTATATATTCAATAAGATCTTTGTTTGCTCTAAACTGAATATCGCCATAGTCCAAGCTTTCAATTAAATTTATAATCGCCTGATCATGCGGGGGTACTAATTGACCTCCATCTTCCCAATAGACTTTGTAGCCATTATATTCCGGCGGATTGTGACTCGCCGTGAGTACAATTCCACATTGGCAATCCAGGTATTTTACGGCAAAAGAAAGCTCTGGTGTAGGTCTTAGATCACTAAATAGGAATACTTTAATGCCATTGGCAGAAAATACATCCGCCACCACTTTTGCTAAGGATTGACTATTATGACGGCAATCAAAGGCAATGGCGACCTTGATATCTTGGTTAGGAAACTGTTGTTTTAAATAAGTAGAAACTCCCTGCGTGCTTTTACCCAGGGTGTATTTATTAATTCGGTTAGTGCCCACACCCATCACACCACGCATACCGCCGGTTCCAAAGGCAAGATTTTGATAAAAACTTTCTTCTAGCTCTTTAGGATCATGATCGATAATATGTTGAACCTCATCTTTTGTTTTTTGATCAAATAATTCGCTTAGCCATTGTTTTGCCTTGTCCTGTATGCCGGTATCCATAAATGGTATAATTCAATATTGGTTAATGGATTACAAAAGTAAGGAATTGCAGGCTACCCCGCTAGTTTAATTGGTTTGCAATGCGGTAGCGCTTTTTATCGCGCTTGCTTCTAAGCACGAGTTCACCTATAAATCCGGCAATGAACAGTTGTGTTCCTATAATCATTGAAGTAAGGGCAATATAGAACTCTGGTCGTTGGGTAATCAATCGTTTACCGGGATTAATGAATAATTTGTCTATTCCCAGGTAAAAGGCAAAGCTAAAGCCAATCACAAACATGACGACACCCAATGCGCCGAATAAGTGCATGGGTCTGCGCCCAAAGGTAGACAAAAACCAAATCGTCAACAGATCTAAAAAGCCATTGATGAATCGCTCTGCACCAAATTTAGTTTTGCCGTATTTACGTGCCTGATGTTTTACTTCTTGCTCTGTAATCTTAGCGTATCCTGCATTTTTAGCCAAAACAGGAATGTAGCGGTGCATCTCGCCATACACATCAATGTCTTTTATAACTTCTTTGCGGTAGGCTTTTAAGCCACAATTAAAGTCGTGTAATTGCAGTCCGCTAGTTTTTCGTGCCGCCCAATTGAATAATTTGGACGGAAGATTTTTAGAAAGCACCGAATCGTAGCGTTTCTTTTTCCACCCAGAAACTAAGTCATATCCCTCTTTAATGGTGGATACCAATTTTGGGATTTCTTCGGGGTTATCCTGAAGATCAGCATCCATGGTGATGACTATATCACCCAGTGCTATATCGAAGCCGGCGTGCAGCGCCTGAGACTTCCCGTAATTACGGTTAAATTGAATGGCTTTGACTTGAGGATATTCGGCAGAAAGAGATTGAATAGTTTCCCAGGAATGATCTGTACTGCCATCATCGATATAAATAACCTCATATACAAAAGCATTGGATTGCATAACACGTGCAATCCAATGCTGTAATTCTGTAAGAGATTCCGCTTCATTGAGTAGCGGGATGACGATAGATAGTTGCATAAATTATGCTTCGGCGGGGTCTTTTCTTTTAATAATAGCGGCTACGATCAGACCTATAATACTTAGAAATACAATAGTCATTGCTAAGCCTTGTAATTGAGCACCAATGGAGAACGAGTTTTGATCTGCCATTTGAGCCATGGCTTCATCAATGCTTTGCTGAGGCGCGCCAAATTTCTCCATCATCTCTCTGGTAGAGATCATAATTTGTTCTTGAATCGCTTGAGCGGCATCGGGATCAATAAAATTATAAATAATAATACTTATAACAGTATTTATAGCAATGCCAATGACAACTGTAATAAAAAAGGGAATGAAAGCGTCTTTAAAAGAGATAAATCCACCTACTGCTTTTCGTGATTTTACAGATGCTACAATACCAAAAATTACTACTAAAATAAATACGCTTAAATTAATATACCACTCTGTGGCTAAATTTTGTGCAACTGCATAAACTAAGATGGTGATAGTAGCTAAGATGAGCCCTAAAGTTAATCCTTGATTAACGCCAATTTTTTTAATATTTGCTTCCATGATACGATTGATTAATTAGTTGGTCGGTTAGTGAACAAATATAACAAAACGTTACAGCTAGGGCTTATTTTTCTGAATATGATCAAAAAAGAAGAATAAATAGTTTTTGTTTTGTTGGATTAAAAGAAGTTTTATAAATTTGCACGCCTTAAACGGGAAGATTATAAACGATAATACGATGAAACAAGGAATTCACCCAGAAAATTATAGAGTAGTAGCTTTTAAAGATATGTCCAATGGAGATGTTTTTTTAACAAAATCTACTGCTGAAACTAAAGAAATGATTGATGTTGATGGTACAGAGTACCCGGTGATTAAATTAGAAATTTCACGTACCTCTCATCCATATTATACTGGTAAATCTAAACTTATTGATACGGCAGGACGTATTGACAAGTTTAAAAACAAATACGCGAAGTTCAAGAAATAAACTTCTTGCACTCCAACATCTCAAAGCCTTCAGTCTACTGAAGGCTTTTTTTATACGCCGGAGTGTATATAATTTTCCTATTTTTACTTCTTTACACCTCAAATCTATGAACTACATTCTTTTCGACGGACCATACAGAAACAATTTGTTGCCTTTTACCTTTACCCGCCCGGTGGCTGATCTGCGAATAGGCATCACGACCATTAGAGAAAAATGGGAGTATTATTTAGGTAAGGTATCTACGAAGACCGAAGAATATTTACAACAAAAGTGGCCGTTAGAGACAAAAGAAAAAAACTGTTTTGTTCATGCGGCTGTGTTACCTTCGGAAGAATTAATATCAAAAGTTAGAACCTTAACACATCATCAAGTCTTATTGGTTGGAGATGAGGTAATCGCTTTTTCAGCGGAACGTTTTACTGAAGACTATAGTAATTTTGAGAAAATTGAGCTAACAAAGGAAGCATTTACTGTAAAACACACCTGGGATATTTTTTCTAAAAACGGTGACGCGATAAAAGATGATTTTAATCGACTTACTGCCGGAAGATTGTCACAAGTAATTCCGGATTATATTCACGCCAGAAATCCCGAACACATTTTTATAGAACACGGCGCTCAAGTAAACGTATGTGTGTTAAATGCCGAAGACGGACCAATTTACATAGGTAAGGATGCACTAATCATGGATGGAAGCACCATTAAAGGTCCCTTCGCACTAGGGGAACACGGCGTAGTAAAAATGGGAGCTAAAATTTATGGTCCAACCACAGCCGGTCCTTATTGCAAAATAGGAGGGGAGATTAATAACTCTGTATTGTTTGGATATTCGAGTAAAGGTCATGATGGATTTATGGGCAATAGCGTTATAGGTGAGTGGTGTAATTGGGGAGCCGATACGAATAACTCTAATCTCAAGAATAACTACGCTGAGGTGCGCTTATGGAACTATGAGAAAAAAGGATTTGATCGCACCGGTTTACAATTCTGTGGACTTATGATGGGAGATCATTCTAAGTGTGGGATTAATACCATGTTTAATACGGGAACAGTAGTAGGCGTAAGCGCCAACATCTACGGCGGGGGATTCCCTCGTAATTTTATTCCCAGCTTTAGCTGGGGTGGTGCAAGCGGGATGACTACGTATCGCACCAACAAGGCCTTTGAAACTGCCGAAAAGGTCATGGAACGTCGTGATCTGTCTTTTGGCGATGATGAAAAAGCAATTTTATCCCATGTTTTTGAGTTAACAAAGGAGTGGCGCAAAGATTAGTCAATATTAAAATGTATTTTTAAACCCCAAAACTATCACGATGAAGAGAATTAATCTAATTATTTTAGTCATATTAGGCTCTGCCTCATTCCTACATGCTCAGGAAATTATTACAGAGCGCTCATTTGTGGGTGTAAATTTCTATCAAGGCGAGGAGCAAAAAACCTTTAAAGAGGTTTTAGAAATGAGTGAATCTGTTCCCCAAGCATATACCGCATTAAAAAAATCCAAGCAAAATTTACTGGTTGCTCAAATTCTTGCCGGTACAGGTTTAGGATTTTTAGCATTTACAGCAGTGAACTCTGCTGATGGAGGAGAGTTTTTATGGGAAACCGCTGCGATTGGAGGTGGGTTGTTGTTAGTGGCCTTACCATTTAATGCTGCAAAACGTAATCGCGTCAAAGAGGGAGTCAGGTTACTTAATGAAGCAATAATGGATGGAAGTTATGAACCCAGGGTTGAGCTTATAGGCAATGGCAATGGCATTGGTGTTGGATTGAGGTTTTAGTTAATATCCATTTAGCAGAAGGTAGATTAAACCTGTCACTATAACACCTCCTATTATTGTGGCAATTATACGCTTAACCAATAATCTTTTTTGTTGCATTTTTCTAGCTAATCTTATTTGAGCTAATTGCTCTGGTGAAGAGGTAATATCGTTCACTATTTTCGAGTTGCTTGTAGAAGATTTGTGCTTTGTATCAAACAGAGTTTTTCTATCCCGCTTATTATTTTTAAGCGAAGTAATCATAGCTGCTACAGATCCACCAAAACCCATTTTGTTTGTTTCTTAATAGGTTGTCAAAATGATAAAAATGTTACAGATCGTGCAGTATGGTTGCCTTAGCGAGTATTCATTCAGATTTCCTCACTCGTTTTAAATCGAGTAAATTAATGGGATTGATTCCTAATCCACTTACTTTTTTAGAGATAAAACGCGTAGCTTCATCATAATATAAGACCACGACAGGTGCTTCACACATTACTAACGAATCCATTTTTTTATAGAATTGGCTACGTGCATCACTCGATGTAGTCATAGAAGCCTCATCATACAGGCTGTCAAAGGTCTTGGACTGGTAATGCGTATAGTTTGGGCCATTAGGAGCCAGATTAGCACTATGAAAAAGAGAGAGATAATTTTCGGCATCCGGGTAATCAGCGATCCAACTGGCTCTAAAAATAGGTAGCTTTCCTGCGCTTCGCTGTTGTCTTATCGTAGAAGGCGGTAAAACATCAATGGCTACATCAATCCCAATTTTTTGAAGTTCCCGCTGAATATATTCTACGAGATTAAGATAATTAGCGTTACAGGTAATGCTGATTTGAACGTCTTTGTCTCTGGTTTCTTGTTGGTATTGCCGGACTAGTTTTTTTGCTTTTTCCGGCTGGTAATCGTACTGCACTGAAGCATTAAAGCCCGGTAAGCCTTTGGGAATCATACCATGTTCTCCAGGAATACCAATCCCGTTGCGCAGGTACTTGATCATCTTCCTGCGGTCAAAACCATAGTTGATGGCTTTTCTAAGATTAAGTGACTGAATTTCGGTCGTATTGGTTGGGAGATGAATACCCAAATATTCGGTGTTGAGGTACGGACTTTTAAGGATGTAAACATTTTCAACGTATGCTTCACTCAATTGTCCGCCGGCGGTAAGAAGTTCATCCTTATAAGAAGGATCAAGTCCACTGATAAAATCAATATTTTTTTGTGCAAACTGTAAAAATTCACTTTGTTTATCGGGTAAAAAAGTAATCGCGACTGATTCCAGATAAGGGAGGGAATTACCTTGTTCGTCTTTTTCGTGGTAGGCATCATACCGCCTAAATACTAATTTCTCATTTTCTTCCCAACGCTTAAAATAAAAAGGTCCTGTGCCAATAGGTTCCCGACTAAAATTGACATTCTCAACAATTTCTTTAGGCACCACAGAACAGTGCTTGTTGGCGAGTAATCCCAAAAAAGCAGGGAATGGGGAGGTTAATTTAATTTCAACTATGTGTTCTTCAGGTGCTGTTATTTGTGTAACCTGCTGCATCAACCAACTGCCCGGTGACGCTAGTTTATCGTTAGTCAGACGATTTAAACTATAGACCACATCGTTTGCAGTTAGGCTTCGGGTGCTGTCCTTACCAAATAAAATATGCTTGTGAAAGTAAATATCCTTCCGAAGAAAAAAAGTATACACGCGTCCGTCTTTCGAGATCGTCCAGCGCGAGGCTATATCGGGTTGAATAATAAGTTCGTGATCCAGTTGAACCAATCCATTAAATAATTGATTGCACGCCCAGATATTACGTTGATCTTTGGCAAATGCCGGATCCAGGGAGGTAATGTTCGCATGTTCATTATACCGAAAAACCAAGGCGTCATTTTCGTTATTTATATTATTAGAACAGGCAGAAAAAATGAGGAGATACGCTAAAAATATACTTAGGGTAATAAATGAGTTAGGATGCGTTTTCATTAATTTTAGTAGCCGAAAATAAGTTTGTATTTTTGCGCTCCGCTAAGATAAACATTAATCGCAGTGGTGGAAATCTAATTTTAGATCGTGTATACTTCAACTCAACTCAATTCAAAGAAAGTCGCTTTTTACACCCTTGGGTGTAAGCTTAACTTTTCTGAAACCTCTACCATAGCCAGGTCGTTTGTAGATGAAGGCTTTCATAGGGTTGATTTCAAGGAACCCGCAGATATTTATGTGATCAATACCTGCAGCGTTACTGAAAATGCTGATAAACGTTTTAAAAATGTAGTCAAGCAAGCCTTAAAGCAAAATGAAGATGCATTTATCGTAGGCATTGGCTGCTATGCACAATTAAAGCCTAAAGAATTAGCCGCTGTAGACGGAGTGGATTTGGTGTTAGGTGCCACTGAGAAATTCAATATTACCCAATACTTAAATGATCTTACAAAAAATGATTTTGGTGAGGTTCATTCCTGCGAAATAGCCGAAGCCGATTTTTACGTAGGTTCTTATGCCATTGGTGATCGTACACGGGCATTTTTAAAAGTTCAAGATGGGTGTGACTATAAATGTACCTATTGCACCATACCGCTGGCACGCGGAATTTCACGCAGTGATCGTTTAGAAAATGTATTAAACAATGCTGCTGAAATTTCTGCACGCGGAATCAAAGAAATTGTCCTCACCGGAGTCAACATTGGAGATTATGGTAAAGGTGAATTTGGTAACAAAAAACACGAACATACTTTTTTAGAATTAGTACAGGCCTTAGATGAAGTTGAAGGCATTCACCGCTTGAGGATCTCATCCATAGAACCTAACTTACTTAAAGATGAGACCATAGATTTTGTGGCCGATAGCAACAGTTTTGTTCCGCATTTTCATATTCCTTTACAAAGCGGAAGCAACGACATCTTAAAAGCAATGCGCAGAAGATATTTGCGAGAACTTTACGTGGATCGGGTAAAACGAATCAAGGATAAAATGCCTCACGCGTGCATAGGGGTAGATGTAATTGTGGGTTTTCCGGGGGAGACGGATGAGCATTTTCTTGAAACATACAATTTTTTAAATGAGTTGGATATTTCGTATTTGCACGTGTTTACATATTCTGAACGTGATAATACACCGGCTGCCACAATGCCCGGTGCAGTAGACAAAAAAGTACGCGGCAAACGCAGCAAGCTATTAAGAGGTCTATCTGCTAAAAAACGTAGAGCCTTTTATGAATCTCAATTAGGAAGTACGGCTACAGTGCTCTTTGAAGGCGAAAATAAAGAAGGCTATGTTTGCGGCTTTACTGAAAACTACGTAAAAGTAAAAACGCCTTGGAATCCTGCCTTAGTAAATACACTGCATAAAATAAACCTTACCTACATCGATGAAGATGGTACGGTAAGGTTTGATTTTGTAACAGTAGAAAAAGTTGCTTAAAGGGCGATTCCAGCCGGCAGCATACTTTTATACTTTAATTTGTTGGATCGCATAAACTTTGCAATATCTGGACTGGTAGGAACTACGCGTACATTGCGCTCTTCAATGATGGCTAAGACCTGTTCAATAAAGTCATTCATCATTCCTTTTTCCTTGAGCTCATCGCTCATCACTACTTTAGTTAGAAAGATTTTACGCTCTTGACTGGCGTATTCAATTTTTGCTTTTTCACCATCAATTTCGGTCTCAAATTGGCGGTGAAACTCATTGTCTGTGATTTGTAAGCTTACGTCTTGCATCATTATTTCAGTTTTTAATTCATTGGTATTTCTATCACTAATATTTTGCTGGGAGCAGTGGTGGTAAATGAGATTGAGTCAGTTTCCCAAACGCCTAAGGCATCTCTTTTTTCAAGCTTCTCACCTTCACACATTAAACTTCCTTCAATTACGAACATATACACTCCATGACCAGATTGATTTATTGTATATGTATGAGAATTATCTTGATCAAATTCACCCAAGTTAAAGTAAGTCTGTTGATTGAGCCACAAAGAATCATCTGTGGTATTGTCTCTGGGAGTAACTACGGTTTTCAATTCGTTTTTACGCAATGAAAATGACCTTTGGTCATATCTAGGTGAAACACCATTTGCCTGAGGTAAAATCCAAACTTGTAATAAATTGGTTGCTTCTGTCGTGCTGGGATTGTATTCGCTGTGTTCAACTCCAGTACCTGCACTCATCACCTGTACTTCTCCTGTTTTAATGATTTCTTCATGCCCCATGGAATCTTTATGGGCTAGTTTTCCGTCAAGCGGAATAGAAACGATCTCCATATTTTGATGTGGATGAGTTCCAAAGCCTTTACCAGGCGCAATAACGTCATCATTCAATACACGTAACGCTCCAAATTTAATGCGGTCTGGATTAAAATAGTTCGCAAAACTAAAAGAATAATTAGCCTTAAGCCAACCGTAGTCTGCTTTTCCTCGTGTGTGTGCTGGGTAAACCGTTTTTTTCAATGATATGCATTTATAAAGAAAAATCTACTTGTTGAACACGACTCTTGGAGCGAAACTCGTGTTGAAAATTTAGGTAATATATAAACCCTGATTTTTCTGTTTAAGAAAGCAAAACCTCTTAAATTTGATGCAAAGTTACGGATTTTATTAGAAATCAAACTCTTAAAATTTTTATGGGCGGTAATAAAAAGCTCACTCAAGTATATATGATGCCAGGAATGGCGGCAAATCCAAGTATTTTTGAACACATCAATTTACCTAAGGATGAATTTGACATACATTGGTTAAATTGGATCATTCCAAAAAAGAATGAATCCCTTTTAGGTTATGCCAAGCGTATTTGTGAGGATATACCTAAAGAGCCTTGTGTACTCATTGGAGTGTCTTTTGGCGGAGTTCTGGTGCAGGAGATGGCAAAATACCTTGAGGTTAGTAGGCTGATTATTATCTCAAGTGTAAAGCACAAGGAGGAGCTTCCGCTTAAAATGAAATTAGCACGAAAAACCGGGGTGTATAAAATGATTCCTACCAGTTTAGCTGGTTATCTAGGTGAATTAGAACGTTTTCCTGTTCCGCCGGCGGCTAAAAAAAGAGCACGACTTTACAAGCAATATTTGTCAGTGAGTAATAAACATTACCTGGATTGGGCAATACAAGAAATTATTTGTTGGGATCAAGCTGAAGCCCCTCAAGACATCATCCATATTCATGGGGATAAAGATCCTGTGTTTCCTGTCAAATATATAAATGATGCTATCGTTATTCCTGAAGGGACGCACATCATGATTATCAATCGGTATAAATGGTTTAACAAACATCTACCCTCTCTAATTCGGACTGGTTTTTGTGCTGAATAAGTCATACTTTTAAAGAATTAAAAAAATATTATTTTTATGAAGGACATCAAAGCAGGCATCGCATTTTTACTTTTAGCCTTAGTAGTAATTCTAAGCATTAATGCAGTACAAGACGCACCTACCGATGAGAATTTGAATACCAAGATCATCAATGAGTATAACGTTTACGCCTTACCATTGCCCGATGACCCTAAATTTGCAGGAGAAGATGTCCCTATTGAAAATCCTGATATTAAGGAACGTTTGGATCGAGAACTATTGGTAAATACCTATTGGCAGTCCAATGGTTTGCTCATGATAAAGCGTGCACACAAGTACTTCCCAATCATTGAACCTATATTGAAAAAGAATGGTGTTCCAAACGATTTTAAGTACCTGGCAGTTATTGAAAGTGGGCTGACGCAGGCTGTTTCTCCCGCAGGAGCAACAGGTTTTTGGCAGATTATGAAGCAAACAGGGAAGGAGTATGGGCTTGAAATCAACGATAATGTTGATGAGCGTTACCATATTACTTTGGCGACAGAGGTAGCCTGTAAATACCTTAAAGAATCTAAAGAGCGTCTGGGGAGTTGGACTCTTGCTGCGGCTGCTTATAATGCAGGTAACTACGGGATTTCAAAACGTTTAAAGGCTCAACAGGTAGATGATTATTATGATTTGTTGCTAGGAGAGGAGACCGGTAGATACCTGTTTAGAATTTTGGCCTTAAAGGAAATTCTTAAGGACCCTAAGAAATACGGCTTTAATTACAGACAAAAAGATCTATACGATAAAGTACCTACTTCTAATTTCATCGTAAAGGAATCTATTGAAGATTTAGCCTCTTGGGCTAAGCAGCAGGGTATCAACTATAAGATTCTTAAAATTCATAATCCCTGGCTACGAGAGCCTGAGCTTAAAAATGCTTCCGGGAAAAAGTATATTATTGAACTTCCTAAGCAGGGTTTTTACGCGGTAGGAAACTAATTTAAATCTTAGCCTTTTGATCGACGTCCTCATCTTGATCGATAGGCGTTTCGGGTGTCGTTACATCTTCTTGAGGTTCTCCTTTTGGTTCTTCAGTATTGCTCAAAAGAATAGAAACGCCTTTAGACAATTCATTAAAATGCATGTTAAACGATTCTGTTTCGTCCACATCAATATGATGAACAAGTGGTTTTTTTACCGAAAGTATTTGTTTTGAATCTCCTACGAGATAAGTCATGGGATAACCAAGTGAGTGTTTAAGGATTTTAATGATATACGGATCTGTATTTTGGCGCTCATCAATATAGGCTATGTGTACTTTTTGATGGTATTTTTTGGCTATTTTTTTGACATCACTTTCTTCATTCCAAAACAATAAGACGAAATCAATCTTATCATGATGATTTTTCACTAATTCATTAATTGCTGTCAATTGTGGCTTATCCTTACTCTCTGCAATAAACTTAGAATAGGTTATTAAGTATACAGGTTTTTCAAACTCGTGAAGTTTTTTGTGTCGGCTGCGCAAGGAATTAATATTGAAATCATCCAGGTAGGTCCCCACTATACAATGAGTGATCAACGAGTCTGCCAGCCAAATGATTCGCTCCATGTCATCTGTGGTCTTGGCTTTGTAAACCTCATTGTTGTATCGGGGCATATTTAACTCAATGGCATCAGAAAGTAGCGTGCGTTGCATTTCCTCCTCTTCTTTAGTCTCTTCTAGGACTTGAGAAAAGGAGAATGGTGTAGTTATAAATAAAAAGAAAAGTAAATATCTATTCATACGCAATCATAAATATTACTTTGGGGTAGTTCAAAGGTAATTTTTTTATGCTAAAAGTGGCATTAAATCACCGATTGAGGTAATAATAAAATGAAAATTATAAATTAAATCTTTTTCATTTGTTGTTTCATCATCCTGATTTGCTCATTGAGCATATTGTGTTTGTCCAGTTTTTTGGCTTCGGTGAGAAGCATTTGAGCTTCTCTTTTTCTTCGCTTCGTCATTGCGATACCGGCCAAATTTAATTTAGCTACAGCCAAATCCTGACTCATGGATAATCCCAGTTTAATGGCTTTTTTAAAGTGTTTTTCAGCCTGCGTAATATTAGTCTGGGAAACCATTAGACCGTGAAGATAGTAATAATAGCCTTGCTGCTTTTTTACCAATGCAGCTTCAGGATTTGAGATTTTATTCAGCCATTTCTTCGCTCCTTCAAAGTTTTGTTTTCTCAACTGAAAAAATGCCAATAGGATTAATTCATTTTTAAAATAAAGAAAGACAAAAATCCCGGCGAGTAGAATGAGCATGATACCATTGCCTATTTCTCCTTCATAAAATTGATATCCGGCAAAGAGGACTATGAGTACAGCGAGAATGAGTTTTATATTTTTATTGAACATATGATTTACTTAATTCTATTATAGGTTATGGTCGACGTAATATTGGTTGGAATTTTTTGATCTCCCAGTTGGGGCATAACAGATGATCCTGTAGCTTCTTGCTCTACAGTGATATCCTGAAATAGCCAGCTTCCTTTATTCCCATTGATGATAGTGCTTTGATTTCCTTCTAAATTCATGGTAACACCATTTTCATTGGTATTAATTACAACAGGAGCTTTTCCTTCTATTTTCCAGGAATCAGATTGCGCGTCCAAAAGAGTCCAGGTAGTAGTTGCTGATAATTTTCCGGTGTATTGATTTTTCCACTGGGCGTTTTCAGTTGATTTTACAGCAGTATCAGGAAGATAGTACGTCATTTGTGTAAAACTTTCGGCTAAGGCATTAGAGCCGTATGAGTTGAGCAAGGTTTCCGATATAAGCGCTTTCGTATTTTCATCGGGCAGATCAAGTTTATTCACAATGAGGTCAACGAGTTCTTTTCCGCCAGAAACCGAAGTAATTTTACCATTTTTTTGCATGATCAGGGTAAAGGGTTTATTGAGAATGGAATTAAAGATTTTAGTTTCCATACTTTCATCGCTTGTATCATTGGCATTGATATCCATAAGTGTCCCCATTAGATTTGAAGACATTTTCATAACAAGATCGGTAAACATCATGCTTAATTCGATTTGATCATTGTTTACACTTTTCACTGTAAAGTCAAGTATACCGCTAATGTCATTCGTGATAATTTGCTCTGTACCTTGAATGTTTTGAGTGATTTTTTGAACCGCACGCTGTTCCACGGTAAAATGTTCATCTACCTCAAAGACATAGGCGAGTGGCTGTTGAGCCATGCATACAAGAGTTAGAAATAAGCAGAATAGTGTGGATATAGAAGTAGATTTGTTCATCATTTTTTTGTGTTGCGCGCAAAGGTAAACAAATGCATCAAAAAGAATATGACTTTTTTTTATTTCTGGGTTGTAAGAGTTAAAAGATGTTGTATATTTGCCCCCGGTTTTTGAAGGGTATTTTTCCTTCATAATATTTAGAATTACGACTTAAGATCCCTATAGATGAAAAGAACATTTCAGCCATCAAAAAGAAAAAGAAAAAACAAGCACGGCTTTAGAGAGCGCATGGCGTCTGTAAACGGAAGAAAGGTGCTTGCGCGAAGAAGAGCAAAAGGTAGAAAGAAATTAAGTGTTTCATCTGAAGGTAGACATAAACACTAAATGACTGTTTTGGTTAAACATATAAAAGGCGTTATTCGTTAAGAATAACGCCTTTTTTATTATCTCATAGTTTCAAGATTAAAATTTATTCCATGCCTAAAAATTCATCCCTTAAAAGTATTTTAATTATCGGTTCTGGTCCTATTGTGATCGGTCAAGCCTGCGAATTTGACTATTCTGGTACCCAAGCGCTACGCTCCTTGCGTGAAGATGGTATAGAAACGATATTGATCAACTCCAATCCCGCAACGATCATGACTGATCCTTCAATGGCAGATCATGTGTACTTGTTACCGTTAACGACGAAGTCGATTGTACAAATTCTAAAGGAGCATCCACAGATTGACGCTGTGTTACCCACCATGGGAGGTCAAACAGCCTTAAATTTATGTATCAAAGCAAACGAAAAAGGGATTTGGAGTGATTTTGGAGTAGATATTATTGGGGTTGATATTGATGCCATAAATATTACTGAGGATAGAGAACAGTTTAGAAACCTTATGGAGGAGATTGGTATCGGCATGGCACCACAGGCGAAAGCTACTTCATTTTTAGAGGGGAAAGAACTGGCACAAAAATTTGGATTTCCTCTGGTCATTCGTTCATCGTTCACTTTAGGCGGAGCGGGCGCATCTTTTGTGTTTAAGGAAGAAGACTTTGAAGAGCTGCTTAAACGAGGTTTGGAAACTTCTCCCATTCATGAGGTTATGATTGACAAAGCCTTGATCGGTTGGAAAGAATATGAGCTGGAATTATTACGCGATAATAATGATAACGTGGTTATTATCTGTACGATTGAAAATATGGATCCTATGGGGATTCACACAGGGGATTCAATCACCGTGGCTCCTGCCATGACTCTTTCTGATAAATCCTTCCAAAAAATGCGTGACATGGCAATTCATATGATGCGCAGCATTGGAGATTTTGCCGGAGGCTGTAATGTACAATTTGCCGTTAGCCCAGATGAAGAAGAGGAAATTATTGCCATAGAGATTAATCCACGGGTTTCACGCTCTTCGGCATTAGCGAGTAAAGCAACAGGATATCCCATTGCAAAAATTGCGGCCAAGCTGGCCATAGGATATAATTTAGATGAGCTGGACAATCAGATCACTAAGTCAACTTCGGCGTTATTTGAGCCTACGTTAGATTACGTGATTGTGAAGATTCCACGGTGGAACTTTGATAAGTTTGAAGGCAGTGACCGTACCTTAGGGCTGCAAATGAAATCTGTGGGAGAGGTGATGGGTATAGGGCGTTCGTTCCAAGAAGCCTTGCACAAAGCCACACAATCTTTAGAAATTAAACGTAATGGACTTGGAGCTGATGGAAAGGGATACAAAGATTATGATCAAATCATCAGCAAGCTTACTTACGCCAGTTGGGATAGGGTGTTTGTGATTTATGATGCCATCCAAATGGGAATCCCTCTCAGCAGGATTCATGAGATTACCAAGATCGACATGTGGTTCTTGAAGCAATACGAAGAATTACATTTCTTAGAGAAAGAAATCTCTACCTATACCATAGAGAGCCTAACCAAAGAATTGTTGCTGGAAGCAAAGCAAAAAGGTTTTGCAGACCGCCAGATCGCCCACATGCTTGGGTGCTATGAAAGTGAAGTCTATAACAGGCGCGAAGAATTAAAGATCAATCGCGTCTACAAGCTGGTTGATACTTGTGCTGCCGAATTTAAAGCAGAAACTCCTTATTACTACTCAACCTTTGAGAGCGAAATTGAGCGTCCAGATGGAACCCGATTTGTAGATAATGAAAGCAAGGTAAGCGACAAAAAGAAGATTGTCGTACTGGGCTCTGGTCCTAACCGAATAGGACAAGGGATCGAGTTCGACTACTGCTGTGTGCACGGCGTATTAGCTTCAGCTGAATGTGGATACGAAACGGTGATGATTAATTGTAATCCAGAAACGGTGTCTACTGACTTTGACGTAGCCGATAAGCTTTATTTTGAACCTGTCTTTTGGGAACATATTTACGACATCATTCGGCATGAAAAGCCAGAAGGTGTTATCGTACAATTAGGAGGGCAAACCGCACTAAAGCTAGCTGAAAAGTTAGATCGCTACGGCATTAAAATCATGGGTACAACCTATCAATCCCTGGATTTAGCCGAAGATCGCGGGAGCTTCTCTACGTTGTTAAAAGAAAATAACATTCCTTATCCCGAATTTGACGTAGCCGAAACTGCTGAACAAGCCTTAGCTGTGGCCGATAAATTGAACTTCCCTATTCTCGTAAGACCTTCTTACGTATTAGGTGGACAGGGAATGAAGATTGTGATCAATAAAAATGAATTAGAAGAACATGTGGTTGACTTGTTGCGAAAGATCCCAAATAACAAACTACTCCTTGATCACTATTTAGACGGAGCCATCGAAGCCGAAGCAGACGCTATTTGTGATGGTGAAGACGTATATATCATTGGAATAATGGAGCACATTGAGCCTTGCGGAGTTCACTCTGGTGACTCAAACGCCACCTTACCACCCTTCAATTTGGGAGATTTGATCATTGAGCAAATAAAGGATCATACCAAAAAGATTGCCCTTGCGCTTAATACGGTGGGACTGATCAATATTCAGTTTGCGATTAAGGATGATAAGGTATATATCATAGAGGCAAATCCAAGAGCATCGCGAACGGTTCCTTTTATTGCAAAGGCCTACGGTGAGCCATATGTAAATTATGCCACAAAAGTGATGTTAGGTGAGAAAAAAGTGAAGGACTTTGAATTTAATCCTCAGTTAAAAGGTTATGCGATCAAACAACCTGTGTTCTCGTTTGACAAATTCCCAAATGTAGATAAGCAATTAGGCCCAGAAATGAAGAGTACGGGTGAAAGTATTTTGTTTATCGATAGTCTGCGTGACGATGAGTTCTATGAGCTTTACAGCAGACGGAATATGTATTTAAGTAAGTAAATGAAGTCCAACGTTGAAAAGCCTTCGGCGCATTCAACGTTGCTGACTGAATTTATCCCGAAGGAGCGAAGCGATTTTCGGGATCTCACGAAGCATTCTGGATTTTAATAAATTTATCCCGAACGAACGTAGTGAGATTCGGGATCTCATGAAGAATCCGAGATTGTTGTAAGTCTTTCCCAAAGGAGCGCAGCGAGTTTTCGGGATTTTTTGAATTGGAAGTAAGCCTTCGGCTCATTCAACCTTGCTGACTGAATTTATCCCGAACCAACGCAGTGAGATTCTGGATCTCATGAAGCGTTCTGGATTAGTGTAAGTATTTTTCGCTTTCGCGGAAGGAGTGGACTGAGTATTCAAATAAATTGATAAATATTATATTTTAGGATATCGTATTTCAAACCAAAGTCTTGTTTACTAACCTAGAGAGGAAGATTAAAATAAAAACCCCGAACAAGTGAAGCGAGTTTCGGGATCTTATAAATCATTCTGGTGACTTCAGGGATAAGTTCCTATTTTTACCTTCTAAGTTTAGTTTTACCATTTTTCAACATAGCAACATGATTAAATTTAAATTTATAAAGGATTTTAAGGAGTTCGCACTTAAGGGTAATATGATTGATATTGCGATTGGTGTGATTATTGGCGCAGCATTTAATAAGGTAGTTGATGTAATCGTCAAAGAAATTTTTCTACCACCTCTGTCCTTACTTACAGATGGGATCACCTGGGGCAGTAAACGCTGGATTCTTCGTGAAGCTATGATCACAAATGGCGATGTTGTTACAGAAGAAATTGCTATTGGGTACGGTAAATTACTCGAAACAGGAATGGACTTTTTGATTATTGGATTTACGGTATTTCTGGTCGTACGACTCATGAATAGCTTACGCCAAAAATCTGAAGATCCTAAGAATAAAGAGGAGGTTACCCCAAAAAATATTGAATTGCTCAACCAGATGGTTGAAAAAATGGAAGTGCAAATAACCTTACTGAAACAAATGGCAAAGTCTGGCACAAAAAATTGAATTATATTTCTAGTATGGATTTTAAAAACAAACATGTCCTTATTACCGGCGCTTCTCGCGGAATTGGCAAAGCCACCGCTTTAGCCTTCGCCGCTCAAGGTGCTAAAGTTGGGGTCAATTTTAAACGCAATCATGAAGAAGCTAAAAAAACCTTGAAAGAGCTGGAAGGGAAAGGACACAGGTTGTTTCAATACGATGTCGCTGATAAAACCATGCAAGAAGCCCTGATCAATGACTTTATTTCTGTGTATGGAACCATTGACGTTTTAGTCAATAATGCCGGAATTTCCATTGACCACGATATCGAAGAAACTGATTTTGAAGAGTGGTTCGCCGCTTGGGAAAATACCTTTCAAACTAATCTTTTTGCCGCAGCTAACCTCAGTTTTTTAGCTGCTAAGCAAATGATGACCTCTGGTGGAGGGAATATTGTCAACGTATCTTCCCGCGGAGCTTTTAGAGGAGAACCCACCAAACCGGCGTATGGTGCAAGTAAAGCAGCACTTAATGCCATGACGCAGTCGCTGGCAAAACGACTTGCTCCACATAAGATTTACTTAGGCGTCGTTGCTCCCGGGTTTACCGAAACTGATATGGCTGCAAAAACACTCACTCCCGTTGAACGAGAGAATTTGCTAAGAGAATCTCCCTTTAAGCGCATGGCACAACCAGAAGAAGTGGCTCATGCGATTCTATTTTTGGCTTCAGATGGAGCCGCGTATTCCTCAGGTAGTATTATTGATGTGAATGGGGCAAGTTATTTACGTAGTTAAGGTTTGGATTAATCATATGAAAAAGATGATCTTTTTAGTCTTAGTCTGTTCTCTCTTTATGGGTTGTCCTGCAGGTCAATTTTATGAATACAGTTATATTGGTATTGCAGAATCAAAAGGCGATGATGATTTCACTAAGATTAGATTACGTGACGGAGTTCAACTTTCAGCTAAAGTTGGATATTTTGTCGATTTTAATGCAGATAAAATGAAAGGTGTTGCCGTACTATTTAATACTATTGAAAATGAAAGATTGACACGTAACTTAATCAATAATATTGTGTCTAGTAAATTTGGCAAACTAGAGTTGCTCCATGATTCTCCCTATATCATTCAAAATAAGAGTTCAGAGGATCTAACTGTTTTCGCTAAAAAGCTAAATGAATATAGCGCAAGGCAGTTGAACAAAATGATTATTAATGATTCTATTGTTTTGACGTTAAAGTCCGGAGAATCGTTCATCTTTGTTTATAAAAAATGATTCCCCCAGTGATGAATAAGAATTAGACTAAAACATATGATATCTACTACTATGAACGGTATCATTCCTTAAACTTATGCAAATCACTTTTCTGACTTTCTTAACTCTAGTATCTTTAAACAAAAACATGAATCACATCATTCCTGTGGCCATTGAAGAAGAGGCTAAAATAGCGCTCTCTTATTATCCTGAGCTGGCAGACACCTACATTGAGTTTAGGTTTAAGGATGGCATCAAAAAGTCTACGATGCAAGCCCAGCCTACATATACTAGCTTTTTACGCAGCAGGAAAAACAGGTCGTATATTATTTTGATGAACCGTTCCTTCAAAATTGAGGATGAAGAGTATCTCCTTACCAGTGTTCCTAAAGACGTGCTTATTGGTTGGTTAGGACATGAATTGGGTCATGTAATGGATTACCGGGGTAGGGGAACCGTAGATATGTTGTGGTTTGGATTTAAGTATTTATACTCTGGTAAGCATATCAAAGAGGTAGAGCGTGCAGCAGATACCTATGCCGTAAAACACGGCATGAAGGATTATATACTAGCCACTAAAAATTTTATTCTCAACAACAGTAAACTTTCACAAGCCTATAAAGACCGAATTAGAAAATTCTACATGTCACCTGAGGAGATTATGGAGTTGGTGGCGGAGTAAGTTCCTCCCCAACCGTCCAAAGGAGGGGCTTTGATCTTTGCCGCGATTGGCAATTTCATCGCATCTTAGACCCTTATCAGGATCTGCTTTTTACTTTTTCAACACCTCATTTTAGACATCACATTTCGACTCCGCTCAATGTGACAGTACATTCCCGTGCCCGCGTGCCGCCAGAGCTTTAGCGGAGGAGCAAGGCAGGAATCCCCAAACAACAACTGTAGTGTATACCTATGCTCGTGATGCTTAGTATAAGATTTCTCGTAGCTGTGTTGTTTTGAAATGACGATGTGAGAAGTCTATATTCTAACAGCGTAGCGGTCTTGTTTCTATATTCTACAAGCATTACGATTTCATGATATATGCTTCGACTGCGCTCAGCATGACAAGAGAGGTAAATTATTCCAACAGCAAGGCCGTCTAATTTCTAAATTCTATAAGCAAAGCGATCTCTAATCTATGTTGAAATAAAAACCTAAGTAAAAATTGTCCTCAACTTCAAATGATAATCTTAAGAGCGTTCTTTTACAAAGGTCTCCCACACACTAAATTTATCTTCATCCATAACGCGCTCCATTTTTACTTGTCCGCCCTTCTTTTTGTTATGCTCATTCCAGTCGTGAAATAGGGTAGGATCTATGGTCGTTACTTTGACACCTTTAAGTGCTTTTGAGCGTGCAACCTTATAGTTTTTGTTGGCGTCTTTTAGAGCTTCGTCCAGTTTTTGAGCAACTTCTTTATCATTGAGGTCTGCGGTTGTTCCTAAATACCAATGGTGATGGAACTCTTCGTCAATGCGGACTGCAGCTAAGGTAAATTCAGGAATTTCAACGTCATATTCCTCTTCTATTTCTCCTATAGCGGTATTCATTTTATTTACTGAAAGTTGCGAACCCACTACGTTTAGAAAAAATTTGGTACGTCCAGTAATCTTGATTTCAGCTTTTTCAATATCGGTAAATTCAATGGTGTCACCGATCAAATAACGCCAAGCTCCAGAGACTGTACTCATGATTAAGGCATAATCCTGATCCAATTCAACATCTTCTAACATTACGACAGGGGCATCCTGGGTAAGCGAACCATCCGGATTGATATATTCAGGTTTAAACGGAACAAACTCAAAGTAGATCCCATTATCGGTCACTAATTTCATCGCATCTGTTTCGGGTCCCTGCTGAAAAGCGATAAACCCTTCAGAAGCTAAATAGGTGTCTATCACCGTAATTGGACGCGCCAGGTGTTTATTAAAACTCTTTTCATAGGGTTGAAAGGCGACTCCGCCAGAGGTATACACCTGTAGATTAGGCCAAATATCATGAATGGTAGCTACGCCATGATGTTCGATTACTTCTTGCATCATGAGTTCCATCCAGGATGGGATTCCACTTAAGGCTCCAATATCCCAGGTTTTCGCATTTTCAGCAATCGTTTTGACACGATCATCCCAATTGTCAATTTTTGCAATATCTTCACCGGGTTTGTAATATCCCTTAAACCAAAAGGGAATATTGCTTGCGCTTATTCCACTAATTTCGCCTTCTAAATGTCCGTCACGTTCTTGTAAGTCTGTTGAACTACCCAACATCATGATTTCTTTCTCGTAGAAATCTGCTTCCAGATCAAAATTAGCCAGAGCAGTAACTTGTTGGATTCCGGCAGCGCGAATGGCTTCTATCATCTCATCCGTAACGGGAATACGTTTACTGGTTTTTCCCGTGGTGCCAGAGCTTAGGGCGAAGTAAGAGGGGCTTCCGGGCCAGGTGACATTCTTTTCACCTTTATGAAGCTTTGACCACCATTCAACGTTCATCTTATCATAGTCATGATACGGTACAGCTTCCGCGAAAGCGGTTCTAATATCTACATGAGTGAGAATTTCTTTAAAGTTATAGTGTTTCCCAAACGAAGTATCCTTTGCAGTTTCAAGCAATTGGTACAACACTTTTTTCTGCTCTTCTACAGGATTAGCATCTGGGGTAAGTTTATCTTTTAAATCTATCGCGCCTTTAATAAGGGAACCTAGAATTGCCATGGAAAAATTTTTATTCGAAAATAGTTTTCACAGTTGCGAAATCGTCCCAATAAAACGCTAAAACAAAGGCTATAAGGTGTTAATTCTAGAGTTATTCTTGTGATCTTTCAAATGCAGTCAACATCGCATTGGTTTGTTGTTGCAATTTTCTTTTAAAGAATGAAGTCCAGCCTAACAGATAACCTTTTATGCCCATTGTCTGAGTAGCCCAACGGTGTAAATCAAATTTATCTGTGTGCGTATAAATTAAGCCGTCTTTTAATTCAAAATTAGCGTTAACAATATTATGTACTTTTCTGCCGGTTTTGCTAAAGAGGTAATGCGTTTCCCAAACGGCGCTTCCGGCCTCATAAGTCTGTTGGATATCACGATAGGTTACTGTAAAATCTTTACCCAGCTGACTTTGACATAGCATACGCCACATGTTTTTTGCTTCATCACCTTGCAACGTACCGAAAGCAGGATCTGTAAATGTTATCTCATCGTGATAACAGGCTGCCATAGCATCGCCATCCAGGGCTTTGAATGCACGATAAAATTGCGCTATAATTTGGTCAGGGGCGCTCATTGGAGTCCGGGAATTGCTACCATTTCATTCACCTCTTTGTCGTAATCTATTTCTTCAACTTCAAACCCAAAAAGGTTGAAAAAATCGGTATGATAGCCTTTTAAATCACTGATCTCATAAATATTTTCTGTGGTGGCTTGTTCCCAAAGTTGTTCAACCTCTTGCTGAACATCTGCCCGCATCTCCCAGTCATCAATTCGAATGCGACCTTTATCATCTAGCGGAATTTCATCCACATACAAACGCTCCTTAAACATGCGGTACATTTGTTCAATACAGCCCTCATGAATGTTTTTTTCTTTCATGATTTTATATAACAATGAAATGTACAGCGGTATCACCGGAATAGCAGAACTCGCCTGAGTGACCAAGGCTTTGTTAACAGAAACATAGGCTTTTCCCTTTACATCGCTTATTGATGTTGTGATTTCTGAAGCGGTATGTTCTAAATCTTCTTTTGCCTTACCAATGGTACCATCGCGATAGATGGGTTGGGTAAGATCGGGACCTATGTAGGAGTAGGCCACAGTCATCACATTTTCTGAAAGTACATTAGCTTTATGCAAGGCACTCATCCAGCGTTTCCAATCATCGCCTCCCATCACGGTGACCGTATTTTCAATATCGTCGCCTTCGGCTGGTTCGATGTGAACTTGACTGATTTCACCAGTGTGAAAATCCACGGTTTTATTCTTAAAGGTTTGCCCTATGGGTTTTAACACCGATCTAAAGCGTTCGCCGGTTTCCGGATGTTGTCTTACCGGTGATGCCAGGCTGTAAATGACCAAATCAATTTTTCCTAGGTCTTGTTTGATAAGTTCAACAGTTTGAGATTTAATTTCGGTAGAAAAGGCGTCTCCATTAATACTTTTGGCATACAATCCTTGTTGTTGCGCTTTTTCTTCAAACGCTGCAGTATTGTACCATCCCGGCGATGCAGGCCGCCCTTCTTTAGGGGGTTTTTCCAAATAAACACCTATAGTAGAGGCGTGAGAACCAAACGCGGCTGTAATGCGTGATGCAAGTCCAAAACCGGTCGATGATCCTATAACCAACACGTTTTTAGGACCGTCGATCTTTTCTTTAGCGTTTACATAGTTGATTTGGCGTTCCACTTCTTTAGCGCACCCTGTGGGGTGAGCAGTAAGGCAAATGAATCCGCGTGTTCTGGGAGTGATGATCATAGTTAGTTTTAGTTAGATGGGGTTACTAGTTTTTATTATTGGTCCAACCTAAATGTGTATGCTTAAAATGATCTGGATATTTTAAGCCATAGCCCAATATACGATCAAATGCTGAATGCCCTAATAAAACACTCCCAGTCAAGACTAACCATTCATCTAAGAAGTACAAGCCTGCGGCAATTACCATAAAAGCGACGCCTTTATGATGGAATAGGTTATAGCTTATCGCTCCAAATTTGGTGTTTATCAGGTATCCAAGCATCCCGATATCTGGAGCTAAAAATAAAGCGGCATACCACCACCAGGCAATGTCAGTAAAGCTAAAGAGTAAAATAGCAAAAATTAGGGTTGCGATTTCTTCTAAGTTTAGGAGAGTTTTCATGATGTTTTAAGTTCAATGACTGTATTCAATCCCTCTAATTGACCCAAGTACTTTTCTATGTCAAAGGTTTTTGCATCAAATTCTTGTTCGCTGCGTTTGTAATCATCTTTTTTACGCATACGTTCTACAAATCGGCGTACGTCTTGCTTATACTCCAATTTTAAACCGGGTACAGCCGCATTTTTACCAAGTTCATCTTTAGCCACCATCGTAAAGTAAGAAGAGTTACAGTGCTTGATGACTCCGGTTTGAATATTTTCGGCTTCTACACGTATTCCAATCACCATACTGGTGCGACCGGTATAATTCACGCTGGCTTTCATCGTGACCAGTTCACCCACTTCGATCGGTTGAATAAAATTTACCTTATCCACACTTGCCGTTACGCAGTAATTCCCGCTATGCTTAGAAGCACAGGCAAAGGCAATTTGATCCAATAAATGGAGGATATAACCTCCATGAATTTTACCGCTAAAATTTGAATGGGAGGGAAGCATAAGTTCCGAAATCACCATGCGCGTTTCTCGTGGAGTTTTATAAGCGGGCTGATCCATGCTAATTTCGGTTAAAGTGAGGTGATTGCTCTAAGGTTGCATCTGTAATAAAGTAGACCGTATCTCCCCACCAAAAGAAGGTGGCGTAGCGTTCTTCATAGGTAAGTTTGACATACTTGCCTTGGTATTCTTGCAGCTTGTCAATAACTTCTTGATTCTTGTCCAATACCGAAAAACTAAAAATCTGTGCTCCACTAATTCCCTGACTGATTTCTCCTTCCCAGGTTTTTGAGATGATGCCTTTCTTACTGAACTTGATCAATTCACCCGCTCTGGTTCCTTCACTGTAAGTGACGAAATAAACGAAGGCAAAATAGGCTAGAAAGAGCACCAAGACTCCACTGATAAATAGAATAAGTATTTTTTTCATAGTATTTTAGTTTTATGCAATAGTCAAGCTATACCATAGAGAACATCCCTCTAAATCTCCCTTCCTTTGAAGGAAGGGTTGGGGATGGATGTAGTTTATATTTTTTTTAATTTTCTTACTCACTAATAAACAACTCCTCCTGATCGTTTTCTTCAGCCTTGTTTAACAGCTTTTCATCAATGCTTTTATTGGCCTTGGCTCCCAGTTTCTTTAATTTTTCTACTTTTTTGATCAGGTTGCCTTTCCCAGTCAGTTTTTTCATGGTGGTTTCATAACTACCCTGCGCAGTTTGCATCTGTCTACCAACTTTTAAAAGGTCATCTGTAAGAAGCGTAAACTGATCGTAGAGCTTTCCGGCTTCCATGGCAATTTCAATGGCATAGCGCTGCTGCTTTTCATTTTGCCACATCGTATCGATGGTTCGCAGGGTGGCGAGTAAGGTGGTAGGTGTGACGATCACAATATTTTTATCAAAGGCTTCGCTGTATAAATTTGAATCAGAATTCAGTGCCATGGCAAAAGCCGGTTCAATGGGGACAAAAAGCAAGACAAAATCTGGACTTTCAATTTCATACAACTCATGATAGTTCTTGGCAGAAAGGTCATTCACATGCTTCTTTAAGGCTGCAACGTGTTCTCTTAAATAACGCTCTTGTATTTCTTCATCTTCTTCATTGACATAGCGTTCATAGGCATTGAGCGAGACTTTAGAATCAATGATCATCTTTTTGCCACCGGGTAAGTGAATAATCACATCTGGGAATACGGTTTTACCTTCTTCGGTCTTAAAGCTGGTTTGTACTTCATATTCCTGATCTTTTTCTAACCCAGACTTTTCCAAGACACGTTCTAAAACTAGCTCTCCCCAATTGCCGCGCATTTTGGCATCTCCCTTTAAAGCTTTGGTAAGATTCTTAGCCTCATCACTCATTTGCTTATTCAGGTCTTTTAAACCCAAAATCTGCTCCTTAAGGCTGGCGTGGCGCTCAATGCTCACTTTATCAGAATCTTCCACTTTCTTTTCAAAGCGAAGGATTTTTTCTTGTAGTGGATTCAAAATTTGCTGAATGTTCTCTTTGTTCTGGCGAGTAAATTTTTCAGATTTTTGATCCATAATCTTATTGGCTAGATTCTCAAATTCTTTGGTGAATTTTTCTTGGAGTTGCTCAATTTCGGCTTTTTGTTCTACTAATTTTTGGGTGAGATGATCTGCTTCGCCTTCCTTTCGCGTAAGCGAATCTTTTATAAATTCCCGCTCTCTGCGCAGTTCCTCTTGAATCTTGCGTTCTGTTGAGAGTTGTTGATCACTTTGGCTTTTTACCTCTTGTAGCTGAGTTTCTTTTTCTGAAAGCTGAAGATTCAATTGCTTATTTCGCTCCTGGAGGGTGCTTTGAGCTGCTTTTGAGGTGAGTCGGGATAAAAAATAGCCTACTAATCCACCTATGATAAGTGAAGCAAACAGGACTAGGATTAGAAGAACGTCATTATTCATTCAAACAAAATTTACCCAAAGATAAGAAGTTGGAATTACCTAGCCGTGTTGAAATGCGTTCCATTCTACGCTTATTCAAGATTCATCTTAAAACTACCTGAAGTTTGATCAAATACGATGTATTCTTTGGGGAATAATTGATTAAAAGCGCCGCGTTGAACTAAATTCTCTGAAGTGTCCATGACGACTTTTTTGTGATTAACAAGTATTATTTTATCACATAACTGAATTGCCGGATTAATTTCATGAGAAGCAAAAATGATGGTTTTATCCCGCTCATGTGCCAGTTTTTTGAGTAATCCTAAAGTGTAGGTTTTGTGGAATAGGTCGAGATGAGTCGTGGGCTCATCTAATAAAATGATGGGTGTGTCTTGAGCCAATGCACGCGCCAGCAGCACGCGCTGCAACTGTCCATCACTTAATTGATCGCAAGTGGTTGAAGCCATGCTTTGCATATCCACCTCGTGCAGGGCGTTAGTTATTTTTTGTTGATCCAGATTAGAAAGTTTGCCATTCCAACCTGTATAAGGATGCCTGCCAAGTGCGATGAGTTCGTAGACGGTGAGTCGCTTAGAAATAATTTGATTCGTAAGCACAACGCTGATCTGTTGTGCAAATTCTGCGGGAGTATATTCCTGAATAGTTTTTTTGTTGAGGTGTATATTTCCGTCAAGCGGAAGTAAAAATCCTGCAAGTGTTTTTAAGAGGGTAGATTTTCCCGACCCATTGATCCCAATAATGGCGACTAACTCTCCTGAAGAAATCTCAAGATCAATTTGATCTGCGACTAAACGTTCACCTTTTTTTGAAGCATACCCTATTTTTAGATTGTTTGTATGGATTAATGTTGCTTTCCCCATGATCTAAAAGATAAGCCGTTTTCGTCTCACTAGTAACCAAATAACCACCGGCGCTCCAAAAATAGAAGTCACCGCATTTATGGGCAAGGTATAATCGCTGCCGGGCAATTGTGCAATACTATCACAAAGCAGCATTACGATGGCTCCGCCTAGCGCAACTAGCGGAATTAACCCAAAGTGATTGTTAGAGGGCGTGATTTGCCTTACTAGATGCGGCACCGCAAGTCCTACAAATGCAATAGGACCGGCAAATGTAGTGATGCTGCCTGCCATGCACGCTGTTGCGATCATCACGATAAAGCGGTTTTGCTTTAATTTTAATCCTAGGCTTCTGGCGTACCAGTCTCCCAATAATAACGCATTAAGACCTTTAGCTCCTGCAACGCTCAATAGCATACCCAGACCCCAAAACAGGCTAAGTACAGCAAGTTCTTTATAAGTTAAGTCGCCTAGACTGCCCAAAGACCAAAATACATACTGTTGTAATTGAGCTGCCGGACTCATATACGAAAGCACGCTTACCACAGCACCTGTTAAGCTGGCGAACATTAAACCAATAATCAAGATCGCCATGGTATCTGTCAATCTAGCCGAAGCGATTAAAATGGCCATTAAGAGCAACATGCTGCCTAAACTTGCAGCAATCACAATCGTCCATGGCGATAAGATAAATGCTCCTAAAAAAACACCGAATAATCCCGCCCCCATAATGACTAAAGCCACCCCTAAACTTGCCCCGCTACTTAGTCCTAAAACGTAGGGGCCAGCTAACGGATTTTTGAATAAGGTTTGCATTAAAAGTCCGCTAACTCCAAGTCCGGATCCAACCAAAATTGCAGTGAACATTTTCGGGATTCTGTAGTCCAAAATAATGTAGTTCCAAGCCTCTTTAGACGACTCTCCAAAACCTATGATATTAAGGATTTCTTTTAAGGGAATTTTGACCGATCCTAAACTCAAATTGAGTAGGGCAGAGGCGACTAAAAGTAGAATGCCAAAAACGATATAAGTAGACGTCTTTTTCACTCGTTTTTTAGCGGTTTAAAAAAGGTAAAATTATAAGCCTTAAATTGCGCGGGATGAAATATCTTAGCCAGGTCTTTTAAGACCAAATCAGGGCGATTTGGCGCTAATTCGTAGTATAAAACACCTCCGGTAGCTCCATTTTCTACGGTAAAGCTATACACATTTCGCTCTTCAAAAGACTTAAACTTTTTGTAATGGTCACTTGAGGTAAGCATCTGGTTATAAGAATTATGTTGACCGGGACCAACCCACACATCTGTACTATAGGCTTTCTCTATAACAGCCTCAATTCCTAAAGAAAGGCTTCCGCTGGCGTTTGTTTCGCTAAAAATATAGTTCCCGCCGGCATCTGCAATCAATTTTGCTTGCCAACTCTTTCCGCCGGGTGCATACCAAACGTCTTTATACAGTGCTCCGGAAAGTACTGTTGGGCGATCTTCTTTTTGCGCTACTTTTTCTTGAATTTCAAGGTAGTTTTTTTCAACGGTTTTGAAGGTTTTTTGGGCTAAAGAGAGCTTGCCAAAAAGTACCCCAAAAAACTTAATCCATTCGGCTTTTCCCAGGGGGTGTTCTTCAACCCAATCTCCATTAAAAAGAACAGGAATTTTTGCTTGGTTTAAGGTCTTAAATGATTGGTTCGTTCCATCGACTGAAAAGGCAATAAGCGCATCTGGATTGAGGTCTAAAATGACTTCAGTATTTAAGGATTCATTTCGACCAACTTCTTTGATTTTTTTGTCCTCGATGAAGGAGCGCGTGAGCGGAGATGAAATATAATCTAATTGCGGAAAACCCATCAAACGATCAATCACCCCTAAGGTTTCTAAAGAGGGAATATGTGTAGTAGAAGTAGTGATGATTTTTTGAATAGGTAATTGAAGAATGGCATCTGCTTTAAGACCCTTGGGTGCAGATTTATTCTCTTTTACTAAAACGTAGGTATACGTGATATCAGCTTTGGGCCATGGAGAATTTACGTTTAAAGTGTAATAGTCTTGGTATTCTAAAATAGAAAAGCCCGTGGCGTATTGAATTTGGACTTCATTTACGAGTTTTGACTTGCCGGGGTCCTCTTCTTTTACTTTTTTACAAGAAGAGAGTGCGAGTAAGAACAAGATGAGATACCGGTACGTCATTTTTTGATTCACAAGATTTCAAAAATAAGACTATTTATTAAGTCTGCTGAGTGATTATAATTGATTACTTTCGCGTTCAGTTCATATGGTTCTGTGATTTATGTACCGATCGCAGATTAAAAGGGAAGAAAGTGATCTAATAGAGAAAATCTTTCGCTGTTCCCGCAACTGTAAGCTTTAACTCTTATGTAATAGAGTTGGTGAACAATACTTCTATACCACTGCAGCTAAAGAGAAAGGTGCGGGAAGGTAATTGTTCATACGCAAGCCAGGAGACCTGCCTTATGGATATAACACATAAAAACCTTCGGGATAAGGGTTTCTATATCTATGAGATCGACAGTATTCATTTTAGTCATACTCTATCTGAGTGTACATAGTCTTTGTGCGCAACGAGATTCTATTGAACTTCTTCAAGAAGTTTATCTAAGTGACGAACTTTTAACCGATTTTTCAAAAGGAATTATTGTTCAAAAAATTGCTGACTCTACCACACTTTTGTTTCGACCCAGTTTGACAGCTACGCTTCGAAATACTTCACCTATTTACTTTAGGGAAAATGGTCTTAGCGGAGTATCCTCTGCATCATTTAGAGGGACAAATGCTGCGCAGACAGCTGTGGTGTGGAATGGTATTAACATCAATTCACCTTTGACCGGTCAGACAGATTTTAACGTGATCAACGCTACTAATTTTGATGCTATCGATGTTCGTTACACGGGTGCCGGGGTTCAATATGGTAGTGGTGCGATCGGTGGTACCGTTCACCTGTCGAATGAGCTCAAATTTATACCGCATACTGAACAGCGCATCATAACCTCTGTAGGTAGTTTTGATCATTATCGTTTTAATGCGCGTACTTCTTTCGGAAAAAATGGATTTTCAATCAACACTAGTTTTAGCGTAGTGGATGCCGAAAATGACTATAATTTATTCAGAAGCGATCAACGCAACGAGAATGCAGCGATAAGTCATACCACATTCCAACTCGCTGCCGGAAAATTATTAGGAGAGCGCCATTCCATAAAATTTTATCATCAAACCCAAGAAAGCAATCGGGAGTTTGCCGGAAGATTGTTTGGAAACAGTTATTCTCCTTCTAATGATAGTTATAAGGATACTTTCTTACGAAATTTAATTAAATGGACGTATCGCAAAGGTCATTTTTCATCTACTACCAGTGTTGCTCATCTCTATGAGGCGTATACGTTTTCTTCGGGAGCAGATGATACTGAAACATCTTCTGAAGAAACTCTTATTGGAGATGGTGAAGCCAACACGTCAATCCTACGTTGGAAAGGCGATTATCGCATTCCCGCCAAGGCAAAATTAAGTGTGATCGCCGAAGACAATTTCACCCAAGCTTCAGGTTTAAATATCCCGGTTGAGCAAACACGTAATTTATTTTCTATATCAGTACTGGGATCACATCAACTTACGCAGCGTTTATCGTATGGGGTTAATTTTCGGCAAGAATTTACGCCAGCTTTTGAATCTCCCTTTCTCATTGGAGGCGATATCAATTATTGTGTTCAAAAGCAAATTGAATTGACCTTAAGCGGTTCAAGAAATTATCGTATCCCTACGTTTAATGATATGTATTATGGAGGTGCGGGCGGAATAGGAAATCCGGATCTCAAACCAGAAGAATCTGTACAATTAAATGTAGGAGGAAGTTTTGATAATGAGTTCATGGAACTTTCACTAAATGGTTTTATCATCAATACCACAGACATGATTCAGTGGTTTCCTTTAGACAACGGTTTATGGTCTCCGGTTAATATAGCAGAGACCAGGCAAACGGGACTTGAATTTATAGCCGCCACAAGTAGAGAAGTAGGATCAGGAAAGCTAACCGGCAATGCGACCTATGGATATACTCATGCCGTTAATTCATCTACCTTAGATCGTTTGATCTATGTGCCTGCGCACATGTTTAATGCCAGAATCGGGTATGAGATAAAACGATTTTCTGCCTTTTATCATAATCTATATACAAGCAAAGTATTTACAACGGTTGATGAAAGCTTTTCAATCCCGGGATACGATATTTCCAATATTGGTCTAAACTATACGGTCGTGCAAGGCGAATATCTCAATCTTACATCTCAATTTATAACACGTAATCTTTTTCAAAAAGAGTACCAGGTTGCGGGAGGGTTTCCCATGCCGGGCCGCTCATATCAACTCCAATTAATTTTTAATTTTTAACTATGAATATTCTTAAGAGTATATTTTTGATAGCCCTAAGTGTTACATTATTTTTTTCCTGTGATACAGACGATGATCAACCAGATCCAGTGCCGGCCGGAGATTATACCCCGGGATTTTTAGTTTCTCATGAAGGAACGTTTAGCGGAGTTTCAGGATCAACTTCATTTATGTCTGCGGATTTGATGAATGTGCAAAATGAAATTTACGAAGCAGTTAATAAGGATGTTGTTGGAAACTTTCAGCAGTCTATTGGCTTTAGAGATAATTTTGCCTATTTGGTAGTAGATAATACAAATACAATTACTATCGTAAACAGAAATACCTTTAAAAAAGTAGGGGAATATACAGCTGAAGATCACGGTATTTCTACCCCACGTTACATCGCCTTTGATGATGATAACGCCTATGTAACGAATCTAGGGGACGCTTTCACACCAACAGATGATTACCTGAGCGTAATTCCTTTAGATGAGTCTGAAGATGTAGTCACTGTTCCATTGGCTGAAGGTCCTGAACAACTCTTGGTTCAAAATGGTTTTGTTTATATTACGCATAAAGCAGTTTTTAGTTCTCAGGGTAGTGAACTTCTTTCTATTTACAATATAGCAACTGGATCTGTTGATGAATTAGTAGTGGGTCAAAGCCCAGATGAAATTTACAGTGATGTCAATGGGGATATTTGGATTTTATGTGATGGGAAATTTATATACAATGATGATTTTACTCAAATAATTGATGTTTTACCCAGTAGATTGGTGAGGTTAAGCGGAAATTCAAATAGCATTTCCCAGACGTATAATTTTACTGACGAGGTTCTGGTGAATTATATGGCGGTTGAAGGCGATAAGATCTATTACATTAAAAATGGTAGTTTTTATGCCATGTTGGTAAATGCGACTGATGTGCCTGCTAGCTCAATAGCTGCCCTTGAAACTGATGCTATTTACGGGTTGAGCGTTTTTGATAATCAATTATTTGTGTCAGATGCTGGAACATTTTCTGAACGCGGAGATATCGAGATATATGATGTCAACAGTGGAGTTTTGATCAATGAGCTGGAAGTAGGCATGATACCGTCAAAAGTCTACAAGAACTAATTCAATCAAAAATCCCCCTATTGAGCTATAGCGGGATTTGATTTTTCCTTTAATAGTTTATCTACTCTTGATTGAACTCAACCTGCATTCCTTTGTCCTTGATTAAAGGATTTGAAAGAAATGAGGCAGAAGCTTTACCATCAAACGGAGCAGGAGGCACGGGATCTCCTGATATAATTGACAACGCCTCAGCTAACCAGGGTTCATTAGGATCTCCAAGTTGACCTAAATTAGCTACATTTTCCTGACCTAGAAGTATATTAGGAACTAAGCCATCTACCGGCACAGTTTCATCATTCGCATTTGAGGTTATCAAGACTAAAGGTTGTATAACATAAAAATGGGCTTCATTAAATTCTGGTCCGTTTTTAGTGAAGTTTTCAGAATCATACAATGTAATAGATGCCTGAGATTTTCCTACCGTCTGATCTCCCACATGGGTTACTGTAATATAGGGTCGCAGACTATTAATTAATAATTCACTGGCAGATGCACTTCTTCTTCCGGCAAGAACAAAGAGTCTATTGAGACCTAGACTGTTAATACTTTCTCCCGTTCGTATGGTATCATCAAATTCATTGGTGATGTCTCTGTTTATATCACCCGATAGAATTGCTGCTTGAATATCTGCATTCCACTGTTCACTGGCATAAAGTTCATCATTGAATTGACCGGTAACCATGCTAGAAAGATCTTTGGCACTTTCTACAGAACCTCCTCCATTATAGCGCACGTCAATGACAAGTTCTGTGATACCTTCTGCTTGAAATATAGCAAATGCATCATTAAGTTCGTCATCAAAATCAGCTACAAAACTGGTGTAATGAAGGTAACCCACTTTAGATCCATTAACATCGATAATTGAAGTAGTTAAAATAGGATTTTCAATAAGCTCAACGCGATTGAGGGTTACTGTTTCTCCTGTAGAACTGATCGTATTGCCATTTAAAGTAGCTATACCTAATTCAAAAGAGCTACCAGATAATAACGCATTAACATCATCCTGATCGTCAAGTACATTTCCATCAACGCTATTAAATAATGTTCCTCTGGTTAGTCCGGCTTCATCTGCGGGAGATCCGGGGATAACATATAAAGTCGCTAGAAACGTATCAGAACTTCCTTCGATAGAAACATACGTTAATCGTAAACCTGTAGTGGTCTCTTCTCCTGCAAATTGTGCTTCCAGTTCTCTGTAGTCCAGCGATCTAAAACTAAACCGGTCAAAATCAGTTACCAAATCATTAAAGAACAGATCATCAGCATTCTCAAATGAGCTGAGGTAATCTGTATATTCTTCATTTGTACTAAAACGATCATTAGCAAGATTAGGACTGTCTGCTTTGTATAAATAGAACGCATTCATTCCTTTCCATACAAAATCTTCAATCTCAAGATTACTGGGGTCGTTAAATTCAATAGACTCAACTTCTTTTACTTCATCATCTTCATCTTTAAAACATGATGTCAATATACTTGCACTTATCACTCCTAGGAGTATAACTTTTATACCTTTCATAGTTCTTATTTATGGGTTAAAAATAAAGAGAATATAGATAGAATAAAATAAATTGTAACAAAATGGAGGATGTATCGTCATCACTATGTACGGCAATAAGAATGCCATACTTTTGACCAAACCAATCAAATGAACCAAGAAGCGTTCTTAACTTTATTTACTCCTGTACAAGACAAGATGTATAGGTTTGCACTGCGCCTTCTCAGTTCAAAAGAGGCGGCTCAGGATGCAGTGCAAGAGGTGATGACAAAGCTCTGGAATAAAAGAGAACGAATTAAAGGGTATACCAATCCACAGGCATTTGCCATGACGATGACAAAAAACTATTGTCTGGATCAGCTTAAATTAAAGCAAAACAATACGATGAGGATTGTGCACAGTAATTATGAGGATCAGGGTAGAAACCCGGCAGCCATTGCAGAAGTTAAAGATGAATTGGATTTTGTCCGTAAAATTATGGATCAATTGCCAGAGCAGCAGCAAATGGTGTTGCAGTTGAGGGATATTGAACAACAGGAATTTAAAGAGATTGCAGAGGTATTGGAAATGAGTGAAACAGCGATACGGGTTACACTTTCAAGAGCACGCAAGAAAATTAGAGAAGAACTTTTAAAAGTACATCGTTATGGAATTGCATAAGGTAAAAGAATTATTAGCCAAATATGAAGAGGGAAACACTTCATTGACAGAAGAAAAAATGCTAAGGAGCTATTTTTTAAGTGATCACATAGCTCCTGAGGTCAGCTCATACCAGCCGTTATTTAGTTTTTATGATAGAGAAGGAACTCAACGATATGAAGCCAAAATAACGGTAAACAGAAGTTCTTATGTAAAGTGGATAGGAATAGCGGCATCTATCATTGTCATTTTAAGTTTGTTCTTACTAAATGAATTTGGCACTACTAATGACTTAGGAACTTATGAGGATCCAGAAATAGCGCTAAAAAAGACTAAAGAGGTACTTCACTTAGTTGGTAGTTTCATGAATGAAGGAACTGAACAATTAGGATACATTAAAGAAATTGAACATACCGGAAATCAAATTTTAAAGTAAATAACAATCAAAATAAATAATTTAAAACAGGAATGATGAAAAAACTAGTATTAATTATAGCCGTTCTCCTTTCAACGTATGTGTCAACAGCACAAAACTTTGATAAGTACGAGAACATGAAAGATGTAAAATCTATGGTGGTGACCAGTAAGATGTTCAAATTGCTCACTAAAATTGACCTGGATAGCAATGATCCTGAAACACAGCAGTACATTGATCTGATCGAAAACCTAGATAACATAAAAGTCTTCGCGACCGAAAGTCAATCGTTACGATCTCAAATGAAAGCTGATGTAACTAGTTATCTAAGTTCAAGTTCATTAGATGAGTTGATGAGATTTAACGATGATGGTAAATCGGTAAAATTGTATTCCAAACCAGGCAAAAATAGCGATTACGTCAAAGAAGTCTTTATGTTCATTGATGGTATTGAAGATGGAAAGCCCATGTCTGTGGTAGTACAAATCAAGGGAGATTTGAGCTTAAAGCAGATCGGTAGACTAGCCGAAGACTTAAATATTACCGGAGCAGATCAGTTAAAAAAAGTATCAAAATCTAAATAAGACAACCATGAAATCAGCCTTAAAAATAGTAGCCGTTTGTTTAACTGTATTCTTAGCATCCTGTGAGCAGGAGCCCACATTACAAGAATACTATGTAGATGCACAGGAAAAAAGCGGAATCATCACCTTTGATATTCCTACCAGTCTTATGACCGGTGAAAACTCCAATCTTGACCCGGAGCAAAAACGAATTCTTGAAACGATCAATAAAGTAAATGTTTTAGCGATTCCCAGCAATGAGGGAAGCTTTACAGCAGAAAAAGAACGCGTATCATCCATCCTAAATGATGAGCGATATAATTTGTTGATGAAAGTAAATGATAACGGCAAGCAGTTTAAAGTGATGTACCTGGGCGAAGATGATGCTATTGATGAGATCGTAGCCTTTGGAGTGGATCAAGATCGCGGATTCGGACTAGCGCGTATCATAGGAGATCAAATGAATCCTGAAGAAATCATGAAACTTGCCTCCAGCATGAAAGATGGTGATTTGAATGTGAGCGGAGTACAGGAGTTTTTAAAAGGTATCGACACCAGCGGTTTCGAAAGAAAGGATTAGTGTTCCTTTTTGAACATACAAACTAAAATGAAGCTGTCTAAAAAGTATACATTTTTAGTATTTATGTCAATTGAGCCTGTCGAAATGGTCAATAACAAGCCTTTAAAGAACTTCGATGGGCTCCATTGACAACTAAAAATTTTTTTGAGACAGCTTCATTACTTTTGGGTCAGAGTGTTTTTAAGAAAATCAAGATTTAGAAACAATTTTTGTAGCTTTATCTTATGAAAGTAAGTTTTTTAACCAAGGAGGAGTCTAAAAGACAGCAAGAAGAGGATTTTTTGGCGTTGTCACAATCTGAACGTATGGTGGCATTTTTTAACTTGATACGACAATCTAAACGTTATTTCCCCACCAAATCTTCTATGCCAGAGTTTGAAAAATCAAATTTTGTAATTGAGATTAAATCAAAAATCAATGATTCGTCACTCTAAAATCATCGACGAATTTATTTCTCAGGCAGCTGCAAAAAAAGTTAGGATGCTTATGGTTGGCGGAGGGGCTGTTAACTTTCATGGTTATCAACGCCATTCTGCGGATATAGATTTTTGGATTGAAACAACTGAAGAGAATTTTAATCGGCTTCTTAACGTATTTAAATCGCTTGATTATGATATTGAGGATTTTCCAGACACGGTGAAGGAAGGTAATCAAAATATTGCGATTAAATTCTCTCCTGTTGATCAACAATTAGAACTTATCACTCGCTTTTCTCTTGACAAAAGCTTTGAAGAAGCTTATCTTAATTCAGAAGAAGTAATAATACAAGGAAACAAGATTCTTAAATGGCGTGTTTTAAGTTATGATGATCTAATAGAAAGTAAATTAAGATCTATGCGACCTAAAGATTTACTAGATATTCAAGAATTACAACGTATCAACAAAGACTAAATCCCCGTATAACTCTGGGGACTTATTGCCTTGAGTTCTTTTTTGATATCTTCAGCAACATCTAGCGTTTCAATAAAATCTGCGATACTGTCTTTTGTTATTTTTGCATTAGTTCTGGTGAGTCCTTTAAGGGCTTCATACGGTTTTGGGTAGCCCTCTCTTCTTAAGATAGTCTGTATAGCTTCAGCTACTACCGCCCAGTTATCTTCCAGGTCATGATTGATTTTATCTTCATTTAACAGTAACTTAGATAGTCCCTTCAGCGTAGACTGAAAACCAATAATTGTATGCCCCAGGGGCACGCCTATATTTCGCAAAACTGTACTATCAGTTAAATCTCGTTGCAATCTACTAATAGGTAATTTAGCCGAAAGATGCTCAAAAATCGCATTTGCGATCCCTAAATTACCTTCACTGTTTTCAAAATCAATGGGATTCACCTTGTGCGGCATGGCAGAAGAACCAACCTCTCCAGCCTTTATTTGCTGCTTAAAATAATCCATGGCAATATACTGCCATACATCACGATTAAGGTCAATTAAAATGGTATTAATGCGCTTTAATCCATCAAACAGCGCTGCCATGTGATCATAGTGCTCAATCTGTGTCGTGGGAAAAGAGTGTTGTAAACCTAATTTTTCCTGCACAAATTGAGTCCCAAAGGTTTTCCAGTCCATCTTAGGATAGGCAACTTTATGCGCATTGAAGTTTCCAGTGGCACCACCAAACTTAGCTGCCGATGGGATGTCATTGAGCAAATCTAGTTGCTCCTTTAAACGAACTACAAATACCTCAATTTCTTTTCCCAGTCGGGTGGGGGAAGCCGGTTGACCGTGAGTTCTCGCCAGCATCGGGATTTTAGCCCAATCTGCTGCTAACGATTCCAGTTGTTTAATAAGATCAAGCAATAATGGAATATACACTTCATTTACTCCATCTCTTAGTGACATGGGGATAGCGGTATTATTGATGTCTTGTGAGGTTAATCCAAAATGTATAAACTCTTTTTCAGTGGATAATCCCAGTCCATCGAACTTCTCTTTGATGAAATATTCAACCGCCTTCACATCGTGATTTGTCACCTTTTCAATATCCTTTATGGCTTGCGCATCAGCAGTTGAGAATTGAAGGTATATTTTTTTTAAGTCCTCATATTGATTACCAGATACATTTGATAATTGTGGCAAACCAGCTTCACAAAGGGCGATAAAATATTCTACCTCTACCAGTACGCGGTATTTAATCAATGCCTCTTCACTAAAAAATCCGCGGAGAGACTTTGTTTTTGATTGGTACCGACCATCAATCGGTGAAATAGCTTGTAAAGCTTCCATAGGCACTAATTTTATCAAGCGACAAATATACAGTATCGCAATGCCTAAGAAAACTAGGGTTCAATTTTTTTTAAAATCTTTCGTGCCGTCGCTCTGTATCCCGCACTTTGATCGGGTGCATCTTTCTTTAGTTGTGCAATCAATGCAGGGTAGATCCAGTCAATATCTTTCCCCAACCAATACAGACTATAGATGCTATATGCTTTTGGAGCGACTTTAATGTCTGCTATCAGCCAATCAAAACAAATTTCAGTAAGTTTTTCTTTTCGCTTTCGCGGAAGATAAAGTACTTCCATGGTAATTTCTTGAACATAGCGCGCCTCACACATCAACTGAATCACTTTTGCACACGGCCGTATGGCAGAACTCTCCTGAAGCTTTCCCGCGTGAGTTAAAAAATAATCTAAATGTTGAAATAGTAGCGATAACTTCTCTTTACAAACAAACTCAAGTATCCATGCAGCTTTGTGGGAGACCTCTGCGTCATTAGAAAAAATCAATTCAAGCAAGGGTTTGACAAGTGTTGGATTCTCCAGAACAAGTCGTGACGTATGCTTCTGGTCCTCTCTAAGGGCAGATGTAGATAGTAAGGCTTCTTTTAGTTGATCATACATTTGAGATACTACGTTTTATGAGATAAGTAATTTATTAATTACTTTTTTTACTCCGGTAGTCGCTTTTTCGGCGTAGACCGTAAAATTTTTATGTGAGTCTAGCGTTGGTTTTGGATCAATAAAATAAATGGGGGTATTTTTTTGCGCAAAATCAATAAGTCCCGCAGCGGGATACACCTGCATTGAAGTTCCTACAATCAGGATGATATCTGCAGTTGAAGTAAGCGTAGCAGCTTTTTCGATCATTGGCACCGCTTCACCAAACCATACAATATGTGGTCTAAGTTGTGAATTGTGTTCGCAATAGTCCCCTAAGTTCAAATCTTCAGTCCAGTCGAGAACAAGGTTTTCATCAAAAGAACTGCGTACCTTGCGCAATTCGCCGTGTAGGTGAAGTACATTAGTGCTTCCGGCACGTTCGTGAAGATCATCCACATTTTGAGTGATAATTTGAACGTCAAAACGCTGTTCTAATCTCGCTAAGTCTATATGAGCCTGATTGGGAGAGACCTCTTTTAACTGTTTTCTTCGTTGATTATAAAAATCTAAAACCAGTTGTGGATTCTTGCGATATCCATGGGGTGAGGCAACCTCCATTACATCATGTCCTTCCCACAGGCCGTTAGCATCTCTAAAGGTGTTGATGCCACTTTCTGCACTCATCCCTGCACCTGTTAACACTACGATTCTCTTCATAAGGCTGTTAAATTAGGTTAAAAGTCGTTAAAAAGTATTAAGATTGTTGATCAAATTTACACTAACGCTACAAAAGTAGTATCATCGCATAAATCAAATATAATAAGCAATGAAAAAATTAGTAATGAGTATGATGGCGTTATCATTAGTTTTCACGGGATGTGGAGACGATGATGATGGAGATGTAAATGTAGATTTTACTGGTGAGTCTAAAGTATACCAATTAGGTGAGCGAGATATTGATGGTGTTTCTGGTACAGCAACCTTTAGAGAATTAGAAGATGGAACAACAGAAGTTACATTAGACCTAGATGGTGATTTAGAAGATGGTGAAGATTATGCTGCACACATACATGCGGGGTCAGCGTTTCCAGGTATGGGAGCTATAGTGGTTACATTTACACCGGTAGACGGAACTACAGGAGAGAGTGTTACAATTGTGAGCGAACTTTTTGGAGATGATGACGATGATGATAATGATGAAACAATCACTTATGATCAACTATTGAATTACAATGGTTACATTAATGTTCACAAATTTGATGATCTTAGTGTATTAGCAGCTCAAGGAGATATAGGGTCAAATGAACTAACAGGAAATTTCAAGGTGTATGAATTAGATGAAAAGGATGAGCCGGGAATTTCAGGTACTGCGACATTTGAGGAAAGAGCTGGTGGTTCTAGTCTCGTCACTTTAAACATTCAAAATACTATTGATGGGGCTACGCACCCGGCGCATATTCATGCTGGAAATGCAAATCCGGGCGGTGGAGCAATTATTTTTTCTTTTGAGCCGGTAGATGGTACCACAGGGATCAGTAGGACTAATTTGTCTGCATTAAACGACGATACAGACCTATCTTATTCAGATGTTTTTGATCTTGATGCATACATAAATGTGCATTTAGGACCAGGTGATGATTTAAGTACAATCGTTGCTCAAGGTAACATTGGATCAAACGAAGACTAATAAATAGTTTTCTAACTAAAACTAATCCCGACCGTATGGTCGGGATTTTTTTGTTTTAGTATTTTCGTGATCATGAAGGAGAAGCTTACCGATCATTTGATTCAATATGTTGAAGGTTTTATCACCGATGAGCGCAGAGAACGCTTTAAACACATTCTAGCCCAACGCACTAATCATTTTACTGTTGTGACCGAAGATGTGTACCAACATCACAACGCTGCAGCTGTGGTGCGTTCGTGTGATGTGTTTGGGGTGCAGGCCTTACACTTGGTTGAAGAAATTTATAAAAACAGAATAGATACTAAAATCGCTCTAGGCGCACAAAAATGGGTTACGCTAGAAAAACATAACAAAGTAGGGGAGTGCATGGTTAAGCTTCGTGCAAAAGGCTACAGTATTGTAGCCACAACGCCGCATCATGATGCGCAATACGTGTCAGATTTTGATATTACTAAGCCTGCTGCCTTCTTTTTTGGAACGGAGAAAGAAGGGTTAAGTGATATTGTAATGGAAGAGGCTGATGAATACCTAAAAATTCCCATGGTTGGCTTTACAGAAAGTTTAAACATCTCTGTCGCGGCGGCAATCATTTTGGAGCAACTCACCACCCGACTTAGAAAAAGTGATCTCAACTGGCAGATTCCGGCAGATCAGCAAAGGGTGATTTATTTTCAATGGATTAAAAACACCATCAAAAGTATTGATCAGATTTTGGAAAGGTACGAGGGAGAAAATGAGTCGTGAGTTGATGAGGTTATGAGTTGACAAGGGATGAGGACATGGGGCATTAGGCATGAGGTGATTAGAAAAGAGACTCTTGAGAATAAGCCATTAGTTGATGAGTCTTTAGGGTGAATTTTTTTAAGCTAGAATCAACACTTTCAGGATTAGTCTACAATCATGCTAATATACCAACGTACAAATATTCCAAAATACAACCTACCAATATACCACCGGCGTATTAATTCTTCTGTTCTAGCACTTTATAATCCTCATAGCAACCACTAATTGCGTCTAAGAGTTGAAGATCATTCGCCGTCTTAATAAAATCATCAGAGTAACTGCAGCGTCTAAGAATTTCGTCAATATCGACTTTGGTAATTTGGAGCAGGGCAGAAAGGGTTTGACGGTCGTATTTAGATTGAAGCAGATTTCTAATCTCATCATCTTCTTTCATTTTGCGCAGTTTACGCATTTGTTTACCTCGTTTTCCAAAGGTGTTGTACAAGAAATCTGCCGGATTAAAGATGGACTTTATCACTTTAGTGATTGCCCCGGGTTGATCCGGACCGCCTTCATACCCCGTATTGAGTCCAGAAATACTGTAACGGTAATTCTCGTAAATCGGAATGTTTTTTGCGTCAATTTCTAAGTAACCGGTTAGTTTTACAGGTTTAATTTCGACTTCTTCAAGAGCGATGCCAACTTCAGTCATTTTGATTTTGACTTCACCGTACTTTGTCCAGTCATTCGTAACCTTCACTTGAATAGGTTCAAACCCTAAATAAGAGAAATATAAGGTATCGTTGGGTGTCGCCCGAATTTCAAATTTCCCCTCCTCGTCAGAGATGGTACCTTTTACAGCATTGAGATTAATGATGTTTACATTGTTTAACGGGGTGTCATCAGTACCATTGAGAACAGTCCCTTTTATGACTTCTGCTTCGGTTTGAGCATGCAGCGCAGCGATAAAAAAGAATGTAAAAAGATATAAAATTCGTTTCATAAACGTATACAAGCAACAAAGTTACAATATCCTAAAGAGAAAACCGTACCAAAATGATGTGTTGAGTAAATCATTCCTGAAAATATTCTTTCAAGATATATTCAATCCCGAACCGTTTTTAGGAACTGTCTTTATGATCATGCAAAAACGACAGAATTTAATCCGTTCTGCAGTCTTGTATGCATATGAAAAAAAATTACTATTTACTTCTGCGTTTGGATCTGCTTTGAAAAGAAGGTTTTTTGCCTTTTCCGGAAGCTCCACCACCAGATCTTCTAGAACCGCCGCTAAAACCTCTGTCTCCTCCACGGGATTCGCTGCGTCTTCGGCTTCCTCCTTCACCATCACTTCTACGTCTTTTTCCACCACCACCAGATCTTCTGCCAGGTTTTCCGCCGCGATTTCCTTTATCTTTCGTAAGCTCTATTTCAACTTTACGACCATTATGCGTAAGCTCCTGGGCAAGTTCAAATACCTGTTCTTGCTTGTCTGCTTCGGTATTAAAAAATGCGAAGCTGTTCATCACATCTACTTTAAAGACTCCGTCGCGACCTAAGTTTAGATTGTCTTTAAGATAATCCTTTAAGGTCATCCAGTTAAAATCATCGCGTTCTCCAAGATTGATAAAGTAGCGAACCTCATTCCCATTGCTCTGGGCATAGTCTTTTCCATCTGCCGACGGCGTATTAATCTTAGGTTCGTTCTTGTAATAGTTGAAAAAGCGTGTGAACTCTACTGTGAAGAATTTTTTAATGAGTTCTTCTTTGGAATAGCCTTCTAGAATTTCTTCAATCTGCGGTAAGAATGCATCAATCTCATGATTGATTTCGGTCTTTTTTACGCTGTTCGCCAGATGTAATAACTGCGTTTTACAGATTTCTTTTCCGCTGGGTAATTCCTTTTGTTCAAAGGATTTGCTGATCACCTTTTCAATTTGTCTGATCTTTCTAAACTCACTTTTGGTAATGATCACCATAGAAGTTCCTGTTTTACCGGCTCTACCGGTACGACCTGATCTGTGCGTGTATGTCTCGATCTCATCTGGCAATTGATAATTGATCACGTGGGTGATATCATCTACATCAATACCACGTGCAGCAACATCAGTTGCTACAAGCATACTGACTTGACGTTTTCTAAAGCTGTTCATGACCAGGTCACGTTGTGCTTGACTTAGATCCCCGTGAATAGCCGCGGCATTGTAGCCATCTGTGATCAGTTGTTCTGCTACTTTTTGGGTGTCGCGTTTGGTTCTGCAAAAAATGACCGAAAAGATATCTGGATTCGCATCTGCCAGGCGTTTTAAAGCTCTATAGCGATCTCTGCCGCCCACCATGTAATATTCGTGAGTAACATTTTTAGCTCCTGTATTTTTAGTACCTACCGTAATTTCATGAGGAGAGTGCATGAATTTTTTGGCGATAGTAGCTACCTCTTTAGGCATTGTTGCACTAAACAACCACGTGCTTTTATCATCTGGGGTTCCAGATAAAATATCGGTGATATCTTCATAAAATCCCATGTTCAACATCTCATCGGCTTCATCAAGAATGCAATATTCAATGTTGGTGATATCAATGATTTTACGACGAATCATATCTTTCATCCTTCCTGGAGTAGCCACAATGACATGTGCACCACGATTAATTTGTCTCGCTTGATCTGTAATGCTGGCGCCACCATATACGGCTACGGTGCGAAGACCTTTAATCTTCTTCCCATAGTTTTGAATTTCATTCGTGATTTGTAAACAAAGCTCACGGGTAGGTGAAAGTATCAACCCCTGTGTTTGCTTGCTATTAACATCAATATGTTGTAGCAAGGGTAATCCAAAAGCAGCTGTTTTACCTGTTCCTGTTTGTGCAAGAGCAACCAAATCGGTTTCTTGTTCTAAGAGTAATGGAATTGCTTTTTCTTGGATTTCACTGGGAGTTTCAAAACCCAAATCTTCAACCGCAGCGACTAGCTCTGCGTTAAGTCCTAACGTACTAAATGCGTTCATTCGTTTTTATTTAAGTCCTCAATTCACGCAGTTTCACAGGTCGTGTGAGGTCCTCTAAACGCACTGAATGAACAAAGGTGTTCGTTTTAAGCGCGCAAAGATACGTCTTAATAAACGATTATTAGATGCAAAGGCGAAATACTTTTTTAATTGATTATCAATTGTTTAGGAAGTTAATGAGCTTTTTAATGCCTTTTGCTCTATGGCTATATACGGCTTTATCGCTCATTTGCATCTCCCCAAAGGTGATTTTGGAGCCTTTAGGTTTAAAAACAGGATCGTAACCAAATCCCTGACTTCCAATTTTTGCCTTAGTGATTGTGCCTTCGCAGATCCCCTCAAAAAGATATTCCTTACCATTGAGTAGTAATGCTATAATTGTTTTGAATTGCGCACTGCGATCATCTTTGTTCGATAATTGCTGAAGAAGCTTATTCATATTATCATTAGGATCCTTTTTTGGCCCCGCATAGCGTGCCGAAAATACTCCGGGTGCTCCGTCTAAGGCCGAAACTTCTAAACCCGTATCATCTGCAAAACAATTCAAGTTAAATCTATCTTTCACAAATCTTGCCTTTTGTAATGCATTGCCTTCAATGGTAGGCTGAGTTTCAGGAATTTCTTCCATTTGATTAATATCATGCAAAGAAAGAAGTTCAATGTGTGCAGGCATTAATTCTTTTACTTCTTCATATTTATTAAGATTGTGCGTTGCAAAAACAAGTTTCATAGGAGTATATTAACGATGATGATAGGGTTCATTTTTTAAGATGGTATAGGCTCTGTATACTTGTTCAACAAAAAACAGGCGAATCATTTGATGGGAGAATGTCATGGTAGAAAAGGATAGTTTTTCATCAGATCGCCGGTAAACTGCTTCAGAAAATCCATAAGGCCCACCAATAACAAATACCAGGTTTTTGAGTCCGCTATTCATTTTCTTCTGCATCCATTCCGCGTAAGCGAGAGAAGTGTATTGCTTTCCCTTTTCATCTAATAAAATCAGTCGATCTGCTGTTTGTACCTTTTTTAAAATAGCCTCTCCTTCTTTTATTTTTTGATGCTTCTCATCCATACGCTTGGCGTTTTTCAAGTCGGGGATAATAATCCACTCAAAGGACACGTAATGACTTAAACGCTTTACATATTGATCAAGCAAGTGCTGTAAATCGCGATCATCAGTTTTACCAACGCTGATAAGAGTAATATTCATACGGACTAAAATACGTGTAAAAATAGGTTTTACTTTGTTCAATTCTTACTTTAGCTAAAAACTAATTTCATGATATCTGCAGATCAGTTTAATGCCGAAATTCAACAAATTATCGTTAATGCGGTGAGAGAGGATGTTGGTGACGGTGATCATAGTTCGCTGGCATGCATCCCTACTAATGCTGAGGGTAAAGCTAAATTGCTCATTAAAGATGACGGTATTTTAGCGGGGGTTGAATTTGCCAAGCAGGTATTTAAATATATAGATAGGGGATTGCGAGTGGATACTTTTATTAGTGATGGTACTGCTGTAAAATATGGTGATGTAGCATTTCATGTGAGTGGGTCGAGTCAATCTATTCTAAAAGCAGAACGCCTTGTACTTAATGCAATGCAGCGTATGAGTGCAATTGCTACTAAAACAAAAGACTATGTAAAGAAATTAGAGGGAACAGACGCCAAAGTACTTGATACACGTAAAACAACTCCTGGTATTAGGGCATTAGAGAAATGGGCCGTTAAGATCGGCGGGGGAGAAAATCACAGGTTCGCGCTATATGATATGATTATGCTTAAGGATAATCACATTGATTTTGCTGGCGGAATCAAACAAGCTATAGAGAAAACTCATTTGTATTTGAAGAGAGAAAATCTTGATTTAAAAATTATTGTCGAAGCCCGAAATTTGGATGAAGTGAAAGAAATACTGGCTGTTGGAGGAGTTTACCGAATACTACTGGATAATTTTGATTATGACACGACGAGAGAAGCTGTTTCCATTATTGGTGATCAATGTTTAACAGAATCCAGTGGTGGGATTACATTAGATACGATTAGAAATTATGCTGATTGTGGTGTGGATTTTATCTCAAGTGGTGCATTAACCCACTCGGTATACAATATGGATCTGAGCTTAAAGGCGGTTTAACTCAAACAACTTGCGCAATCCATTTAAAAATATTCCAATCTTAGGGTGGTTAATCTCCATTACCCAAAAGGTCAAGCTTCTGGGTTTTGAAGGATTAACCTTATATGATCTAGCAAACCTATACATTCCAGGAATTATTAAAGGAACCTTTGCTACACGGGCAAGTGCGATAGCATTTAGTTTTTTTATGGCCATTTTCCCATTCATCCTCTTTGTCATAAACCTTATTCCTTTTGTGTGGTTTATTGACGATTTTCAGGCAGAACTATTTGATTTTATTCTTGAATTAATTCCTACTCAAAGTCAACCTTTTGTGGATGATGTTTTGTTAGATATTATCGATAAACCACGCGCAGGCTTACTTTCTTTTGGGTTCCTATTATCTATTTTTTTAATGGCTAATGGCATTAACGCTGCATTTACCGGCTTTGAGTTTTCTGTACATACACAAATTAATCGCTCTTTTATTCGGCAGTATGCGGTGGCTATGGGAGTATCATTTATTGTGGCATTGTTATTGTTTACTACGGTTATATCAATCATATACTTGTCGTATTTGATTGAAGTATTTACAAAAGGTGGATTTGTTCAAGATGGAGCGGTGTATGCTTTTTTAGGAAGAGGATTGATTGTGATTGTCATGATTTTTAGTATTGTAGCCACGTTATTTTACTTTGGGACGAAGGAATCTAAGCAATCCCGTTTCTTTTCTGTTGGAGCCATTTTCACAACACTATTGATTTTATTATTTACCTACTTGTTTAGCCTTTATATTGAAAATTTTGGCTCTTATAATGAGCTATATGGTTCAATAGGAGCACTTTTAATTTTGATGGTGTATATTTGGCTAAATTCTAATATATTGCTGCTTGGTTTTGAGCTTAATGCTTCATTACATCGCCTAAAAAACAACAAAAACCTTAATCCTAATTAACACAATAATAGAAAAATAGAAATGATGAAAAAATTAATACTTTGTTTCGCTATCTGCGCATCAGTAATGCTTAATGCACAAACTAAAGTTGGTGATGCAACATTACCAAATTCGGTTACCTTTGGTGAGAGTCAACTAATGCTCAATGGAGCAGGTGTACGTGAAAAGATGTGGATTGATTTGTATGCAGGCGGATTATATTTAATGAATAAGTCTGGTGATGCGAACAAGATAATCGCAGCAGATGAGACTATGGCAATTAAACTTCATATCGTTTCACGTTTAATTTCCAGTGATAAAATGATTGATGCTGTAAATGAAGGATTTGAAAATAGCACTAAAGGCAACACAGCTCCTATAGCAGATAAAATCAAAACCTTTAAAGGTTTCTTTATGGATGAGATTTCTCGTGAAGATGTATTTGATATTACATATCAACCTTCTCGTGGAGTAGTCGTATATAAAAATGGTAAAGAAAAAGGAGTCGTAGAAGGCATGGACTTTAAAAAAGCATTATTTGGTATTTGGCTTTCTAGTAAACCGGCAGACGATGATCTTAAGAAAGCTATGTTAGGCAAGTAGATCTGCTATAATCAAAATAAAAACGTCCTCAAATGGGGCGTTTTTTTATTATATTTATTTTTATGAAAAGAGTGTTTATTTGTTTTGTTGCACTGATTTTTTTTAGTCCGAGAGTTATTTCACAAGAAGTGACCGGAAGCTGGAAAACCATTGATGATGAAAGTGGTGTTGCGAAGTCTATAGTTGAAATTTATGAGGATGACGGCAAGCTGTACGGCAAAGTAGTTCGTATTTTAAAAGAGTCTGAACGTGACAGAATCTGTACCTTATGTAAAGGTCAGGATAAAAATCAACCCATTGAAGGTCTTGTCATTCTCAAAGATTTAGAGTATGATCAGGGTGACGATGAGTTTGAAGATGGTACGGTTACTGATCCCGAGAACGGCAAAGTATATGATGTGAAAATTTGGTTGGATGAAGATAATCCTGATCTACTTAACGTTCGTGGATATATTGCTTTTTTCTATCGCACTCAACAATGGAAACGCGTTAAGTAATTCCTTATTTCTTTAGTATGAAGTCTTTCCTGGATGTGCTTTTACCCTTGCCACTCGCCCAGTACTTCACATATAAAATTCCGCCAGAATTCGAACGGCGAATTGAAGTTGGGATGCGTGTTTCAGTACCTTTTGGAAAATCAAAAATCTATACAGGTATAATTTGCAAAATACATGATCAGCAACCGCTTCATTATGAGGCTAAATATATAGATCAGGTTCTGGATGATGAATCAATTGTTACTGCTGAACAATTGGCTTTTTGGCAATGGATAGCGTCATATTATATGTGTGCGGAAGGCGAAGTAATGAAAGCAGCATTGCCGGGAGCATTATTATTAGAAAGTGAGACTATTATCCAATTAAATACGTCTACAACCGAAGCAGAAGTAGAACTAACAGATGACGAATTCCTAATTACGGAAGCACTACATGCGCAAAGCTCTCTTAAAGTGCACGAAGTAATGCAGTTGTTAGATAAAAAAAGAGTGCTACCTATCCTTAATGCCTTAGTTCAAAAAGGAGTAGTTGATCTCACTCAAGAGCTATATGAGCAGTATAAACCCAAACTAGTTCGTTATGTTCGATTGCACCCTTCGTATGCTTCAGATGAAGCACTACATAAATTGTTGGATCAATTAAGCAGGGCGCCTAAACAGCGCGAAGTTATCCTGAACTTATTTTCGCTTCAAGCTAAAGATAAGGGTCCTATAGAGGTTGCAACTCTAACTAAGGTTAGTAATGCATCCTCAGGAACAATCAAAATTTTGATCGTTAAAGATATTTTAGAGGAGTATCATCTTCAAAAAGATCGAATACACTATGATACCGAAAATTCTTCGGGTGATTTAGAACTTTCAACAGTACAACAAACAGCGCATGCTCAAATAGAACAAGGTTTTAAAAAGAATCGTGTGTGTTTATTGCATGGTGTCACCTCTTCGGGCAAAACCGAAATCTACATAAAACTCATAGAGAAAGCACTTCAGCTTAAAAAGCAAATTCTTTATCTATTACCTGAAATTGCGCTCACCACACAACTCATCTCAAGATTACAATCCTACTTTGGTCAGGAAGTCTTAGTCTACCATAGTAAATACTCTGTACAGGAGCGCGTAGAAGTCTACCGGCACATCAAAGAAGGTACTAAAGGCAAAATTGTCATTGGAGCCAGATCCTCGGTTTTACTACCTTTTACTAATCTGGGGTTGATTGTTGTAGACGAGTCCCATGAGAGTAGTTATAAGCAATACGATCCTGCACCACGTTATCATGCCCGGGATGCCGCGATCGTTTTAGCAAAACAATTTGATGCCAACATTGTTCTGGGGTCTGCCACACCCGGTGTGGAAAGCTATTTTAATGCACAACAAGACAAATACCAACTGGTAGAGTTAGGAGAACGTTTTAAAAACATTTTACCTCCTGTAATCAAGACAATTCACCTTGGCGATAAACATAAGCGCAAAGAGATGAAGGGAAATTTCTCTAACGATTTGATCCTGGCAATTGAACGAACTTTGAAGGCGCAAAAACAGGTTATTTTATTTCAAAATCGAAGGGGGTATTCTCCGATTTTAACGTGCAATAGTTGTGGACATGTTCCTCAATGCGCGAATTGTGACGTAAGCCTGACCTACCATCAATACAACAATCAATTGCGTTGTCATTATTGCGGATATCACATGGCCATGCAGACACACTGCCTGGTGTGTGAAAGTAATCAATTGACGACAAAGGGTTTTGGTACAGAGCAAATTGAGGCAGAACTAAAAGAATTATTTCCAAAAGCTACATCTGCCCGCATGGATTTGGATACCACACGTGGTAAGCATGGATATGAAAAAATTATCCATGCTTTTGAGAATGCCGAAATTGATATTTTAGTGGGAACCCAAATGCTTTCTAAAGGATTAGACTTTAGAAATGTTGATTTGGTCGGGATAATGAGTGCAGACAGCTTATTAAATTATCCTGATTTTAGAGCGTATGAAAGAAGTTTTCAATTGATGTTACAAGTCGCAGGGAGAGCAGGGCGTACCCAACAACAGGGAGAAGTTTTGATCCAAAGTTTCAATCCAAATCACGCCATCATAAAGCAAGTCGTTCGTTATGATTATGCGGGAATGTATAGAGATCAAATTAAGGATAGAGAAGTATTTCATTATCCGCCTTTTTTTAGGCTCATTCGATTGACATTTAAAGGGAGAGATTTTAATCGTGTCAATGATGCCTCTCAATGGACCGCTGATGTCATGCGTCAACAATTTGGTGAGCATGTGTTAGGACCAGAGTATCCGCCGATTTCTCGTATTCGTAATCAGTATCATAAAAATGTATTACTTAAAATTCCGCAAGGGCAGTCCCTTCCTAAAACAAAAAAAGTACTCCGCAGAGTACTTAAAAGTTATGAAGCGATTGGATCGTATAGATCAGTTCGCGTAATTATAAATGTTGATCCCTATTAGATTTAGTCCTTTTTTAATTCTTCTAAAGCTTCAACCATATTCTTTTTTTTATGGCGGCTAATTGGAATATCTGTTCCACTTACCATGGCATATTTACTATTATATCCTTCAACCCTGTGTAGGTTGATTAAAAAGGATTTATGAATACGCATAAATTGATCTTGGGGTAATTCCTTTTCATATGCTTTCATGGTAGAAAGGACTACGTAGCTGTCTTCATCTGTTACGAACTTCACATAATCCCCTAAGGCTTCAACATAGCGAATGTTATTGAGGTAAACCTTGTGTTTCTTTTGATTACTTTTTATAAAGATGTAATTATCATCATTTTCATAGAGATTCTTATTCTTGAGAACGAACGCGGCAATAGCTTTTTGTATTGCAAGTTCAAACCTGCTTTTGTCCACAGGTTTACTTAAATAATCCACCGGCTCATAATCAAATGCTTTAAAGGCATATTGCGTTTTACCTGCTACAAAAATAACTTCGGGCTTATTGGGCAATCCGTCTAAAAGATCAAATCCAGTTAAAATGGGCATCTCAATATCGAGAAAGATTAAATCAACGCGAGTGTTAGCAAGTCCCTTTTTAGTCTCGATGGCATTTCCATATTGTGCTACTAATTCAAGATTAGGATGATCTTTAATAAGTTTTACCATAGCAAGTCGCTGTAAACCAGAGTCATCAACAACAGCACATTTTAATTTAATATTTTCCACGCAGTTAGTTTCTTACTTAATCAAACAATAGTATTGATTATTTATTATTTTAACAAATATAAATTCCTATAATCCTGTAAGTTTTTAACTATTTACTGTGAATTACTCTTTTACCCGTGGCGTCATCCTTGGCTAATAAGAAATAAAGCATTACTTTTGCAGCCAATTTTAATAAAATAATATGAATCATTACGAAACTGTTTTCATTTTGAATCCCGTTTTATCTGAAGATCAGATAAAGGAGACAGTAAAGAAATTTGAGGATTTCATTGTTTCAAAAGGTGCCAAAATGATTCACAAAGAAGACTGGGGTCTTAAAAAATTAGCGTACGAAATTCAAAACAAAAAGAGTGGTTTTTATCACTTGTTTGAGTTCACTGCTCCTGGAGAAATCATTGAACCGTTTGAGGTTATGTTTAGAAGAGATGAACGCGTGATGCGTTATCTTACCGTTAAGTTAGACAAGTATGCCGTGGAGTGGGCAGAAAAAAGAAGAACCCGTAAAAAGCAAAACGCATAGTATGGCAACTTTACAACAACAAGCAAAAGGAAAAAAAGACGGAGAGATAAGATATCTTACTCCGTTAAATATAGAAACAAGTACAAAGAAAAAATACTGTCGTTTTAAGCGTTCTGGTATTAAGTACATAGATTATAAAGACGCAGACTTTTTAGGATCATTTGTTAATGAACAAGGTAAATTATTACCACGTCGTATTACGGGTACTTCTCTTAAATATCAGCGTAAAGTGGCTGTAGCGGTGAAAAGAGCACGTCACATTGCAATCATGCCTTATGTAACCGATTTGTACAAATAAAAATAGATAATCATGGAACTTATATTAAACAAAGACGTTGATAATCTAGGATTTACAGACGATGTAGTAGAGGTTAAAAATGGTTACGGTCGTAATTATTTGATCCCACATGGATACGCAAGCTTAGCAACACCTTCAGCTAAAAAAGCCTTGGCAGAGAAGTTAAAGCAAAGAGCTTACAAGGACAAAAAGATTATTGATGCAGCGAATAAAGAGGCTCAAAGACTTAATGGTTTAGAAATCAATATTACTGCAAAGGCAGGGAATGATGGAAAATTATTTGGTAGCGTAACTAATGCAGATGTATCTACTGCTCTAGAGAAAGAAGGAATTGAAATTGAAAAGAAATTCATTTCTATTGCTGGTGGTGCTGTTAAACGTACCGGTCAATATGAAGCGACGATTCGTTTTCATCGAGATGTAGTAGAAACCTTAACTTTTGAAGTGGTTAGTGAGAGTTAGTACTACACTTTAATGCATAAGAAAACCCTCTGGAGCTTTTGTGACAGAGGGTTTTTTGTTTCTAATATATACAGCTTGTTATACAGTTTATACACATTTCAAGCAATTGAAATAGTTTAAACTTTACGTTAGACTCTGATAAACAAAATCTTACGTATTAAAAGGATTGATTATTCACTACTGGTACAGTTTTTCTATAGTTTACATCAAACAGAAATAAACTTTTAAATTTTAAAAACAATGAAAAATTTGGCAATAGCAGCAGCATTCGTAGTAGGAGCAAGTTTTGCGTCATTCGCATCAACCCCTATTATCTTCCATGACGGAATAATGGAAACAGTGCTACAGGATGAATACAAAGAAGTAGCAGCTTCAGAATTACCGCAAGCCGTAGTTAATTCTTTTGCAAAGGATTTCCCAGATGCAAAATTAATTAAGGCACACACCAATGAAGAGGGTAAATACAAATTAGAGATCGCTGTAGAAGGTGAAGCTAAGACAGTATATTGCTCTGCAGAAGGCGAGTGGCTAACTGAAGAAGACAATGAAGAGTAGCTAGTAGGTTGTTTTGATCATCACCTTGATCAATTATTTAAGCCATGCAGCAATGCATGGCTTTTTTATGCGTTATCTTTACCATAAGAAATCAAAACTGTGGCTAAAATCTTACTTATAGAGGATGATGTAGCATTTTCTGCAATGCTTGAGCGCTTTCTACTGCGTAAAGATTTTGAGGTAGAACAGTGTTATACAGCAGAGGATGCCAAGCAAAAATTAAAAAATAACACGTATCAATTGGTCTTTACCGATTTGCGTTTACCAGATGGGGATGGAATCTCTATTCTCATTGCGGCTAAAAAATATCAACCCCATATTCCGGTCATCTTAATGACTAGCTATGCAGATGTTTCTACAGCTGTAAAAGCTATGAAGAAAGGGGCTTTTGACTATATTTCTAAACCGTTTAATCAAGATGAGGTGCTGGTGGTTATCAATAATGCGCTGAAGAGTGAAGTATCTCAACCTAAGAAAATCGAAACAAGCACAGAGCATACCACAAAAAAGCTGGTTTATGGTATAAGTGCATCTTCTAAAAAATTAAATGAGTACATTAAATTAGTTGCCCCTACCACCATGTCAGTCTTAATCTTAGGCGATAGTGGTACGGGAAAAGAGGTTATTGCAAAGCGTATTCATGAACATAGTGATAGAAAGGATAATGCATTCATAGCTGTGGATTGCGGAGCAATTCCTGCCGAAATAGCAGGAAGCGAATTTTTTGGGCACATCAAAGGTTCTTTTACGGGCGCAATTCAAGATAAAGAAGGTCATTTTGCCGCTGCTAATGGTGGCACACTTTTTTTAGACGAAGTGGGTAATCTATCGTATGAAAATCAAATACAACTTTTGCGTGCATTGCAAGAGCGAAAAATTAAACCTATTGGAGCCAATCATGAAATCAATGTGGACATACGTTTGATCACAGCGACGAATGAAGATTTAACTAAAGCGGTCGAAGCAGGAGATTTTAGAGAAGACCTGTTTCATCGTCTCAATGAGTTTTTTATCAAAGTACCCAGACTGGCAGAACGAAAGGAGGATCTCTTAATTTTTGCAGATCATTTTCTGGCTAAGGCTAACGCCGAATTAAACAAAGAGGTAATTGGATTTTCTGACGAGGTATTGACAATTTTTCAGCAGTATGACTGGCCCGGAAACATTAGAGAACTTGCAAATGTGATCAAGAGAGCCACACTTCTTTCTCAAGATAAATTACTTGGACTACAGCATCTTCCGCAGGAATTATTGTATCCTAAAACTACTCCATCAAGTTTAGACGGTACTTTCTCAACCAAGACCCACGAAAAGAACTTGATTATTTCAGCACTCGCCGAAGCAAAAAATAACAAATCAAAAGCAGCCAAACTCCTCAATATAACTCGTAAAACTCTGTATAACAAGCTTAAGCAATATGAAATTGATGCCTAACTTTTTAAGCTTGTTTTAAAGAGTACGGTGTTTTTTTTGATCATCTTTTTAGTTAATGTAAGTTGCTTCTTCACATTTGTAGTCTGATCTAAGCGATCTAATAAATCAACCAAATCAGTCGCATTCACCTGTAAATACATGGTTCTCATCTTGTGTAGTTTAGCAGAAACTGTTTTTTGATCATCATTGATCACCGCACTATGAAGTTCTTTCAAATCTTTAGTAGATGAAGTTTTAAATAGAGACCTGACATATTTTTCATCTTCGGGATCATGGATAAAATCTGTGATAGCAGTGTCCATACTTATGTTACCATTAGAATAGGCATGGGGTGTATTGGTACCCGGATATAGTGCTCGCTTTACTACTTGTTGTAAGTGTATAGCCGAAAAAGGTTTTTTTAACACAGCCGAAAATCCTGCATCCAGATAGGATGATTCATCAATATTTTGACGGCCGGTCATAGCAATAATGGGTTGACCTATATAATTAAAATCAGGGGAATTTTTGAGTTGTTCTGCAATATGAAATCCATTAAAATCGGGTAGCTGGATATCGGTTAAAATAAGATTATAGTTAAGATCTTTAATGTGTTGCACCGCTTTTGCTCCACTATTGAACGGGTGAACCTTTATATTTTCACGATTCATGAGAATTGTGATCAATTCTAATAATGCTTCGTCATCATCGATAAGTACCGCACTAATAGTTGCAGAATCTGGCGCGCTATCAGGTTGATCCTTACTCAAATGGGGTTCTTCCAACTGGGCGGGTAAGATTACGGTGAATGTACTTCCTACACCAACCTTACTGGTTAGGCTTAGCGTACCGTTGAGCAGTGTAACCAATTTTTTAGAAATGGTAAGTCCTAGTCCAGATCCCCCGTACTGTTTTTCAATAGACTCTTCGGCCTGTGTGAATTCTTCAAAAATAAGGGTTTGCTTTTCAGATTGAATACCTATTCCTGTATCCTTTATCTCAATAGTAACTAAATCTTTGTTTTTATTTAATTTGGCTGATACCCAAATGCTTCCTTCTGAAGTAAACTTAACCGCATTACCGATCAAATTTGAAAGAATTTGCCGAATCCTAAAAGGGTCTCCCACTAAGCGTTGACCTGAAACATCATCAATATGTAAGATAATTTCAACTGACCGCTCAGGATGAATATCACTGTATTGATCAATGACGTCTTTAATAAGATCACCTAAATGAAAAGGGACTTTTTCAATGGTAATTTTATGTGCTTCTAACTTGGAGTAATCCATAAGATCATCGACCAATTGGTTAACGTAATGGGATGCTTTTTTGATGCGATCAACATAATAATGGTCTTTGATCGCCAATGCAGATTCGTTAAGTAATTCGCTATAGCCGCTTATTGTTCCTAAGGGTGTTTTGAGATCGTGACTTACCATAGAGATGAGCTGTTCGCGGTTCTTAAGCAGTTTTTGATTGTACTCGCTGGTTTTTTCGGCTTTTACCCTATAGCGCTGAGTATTCCAAAAATCATTTACAATTAAAACCGAAAATATAATCACCAGAATAGCAGCTAGTATAGCGGCATATATAATAGTGTCGACGCTTTTACGCTGAATGCTTTTTTGCTCCAAGCCCACAGTTCGTGCCGTTTGCAAAAATTCTTGTTCAAAATCTGCTATGATTTCGCGCAATTGCTCAGATATAATGACGTCTTTTTGTTGAAGCTTTCGTTCTTCAAAAATAAGCTCCTGTCTTTCTTGCGCCACTTCTTGCTGAATGCTTTGCAAGACATTTCTAGATACAGTAACGATAGAATCCAGCGTGCTTTGATCCACAGAATTTGTGGAGTCGCGCGGGATGTACTTATTATAAATGGCGATACGTTCTTCAAGTAAATCTCTGATCCTGGGAGATAGTTTTTCAGGGTCTTTAGTATAGTCTTCTAAGGTAAGTCGGCCCAGGGTGGATTCAATAGAACTTAATTGATTGATCGCCCGTTGCAGGGTAACCTCAGATCCTTTGTCGTTTCTAATACGTTGGAGTGCTGTGATGTTTTCAGCTTTTTGATCAATTAGAATAGCAATGCTATCCAATCGCTGACGTTGAGCCGAATCTTGAATAATTTGTTTCAACAACTCAATTTCTTTCGTTATTGAATCCTTTTTTGCCTCATACAGGCTAATGACGCCTGGATTATCAGATTGCTGAGCAGTACGGGCTAATCCTTCACTTTCGTACATATAGGTAAGTAGCTTACCAAACCTAAGTACATGATTTTTCTCTTGTGTATCTTTTTGTTGGATTTCAACAAAATTGGTGAATTCCCCGTATACAATGTACCCTACTACCACAACCAGTAGGGTCAAAGCAAAATAGCTTAGAATTACTTTAAGAGTGATTTTATTTGTGAGCGCAGTCAAAATGAATAGTTGATTCTAGTAAAGATACGAACGAAATTTTTGAAGGTTTATGTTTACTTTTGCAGAAAATTATAAAGGTTTGAAATACGCACGCTTAACTAAAGAGCAATTAGATGAACTCCGCCAGGAATTTATCAACTTTTTGGCTATTCAAAAAATAACGGCAGAGGAGTGGGAAAGCATTAAAAAGGAAAAGCCCAATGTTGCCGAAGAGGAACTGGATCTCTTTAGTGATCTGGTGTGGGAGGGAGTTCTAACTCAAGTCAACTATCTGGAACATTTCTCTACCAACCAGCTATTTTTATTTAAAGTTTCTGCCTTAACCATGAGTTTGATTGGGATTAAAATTGATCGTGATGATATTGATATTACGACTGCAACGGGCTATAACTGGTTACAGCAAAATCTAATGGATGATCGGGTGAATTTATATTCAAGTGAAAAAGTGATCAAAGAAGAGGAGCGCAACAGTGATATCTTTGCATTAATCCAACAAGGCGCTAATATTACGAAAGGAGAGTTGTACGAGTATATGGAAGAGAAGTTGCCTTGAATCTTTTTGAGTAATTCTAGTATCAGTGTTATTTTTTAGCTTGCTATTATTTTTGCTCACAACTCACAACTACTTCCGTTCTTATTCTTAGTGACCGGCTTTGCCATTTATGATAAATTCTACAGGAACATTTTTTCCAGCTAGATATTCTGTGATCGTTGGAATAACTTTATAGTCTGGAATCACTCCTCTTCCAAATTCACCATTTTGAACATTCATATCAAATTTTAGCGAAGGAATAAAAATTGATAGTTTTGAGTTTGGTAAAATTAATTTACTTCTGTACCCGCTTGTATTGCCGTAATATCCTCCGCCTGTTTCTTCTCCCACAAAAATTCCGCGATTAGAGGTTTTAATCATATTTGAAAATTCGCTGCCGCCAGAGTATGTTACCGGACTAATAATGACATAAAGCTTCCCCTTGTATTTATAATTAGGCTCTTTCTTATAAGCCATTAGTCCAAATCCCCAATTAGCTTTTCGGCAATAACTTTTATCGGGCATTTTATCATTGGCAAAAATCCGCTCCAGCAACCCAAAAGTTTTAAGTTTTACGGGCTTATCAATTCCATTATCTAGTATAGATACTTGGCTCTTTGCGCAAACAGAATTATATTTTCTATAGTTATCTGCAACATAAGAAAATAATAAATTTTCATTACCCTCATTACCACCACCATTATTGCTTACATCTATAATTACATGATCAATTTCTAGGGTATGAATTTTTTTAAAGCTACTTTTTAAAAATGTTGAGAGACTTTTATTTTCTTTGTTGTACCTATAACTGGAAGTTGAAAAAGTATGTACACCTAAATAGGCAATCGTGTCATTTAGTATTTTAAATTCTAAATTTTCTTTAATTGATGAACTTTGTTTCTTTGGTTCAATACTATCTTTAAAATCCTTTAATTTTTTAGCTTTTAGTAAAATAGTACTTATTACGCCACTAGAATCTTTAACTTTAATGGAGTAATCATTTATAAAACCATATTTTAAAAAATGGTATCGAGAAAAATTGTGGGCATATAAATCAGAATATTTTACAGCTTTGATGTAGCCGTCTGAAGCAAATAATTGACCAAATTCATCGACCAATTGAGAAGGACTTTTACCATTGATGCTTAAAATTTGTTTTCCTAAAAGAGGGCTATCATATAATTTGCTCTTTTTTGCAACATACATTTTCTTATCGAGAAAAATAACATTGAGCGGAAGATAGTGTGCTTCATTTTGTAAGAACTTTTTTGTTTCATTTGAAAATTTTATATCAGTATGATCTTCTCTAGACAGACCAACTAAAGGTGCGACAATATTAAAAAATTCAATTTCATTGAGGTCTTTCGTTATCTTCATCTTTGCAGTAGAGAATGCGTTATCAACACTATCCTTATGCGTGTACCAATACATACCAGAATGATGTTTATCCAGTCCCTGTTTAAGTAGAGCTAGATCGCGTAGTAATAAGTTCTCATCAATTTTTCTTAGATAACCATAATCTTGCGCAGCGGCTATCGTAATAAAATGATATAATATTAAAGCTAATGTGAATCTCTTCATCTTGTCTCTTGATTTTTGACAAAAAGAAAAAAATTATATACACTAATGTGGTATTATATTGACTTTTTAGACTAAGAACTCTTTTTGATAGGTTTTAGGTCTTATGCCAATAAATTTTTTGAATGATTTTGAAAAATGGGAAGTATCGGTAAAATTATACTCATAGGCCTTCTCTGTGATAGAACACTCTTTTGTCATTGTCTTTTTACAATGAAAGACTTTCTTCATTAAGGTGTAATGAATTGGTGATATCCCAGTTGTTTCTTTAAACTTTCTTGCGAAACTATATTTATTAAGATGTGCAATTTCTGCTAATTGCTCTAGGGATATAATTTCTTTTATATTAAGTTCTATATATGCGTCAATACTACCCCAGTAACTTAATGGCTTTTTAATGCTTAATGTTTTTGTTAACTCACCAAAAGATGATAATTGTAGAATAAACTTTTTTAGTAAAGAATTATCAGGGCGGTTTTCAAGATTCATTAACTGTTTGAATAGAGTATTTAATTTATCATTTCGTATTACTCTATTCTCAAAATGTAACGTTTGGTCCAATGGGAGCATTGCTCTCACTGTTTCTTCAGGGATATACAAAGTATCAAATGCTAGTAAATTAGATGAAGAAAATATAGGATTTGAATGTAATTCATAGGGATGTGTGATAGTGATGTCATCTACGTTTCCAACAAATTGTTCTTCTTGTATATTTATAAGTTCTACGCCATTTTTAATAATTGATATACAAAACTCAGGATGGTAATGAAGTGGAAACGCCTCTTTCTGATTCTTGAATGATAATCTATTCACGATATTCTTTATATTGAATATGACTTTTAATAAATTAACTACTATTCATAACGCAGCGACTCAATAGGATCTTGTTTTGCTGCTTTAGTAGCAGGATATCCGCCAGAAATTAACGCAATTATGAATGAAATCACTACGGCCCAAATCATAGCTGCCCAAGGTGTCGCAAACTTAAAGTCCGCAAAATTAGCCACGGCATAGCCTATACCAATTCCCAAAATAATACCTAGCAAAGCACCCAGCTGACCAATCATCATCGTCTCAACAAAAAACTGTGTTGCTATGCTTTTCTTTTTGGCACCTAAGGCTTTTCGCACTCCTATTTCCCGGGTTCGTTCTGTCACAGAAACCAGCATGATGTTCATCAACGCGATAGATGATCCTAACACGGTAATGATTGAAATGATCCATGCGGCAATGTTTAGCACACTTGTAATTTGAAAAATTTGATTGATCAAACTATCACTGCGTTCCATCCCAAAATTATTTTCTTCAACCGGGGCGAGTTTGCGAATGTTTCTAAAGGTAATGATAGCTTCATCCTGTGCATTTTCAAGCATGTCTTTATTATCTACCTTAATGCTTACACTGTAGTTAATGTTTGCGTTTGTATAGATGGAGCGGGCAATTTCTAAGGGAATCAAGACGCGTAAATCCTGATTATTCCCAAAGGTAGATCCCTTAGTTTCAAGAACACCGATTACCTTGAATTTGACTCCACGTATTGCGATGGTTTTCCCAATAGGATTAACATCTTTAAGGAGATCCTTTTCAAAATCAGCTCCTAAAATGCACACATTGTTATTATTTTGAATATCAAAAACGGTAAAATCACGACCTTTCCCCAGGTCTAAACCAGAATTCCTCAGGTAATTTTCATCAACCCCTAGTACGCGAACTTCGGGATCGGTTTTTTCAGATTCATAGCGCACTTCGGCTGCACCCGTTCCCGTAAAAGAAAGCGACGTTTGGGTGAATGGATATTGGTAATCCTCTTTAAATTGGCGCACTTCACGATAGGATAGAATAGGATTTATTTTTTCGCGTTCACCACCTCGTCGTTGTACGGTGAATTCGTATTGACGCAGGCTAAACGTATTAGAACCCATGGCAGCAAAATCACTGGTAATTGTATTTTCTAACGCTGTAACGGCGGTTAAAATACCAACTAATGCAGTTATCCCAATTGCGATAATTAAGACAGTAAGAATAGTTCTAAGCAGCTGTCCTTTAATGCTGTTCGCTGCGATGCGAATGTTTTCTCTTAATAGTGTAAACATAAACCTAAGGTATAACTAAAACGTTAGTACAAAAGCATGGCTTAAAGTTACACTAATCTGTTAAAGATTCGTGGAGAAACTGATCTTTATAGGTAGATGATCTATGCAGCTAATCCATATATTTGCAGCTTTAGAACAATTATGGCTCAAAAACCAAGCATCCCAAAAGGAACCCGCGATTTTTCTCCGGCTCAGGTTGCCCGCAGAAACTACATCATCGACACCATCAAACAAAGTTTTACCAGATATGGGTTTCAGCCTATTGAAACGCCTAGTATGGAAAATAGTTCCACATTGATGGGCAAGTATGGTGAAGAAGGCGATCGTTTGATTTTTAAGATTTTAAATAGTGGGGATTTTATGAAAAACATAAAGGATTTTTCAGAAATTGTTTTTGGAAAAGATTTTGAAACCGAATATACAGAGAGTGAGGTAAGTGGAATGCCTGTAACCACGGGTAAAATTTCAGATATTGATAGTAATAAGCTTTCAACATTTATATCAGAAAAAGCATTGCGCTACGATTTAACGGTTCCCTTTGCGCGATATGTAGTACAGCATCAAAACGAAATTGAACTCCCATTTAAACGCTATCAGATTCAGCCGGTATGGAGAGCTGACCGTCCCCAAAAAGGAAGGTATAGGGAGTTTTACCAATGTGATGCAGATGTGGTGGGGAGCGATAGTTTATGGCAAGAGGCAGAGTTCATTCAATTGTACGATCAGGTATTTACTGATTTGGGGCTAAAGGGCACCACAATAAAAGTGAATAATCGTAAAATTTTAGCAGGAATTGCTGAAGTTATGAACGCTCAGGAAAAGTTAATTGACTTCACGGTGGCATTGGATAAGCTGGATAAGATAGGTGAGGAGAAGGTCAAGGAAGAAATGCTGGAGAAAGGTATTTCTGAAGAAGCTATTGAAAAGCTAGCGCCTATTTTTCGCTTACGCGGAAGCTTTCAAGAACAGATCGATCAACTCAAGGAACTGTTAGTAACCTCTGAAGCTGGTCAGCAAGGCATCAAAGAGCTTAGTTTTATTCAGCAAATTATAGATGCAAACCCATTGCAAACTGCTAAACTTGAATTAGATGTAACCCTTGCGCGTGGTCTAAACTATTACACCGGAGCGATTTTTGAAGTTTCAGCTCCTGCGGGAGTAAAGATGGGGTCCATTGGTGGCGGTGGACGTTATGACGACCTCGCCGGAATTTTTGGGCGGGATGATATTAGCGGTGTAGGAATCTCTTTTGGATTAGACCGAATTTATCTCGTAATGGAAGAGCTTCAGCTGTTTCCTGAAACAGTTACCGCAAATACAAAAGTGCTTTTTATCAATTTTGGAGAGGCTGAAGCAGGGTATGCATTCACGGCAGTGCAACAGCTTCGGAATAAAAAAATCAATGCAGAGCTCTACCCGGATGCTGCCAAGATGAAAAAGCAAATGACCTATGCCGATCGGCGTGACATTCCTTTCGTTGTGCTGGCCGGAACCAATGAAATTTCGGACAAAACCTATACTTTGAAAAACATGAAGACTGGTGAGCAGCAAACGCTTGTTCTGAAAGATTTAGTAGAAAAACTTTCATTTTGACAGTATTTATTAAGTATTAACGCCCATTTAACGCCCGCTTTTTTAAGTTGTGTTTATCTTGAAAACAAAAAAACTATGAAAAAGGATATTGAAGATATTTCCAGAGAGAATCGTGTTGATCGTGAAGATTTACCGTTAGCAGATATGCATCAAGACGGAATACGTTTTAGTGATGAACATGCCGCCGAAAAGCAACGAAAAGAAAATCAAAAAGAACGTATAGAACGTTTAGAGAAAGAGAAGAAAGACTAACATCTAATCGGTTTATGCCTTGAAGCATACCTCTTCAATTATACGAAAGCATTAGCAAGCTATTGTTTAAAAGTAAAAAAGTATCCAGATTTATCTGGATATTTTTTTAGCGTTATTTTTTCTTCATCTGTTTAAATAGCAAATAGAGTATAGAGGCTGAAGCGGCAAAAATTCCTGTTCCAATCATTTCAGGACGGGTCATGTGAGATAAAAAATAGAGAATGATCAGCATACTCAGTACAGGGACGATATATCCACCGGCGATCTGAAATTCTTCGGCTTTTTTGGGTTGTTTACTTCGCAGTTTAAGCACAGATAATGCTACGCCAAAATAGATAAATAATAGTGAACTGCTGGCAATAACAGCTAATTGTTCAAAGCTACCCGTAGCAGCGATGATAAATCCTAAGAAGGCGTATAGTAGAATAGCAACATGCGGGGTAGCAAATCTTGGATGAATGCGTTCCAATCCTTTTGACACGATTGCTTTATCCCGTGCGAGAGCATACAGCACCCGCGGACTGTTAAGAATAGATCCACTCATATACCCAAACATTGAAACACCGGCACCTGCAATGAGAATAGCATAGCCAATCGGTCCAAAGATGACACGAGCAGTTTCAGCTAATGGGACTTCTTTAAAATTAACCAAATCATCACCTAACACGCCTTGCGCAACTGTTTGAATCAAGATGTAAAGTACCAGTACACTAAATATACTAATGAAGATAGCTCTGGGAACGGTACGCTTTGGGTTTTTTATTTCGCCCCCTACTACGAGTCCCATTTCACATCCTTGAAAAGCAAAAAACAATATCAAAGCAGTTGCACCTAATTGTTCAATACCGGGAAGAGCTTCGATCACTAAATTTTTGGATTGTACTGCAGTCCATCCAATTGTGATCAGCAGTATTAGGGGGATGAGCTTCGCAACTGTATTAAATTTTATGAGCCACATACCTTGTCTTATTCCGGCGCTATTAATTACTGCTAAACCCATAAAAAGAAAAAATAAAATCAAGAGCCTAAGCCATTGCTCCCCGAAAACAGGATCGATGACAGGCAGAATGTTAATTAAAGCGTTAGAAACCGCAGCGTCAGCAAATAAGGTAGTGCCAATGGAGAATAATCCCGCTAAAAATCCCGGATATGCACCAAAGGCAGTTTCAATATAGGTGTAAGAGCCTCCTGTTTTAGTGACTTTGCTACCGATTTCGGCATAACAAAGTGCAATTAGTAGAACCAGTATTCCACAAAATAGATAAGCGATGATGCTAGAAGATCCCATTTTGGCAGCAATAACTGCCGGTAGCGCAAAAATACCAGCACCTATGATAATATTCATGATATTAGCCGATAGGCCTATGGTACCTACGCTTCGGGTGAGTTTTTCTTTCATGAATATTCCATGTCATATTTGTTAAGCGCAAAATATAATATTTAGTTTAAATGCAATGATTTGTTTTGCGCGTAAGATTTAGTGAAGGTTGATTCAAAATTAGTACTATTTTAAAATTGCTAAGTGACGATAGTTGCTATATTTGGATTATATATAGTCAGTCATTAAATCGATCTCTTGAAAAATTTTTGGTCTCAATTTTTATTTTTTTGCCTTCTAATTAGCTTATTTCACAGCCAATCTGCGTCTGCTCAAGGTGATTTAACCAGCCAAGAATTTGGAGATGTCTTTTTAGTCACACTTCCTGCAGCAACGATGACGACCACATTAGCCTTGCAAGATTTTAAGGGCACCTGGCAATTTAGTAAAGGTCTTTTAGTAACTATGGGCGTCACCTACGGTTTAAAATATATTGTTGATAAGGACCGTCCTGATAACAGCGGGAGCGATTCATTCCCATCGGCTCATACCTCTGCTGTTTTTCATAGCGCCGGATTTGTACATAAGCGTTATGGATTAAAATATGCGATCCCATCCTACCTCATGGCGGGATTTACAGGGTACAGCCGTATTGATTCAAAGAAACACGATGTATTTGATGTGCTGGCAGGTATGATCATAGGCTTAGGAAGTAATTTTCTGTTCGTCACAGAGTATCAACAGCAGCACATGCAGCTCACTTATTCTCAACAAGATGAGATGCGATTGATAGGTTTTGAGTATAGATTTTGAGACTAATCTTATATTTTCTCAATCGCGCCTAAATCATTCATTAGATATCATTTTATGCTACCTTTTTCTTAAGTATTGGAATTTTTAAGAAAAAATGCGTTATACTCCTGGAAGACAATTTGATTTATTTCAATAAAACAATAGCATCTACAAGCTCTTCATTCGTAGGTCGTTCGAACCATTTTTCCTTAAATTCAAACTCCTCATTAGTGACATCAAATGAATACGTAGCTCCGCGAGTTTGATTTCTTTCCTCAATCCGACTTAAACGCTCTTCTTTAGAAATATCTAAATAGTGCAACTTTAACTGATAGCTATTCTCTAGGGCGAATTCTCTAAACTTTTGTCTGTGATCAAATTTAGATAAGCCAAGGTCTAGTATGGTATCTACACTTGATTCTTCAAGCTGATGTATGAGTGACATAATCATTTCTTCGGCTCTGTCAATGCGCTCAAGAAACCATGCTAGTCCGTCGTGCTCTTTTTTGTCGGGTAGAAATAACGTTTTATTCCAGTGATCAATAGAGAAAATCACTCCGTTATTCTTTTCTTTAAGTACGTTAGAATATGTTGTTTTTCCTGCACCAGTATTACCGACTATGAGATGTATCATTCCTGTAGATTTAGTATGTTAAGATCCCCTCTCTTTCCATATATCATTAACTAATATAATTCCACAGTGATTTATGCTTCATCATTTTAGCAAAAGCTCTGGCAATGGGTAGGTTGTCCGATTGACTTAGATTAGGATCTTTTTTAAGCAATTCTTGGGCGTAACTTCGGGCTATGTTCAGCAAATCATTATCACGGATCAAATCAGCTACTTTGAGTTGTAGAATTCCACTTTGTTGGGTGCCCATCAAATCACCGGGACCGCGAAGTTTCAAATCTACTTCCGCAATTTCAAAACCATCATTGGTAGACGTCATGGTTTGCATGCGGGTTTTGCTGTCATTGCCCAGTTTGGATCCCGTCATTAAAATACAATAACTTTGATCTGCTCCGCGACCTACACGCCCTCTTAGCTGGTGCAGCTGCGATAATCCAAACCGCTCTGCACTCTCAATGACCATGACACTGGCATTGGGCACATTAACTCCAACTTCAATGACAGTAGTAGCAACCATGATGTGGGTTTCTCCCTTAACAAAGCGATTCATTTCGTACTCCTTATCAGCAGGCTTCATTTGGCCGTGAACGATAGAAATTTGAAATTCTGGTGCCGGGAATTCTCTGGCAACACTTTCATAGCCATCCATCAAATCCTTATAGTCTAGCGTAGCAGATTCTTGAATCAGTGGATAAACCACATAAATCTGTCTTCCTTTTTGAATTTCATCGCGCATAAATTTAAACACCTTTAGTCGATTACTATCGTATCTGTGCACCGTTTTAATGGCTTTTCTGCCCGGGGGCAATTCATCAATTACAGAGACATCCAAATCGCCGTATAAGGTCATGGCTAAGGTACGAGGGATGGGGGTTGCCGTCATCACCAATACATGAGGGGGTAGGCTATTTTTCTTCCATAATTTTGATCGTTGTGCCACACCAAAACGATGCTGTTCATCAATAATCGCCAGCCCTAAGTTCTTAAACTGAACCGTATCTTCAATCAAGGCATGGGTACCCAGAAGAATATGCACACTACCATCTCGTAAACCTTCATGTAATATTCTACGTTCAGCGGTTTTTGTTGATCCTGTCAATAACGCCACCTTAATATCCATAGGTTCCAGCAGTTCGCTGATGCCTTGATAATGTTGAATTGCCAGGATTTCTGTAGGTGCCATTAAACAGGCTTGGTAGCCATTATCAATAGCAATGAGCATTGTCATTAACGCCACAATGGTTTTACCTGATCCTACATCGCCCTGTAATAATCGATTCATCTGTGCGCCGGTGCCCATATTATGCCTAATTTCCTTCAACACATGCTTTTGCGCATTAGTCAAATCGAATGGGAGGTGTTTACTGTAAAACTCATTAAACTGTTCACCTACGGTATTAAACACAAATCCTTTGATTTTAGCTTTATGCAACAGGTTTTTATGGATGAGTTGCAGCTGAATGAAAAAGAGCTCTTCAAACTTTAAACGATATTGTGCTTTTGCCAGCAGCTGCGGACTTTCAGGAAAATGAATGGTAAACATTGCTGTGCCACGATCGATCAGGGCTAATTGACTGAGTAGAGAAGGGGACAAGGTTTCAGCGAAGTTTTTGCCACTCTGCATAAAAATTTGCTGTACTAGTTTGCTAATGATGCGATTGGTGATATTAGCTTTTGCCAGCTTTTCTGTAGATGGATATACGGGTTGCATCGCTACGCGAATGTTTTGTTCGTGTTCGCTGAGTAGTTCCAGTTCAGGATGGGGCATCGAGAAAATTCCGCTGTAAAAATTTACTTTTCCAAAGATTACATAGGGCGCATTGAGTTTTAGATTTTCTTGCAGGTATTTATGACCTCTAAACCACACCAGTTCCATTTTTCCAGTTTCATCGGCAAAGGTTGCGACTAAACGAGATCCGCGTTTCATAGGAACACTCTTGAGATGGACGATTTTCCCAACAATTTGTACCTCGGCAGAGCTTTTTACCAGCTCACTTATGGTGTAGTATTTCGTTTTATCGATGTATCTGTGCGGAAAATGGTGCAGCAGATCTTGATATGTCTTGATTCCCAGTTCACTACGCAATAAGGCAGCGCGGTTGGGACCTACGCCTTTAAGATATTCGATAGGAGTTTGAAGATCTGAAGCACTCATGCTAAGCGAAAATAAAACATTTGGCGTAATTTTAGCGGAGTAGACAGATGCAGATCACATTGTTTTGAACATGGTGTATAAATTATTTATTTTATTATTCTTTTCTTTCTTCGGAAAAGGTATTGCGCAGCAACAAGCTTTGGTCGATTTCCAGAGAATTGATGCATATTTGACCTTAAGTGATACTACTAATCACGTGAGCGGAAGGGTTTCAGCTACATTTGAGATTAAAAAGGCTATTGATTCAGTATACCTAAATGCTAAAAATATAACGGTCTATGAATTGTCTTCTTCACCTTCCGAAGAAAATAGTTATACACTTTCTTACGATCAGGAACATCTTATTTTTAAAGGTGACTTTCAGCCTGAAAAAGCATACACCGTAGATTTCACCTATTCTGCAAAACCTGTCAAGGCGTTATATCACGTCACAACTACACTCGGGGATCAAGTATGGTCTCAGGGTCAGGGAAAATATACGTCTAACTGGCTTCCTTCTATTGATGATATGAATGATAAGATTGAGTTTGATCTTAAGTTTACGGCTCCAAAGGGATTTGAATTAGTTGCCAACGGTCTGCTCACTGAGAAATCTGTTCACGGCGATATGATTATTTGGGATTTTGATATGACTCATCCCATGAGCAGTTATCTGGTGGCAGTGGCGATGGGTGATTATGCTGCAAAGGAGGAGCAAAGTGCTAGTGGAGTACCAATGAAGTTCTATTATTATCCGCAGGATAGCAGCAAAGTGAATGCTACTTATCGCCACAGCAAGCGCATGTTTGATTTTTTAGAAGAAGAGATTGGCGTTGCCTATCCGTGGAAAACCTATGCGCAAGTTCCTGTGAAGGATTTTCTATATGCAGGGATGGAAAATACCTCTGTTACTATTTTTAGCGATGCCTTTGTAGTAGACGAGATTGGTTTTAATGATCAAAACTACGTCAATGTAAATGCCCATGAATTGGCGCACCAATGGTTTGGGGATTTGGTGACTGAAACCAGCGGAACTCACCACTGGCTGCATGAAGGCTTTGCGTCCTATTATGCATTATTAGCAGAGCGTGAGATATTCGGGGATGATTATTATTACTTCAAGTTGTATGAATCTGCAGAACGTCTAAAAGCCCTAAGCGATCAAGGGAAGGGAGAAGCTTTACTCAATCCTAAGGCGAGTTCACTTACTTTTTATGAAAAGGGTGCATGGGCATTACATATGCTTCGGGAACGAGTTGGAGATGAGCCCTTTAAAAAGGGTGTAAAAAACTACTTGGAGAAACACGCATTTAAAAATGTTACTACATCTGATTTTTTGAGCGAAGTTGAGAATACATCTGGGATGCCTTTGCAGCTTTTTAGAGAAGACTGGTTGGAGCAGTCAGCTTTTCAAGGCTATGCGGCTGTAAATTCATTAAAGAAGTCGGCGTTTATGCAGCGATTATTTGAGTTGATAGCGCTACGCGAAAAAGGAATCGATGCGAAGAGAACCGCGATAGAAAAGACCTTTGCATTCCCAGTGAACACTTACCTGGCACAAGAGGCCGTCAATCAACTGAGTGAATTTGAAGCCGAAGCGGTGCTGGAATTATATGAAAAGGCATTGGCAACTAATGACCTTTACGTACGGCAGGCTGTGGCGAAAATGATGAATACGATTCCGGAAGTTTTTCGTAAAAAATTTGAAACTCTGCTAAATGATGAATCCTACGTCACCCAAGAAGCCGCTTTTTTTAGGCTATGGGAGCAATTCCCGGCGAATAGAGTAACGTATTTTGAGACGATGCAGGGCAAGGTTGGTTTGCCCAATCACAACCTAGAATTGTTATGGCACGCCTTACATCTGGCCAGTGATTATAAAAATGTCGAAAAACCAGCAGTTTTGGCTCATCTGCAATCATTTACTGCACCTGAGTATGCCTATCAAATACGAACAGAGGCATTTAGCTATCTCTATCAATTCAATCAATTTAGCGACCAAAACTTATTGGATCTAGCACAAGCTTCAACCCATCACGTATGGCGATTTAGAAAAGATGCCCGACGTTTGATGGGATTATTGGTAGAAGATGAAGAATATCAAAACCGCTATAAATCGCTTTATGATGGCATGGCTGCGGAAGAGCGCGCATACGTCACTAAAACCCTGGCAGAATTATGAGAGCGTTGGTCATTTCTGGTGGGGGAAGTAAAGGTGCGTTTGCCGGTGGAGTGGCGCAGTATCTCATTGAAGAAGCGGGATATGACTATAATTTGTTTATAGGAACTTCTACCGGAAGTCTACTCTTAAGTCATTTAGCACTGAATAAAGCTGAAAAGATGCGCGAGGTTTATACTTCGGTTAATCAGCAGAGTATTTTTAGTCGAAATCCTTTTACGATCAAGAAAAAGCACGGTGTACATCAGGTGGGGATAAAGCATAGAAATGTACTCCGTAATTTTTTTAGGGGTTCAAAAACCTTCGGCGAAAGCCATAACCTTAAACAACTTATCCGGAAAAATTTGACTCCTGCAGAATTTGAAGAATTAAAACAAGGACCAAAAGAAGTGGTCGTCACAGTTTCTAATTTGTCGTTGAATCAAGTGGAGTATAAGTCCATCAATGACTTTACGTACGATGATTTTTGTGATTGGATTTGGATATCAGCGAATTACATCCCATTTATGAGTTTGGTCAAGAAGAACGGCTGTGAATATGCTGATGGTGGTTTTGGATGCGTAGTTCCTATCGAAGAAGCGGTAAAACGTGGCGCCACGGTGATTGATGTGATCATTTTAGAGACTGAGGTGACGTATATCAATCCGCTGCCGAGTAAAAATGCCTTTGGCTTGTTGACTAATCTGCATGGTTTTATGATGGATCGCATTGAAAAACAAAATATACGTATTGGCCAGTTTGCAGCGGCGAATAAGAATGTGATCATTAATCCGTATTACACACCAACGGTACTTACTACCAATTCGCTCATTTTTGATAAGGTCAAAATGAACTTGTGGTGGGACAGCGGATTTGAATTTGCAAAGTCTCGTAATGTTACAAAAGATAGTCAAGTGGATTTGGAGTAGGATTCCCTCATCCCCCGCTTTACTGTCTTCCTCTCGCTCTTTTGTCACTCGTCGGAGACAATGAGGTAGAAGGAGTTAATTTTTACACTGATTGTAATTTTAGATATGATAATGAGATTCCTGCTTTGCTCCTCCGCTAGCCTCCTTCGCCATAGTAGCACAGCTACGAAGGCCGAGAAGCTTCGGCGACACGCGGACGCAGGAATGACAGGGCGACACGCGGAGGCGGGAATGATATGGTTATCGAAACAATTGCTTGACTTCACCTTTTAAAATCGAAATCGCCTTTTCTGTACTGGCGCTTTTGTCTAATAAATCGGTTAAAATGGATTCTCTTAGCTTATCGGCGCTATTGACCTGATCGCTGATGGTACTTCTACGTATCACTTGGATGGTAACATTCTTAGCTGTTTTAATCGCGGTCCAACATTCATCAGATACATAGATCTGTTGTGTGATATTGTGTTCGTATTCCTGTTCTATGTGCTGCACCAAAAGTCGCTCATAGCTATTTTTGCTTTGGGAAGTGGGTTTAACTCTAAGTAAGAGATTAACCAGAGAAATGCGTTCTAAGAAAAGGGTCAATCGTTCGTACGCTTGCAGTCGCAGCGGTAATGCTTTTTTTTGATTTTCTTTTAAAATAGCAAATCGTTGTTTGCGATCTTCTTGCAGGGTATACGTTCGTAAAAAGTAAAAGGCTACTCCGCCAACGATAATGGCTGGTAAAAGTGATATAAATGCGTTAAATAACTGGTCTTCCATGGGTTGTTATTGGTTACTGGTATTCGTTATGGTTTAATTGTTATCTGTATCTGTTTTCTTTTTCCAGATTTCAATTAATTCCTCTATTCCTCGTTTTGTGCCTTCGTAATAGTTTGCCTCTTTAAATTGAGGTAGGATATATTGATCAATGACCTTTTTACATATTTAATCAGTAAGTATTTTTTCAGTTTCAAATCCGGTACTTATCCACAGCTTTCTTTTTTCAGGGTAAATGCAAAAAACTAATCCGTTGTTAGAGGATTCTTTACCAACACCCCAGTGATTGGCTAAATCTGTAGTGAAGATAGCCAAATCTTCGTAAGGATGAATGTTTGTCACAGTAACTAAAGCTATTTCATTGGATGTTTCTTTTTCAAAATCTTGGATGAGCGTTCTAAACTCGTCAGTTTGACTACTCGTGTATAGATTCGCAAGATCAGTAACGACACCAGTGCTTTTTGGTAAATCTGCCGATTGATATAGGAATTGTACATGTTCGGATTTCTGTATAGAGGTTTTACAACTTAAAACTAAGCAGGATAGCAGTATTGCTAAATATAACCTTGGCATTGTAGGAATTGATATCTTTTCAATTAGCCATGGTCTCATTTCAAACTCACTTTTTTATCCACACTCCAGGCTTCGGGTTTACCGGCAAACATGGCTTTGGTTTTTGTCCAAACTTCATTGAATAAAGGTGAATGTCGGTAATTTTCAAGGTCTTCTTCTGCTACCCAGTAACTATAGGTAAAAAATACCTGCGGGTTATTTTGATCTTGATATAATTCTAACAAACGGCATCCCGGGCTGTTGCGTATCTTATGTTTAACTTCATCAAACAAAGCTTCAAAATTGTTGATCTTATCCTTTTGAAACGTCATTTTTACAATACGTACCAGCATTAGTCAAAGGTAATGTTTACGGTGTCTAAATATTTTAATCCAAAAAGTGAGGCTGCGCTCCCAACTGTACTTGGATTACTTTTATAAACCGCCAACTCGATATAGCCGGCAGAATTGAATAAGGCGATTTTCTTGCCTTCTTCTTCACGTTTATTTTTAGGCGAATCAAAATTGATCGCATCGCTATAAGACTCGTGTATTTTCTTAAACTGCACAGATCGTGTTGATATGGTAAAGGTTCGCCCTTTACCAACATCTTCGAAAAATGTTCTGGAAATATTGGTAACCACATTGCCATAATGATCTACATATAAAACGTAGCCTATGATTTGTTTTTTATCGCTGTTCACCTGTGGTTTTACTCCAATAAGTTGTTTAATGGCGGTAATGTCTTTTCCGATCACATCCAATGTTCCGCCTCTGGCTATGTGCGCAGCTGCTTTTACAAATACATCCAGCAGGGTAAAGTTGCTTTCGACTTTATCATGAATGTTGATTTGTACAATTTTTTCAGGTATAATTTCGGCAGCAATTAAAGACATGATACCGTTGTTGGCACAGATAAAGTAATGATTATCAAGTTTTAATGCGATGTGGTTATTTTCCGGCGTAAGCTCAGAGTCGACCCCAATAATATGGATAGTACCTTCAGGAAAATTTTTATAACCGTTTTTGATGATATAGGCTGCTTCAACAATGTGGAAAGGAGAAATCTCATGAGAGATGTCAACAATGGTCGCTTGATCCAATTCTTTATAAATCGCTCCCTTAACCGCACCAACAGAGTGGTCTTTATTGCCAAAATCGGTCGTTAAGGTAATGATAGGCATAGCAGTGTTTTGTTAATATTTTTTAGCCTTGGCAGTGCTTATTTTGTTTAAATTTGTTTTGCGAAAATAGCGTATTTACTTAAAAAAACCTTTCTGCTTTTGAACGAACTTATCATCGAACTTTCAGACATTAACCCAAGAGAATTTTTCGGCTCTCAAAATGCTAACATTGAACTTTTAAAAAAGTATTTTCCAAAGCTCAAGATCGTTGCACGGGGAACAAAAATCAAAGTTTACGGTGACGAGGAGCGTTTAGAGGAGTTTGACAAGCGTTTTAATATGATATTAGAACATTTTTCAAACTACAATAAATTGGATGAAAATTCTATTGAGCGGGTATTAACCAGCAATCATAAGGATGATTATGCAACTTCTAAAGAAAGTGGTAAAGCATTAGTTCACGGTGTAAGCGGCAAGGTGATTAAAGCCCAAACGGCTAATCAACGTAAGTTGGTTGAACTTACCGAAAAAAACGATATGGTGTTTGCCATTGGCCCCGCGGGAACCGGAAAAACCTATACAGGCGTAGCGCTAGCAGTAAAAGCCTTAAAAGAAAAACAAGTCCGTCGTATTATACTAACCCGTCCGGCTGTAGAGGCCGGAGAAAACCTGGGATTCTTACCCGGGGATTTACGCGAAAAGCTGGATCCTTATATGCAACCACTGTACGATGCACTGCGCGATATGATTCCGGCAGAACGATTAGAGAAGTTTATTGAAGATGGCACGATCCAAATCGCACCTATGGCATTTATGCGTGGTCGCACGTTAGATAATGCGTTTGTGATCTTAGATGAAGCGCAAAATACCACACATGCGCAAATGAAGATGTTCCTAACGCGTATGGGTAAAAGTGCAAAATTCATGATTACCGGTGATCCCGGGCAGATCGATTTACCGCGACGTGTGATTAGTGGGCTCAAAGAAGTCTTGTTAATTCTAAAAGATGTAAAAGGAGTCGGGATGATTTACCTGGATGATAAAGACGTTATTCGTCATCCACTGGTCAAAAAAGTAATTGCGGCGTATAAAGATATTGAGAATAGGAACTAGTTTTCAAGTACAAAGCCGAAAGTACAAAGTACAAAGTATAAAATCAAAAACTAAGCTACAAAGCCAAGATCTATAACTCACAATTTTGAACTTTTATTCAATCATGAACACCCTTACCCACACCAACTTTAATTTTCCCGGTCAAAAAAACGTATATCACGGTAAAGTGAGAGAAGTATATACTCTGGCGAACGATCAATTGGTGATGGTAGCAACAGATCGGTTGAGTGCGTTTGATGTCGTGATGCCTAAGGGAATACCCTATAAAGGTCAAATCCTAAACCAAATAGCCACAAAGATGATGAGGGATACTCAGGATATCGTCCCTAATTGGTTAACCGCTACGCCAGATCCCAATGTGGCGGTAGGAGAGTTGTGTGAGCCTTTTAAAGTTGAAATGGTTATACGCGGTTATCTGGCAGGTCATGCTGCACGAGAATATAAAGCGGGTAAGCGCATGTTATGCGGAGTCTCCTTACCGGAAGGAATGAAAGAAAACGACGCATTTCCCGCTCCAATTATCACTCCGGCCACCAAGGCAGAACAAGGTGACCATGATGAGGACATTTCAAAAGAAGAGATTTTGAAAGGGGGGATTGTTTCGGCGGAAGATTATGCCGTATTAGAAAAATATACCTATGCACTCTTTGAACGCGGTACAGAAATCGCCAAACAACGCGGACTCATCCTTGTAGACACCAAATACGAATTCGGTAAGACCAAAGAGGGAAAAATCGTGTTGATTGATGAAATTCACACGCCGGATTCCTCGCGTTATTTTTACGCTGAAGGATACGAAGAACGTCAGCAGCGGGGAGAGGCTCAAAAGCAGCTTTCTAAAGAGTTTGTACGCCAGTGGTTGATCGCTAATGGTTTTCAGGGGTTAGAAGGGCAGCAGGTGCCGGAAATGTCTGATGCCTTTATTCAAACCATTTCTGAGCGATACATTGAGTTATACGAAAGTATCACCGGCGAAACCTTTGTAAAAGCGGATTTGAGTGATATCGAAAAACGTATTGAACAAAATGTTCTTGCCTATTTGTCCAAATAAGTAACAATGGATATAGTAGAATGCTTTGATGAAGTTTTTGAGCAGAAGGATTTTACTTCTGCGCGCTTAGCTAAAGGTGATTATGAAGGTTGTTTGTTTAAACAGTGTCAGTTTACTGAAAGTGACTTATCTGAGATCAGATTTATTGACTGTGAATTTATTGGCTGTAATTTAAGTAATGTCAAATTGCAGGGAACCAGCTTTCAACAAGTTAGGTTTGATGAATGTAAATTATTGGGCTTGCATTTTGAGCATTGTGATGCATTTGCCTTTGGAATTACCTGTAAAAAAACTCAACTGATGCCCGCGTCATTTTACCAATGTGCCTTAGCCAATACCATTTTTGAAGCCTGTGATCTAACCGAAGCCGATTTTACTCAGGCTAATCTCACCAATGCTGTATTCAACGAGTCAACGTTGAATCGTGCAATTTTTGATCAAACTATTCTCGAACAAGCTGATGTTAGTCGCGCTTCTGGCATCCAGATCGATCCTACCAAAAACAAACTTCGCGGAGCAAAATTCTCTAGGGAAAATGCTTTAGGGTTACTGCAGGGATTTGGGATTGAGGTTGTTGATTAGCCTCCATTATTTTTACAACTAAAACTTCTTTAATCTGCTGCTAAAATGACGCGGTAATTGTCGTGGTGAATGTCAGTATTATTCTTAAGTGTTAGTGTTTTTCTATCCTCGCTTAGAATAAATTGATCTGATTGACAACCGTCTACAATATTAATCCCTGGGAAATGACTCAGATTATCTTCACAATAATCTACAGAAGCAACTCCTAATTCATTGTTACTGTTTCCTAAATGATCTTCTTCTCCTAATCCTGCTCTCATAATAATACCTAAAACAGGTTTTGAAAATTTAATTACGGCATTTACCTGGTATTGACCAATACAATTAAAATAATTGTTTATATCAAATGTATCATTATAGGTTTCGTTATCGTAATGCAGGTAATACGAATCAACAACTGTTCCTGCAGGAATGTTTCCCGGCATAAGGGCTTCCCAGGTTTGTTCATCACCAGGAAAGGTACTTGGAAAGTAATTACCAGGCATAGATAAATCTATCTCAATTGATGTTACTAAAGTATGACTTCTTTTTTCGGCAAAAATAAACAGTAAAGTATCTGAGGTCAATTCGTCAAGTTCGAGAGAAGCTGGAGGTTGTTCTAAGAGTTTGATCTGACCAGATAGGCTCTCAATTTCTGCGTTTATATTCATGTTATCCACTTGGCTATCATCGTCTTTACCGCAATTGGCCACAAATATCGATAATAACAACATGAAACAAAACAGATATAATTTATTATAATATGGAGAATTCATAAGATTTTGGATGTATTAAAATTGAGCTGTATTCTTGGAAATATTTATTACTAAGTACGATATTCAATTTAAAGAAACGAAAAATCCTATTTTTTTATATTTGTAGCGATGACTATTCAATGAAACGATGGATAAATTCAATCAATGATCTTCTCAAAAGGCATATTTCGCTGTGGGGTTTGATATGGATTTACTTTTTTTTCCTATTCGCCTTAGGTTATTATCTTGAGTTTTTTGAGTTTTTAGTTGCTATGCTTTCGGCAATAGGTATTACTGTGATTTCTATATGTATACTTATGATAGGTTACCTAAGATTGGGAGCCTGTACCAGATTCCCCGTAAAAGAATTTATATTATTTACGGCACTATTTACCGGCATACGATTTACCTTTATTTATTTTTTCTTAAGTAATCATTTACCTTCGTATACGGTATTTCATTATCCGCGTAGGGCTTTGCCTTTTACTATGTTTAGTTCAGCGGGATTGCTTTTTCTAGGCTATAGTTATGCTATTTACCAATGGGGATTAGCAGCAAGAGAAAAATATAAAGAGAGATTTAAAGAATCTGGACAAAAACTAGAGCAGCCTATAAAATTACGCTGCGGAGGAAAGACCATCTATGTTTTATCTCAGGATATTCTGTATTTAAATGCTAACGGAGAATATGTGGATTATAACACCTTATCTAGAAAATATACTTGTTTTAAGCGCCTTAAGGTAGCCGAAGCAGAAATGAATCCCTTAGGATTTATTAGAACCCATCGCTCTTATATCATTAATCCTAACTATGTTGAAGCTGTAGCATTGACTGAAGTTACTTTAAAAGGAAATATTTCCATCCCATTAAGTAAGAAATATAAGGTAGAGGTTCATACTTTTTTAGAAAATTTGCTAAAAAGAGAATAAAATTATCTCTGACTATTACTCAAAAGGGTTGGTGAAAATTCTAATTATTATCCACGTGGTCTTCCATTCAAATGGTCTTTTATCATGGTATAATAGAAATCATTTAATCGTTTTTCCTCGTGTTCTTTTCAATTAATTCAGAAATATCATCAAAATAGGTAGGTTTTGAATGTCTAAAGATGATCCAAATATCTACATTAGTACAATCAATTCTTTCATTACTTATCCAGCCATATTTCTTTGTAATCTCTATAAGTTTTTTAGTTTTGTGATTATCTATTTTTCGTTGTAAAACGTTTATGGAGTCAATCTCTTTTATTGAGTAGTGAATTTCATTACCAGAAAATGCATCAGGAATTTTTGATCTGTGCAATTGATCACGACTGGACATTTTAGCTAATAGCTGACACATTTCAGCTTTGTTTTCAATCATTTTTTGACTGTGAAATTGTATAGATAATAGTACTGCTAAAAAAAAGAAACTATTTCTCATATGACTTAATGGATTAATTTCAAGTTTTTCTCTATTCAACTCAACAATTGTTTATAAAGGTTGGGTTCTTTACTTTTCAAGATGTTGGAAGCTCACAATACTAATGACGCTTCAATTTAATATTTTAAATATAGTGAAGATTACAAAAGTGTATCACTAATTGCAACTGTATTGAACTTGATTTCATTACGTTGTGTAGGCTTACCCAATTTATGGGCTTGAGAAAGATCAATACAATAGGAATACGGCAAGCCAACAAGGTGATGCACCTTTCCGCGGTGGCCTATAATCTGAAGAAGTATCTAAAATTCACTAAAAAACTGGTTCAAAATGGAGCGGGAGTAGGTAACTTCATGCAAAAAAACAAAAAGCCTATAATAGATCTCATGAGACTACATCTAAGCCACTCAATTTTGACAAAATAAAACTAGCTTGAAATAAAAAGCGCCCCTAAAATGGCGCATGTGAGGTCTAATTTTAGGATTTATCGGGTTGTGCAACGGTTACCGTTGTTGTACAACGTAAATTAATTAGTTATTGGCATTTCTTTTACGGTTGAGTGTAAGTGCGTTATTTTCCACTCTCCATCAATTTTTGTCCAAATTTTTGTGACATACTCCGACATTTTTATAGTTTCATTCTTTGGATATTCTAATGTCCTAATTACATATCCAGTGGTTTCGTTTAACGGATAAATTTCGAGTTTGTCAACCGTTGCTGTTTTAAACGGTCTGGGTATAGAGTTGCAAAATTTTTCTACGACTTTTTTTGAAGGTACTTTTTTGCCATTCGCTAGAAAAGTAATGTCATCAGACATCAAGCTCAATACTTTTTCACAGTTTCCATTTTTGAATGCCTCTTGTTCAAGCAAAGCTGCATTTTTTATTTCGAGTTGTATTTTATTCCTGTCAAATTTTTGCGCAAATACATTGGTAGAAAAAAAGAAAATAGCAAGAAAAAAAATATTCACATTCAGATAATTTTTCATGGCTTATGGTTTATGTTATACAACGCGATTTGTGTCCTGCCTCCGACGATCCGCTGTCTGGCGGAGAGAGGAAGGCATTTTAAAGGCGCAGCGCCACGAGTAACCATTCCCGAAGTTTCGGGACGCCCCATTGGTTATTTGTCCGACTACCGGCGGATACACTGTGTTGAATGTACTTCGTCTTCGCTCAGCACGCTTTTTGCCTTTACACCTTAGGATAAAAATAGACAATTAGATTTAATTGGGTGTCTTGCATCCGACGATCCGCCGGCTGGCGGAGAGAGGAATGCAAAAAAGTCCCTTGGGCCATTGCCTTCAACGGTTGGGCTAAGCGTAGTGCGGAGGCGAGGAAACTTTTCGTTGCCGTCTGCCGACGTAGCTAAAGCTTTTGGTTTCGCTTTTTCCTTTTTTGTCCAAAGCTAAATCCCAAAGATTTAGCGACTTAGTAAATATACACAGACCTTTCGATTTAGCCCAAAACCCCGCATTACGTTTAGGTATTGTTGTAAAACGTTTTTTCCGCCCGAGTAAAGTCCATCTGCGCATAGTTTTTAATTCCATTCGCAATTACTTTGCTTTATTACTCAGGTTTTAAATAAAGCCCCAATAGGTTGTATGCCGTCGCTAATTCGTAACCAGAATCTGTACATATTTCAGTATTTTCAAAATAGCGACAAGCTGCAATGTCCAAATAGTTGCCAACTCTTGGGTTGACACTTCTATCTGTTATTTGTTTTATTTTAAAAAAGTAAGAATTGCCGTTTTCAAGCTTAGTCCCTTTATAGGGCTTTGAAGAAGATTTTTTAGATACAATTCTAAACCAATTATTTTCATCAGTTACGTTAATGAGGTAATAACTTTCTAGAGAATCTATTTTTGTAACTTTTCCAGTCAATTCAATTCCTAATTCAAATGGTTTTTTTAAAGGTTCAGTCACACTTTTATTACTGTCGCAAGCAACTAATATCAAAACCAAAAAGTAGAGTACTTTATTCAATCTATATTTTTTCAAAATGTTTTACAACGGGATTTGTGTATGGCACTTCGACTTCGCTCAGTGCAGGCTGTGGGGCGCAGCGCCACGGGTAGCCATCATCGCGCCCCATAGGGTATACACTGTGTTGAATGTACTTCGTCTTCGCTCAGCACGCTTTTTGCCTTTACACCTTAGGATAAAAATAGACAATTAGATTTTAATGGGGTGTGATGTACAAATCCCGTTGAAGGCGATGGAGCAAAAAGGGAAACGCACAGTGTGCGTGGTTTTTGCGTCCCCCTAGGGCCATTGCCTTCAACGGTATCGGCTATGAACAGTTGCGTGCGTTTTAACGGACTTTTGCAAGTACACGACAAGCTGAAAATTCCGCAGGAATTTTCAGGATAAGCCTGTTATAGCAATTGTTTATAGCCATTGTTGTGCAACGTTGTTTTCGCTCTGTTTTCCGTTTCTTTATTGTTTTTTTACTATCAATTCTATTTCGTCACAACCAATTCTGATTGTTTTATCGTTCTGAAAGATATAAATAATATCATCATCAATTTCTGGTTTATTTCGTTGCATAAAACCGTCGTTTATATTCCGCATTGATTTTGGAAAATAGCCGATAACGCTTAAAGTATTTTCGTCTTCGGGATATTCATCATTATTCCCGTTTTCAAAAAATTCGTAAGAGATGTTTTTATGGACAAAAGTCAATTTGGCGAATTCATTTTCGTGAACCCAATCGTCATTTAATTTTAGGAATTCAATCAATATGTTTTTTCCGTCCGTTTCTTTTAGTTTCAGTTCAAAATTATTGTGTAAGTCGATATGAATTCCGTCATATTTTACGCCACTATTTTCGTCTATCTCAAAATTTGTTTTCATTCGTTATTCGGTTGGAATTGTTACAAACCCTGTCCAAATCAAAACAATATAAATCAGACAAGCAAATGCGAATGCTTTGAAGAAATAGCGATAGAATTTAAAAATTCCAGGTGCTTTCTCAACCAATTTTGGTTTCGCTTTTCCAATCCACCTTTCAATTTGTCTGTTAATATTGGACCTAAAATCCAAAAAAAGAAAAATCCGCCGATGAAAAATATACTCAATTTAATTTTCAATTCCAATTTGCGATGGTTTTGGTAAATGTTGCACAACGGGATTTGTGTATGGCGTGTGGGGCGCAGCGCCACGGGTAGCCATCATCGCGCCCCATAGGGTATACAAAGTGTTGAAGGCAGTGCTTTTTGCCTTTAAACCTTGGGATAAAAATAGACAATTAGATTCAAATGGGGTGCGATGTACAAATCCCGTTGAAGGCGATGGAGCAAAAAGGGAAACGCACAGCGTGCGTGATTTTTGCGTCCCCCTAGGGCCATTGCCTTCAACGGTCTCGGCTATGAACAGTTGCGTGGGTTAGCACGGACTTTTGCAAGTACACGACAAGCAGCAAATACGTGGAAATTTTCAGGATAAGCCTGTAAAAGCAATTGTTTATAGCCATTGTTATGCCACTTTTTTATTTTAATTTTTCATTTATATATTCAGTCGTGCTTTTCTCAAATACACCTAAAAGTTCGGGAATAAAATCTTTCCACATGGGATATTTTTTTCGGTTATTCTCGAATTGAAGTACTTTTTCCTCCAATTGCGGAAGAAAATTAAAATGCTCTAAACTAGTATGATAATTTCGTAAATAATCAGCCCTTTCTTTATCATTTTGAATTTCTGCTATTCTAATTTCGCCCAATCGAACTAAACTCTCAATAACATAAACATTCCAATTTTGGATGCCTTTTGTTTGCATTATTTTTTTGAGCTTATCTGTAAATAGGTAAGAGGAATTTTCTATTTGTTTATGGAAAGGCTCAAGTTCCCTATTAACAAATGTATGTCCAAATTCGTGTATTGTTAGGGTTCTTGCTCTCGGTTGATAATCAAAACCAAATTGGGTATAATTCTTTTTTGTGGAATCGACTGGTACTTGAACGTAAGGGCTCATAATTTCATAGACAATTTTCTTATTGTCTTTTTCGACTGATGCTCCAATTCCACGTCCTTCATTGCCTTCTATCGGCCAAATCATCATTGGACTTACTAAAGCAACGTATTTTTCTCTACTATCTCCATAGTATTCCTCCATTGCTTCCGTAAATCCTTTTGGTATGTGAGTTTGAACCTCGTTGATAGCACCACTGTAGAAATTTGCATTTTTAGTATAGAAATCATTAATGTTCTCAGTTTGGTAGAAATTGTAAAGTACTTGTAAATAATTCGAAATTATGTTTTCTAATACTATTTGTTTGTCGCTTTTCAAATGGGTTTGTGAAAATTTAAATCTCGAAGGTTTTTGAAAAAGGTCAAATTCTGGTTGCTCCAATAGAATTCTCATCATAACATCGTTACCATACCCAAAACTCCCCAATGTATCATTAAGTTTGGCTGTTTCAATTGCAATTTCACTTTGGGTTAGATTTCCAAAATCAGCTAATGCTTTCGCAACTATCGGTTGGTATTCTTTGCACGTTTTGAGTTTATATTCCTCCCATTGTTTGTTGGTATTTCTATGGTCAATGGAGAGTATCTCGGCAAGAAAATATGTTTCTATATTTTTGTTAAAGTCCGCGCTGAATTTGTCTGGTTGTTTTTTTTCTGTTTGGCAAGAAAGTAATAAAGTCAAAAATCCTAAAGTCAATAATTTTTGCATCAATTTTGTTTTGTGTTTTATTCTTATAGACGTCATTTAAAGTTAAATGGTTGCCTGATGATTATTTTTTGGTCAAATGTGGCACAACGGGATTTGTGTATGGCGTGTGGGGCGCAGCGCCACGGGTAGCCATCATCGCGCCCCATAGGGTATACACTGTGTTGAAGGCAGTGCTTTTTGCCTTTACACCTTGGGATAAAAATAGACAATTAGATTCAAATGGGGTGCGATGTACAAATCCCGTTGAAGGCGATGGAGCAAAAAGGGAAACGCACAGCGTGCGTGATTTTTGCGTCCCCCTAGGGCCATTGCCTTCAACGTTCCGTGTATGGTGTCGTAGCTATCCCGCAGGGTAGCTATGCACTATAGCATCTATGTAAAAGCAGCCTGTCGAGTATCTTTAAGATTCACTAAAATCAAAAGGTATGGACACCCAACAAACTGCGACACCTAAGTTATTCATTGGTATTGACATTCACAAACGAAGCTGGAAAGTTCATTGTGCGACTGATATTTCAGGCGGTAAGACATTTAGTATGTCTCCAAATCCTGTTGAGCTCAAGAATTACGTAGATCGTCATTATAAAGGTTATGAGGTATCTACAGCTTACGAGGCAGGTTGCTGTGGGTATTCTGCTCATCGTGATTTTGAGCGTTACGGCTGGCGATCTCTAGTAGTAAATCCGGCAGATATTCACAGAAAAGGCAAGGAGAAGTATACCAAGACTGATAGGATAGATGCTCAGCTAATCGCAAGAGAGCTAAAAGATGGTCGATTAGAAAGTATAAATGTTCCTGATACAAAGAGAGAACAATTACGCAGTTTATTTAGGCGTCGCAATGACTTGGTTAAGGATATGCGCCAAATCAAGAGCTACATCAAGATGCAGTTACTTTACTATGGCGTTGCGATACCTGAAGAGTTTGATAACGATCATTGGAGTCATAAGTTTCGTCATTGGTTAGATGCTTTAGTATTTGAGTATGATCCGGGCAATGAGGTTTTAAGAAGCCGTATGCGCAGTTTTAGATTCATTGATCAGGAGTTTAGAGATGTCTCTACTCTTTTGCGTAAGTATACGAAGGCTTACTATAAGAACGACTACATGCTGCTTCGCAGTATTCCGGGGATAGGGGGTATCGTTGCCAGTGGGATATTAAGCGAACTAGGTGACCTTCGTAGATTTAGCAGTGTGAAGCATTTGGCGGGCTATGTAGGTTTATGTCCCGGGATCTACCAGAGTGGAGATACGATACGCCATACCGGGATAAGTATGAGAGCTCATCGCTTGCCACGTAGCTACTTTATTGAAGCATCTTGGCAAGCTATACGGACAGATCCTGTCATGCAGGCCTACTATAGGAAGCATCAAGGTAAGAACGTAAAATCAGTCATTGTAAAGGTGGCGCGTAAACTTTTAAGTAGAACTCTGGCGGTAATTAAGAGCGAAACACCCTATGTGATAGGAGTAGAGCAATAAATAATAATTTAATAACGAAGCTCATAATAAAGTAGAAAAGATCTGTATCACAAAACAACGTGGGTGATCTCAGAATATTGGGAATCACATTTTATAGCAAGTGAACAGGTCTATTATAGCTTATAATCATACAGATGCCGGTGAATCCCGTACTTACGGAATATCACATATAGGATGCTGAGCAAGTTATATTAAAAGAAAAAAAGGTGGTTTAAGTAAAAAAGAAAATATTAGTTAACTTTAGAGAACTGGACTAAGGCTTTTCATAGGAGCCATTGTTGTGCGTTCGTTTTTTTATTAATTCCATAATTGATGTATGTATCTTAAATGTCTGTTTAAAGTCATCTAAATTATTTGCAGTATTTTCCAAAATCACAAGATTCAAATTTTCCTGTGGATAATAATAGCAAGCAGATACAAATCCAGGTGCATAGCCTAATGCACCAACTTGAACATTTTGTTCTCCGTCTTTAAAAAGTAGTCCATATCCATATTCAACTGTTTCAAAAATAGGATGGATTCGAGTTGCGTATTTGGTTGTCATTAATTTCAGAGTCTCTTTCGTAACCAACTTTCCCGAATATAAATTTTCGTTCCATTTTTTCAGGTCGGCTGCGTTTGATATAAAACTACCGGCTGGAACATAATTATCTAAACTATTTGCAGCAAAAACCAAAACCCCATTTTCGTTTTCTTCATAGCCTTTTACTAGGTGTCCGTATTCTTTGTTTTTTGGATGAAACGTGTTTTTGAGTCCATAGTTTTCAAAAAGTTCAGTCGACAATTGTTCAAAGGACTTTTCCGTAACTTTTTCAAGGATTTGAGCGAGCAGTTCATATCCCAACTGGGAATAATGAAATTGTGACCCTTGTTTAAATTCCAATGGTTTGTTTAAGTCAACGATTCCGTGAGTGTGAGTTAACAAGTGATGAATGGTTACTTCTTTTGTCCAAGGTTGATTTATTTGGGTTAAATATTTCTCAATCGAATCGTCAAGTTCTAGATTTTTCTTTTCATATTCTCTCAAAACCAATACAGCCGTAATCTGTTTGCTTATAGAACCTATTACAAATTGGTCGTTTAAGTCAAGTTTAGTTTCTTTTTCCAAATCCGAAAAACCAATTGCTTTAGAATAAATGTCAATTGAGTCAGTGGAAACCAAAATCACCCCATTGAATTTTTGTTCGCTAATAACCGAGTCAATTTTCAACGATAAGTCAGAATCGTCATCTTGTTTTTTCTGTCCTTTGGTTTGACAGGAGATTAGAAAGTAAAAAAATATGATTATTAAACTATATTTCATTAAGTGTTCTCTGTTTTTTAAATGACGCACAACGGTTTAGGCTATGCGCAGTTGCGTGCCTTAGCCTTGTCTTCCCAAAGATACCCAAACCATAGAAAATTTTGCAGAAATTTTCGGGTGAGCAAG